>JAVVDS010000006.1:24551-66564 GCA_032251295.1 Desulfuromonadales bacterium | reverse complement strand
CGTCACCGGTCAGATGAAAGTTCCCCTGAGGCAGAAACACCCGCCCCCCTGTGATTTCACCCTGTTGCGTCGCCAGGTTGTAGCGCAGACGATCGCCGGAGAGATCGGCCTCGGCAGACGTGAGCTCAACCGCGTCCTGCGCCAGAACATCCTGGGTGGTATTCTGCCAGAGAAGCCGCTCGGCCCGCAGCCTGGTCGGCCCCCGACGCAGTTCGACATCCCCGCGGGCATCAATCAACCCGGCCTCGAGGTCAGAGTCGAGAGTGTCAGCCTGCAGATTAACCGGCAGACTGTCGCTGGCGGCTAGGGCGTCAAGAGGAGTCGCCACACACGCCAGCATCAGGCAACAGCAGGCCAGAACCGGCAAAAAATTGCCCCGGAGTGAATCGGTCATCGTTTCAGATCGCCTGTGCAACAGGCACCAGCCCTGTTGCGGGTGTCGGGAAATTGTTTTGAAGCAGACCTCTGACGATAGCCAGTAAATAGATTGAGCCGCAGACAACCAGCGGCTGACGGTCAGAACGGTTGGCCAGCGCCGCCGCGAGACCTGCCTCGACAGTCGCAAAACCATGTGACCTCAGGCGTTGCGCCTCTCCCCAGCGTACAATCCCGGCAACCGGCACGTGCGGCATCTCAGGGATCGGCACAACAAACAGTTCGGCGATCCGTTCCCGCAGGGGACCGAACACATCATCGACAGAGCGCTCACCGCTCAAGGCACAGAGCAGCGGCACGCGATCGAGCCCCTGCTGACGCAAGTAGCCGGCCAGGCAGGTCGCTCCCGCGCCATTGTGGGCGGCGTCGAGCAGCACCTGCCGCCCGCCCCACCACTCCAGCCGGCCTGGCCAGCGCACCGTCCGTCCGGCCCGACGGATCGCGGCAGTGGTCACTGTCGCACCCTGCTCTTTCAGCCGGCATGCAGCTGCAATCGCCTGAGCGAAGTTATCACATTGATGCTCACCTGGCAGCGCCAGGTCGAGTCCGGTCCAGGTCTGATCGTCGACGGTGACCCGGAGATCCTGCTGGCTGCCGATCCAGGAGAAGTCGCGACCGGCCAGGGTAACCGGCGCAGCCATTTTTTCGGCCACCCGGGACAGCACAGCACGGGCTTCTGCCGGTTGCCGGCCGATAACCACGGGGACGCCCGTCTTGATGATGCCGGCTTTTTCCGCGGCAATCTGCTCCAGGGTGGTGCCGAGATGGCGCTGATGGTCAAAACTGATCGGCGTGATCAGACTGAGCCGCGGCCGCACGATATTGGTCGCATCGAGCCGACCGCCAAGCCCCGTCTCGAGCACGGCCCAATCGACCTGCCGGCGCCGAAATGCGAGCAGGGTCATGGCCGTGGTCATTTCGAAGAAGGTCAGCGGGATGCCCTGGCTGACGCTCCGCAGCTCCGTGGTCAGGTCGGCGACCTCCTGCGGCGCGATCGGCTGACCATCGACGCGAATGCGCTCAGTGAGACAGTGCAGGTGGGGCGATGTATAGAGACCGACCCGCAGCCCGCTCTGGCGCAGTATCTCGGCGAGCAGGACACTGACCGAGCCCTTGCCGTTGGTACCGGCGACATGGATCAGGGGAGGATCGGTCTGCAGCTCAGGCAGCCGCTCCTGCAGCGCCCGCATATTGTGCAGGCCGAGCTTGATACCGAAGGTGTTCAGACCGTAGAGATATTCGAGACTCTGCCGGAAGTCCACGGTCAGGCGGGCGAACCCTGCCGGGTGAAGATACGCAGAATCTGCGCCAGGCGCTGCTTCATCTCGCGACGCGGCACGATCATGTCGACCATGCCGTGTTCGAGAAGATATTCAGAGCGCTGGAAGCCTTCCGGCAGCTGCTGGCGGATGGTCTGCTCAATCACCCGCGGTCCGGCAAAGCCGATCAGGGCACGCGGCTCAGCGATATTCAGGTCGCCGAGCATGGCGAAGCTGGCGGTCACCCCGCCGGTGGTCGGGTCGGTCAGAACGGAAATGAACGGAATCCCGGCTTTTTTCAGTTTGGCCAGGGCAGCGCTGCTCTTGGCCATCTGCATCAACGAGAGGATGCTCTCCTGCATGCGCGCGCCACCGGACGAGGAGAAGACCAGTACCGGCGCCCGCTGCTCCAGGCCGACCTCAATAGCCCGGGTGACCTTCTCACCGACCACCGAGCCCATGCTGCCGCCCATGAAACCGAAATCGAACACCGCGACCACCACCGGCAGGCCATCGATCTTGCCGGTGCCGGTAATGATGGCGTCGCCGTCACCGCTCTTTTTCAGGGCCGCTTTGATCCGTTCGCTGTACTTCTTGGAGTCCTTGAACTTGAGAAAATCGACGGAGACCATGCCGGCGTCGGTTTCGACAAACGTCTCCGCATCGAGAATCAAATCGAGACGCTCCCGAGCGCTGATCCGGAAGTGGTAATCGCATTTCGGGCAGACATTGAGATTGCGCTCGATTTCCCGGGTATAAATAATCTCCTGGCAATTCTTGCACTTGGTCCAGAGCCCTTCCGGGATCTGCATAGTCTTTCCTTCGGCGGGCGCAATCGGCGCCTTGGTCTTTTTGAACCAGGCCATTTTTTACCTCGCAATCAGCGGCAGGAAGAACCGTGCACGGTCTCTTCGCCATGACATGTCGCTTTTTTCAAAGCGGTGGCAAACAGTTTGACTTCATCGTAGAGCCGGTCCGAGCCGGCATGTTCGGCGATCAACCGGACCAGGGCGCTGCCGACCACCACCGCATCGGCAAACCCGGCAATCTGTCTGGCATCGTCTGCAGTGGTCACACCGAAGCCGACCGCGACCGGCACCGGACTGACCTGGCGCAACTCCTCGACTGAGGCGGCAATCGCGTCAGCGTCGACCCGTTGACTGCCGGTCACACCGGTCATGGAGACATAGTAGAGAAAGCCTTCGGCCGACTTCGCCAACTGTTCGCGACGGTGCGCGTCGGTGGTCGGTGCCAGCAGGGTGATCAGATCGATGCCGTGGACGCGCAGGGCCGGCTGCAGCTCCGCCGCTTCCTCCGGCGGCAGATCGACCAGCAGCAGGCCATCGACACCGGCTCGGGCGGCGGCGGCGGCGAACGCATCCGGACCGTACTGCAGGACCGGATTGTAGTAGCCCATCAGTACGATCGGCACATTACTGTGCTGCCGCACCCGACTGACCAGTTCCAGGACTCCACAGAGCGTGGCTCCGGCAGCCAGCGCCCGCTCCGAAGCCGCCTGGATAGTCGGTCCATCGGCCATCGGATCGGAAAAAGGGATACCGAGCTCAATCAGATCGACGCCGGCCTCCACCAGACAGTGAACAACCTGCTCGCTGGTCGCCAGATCGGGGTCACCGGCGGTCAGAAAGGTGATCAGCCCCTTCTCGCCGCGCTGCTTGAGAGCTGCAAAGGTTGCACGGATTCGTGACATGAACGTTGCAATCCAGTTCCATCGAGTCAAGTTAAGAGGAGGAATTTTAAGCCTTCAGCGGCCGCTTTTCAACTGATTTATCGGTTTGCGGCCCGAGTCGGCCCGATACAGCACGCACAGCAGCTCCGAAAAGAGGCGGTACGGCGTTTTCAGCCCCCCCGCTTCGGCGGGGCAGATTGACCGGCAGTGCGCGGCCGGCGCCGCCGACGGGGGCGATCAGCCGCAGGCTTCTGTTTTTCCGGCACTGGCGCCCGCTTCTTGCGGGGTGAGGGCCGCTTGTAGTCGTGCACAAAATCGTCGTCTTCCGGGAACAGGCTGGGGATGCGGGCACCGAGGTACTCTTCGATATCAGGCAGGTGAAACACCAGATCTTCATCGGCGAAGGAGATCGCCTTGCCGCGCGCGCCGGCCCGGGCGGTGCGACCGATACGATGGACATAATCCTCGGGATCCTGGGGCAGGTCGTAGTTGACCACGTGAGAGACATCGTCGATGTGCAGGCCGCGCGAGGCGACATCAGTCGCCACCAGAAAATGGAGTTTTCCCGCGCGGAAATCCTCCAGCAGACGGATCCGCTTTTGCTGCGGGATGTCGCCGGAGAGGACGGCGCTGCGATAGTCGTTGGCAGAGAGCCGGTCGGCAAGAAACTCGGCCTCTTTCTTGGTGTTAACAAAGACCAGCACCCGCTCGAAGCCGGTCCCACGACGCAGCAGTCCCATCAGCAGAGCGAACTTTTCACGGCGGCCGACATGGTAAAGAATCTGTTCGACCCTTTCTGCCGTCACCTGTTCGGGAGCGATACGGACCCTTTCCGTGAGGTCCATGAACTCGTAGGCGAGTTCCATGACGCGCTGCGACAGGGTCGCCGAGAAGAGCATGGTCTGGCGCTGGTCGAACGCCGGCAGCTTGCGCAGAATGAAACGCAGATCCTTGATGAAGCCGAGATCGAACATCCGGTCGGCCTCGTCGATGACCACCACTTCGACCTTATCGAGGGTGAAGACCTTCTGCTTGTAGTAGTCGATCAACCGTCCCGGAGTGGCGACAATCACATCGACGCCGTCGCGCAGCGCCTGGCGTTGCTTGTCGTAGTCCATGCCACCGAAAATCGCCTGGACCTTGAAGGGGCAGCCGGCGCCGAGACCTTCGGCATCGGCACAGATCTGCACCACCAGCTCCCGGGTCGGCGCCATGATCAGGGTGCGCGGGTGCTCGCTGGTCGGCACCGGGTTACGCAGCAGGCGGGTAAACAGGGAGATCAGAAAGGCGGCGGTCTTGCCGGTGCCGGTCTGGGCCTGGGCGGCGACATCCTTGCCGGCCAGGGCCAGCGGGATCGATTCCTGCTGCACCGGGGTCAGTTCGGTAAAGCCGACGCTTTCGACGCCACGCATCACTTCGGCCGGCAGATCGAGTTCGGTAAATTTCATCGGGTTCCTTTGTCTGGTGAGGGCAGAGACGGCCTGCAGACCACGTCCCGAAAGGGGATATGGCCATACGCCCCTACAGTTCGAAGCCCATCGCCTCGGCGACGGTATGGATATCCTTGTCACCGCGGCCGGACAGGCAGACCAGCACGATCTGGTCGGCCGGCATAGCGGCGGCCATCTGCATGGCATGGGCGATGGCGTGGGCGCTCTCCAGCGCCGGCATGATCCCTTCTAGTTCGGTCAGCAACCGGAAAGCGTCGAGGGCCTGCTGGTCGGTCACCGCGGCATATTCGGCGCGGCCGAGATCTTTGAGCAGGGCGTGCTCCGGGCCGACCCCGGGATAGTCGAGACCGGCGGAAATCGAATGAGCATGGGCGATCTGGCCGTCGTCGGTCTGCAGCAGGTAGGTCTTGTTGCCGTGCAGCACGCCGACGCTGCCGGCGCAGATGCTGGCGGCGTGCCGACCTGTTTCCACACCGAGGCCGGCAGCCTCGACACCAACCAGGCGAACCTGACTGTCGTCGATGAACGGATAGAACAGGCCCATGGCGTTGGAGCCGCCGCCGATACAGGCGACCGCCGCATCCGGCAGGCGACCGGTCTCCTCACGGATCTGCTGCTTCGCCTCGCGGCCGATCACCGACTGAAAGTCGCGCACCATCATTGGGTACGGGTGCGGACCGGCGACGGTGCCGATCACGTAGAAAGTGTCGCGCACATGGGTTACCCAGTGACGCAGGGCATCGTTCATGGCGTCTTTCAGGGTCGCCGTGCCGCTGGTGACACCGTGGACTTTGGCCCCGAGCAGCTTCATGCGAAAGACGTTGAGAGCCTGGCGCCGGATATCCTCGGTCCCCATGAAAACTTCGCAGGACATACCGAACAGGGCAGCGACGGTGGCGGTCGCCACCCCGTGCTGGCCGGCACCGGTTTCGGCAATGACCTTGCGTTTGCCCATGCGCCGCGCCAGCAGCGCCTGACCGACGGTATTGTTGACCTTGTGGGCGCCGGTATGGTTGAGGTCTTCACGCTTCAGATAGATGCGCGCACCACCGCAGTGTGCCGTCAGCCGCCGGGCAAAATAGAGGGGGCTGGGACGACCGACATAGTTCTTGAGGTAGTCGCTGAACTCGCGCTCGAACTCCGGATCGCGCCGCGCCTCCTGGTAGGCCCGCTCCAGTTCGAGCAGGGCCGGCATCAGCGTCTCGGCGACATAACGGCCGCCGAACTTGCCGAAATGGCCGCGTTGGTCTGGTTGCTGGTACATTTTAAAGTGACTCCTTGGCCATGCGGACAAAGCCCTCGACGCGAGCGGGGTCTTTCCGTCCGGGACGTGATTCAACTCCGCTCGACACATCGACACCGTAGGGTCGCACCTGGCGGATCGCCGCGGCGACATTGTCCGGCGTCAGTCCGCCGGCGAGGATCACCGGCCGCTGGCCGGCCACTTCGGCCGCCAGCGACCAGTTGAAAGCGTGCCCGGTGCCGCCGTAGGCGTCCTGCACCCAGGTATCGAGGAGCAGGGCCGAGGTTCGGTAGGCGTCGTGGCCGGCCAGACTGGTGGCGTCCTTGACCCGCAGCGCCTTGATGGCTCGCAGCGGAGTGAAGTCGCAGTCGACCGGACGCTCGTCACCGTGCAGCTGGATGATATCGAGACCGCAGTCGCCGGCAATAGCGCGAATCGTTGCAGGCTGCTCGTTGACGAACAGGCCGACCGTGGTCACGAACGGCGGCAGCGCGGCGATGATCGCCCGCGCCTGCTCCGGCGTCACATGGCGCGGGCTGCCGGCGTGAAAGACAAACCCGAGGGCATCCGCCCCGCAGGCAGAGGCGTGCAGGGCGTCGTCGATGCTGGTGATGCCGCAAATTTTTACTTTCATCTGAAAATCATCGTGCAAGGACAAAGATTCAAGGTTCAAGGTGAGCGCGTAACGCCGTTCCTCTAATCTTGTACCTCGTCCCTGCTCTTAACCGACCTGCGGCAGACGCGCCAGGGACTCTTTGATCGCCTCTTCCGGATAGTCGTAGTCGGTCAGTTTGCCGGCAAAGTAGTCGTCGTAGGCGGCCATGTCGACATGACCGTGGCCGGACAGGTTGAAGAGGATCGTCTTCGCCTCACCCTCTTCCCTGGCCTGCAGCGCCTCGTCGATGGCGCCGCGAATCGCGTGACTCGACTCGGGAGCGGGGATGATCCCCTCGCTGCGCGCAAAGAGAACCGCCGCCTCGAAACAGGCAAGCTGGTGGACCGCCTTTGCTTCGACCACCCCGGCGTGCACCAGCTGCGAGACCAGCGGCGAGGCGCCATGGTAGCGCAGGCCGCCGGCATGGATGCCAGGAGGCATAAAGTCGTGACCGAGGGTATACATCCTGGAAATCGGCGCCATTTTCGCCGTGTCGCCGAAGTCGAAGGCGTAGTTCCCCCGGGTCAGGGTCGGGCAGCTGGCCGGTTCCAACGCCACCACCCGCACCGGTTTGCCGTTCGCCTGGTCGGCGACGAACGGAAAAGCGATGCCGGCAAAATTGGAGCCGCCGCCGTGACAGCCGATCACCACATCGGGATAGTCATCGACCAGCGCCAGCTGTTCCCTGGCTTCGAGACCGATAACGGTCTGGTGCAGACAGACATGGTTGAGCACGCTGCCGAGGGCATAACGGGTGTCGTCGCGGCTGACAGCGTCTTCCACGGCTTCGCTGATAGCGATACCGAGGGAGCCGTTGCTCTGCGGATCGTCGGCGAGGATTGCCCGGCCGGCGTTGGTCTGCGCCGACGGCGACGGAATCACGTCGGCGCCCCAGAGCTGCATCATGCTCTTGCGGTACGGCTTCTGGTTGTAGGAGACCTTGACCATGTAGACCGTGCATTCGAGGCCGAACATCTGGCACGCCAGCGCGATCGATGACCCCCACTGCCCGGCACCGGTCTCGGTGGCGATCCGTTTGGTGCCGAAGATCTTGTTGTAGTAGGCCTGCGGCACGGCGCTGTTCGGCTTGTGCGAGCCGGCCGGCGAGCCCCCTTCATATTTGTAGTAGATCCGCGCCGGGGTGTCGAGGGCCTTCTCCAGACGATGAGCGCGATAGAGCGGCGCCGGCCGCCAGAGCCGGTAGATGTCGAGCACCTCCTGCGGGATATCGATCCAGCGCTGCGTCGAGACTTCCTGCTCGATCAGCGGCATAGGAAAGAGCGGCAGCAGGTCGTCGGGGGAGACCGGCTGCAGTGTGCCGGGGTGGATGACCGGCGCGAGGGGGCCGGGCATATCGGGAATGATATTGTACCACTGGCGGGGGATGCGGTCTTCGGGGAGGGTGATCTTGGTCTGCATGTTTCTATCCTGTTCTATCCGGTCCGGGTGTCGAGCAGCTCACTGAGCCGGGCGCCGATATCGGGGGCGCGCATCAGGCTCTCGCCGACCAGAAAAGCCCGCGCACCGGCCTGCTGCAGCCTGACGATATCGGCCCGGCTGTCGATACCGCTTTCCGCGACCAGCAGCCGGTCGGCCGGCAGCAGCCCGGCCAGCCGTTCGGTGGTCGCCAGATCGGTCACGAAGGTGTTCAGGTTGCGGTTGTTGACGCCGATCAGCCGGCAGTCGGTCGCCAGCGCCTTCTCCAGCTCCGCCTCGTCGTGCACTTCGAGAAGGACGTCGAGACCGAGTTCACGCGCCTGGCCGGAAAAGTCGATCAGCTCCGCGGTGGTCAGCATGGCGGCGATCAGCAACAGCGCATCGGCACCGGCGACCCGGGCCTCGACGATCTGATAAGGATCGCAGATAAAGTCCTTGCGTAGCAGCGGCAGGGAGACCTGCTCCCGGATCAGGCCGAGATAGCGCAGATGTCCGAGAAAAAATTTCTGGTCGGTCAGCACCGACAGACAGGTGGCCCCATGCTCCTGGTAGATCCCGGCAATGGCGAGGGGGTCGAAGTCCTCGCGGATCACCCCTTTGGAGGGTGAGCCCTTCTTGACTTCGGCGATGACGGCGGTCCAGCCGGAAGCGGCGGCCGTTTCCAGCGCCCGGGTAAAGCCACGCGGCTGGTCTTCGAGGTCACGCACCCGGGCGGCAAGTTCCACCAGCGGGTACTGGCTTTTCGCCGCCGCAACCTCCTCGCGCTTGTGCAGAACAATCCGGTCAAGAATCATTGATCAAATCGCAAAGTGCAATCAAAAGATAAATCGTTAAAAAGTCAGTAACTGTTCAGCACATCCAGGGCTGCCGATTCCAGCCTTCTTCAGTGAGAGGCCATCTCTCCTGCCTTGCTCCTCCCCCCGCTGGGGGAGGGAATGAACGGTAACGCGAACCAAGCCGGAAGGACATGCTCTGGCTTTCCGTTGCGGTGTTTCCAGAGGTGTCAAGCTGAATAGTTACAAAAGTCAAAACTTGACGCGGAGGCACGGAGGCGCAGAGAGCCTCCTTAAAAGGTTAAGAATGAATTTCTCCGCGTCTCCGCGTTAAATTGGTGTTTTCTGCGCACGTATCAATCATGTCAGAGATTGGTCATGGCGATCAGGGCATCGAGCCGGCTTAGAGCGGCACCGGAGTCGATCGCCTCGGCGGCACGGTCGAGCCCCGCAGCCGGGGTTTCGACCAGACCGGCGGCCAACAGAGCGTAAGCGGCGTTCAGCAGGACCACATCCCGTTTCGGACCGCACTCTCCGGCGACGATACTGCGGACGATACGAGCGTTCTCGACGGCATCGCCCCCCTGCAGGTCGCTCAAGGAGCAGCGGTTCAGGCCGAAGTCTTCCGGCTCGATGGTGGAGAGACTGACCGCCTCGCCCCTGATCTCGCCGATGCGGGTCGGCCCGGTCAGGGTGATTTCGTCCATGCCGTCGAGGCCGTGGACGACGAAACCGCGCCGGCAGCCGAGGCGCACCAGCACCCTGGCGAGCATCTCCACCAGCTCTTCACGATAGACGCCGAGCACCTGCCGGTCGGCGCTGGCCGGGTTGGTCAGCGGGCCGAGCAGGTTGAAGATGGTGCGAATACCGATCTCGCGGCGCGGGCCGATGGCATGTTTCATGGCGCCGTGCAGCGCCGGGGCGAACAGGAAGCCGACGCCGATCTCATCGATGCAACGCTCGACCGTCTCCGTGGAGACAGCGAGATTGACACCCAGAGCTTCAAGGACATCGGCGCTGCCGCAGGCCGAGGAGATGCTGCGGTTACCGTGCTTGGCGACCTTGACGCCGCAGGCCGCGACCACCAGGGCGACCGTGGTCGAGATATTGAAACTCAAGGTGCCGCTGCCACCGGTGCCGCAGGTGTCGAGGATCGTCTCCCGTTCGATATTGATCTCGTCACGGTCGAGGTCGAGGGCATGACCGACCCGGATCGGCGTTGCCCGGTCGCGCATGACCCGTGCCGCACCGGCAATCTCGTCGATGGTCTCCCCCTTGATGCGCAGTGCAGTGATGAACGCGCCGATCTGCGCCGGGGTCGCCTCGCCCCCCATGATCTGGTTCATCACCTCGATCATCTCGCCTTCGGCCAGATTCTGGCCGAGCACCACCTTGCCGATCGCCTCCTTGATCACGCGTGCCTCTCTCTTCCGGTCATGTCGAGAAAATTGCGCAACAGATCGATGCCGGCAACGGTCAGGATCGACTCGGGATGAAACTGGATCCCCCAGACCGGCAGCTCGCGATGGCGCAGCCCCATGATCTCGCCGTCATCGGTCCAGGCCGTAATCTCCAGACAGTCCGGACAACTCTCGCGTTCGATCACCAAAGAGTGGTAGCGGGTCGCCGCGAACGGATTGGGCAGGCCGGCGAACAGCTCCCGGCCGTCGTGCCGGATCGGACTGGTCTTGCCATGCATCAGCGCCCTGGAACGCACGATCCGTCCGCCGAAGGCCTGACCGATCGACTGGTGACCGAGGCAGACACCGAGAATCGGCAGTTTGCCAGCCAGCCGGCGGATCGCCTCGACGGAGATCCCCGCCTCGTCCGGCGAACAGGGCCCGGGGGAGACCACCAATCGTTCCGGCTGCCGGGCCACAACCCCCTCGACATCGATCTGGTCGTTGCGGAACACCTCGACGTCTTCACCCAGTTGCCGCAGGTACTGGACCAGGTTGTAGGTGAAGGAGTCGTAATTGTCGATCATCAGGAGCATGGGAGTCTAACAATTTTCTCGTCAAAATCCAAAAGGCCATGGGCTCCAGCCGTCGTCTCTTTCTTTCCGTAACGTCAGCGGAGGAGCTTGATGCGCTCTTGGAAGATTTTTCAGGCCGGGAGCAATGGCTCAGGAGTCGGTTTCCAAGGCGGGTGTGGCGCTCTCCTGGACCACGCTCATGGCGCGGAATTTCTGGTAGCGCTGTTCGACCAGTTCCTCTCCGGAGAGCTGCTTGAGGGCATCGAGATGCCTGCGCAGCACCGCCTTAAGCGATGCCGCCGCGGCGACATGGTCGTTGTGAGCGCCGCCGACCGGCTCGGGGATCACTTCATCGATCACGCAGCCGAGTTCGGCGATATCGGCCGCCGTCAGCTTGAGCGCCTCGGCCGCTTCGGGGCCACGGCTGCCGTCGCTCCAGAGGATCGCCGCGCAGCCTTCCGGGGAGATCACCGAGTAGACCGAATACTGCAGCATCAGTACCCGGTTGCCGACGGCAATCGCCAGGGCGCCACCGGAACCGCCTTCACCGGTGATCGTAACGATAACCGGCACGGTCAGGGACGCCATCTCCCGCAGATTACGGGCGATCGCCTCGGCCTGGCCACGCTCCTCGGCGCCGATGCCGGGGTAGGCACCGGGCGTGTCGACAAAGGTGAAGATCGGCAGGCCGAACTGCTCGGCCATCTGCATCACCCGCAGCGCCTTGCGGTAGCCCTCCGGATTCGGCATGCCGAAGTTGCGGTAGACCTTCTCCTTGGTATCCCGCCCCTTCTGGTGACCGATGATCGCGCACGGTTCGCCGTCGAAACGGGCGAAGCCGCAGACCAGAGCCGGATCGTCACGGAAATTGCGATCGCCGTGCACTTCGAACCAGTCGGTAAAGACATGCTTGATATAGTCGAGGGTGTAGGGCCGGTTCTGGTGGCGGGCCAACTGGGTGCGCTGCCAGCGGGTCAGGTTGGAAAAGATCTCCTCGCGCAGCTTCTCCGATTTTTTCACCAGCTTCTGGATATCGCTGGAGAAATCGACCTGATCCGTCGAGTAGTCGCGCAGTTCGCGGATCTTCTGCTCCAGCTCGATCAGCGGTTTTTCGAATTCCAGGTAATGTTGCATCAAGACTCCTCCCGGCAGCGGCAGATCGGCCGCCCGGCCGGATTTCCGGGCGATTCACGGTGCTGGATAGTGCGGTTTTTCATTCAAAAGTGACGACATTATAGCCGAACAGTTTCTCGACGTCATCCACCATCTGCTCACTGGCCTGCAGGCGCAGGCTCTCCGGCAGACTGAGTAAGGTCTCGCTGCGGTTCGGCACCACCAGGTGGATCACCGCTTCGCAGTCGCCGCGATAGCGGGTCAGGATCTCGCGGAGGGAGCGGAGTTGGCGCTCTTCCAGCCCCGGAGAGGTCAGGCGGAAGTGGATCCGCCGGGTCATGCGCTCCTTGACCTCCTGCAGGGTCAGGACTTCGTTGACCAGGATCTTGCAGGCATCCTTCCCCCCTTCCCGGCCGTTCTCTTCATCGATGGTGAGGGTCCCCCGGACCAGCAGCGGCTCCTCACTGCCGAGCAGTTCGGCCGCGGCGGTATACGCTTCGGGGAAGACCACCATTTCGACAAAGCCGCTCAGATCTTCCAGGGTGACGAACGCCATCCGCTCCCCCTTGCGACTGTTGTGCAGCTTGATGCTGGCGACGATGCCGCAGACGCTCACCTCGTCCTTGTCGTTACGCTCGCGCAGGCTGGCGGTGTCGCAGGAGGCGAAGCGTTTGATCGCCTCGCTGTGCCGGGCCAGGGGGTGACCGGTAATGTAGAAGCCGAGCGCCTCCTTTTCGTTGGTCAGCAACACGTTCTCCGGCCATTCATCGATCTGCGGCAGCTGTCCGTAGGCCTGGCCGGGCTGGATGACGATCTGCTCGCTGCCGAACAGCGACTCCTGGCCGGAGTCGCGTTCCCGCTGCATTTTCTGCCCGGCCTCCATCGCCTGTTCGAGGGCGGCCATCGCCTGGGCGCGCTTGTGGCCGAGGGAGTCGAAGGCGCCGCATTTGACCAGAGCCTCGACCACCCGCTTATTGACCCGGCGCAAGTCGGCCCGCTCACAGAAATCGTACAGCGAGGTGAACTCCCCTTCCTGGCGGGCCTCGATAATCGCCTCGATAGCCGCCGTGCCGATCCCCTTGACCGCGCCGAGACCGAAACGGATATCGGTGTCGTGGACGGTGAAGTCCTGGCAGGAAGCGTTGATATCCGGCGGCAGGATGGCAATCCCCATGGAGCGGATTTCGTTAATATTCTTGATGACCTTGTCGGTATTCTCACGGTCCTCGGTGAGCAGGGCCGCCATGAATTCGACCGGGTAGTGGGCTTTCAGGTAGGCGGTCTGGTAGGCGATCAGGGCATAAGCCGCCGAATGCGACTTGTTGAAGCCGTATTCGGCGAACTTCTCCATCTGGTCGAACACCGCCGCGGCTTTTTTCGCATCGAGCTTGTTTTTGGCGGCGCCTTCGAGAAAGATCTTCTTCTGCTTGGCCATCTCCTCGGGCTTCTTCTTGCCCATGGCCCGGCGCAGCAGGTCGGCGCCGCCGAGGGTGTAGCCGCCGAGGACCTGGGCGATCTGCATCACCTGTTCCTGGTAGACGATGACCCCGTAGGTGTCCTTGAGGATCGGTTCGAGCTGCGGGTAGTCGTAGCCGAACTGCTCGACGCCATGCTTGCGCTTGATGAACGAATCGACCATCCCCGAGCCGAGCGGTCCGGGGCGGTAGAGGGCGACCATGGCGATCAGATCTTCGAAGCAGGTCGGCTTGAGCTTGATCAGATACTCTTTCATGCCGGACGATTCGAGCTGGAAGACGCCGGTCGTCTCGCCGCGGCTGAGCAGCTGGAACGTCGCCTCGTCGTCGCTCGGAAT
This sequence comes from Desulfuromonadales bacterium, assembly GCA_032251295.1. Taxonomy (GTDB): domain Bacteria; phylum Desulfobacterota; class Desulfuromonadia; order Desulfuromonadales; family BM103; genus BM103. Next base: position 52,720 of record JAVVDS010000006.1, on the reverse strand, counting down.
CAGCTTCAGATCGAATTCGGCCTGTTTGTGGGCGCGGATCAACCGGATCGCGTTGTTGATCACGGTCAGGGTTTTCAGCCCGAGAAAGTCGAACTTGACCAGACCGATCTTTTCGACGAACCCCATGTCGAACTGGGTCACCTGGCTCTGTGACTTCGGCTCGATATAGAGCGGCAGATAGTTGGTCAGCGGCTCCGGCGTGACCACGACCCCGGCGGCGTGGGTCGAGGCGTGCCGGGTCAACCCTTCGAGGGCGGTGGCCACGCCGAACAGCTTCTTGACCCGGGCATCCTTGTCGACCAGCTCCTTCAGACGCGGCTCCTGACGGAGGGCATCACGCAGGGTGACCTTCTTGCCGGTCGGATTCGGGATCAGTTTGGCGATCTTGTCGACCTCGCCGTAGGACATCCCCATCCCCCGGCCGACATCGCGCACCACCGCCCGAGCGAGCATCGAGCCGAAGGTGATGATCTGCGCCACCTTGTCACGGCCGTACTTGTCGCGCACATAGTTGATCACGGCCTCCCGGCCGTTGATGCAGAAATCGACGTCGATATCGGGCATCGAAATCCGATCCGGGTTGAGGAAGCGCTCGAACAGCAGGTTGTAGGGGATCGGGTCGATGTCGGTGATCCGCAGGGCGAAGGCGACCAGGCTGCCGGCGGCGCTGCCGCGCCCCGGTCCGACCGGGACATCGTGATCCTTGGCCCAGTTGATGAAATCGGCAACAATCAGAAAGTAGTCGGGGAAGCCCATCTGATTGATGATGGCCAACTCCTCGTGCAGACGGGCACGGTAGGCTGCGACCTCATCGGCGGCGAAATCCGGGCGGAGGGCGCGAATTTCGGCAAAGCGCTTCTCCAGGCCCTGCTCCGCCTGCTGGCGGAGCGCTTCAGCCGGGGTAGTCTCGCCGAGGGCGAGGGCCGGGAAGTGGTAGGTCTTGCCGCTGACATCGAGTTCCAGATTGCAGCGTTCGGCGATCGCCAGGCTGTTGTCGATCGCCTCGGGAACTTCGCGAAACAGCTCGGCCATCTCCTCGGGGCTCTTGACGTAGAACTCGTCGTTGGCAAAGCGCATCCGCCCGGGGTCGTCGAGAGTCTTGCTGGTCTGGATGCAGAGCAGCACCTCGTGGGCGAAGGCGTCCTCGCGGGTCAGGTAGTGGCAGTCGTTGGTCGCCACCACCGGCAGGCCGGTCGCGGCCGCCAGCTCCCGCAGCCCCTTGTTGACCGGCGCCTGCTGCGGCAGAAAGTTCTCCTGCAGTTCGAGATAGAGTCGGTCGCGATCGAACACCCGGGCCATCTGTTCAAGGCGCTGGCGGGCCTGCTCCATGCGCCCCTGGCCGACCAGACTCGGCACCTCGCCGCCGAGACACGCAGTCAGTGCGATCAGCCCTTCGTTGTGTTCGCTCAGCAGTTCCCAGTCGATGCGCGGCTTGTAGTAGAAGCCGTCCTGGTAAGCGAGGGAGACCAGCCGGCAGAGGTTGCGGTAGCCTGTACGGTTCTTGCAGAGCAGCACCAGATGCCCGGATGCATCGCCGGACGACGACGCGCCGCTCTTGTCGTGGCGCGAACCGGGAGCGACATAGACCTCGCAGCCGACGATCGGCTTGATCCCGGCCGCCCAGGCCTTGCTGTAGAACTCGACGGCGCCGAACATGTTGCCGTGATCGGTGATCGCCAGGGCCGGCATACGGAATTCCTGCGCCCGCTTGACCAGATCGTCGATGCGGATCGCCCCGTCGAGCAGGCTGTACTGGGTGTGCAGATGGAGATGAACAAAGTTGGCGTGCTGCATAGCGGATCTGTGGGTGTCTTTCAGTTATGTTCTGGAGTTTGCGTCTGAACTTCGGGGTTCAGTATTGATTGCAGACGCAGCAAGAATCGATGAAACGCGGAGGCGCTGAGACGCGGAGATATTCTCCCTTGACTCCAGACGTTTTCTCCTCCGCGCCCTCAGCCTTAAAGTTCGACTTTTTGCGGTTTGGTCAGATTCAGAATGACTTTAAAAACGATTCAACGTTTCAGCCTGACAACAGCTGTCAGAGTACTTCGACGCCGAATTCCTTGAGCATATCGACCAGACGGATCAGCGGCAGGCCGATCAGGCACGTGTAGTCGGTTCCCTCCAGCGCCTCCATCAGGGCGATCCCCAGCCCCTCGACCTTGAAGGAACCGGCGCAGTCGATCGGGTTTTCCTGCTCGACGTAACGGGCGATCTGCTCGTCGCTCAGTTTGCGCAGACTCACCGCGAACGTGCAGTAGTCGACCAGCTGTTCGCCGCTGGCCGTATCGAACAGCGCCAGCCCGGTGTAGAAGGTGTGCCGGCGCCCCTGCATCTCGCGCAGCTGTTCCATCGCCTTGGCCGGCGTTCCCGGTTTGCCGAGCACTCGACCGCGGGCATCGACAAAGACCTGATCGGAGCCAATAATCAGGGCATCCGGATACTTGTCACGCAGACTTTTCGCCTTGTGCAGCGCATGATGCTTGACCAGCAGCTCAGGCGCGACACTCGGGTCGAGGCGCTCCTGATAAAGAGGCGCAGCGACATGGAAGCTGAGCTGCAGCTGCCGCATCAGCTGCAGCCGATACGGGCTGGTGGACGCCAGAACGAGATTGCGCATGGAGACCTTTCCCTCCGGGTTGGTCTCCTGTTTTAACCCAGTCGCCCGAACAAATGCAATCGTCAGCTGACGACACTCCAGAACGGTCTGTTTTCATTGGCGCAAACACCGCGACACCGACCTTTCGGCCGCACCGGATAGCTCCGGTTGCGGCCGCTGGCCGGCAGGCAGTCTTGCACGCTCGCCAGCAGGTCGTGGCAGAGTGTCCGCAGGTCGCAGCGGGCGATGAACTCGCGGAAACCGTCTCCGCCGAGCCAGGCATCAGCAAAGGTGACTTCAGAGTCCGTGCCGATCTCCACCAGCACTTCCCCTTCGTACTGGCCGTCGCCGATCATACCGCAGATCCGCAGGCCGGCCTTGCTGCGTTCCGTCGCATGCACATCAAAATAGACCGCCCGCCCGTCAGCTGAAGTTGTTCCAATGTAGACCATCGTGTACCTCCTGAATGCGTTGGGTTGCCTTCAGGATACCGGCCCATGCGACACAATAAGTCACAATGCTCAACAGCGGGCTCGTCCTGGTACTCAGCATCGCGGTACTCGGACTCGATCGATTCCTCCGACTGCGACTCACAGCATCAGTCGAGTCAGCATTCCCGCACGAAGCATTGAGCGCGGGACCCTAACCCCGCCGGATGCGCGGGTCGGCGAGGGCATAACCGAGGTCGGCGAGCAGGTTGCCGATCAGAGTCAGAAAGGCACCGATCACCAGAATCCCCATGATCAGCGGATAGTCGCGCATCATGACGCCGTCGTAAAACAGCTTGCCCATGCCGGGGATGGCGAAGATGGTCTCGAAGATGACGCTGCCACCGATCAACCCCGGCACCGACAGGCCGAGGATAGTGATCACCGGCAGCAGGGCGTTGCGCAGGGCGTGCTTGCAGATCACCTGCGACTCCGACAGTCCCTTGGCCCGCGCAGTGAGGATGTAGTCCTGGCGGATCACGTCGAGCATGTTGGAGCGCATATAACGCGAAAAACCGGCCAGACCACCGAAGGCGGAGACAAACACCGGCAGGATCAGGTGATGCAGAGAGTCCCAGAACTGTTGCAACGGCCCGAGGTACTCATGGCCGACCGACCTGAGGCCGGCAATAGGAAACCAGCCGAGCCGCACGCCGAAGTAGTCCATCAGCAGCAGGGCCAGCCAGAAGGAGGGCATGGCGAAGCCGGTGAAGACGAAGACCGTGGTCGCCCGATCGAACAGGGAGTTGCGGCGCACCGCCGACAGAATGCCGATCGGAATCGCCACCGCCAGAATCGTCACGATCGACAGGAGATTGATCAGAATGGTGACCGGCAGGCGCTCGGCGATCTTGTCGAGAACCGGGCGCCGGTCGAGGGCGAACGACTCGCCGAAATCGAGGCGGACCAGCCGGGACAACCAGAGGCCGTACTGCACCGGCAAAGGTTGATCAAGATGATAACGCTCGCGCAAGCGCTCACGCAGTTCGGCACTCGCCTTCGGGTTGAGATCGGTCTGCAGATCGGTCGGCTCTCCGGGCGCCAGATGGATCACCACGAAACTGATCAGGGTAATACCGATCAGCATTGGGATCATCATCAGCAGGCGTTTCAACAGATAATTGAACATGGTCGTCCAGCAATTCAGTTCGGCGACTTCAGCTTGCAGCAGCACGACAGGCTGTCAGTCGTCAGTCTTCTTCTCTCGCGCCCGTTCCCTGCGCTCACTCGCGACGCAGAGCCGCCGAGAGCACGAGATTGGTTGCCTTTGTCAATGTCGTTGTCGATCCCGAAGCGATTTCGATCCCGATTTCGATTCAACAGTTCAATGATTCAACGCATCAACGAATCAACAGCCTCTACCGCGTATACTTCTGCTCGCTGGCCGGGACATACCACTTGATGAAGTTGTGGGTGATGCCGGCGGGTGCCGGTTCGATGCCGCGGAAGCGCTTGGCGACCGCCGGCAGCGCCTCACCGACGTACAGGAAGGTATAGGGCTGCTCCTCGGCAAGAATCTCCTGAAAGCGGTCGTAGATCCGCTTGCGCTCATCACGGTCGAAGGTCCGGCGGCCGCGCTCCAGCAGCTCGTCGACCTCGGCATTGCGGTAGTGGATAAAGTTCAACTCGCGCGGCGCGGTCTTGCTCGAATGCCAGATATTGTACTGATCGGGCTCGGGCCCTCCGGACCAGCCGAGGATCGTCGCGTCGAAGTTGCCGGTAAAAATGAACTCCTTGAGGAAGGTCGCCCATTCGACGATGCGGATTTTCACATCGATGCCGACCTCTTTCAGGCGGCGCTGGATGATCTCGGCCGACTTGGCGCGCAGATCGTTCCCCTGGTTGGTGACGATGGTAAAACGGAACACCTCGCCGTCCTTATCGAGCAGTCCATCGCCGTTGCTATCGCGCCAGCCGGCTTCGGCCAGCAGTTCCCTGGCACGCTGCGGGTCGTGCGGATAGCGATTGACCTGAGGATTGTACCAGAACAGGTCGGGCTTGTAAGGGCCGGTCGCGGCCTGGCCGAGGCCGAGGAGTACTCCGTCGATCAGCTCCTGCTTGTCGATGGCGAAGGAGAGCGCCTGGCGCACCCGCTGATCCTGAAACAGCGGTTTGCGCAGATTGTAGCCGAGATAGGTGTAGCTGAACGACAGGTAACGGTACTTGTTGAAATTGCGCCGGAACGCCGGCGTCTCGGTCTGAGTCTGGTACTGGATCGGCGTCAGCCCCATGAAGTCGAGCCCCCCCGACTGCAGTTCGAGGAACTGGGTCGACGGATCGGGGATGATCCGGTAGAGGACCCGGTTGAGGTAGGGACGCCCCTCGAAGTAGCGGTCATTCGCTTCGAGAATCAACTTTTCGCCGGCATCCCAACGGGCGAACCGGAACGGGCCGGTACCGACCGGCGCCCGCGACAGCGGACTCTTGGTGACATCGACCCCGTCGAGGAGATGCTTCGGGTGGATCGAGGTCGCCCAGCTCTCCAGGGCCGGCGCATATGGGCGCTCGTAGGTGACGACGAACGTATAGTCGTCCGGCGCCACGGCGCTGGCGACCTGCAGGAAATCCTCGGCGTAGGAGGTCGGCACTTCGGGATTGATGTACATCTGATAGGTGAACAGCACATCCGCGCTCGTAAACGGCGCCCCGTCGTGCCAGACGACCCCCTCGCGCAGACGGAAGGTCAGGGTCAGGCCGTCCGCCGAAACATCCCACGATTCCGCCAGCACCCCTTCCAGTTGCAGATTCTTGTCGTAGCGCACCAGGCCGTTGTAGACCAGGCCATTGATATCGCTCGACGCCGAATCGGAGGCGAGGACCGGCAGCAGGTTGCTCGGCTCGCCGATCGACGCCTCGATGAAGGTATCGCCCGCCACCGGCTTCGCCGCCTCCCCTTCAGCGGGGATCACCGTGGTCTGTTGCTCGCAGGCGTTCAGAAACAGCATCGACAGCAGAAGCAGAATTTTCACGAGACGCTCCACAAAGACTCCTCAAGGAAGGCAAGCCACGGCTATCGCCTGTTCAGTCAAGCTCATGCACCGTCACTCCCGGCGGCGGAGAGAGCTGAAACAGACCGTCGACTGCCGGGCGGTTCAGGCGCTGGTCGGCAAATTCGACCCGGGCGGTCGACCGGAATTTCGGCAGACTGATCTGGTAGCGGGCCGGGAAGCCCTCGACCCAGCGGCCGTGGTCGCGGTAGTCGACCGCCAGCAGCAGGCGGCCGTTCTGGTAGACCTCGATGCGGTGCAGCAGACCGGCCGCATCGAAGAACAGCCGCTGCCGGGGCGCACCGGCAAACAGATCGACCAGCCAGCCGCCGGCCGGATCGGTGTAGGTGGCAAAGCCGCCCGGCACCGGTTCGGGCAGACGACAGAGCAGCAGACCGACCAACTGCTCCGGTTCGAGGGGAATGCCGGCAAAACGCTGCAGATTGGCGGCACTGGCGTCACCCTGGTAGTAGGCGCTCTGCATCGGTAGCAGCACGGCGAGGTGCTCACCGTTGGCCACCAGAGTCAGCAGCGGCGTGCCGAAAGGGCTCAGGCTCTCCGTACGTAACCGGTCGGGCAGGTGCGCCAGCACCACCTGGTTGCCGGAAAAATGATGACCGGGCGCTTCGACCTTGACCTCGGCCAGTCCCTGCACCGCCTGCCAGTCGGCGCCGTGCTGCCGCCAGCTGTCGAGCAGGTCGGCGCCGAGCCGGTCGCTGACCCGGTCACCGGGCGGCGTATCGAGTAGCGGCGCACAGGCCGCGAACAGCAGCAGGCAGCCGAGGATCGCGAGGCTGGCGACGGTCTTATGGAGTGCGGGGGAGACGCTCAAGGTGCTCACGCAGGCGAGGGTTGTCCGGATCGATCTCCGCGGCCTGTTGAAACGCCTGCCGGGCGGCGGCCTTCATCTCCAGGGCCAGATAGACCGTGCCGAGATGTTCGAGAACCACGGCGTCGTCCGGCAGTCCCTGACGGGCCTCTTCGAGGGCGGTACGCGCCTCACCATAGCGGCCGAGCCGGTAATAGACCCAGCCGAGGGTGTCGAGAATATGCGGAGTCCGGTTCAGGGCGACGGCCTTTTCCGCCAGAGCCAGGGCCTGATCGAGATTGCGGTTCTCCTCAGCGAACAGGTAGGCGACGAAATTGAGCGCTTCCACATGCTCCGGATCGACCGCCAGCACCGTCAGCATGGTCGGCAGCGCCTCCTCGCGCCGCCCGGTGCGTTCCAGAAGAATCCCCTTCTGATAGAAAAGTTCGGCGTTGTCGGGGTAGCGCTTCACCCCTTCGTCGAGAATCTGCAGTGCCCGTTCCGGCCGCTCGAGTGTCGCGTAGAGAATCGACAGATAGTAGAAGACCTGGGGACGCGCCCCCCCCGTGGCGAGACGGTTTTCGAGGAGCACCACGGCGTCGCCGGGCCGGTCGGTCTGCAGGTAGATGTAACTGATATGGGCGATACTGTCGTCGTACAGAGCCGAATCCGCATCGATCTCGCGGAAGGTCTCCAGAGCCAGAGCCCACTTCTGCTGCTGCTCGTAGACCGTGCCGAGATAGTAGCGCACCGTATCGAGAGCGGAATTGATCTGCAGCAGCTCTTCGAATTGCTCGGCCGCTGCCGACCAGTTCTCCTGCTCCATATAAATCAGCCCGACCTTGCGCCTGGCATCGATGTCGTCCGGCCGCAGGTCGGCGATAATCCTCAACTGTTCGAGAGCCGCGGCCTGGTCGTTCAGACCGAGGTAGATGCGTGCCAGCTGATGCCGCAGAGTAAAGTCGAGGGGGCGCTCACGCAGGGCCGGCAGCAGCAGGTCGAGGGCCGACTGCCACTCCTGGCGACTTTCGTAGAGGAGCCCCAGCTCAATGGTCGCCTGGGTGCCACCGGGATTCTTCGCAAGCATCAGGCGATACTGCTCTTCGGCGAGGATGTCGAGTCCGGTCTGTTGATAGAGACGGGCCAGCGCCAGGCGGCCGGCCATGGAGTCCGGATTGCGGCGCAACAGCTCCTTGAGAATTTCGACCGCCTGATCGGCCCGCTCTGCCCTGACCAGGGCGACCGCCAGGTGAACGCGCACCTGTTCGAGTTCCGGGTCGAGAACCAGCGCCTGCCGGTAATGCGGGATAGCGAGGGCCGGCTCACCGCCACTGAAATAGGCATTGGCGAGGGTCAGATGGGCACGCACCGAATCGGGATCCCGAACCAGAACATCCTCGACCACCCGGCGCGCTCGCTCCGGCTGGCCAAGCTCGCTGTACAGCTCCGCCAGTTCGAAGCGCAGCTCATCAGCCGCCGGATCGAGACGCAGCGCCTCCAGATAGGCGTCCGCCGCCTCGGCGAGCAGGCCGTCGGCCACCAGTAGCTGGCCGCGGGAATAGTGGAACAGGGCGTTGGCACGGGCATCGTTGAGCAGCGAGCGGCGGGCCGGCTCCGGCGACACGGTCGCCTGTTCCCCAGAGGTCGCCGGCAGACAACCGGCCAGCGGCAGACAGAAAGAGAACAACAGCAACAGACAGACAGATCGCGACATCGGCAAACACCGGGCAGGAGTGATTTTTCAGACGCGACGTTAACACAGCCCCCCGACACGGTCAATCGACAGCGTCGCCGCCGATCGACTTTACATCGCGATATCCTCTGATAATCTTTAAGCAATTTGATGGCAACGAGGTCATGTCGATGCTGCCAGGCGAATATTCGCTATTGCTCGCACCGGACGCTTATCCCGAAGCGACCGGATCGGTCGACTATCGGGAGACCCATATCTCCCGCGTATTTCTGACCGACAGCCGCGCCTACAAGCTGAAGAAACCTCTCGATCTCGGCTTTCTCGATTTCAGCACCCTGGTAAAACGCCGGCACTTCTGCCACGAAGAAGTTCGCCTCAACCGGCGCTTTACCCGCGATCTCTACCTCGGCGTGGTCGAACTGCATCGCGACCGGCACGGCCTGAACTTCCGCGGCTCAGGGGAGCTGGCCGATTACGCCGTCTGCATGCGCCGTCTGCCGGAAGAACGCATGCTCGACCGGATGCTCGACACCTCACCTGCGGAACTTGCCGGCGAGATGCCCCGGCTGGCCAGCCACCTGCATACCCTGTTCGGCAGGGCCGACGTCTGCCGAGGTCCGCACGGCGGCAACGCCGCCATCGTCGCCACCAACTGCCGGGACAACTTCACAACAACCGCCGGCTTCAGCGACAGCCTGCTGTCGCCGCAGGCCCAAGGGGTCATGCTGGCGATCTGCGAGCGCGACCTGACCGAATTGCACGCCCTCTTGTGCTCCCGAGAAGCGGACGGCATGGTGCGCGACGGCCATGGCGACCTGCACAGCGGCAATATCTGCATGACCGAGTCGATCCAGGTCTATGACTGCATCGAATTCAACCGTGCGTTCCGGGTCGCCGATATCGCCGCCGACCTGGCGTTTCTTCTCATGGATCTCGATTTCGCCAACCGCCGCGACCTCTCCGCGCTGCTGCTGCAGAACTACCAGAGTGCGGCCGGCGACCGCAATCTCGAGCAGCTGCTGCCGTTCTACCAGCGCTATCGCGCCTGGGTGCGCGGCAAGGTCGACGGCCTGCTGGCGCTGGAGACCGATGTCGAGCCGCCCGTGCGGCACCACGCGGCAGGTCTGGCGCGCCGCTACTTCAACCTCGCCATGGGTTACACCCTCTCCCCGACCCTGCTGCTCACCTGCGGCCTGATGGGGAGTGGCAAAACCACCCTTGCCAGGGGACTCGCCAGTGTCTGCGACGCCCTGCTGCTGCGCTCCGATACCGTCCGCAAGGAGCTGGCCGGTCTGCCGCCGGATGCGGCGGTGTCAGACGCCTGGCAACAGGGGCTTTATGCCGCGGCGATGACCGACAGAACCTACCGGGAGCTGCATCGCCAAGCGGCCCTGGCCCTGGCTGCAGGGCGCACGGTCATTGTCGATGCCGCATTCAGTCAGACCGGGCAACGTCAGCTGTTTTGCAACCTCGGTCGCGAGACCCGCCGTCCCGTCTGGCTGCTGCATCTTGACTGCCCGGAGCCGGTCGCCCGGCAGCGCCTGGCAGAACGGCACGGCGACGCCTCGGACGGTCGTCCGGAGCTGTTGCCGGTCCAGCAGCAGGCTTTTGCTCCGGTGGAGCAGACCGGCAACGTCATCAACATCGACAGCACCAGAGAGATCGACTATACTGTGCACCTTCTGCTCTGCCGGATCTTGAGCCGCCAGGAGATGCTGTCATGAGAAAAAACCGTCGGCTGCCGTGGCGCGACGCCTGGTTTATCTGGTTCTTCCTCGGCGTGGTCATGCTCAACTACCCGTTCCTCAGCATTTTTAACAAGGATATCCTGATCTTCGATATCCCCCTGATGCTCCTCTACTTCTTCATCGGCTGGCCGGTCTCGATCCTGGTGATCTATCTGTTCTCGATCTACCTCGGCCGGAAGGGTCAGGTCGACACCACCGCCGAGAACGGCACGGAACGGACAGGTTAGTATCGAGCCATGATCCCCGTCGCGGTTGTCACCATCGTCTCTCTGCTCTATTTCGGTCTGTTGTTTGCCGTCGCCTACTACGCCGACTGGCGCAAGCAGCAGGGGCGGAGTCTGGTCGACAATCCGACAGTCTACACCCTCTCTCTGGCGATCTACTGCACCTCCTGGACCTACTACGGCAGTGTCGGCCGGGCGGCGTCCACCGGCATCGATTTTCTCGCCATCTACCTTGGCCCGACTTTGATCGCCTTTTCCTGGTGGTTCCTGCTGCGCAAGATCGTCCGGGTCAGTAAAGAGCAGAAAATCGTCAGCATTGCTGACTTCATCTCCAGTCGCTATGGGCAGTCGGCCAAACTCGGCGCCGTGGTCACCATTTTTGCGGTGCTCGGCATCATGCCGTACATCGCCCTGCAGTTGAAGGCGGTGGCCCGCACCTTCGACCTGCTCTCGTTTCCCCTCGATTCGGTCGGCGCGGCCTTTCACACCCTGCCGAACACCGACCTGAACTTTGATACCGCTTTCGCCGTTACCCTGATTCTTTCCTTGTTCGGCGTGCTGTTCGGCGCCCGCACCCTCGATGCCTCGGAACGCCACGAAGGACTGGTCGCGGCGATCGCCCTGGAGTCACTGGTCAAGGTCGTCGCTTTCGTCACCGTCGGCCTGTTCGTTACCTACGGCATCTTTGACGGCTTCGGCGACATCTTCCGCAGTTTCGTCGAAACCTTTCCCGAACGGCGTGATCTGCTGCGACTCGACACGCCAGGCAACTCCTACATCCACTGGTTCAGCATGACCTTCATCGCGATGATGGCGGTCATGTTCCTCCCGCGCCAGTTCCATGTCATGGTCATCGAAAACTGCCGCGAAGAGCATATCCGCAAGGCGATGTGGGGCTTTCCGGCCTACCTGTTCGTCATCAACCTGTTCGTGATTCCGATTGCCTTTGGCGGCCTGCTCCATTTCGACGGCGACACCCGTCTGGCCGACTATTTCGTCCTGACCATGCCGCTGCAGCAAGGCCACGCCTGGCTGGCGCTGTTTGTCTTTATCGGCGGCTTCTCGGCAGCAGCCGGCATGGTGATGATCTCCTCGGTCGCCCTGGCGACCATGATCCTCAACCATCTGATCATGCCGGTCATCCTCAAGGTGAACCCCGGCTCCCGCAGCCTCTCCGGCTTACTGATCAACCTGAAGCGACTCGCCATCTTCACCGTCATTTTTCTCGGCTATCTCTACTACCGGCTGCTCGGCGAAACCGCCGCCCTGGTCAATATCGGCCTGATCTCGTTTGTCGCCGCCAGCCAGTTCGCCCCGGCCCTGATCGGTGGCCTCTACTGGCGCCGCGCAACCCGTCGCGGCGCCATGGTCGGTCTGATTGCCGGTTTCGTTCTCTGGTTCTACACCCTGATCGTCCCCTCCTTTGTCCAGTCCGGCTGGCTGCCGGGCAACCTCGTCGAACAGGGACTGTTTGGACTGGCCCTGCTCAAGCCGACCGCCCTGTTCGGCCTGGCCGGCTTCGACATCTGGTCCCACGCCCTGTTCTGGACGATGTTCGGCAATATCGGCAGCTTTGTCGCCCTCTCCCTGGTCACCGAACCGGATACCGATGAAAACCGGCAGGTCGGCAAGTTCGTTGATGTCTATCAAAAGCGCGAGGAGCCGACCCAGAAGACTCGCATCAGTCGGGCGCCCTCCATCGTCGAGTTTGTCGAGCTGATGGCCAAGTTTATCGGTGAAAAACAGGCCCATGCGGCCATCGCCGGGTATGTTGGCGAGCGAGAAATCAATGCGCACGGCAGCCTTTCCGAGCAGGAGGTCCCCAAACTGAAACATTTCACCGAGTTGACCTTGGCCGGCTCGGTCGGCTCCGCCCCGGCCCGCATCATCGTCGAAAACTACCTGGCGGCGCGCGGCAGCCACATGGAAGATGTTTTCGATATTTTCGGCTCGGTCAGCATCAGCCGCAGTGCCAGCCGCGAACAGCTCGGTGTTCTCTATGAAACGGCGCGGGTGATTGCCAGCGGCAACGACCTGCAGCTGATCCTCGACGAAATCCTGCAGCTGTTCACTGACCAGTTCAAGTTCGACCTCTGTGTGATCCGCATTCTCGATGAGGAACGGCAGACCCTGACCGTCCGCAGTCATCATGGCATGACCTCTGAGCATTTCGGTGAATCGGAACGCAACCTGAGCATGGAGACCTTCATCGGTGAAGCGTTTCTGACCAACCAGATTGCCGTGGTCAACGACTCCGATTTTATTAACAAGCCGAAAACAAAAGAGATTATTCATCGCGAGGGGATTCTCTCCTTCGCTCACGCGCCAATCACCATTGAAGGGGAGTCGATCGGCGTCCTGTCGGCCTTTTCCCGGTCGGCCAAGGGAATCTTCACTGAAGAATTCACCGAGCTGTTCAAAAGTCTCGCCGGTCTGGTCGGCATCGCCTGGCGCAACGCCGAGCAGACCAACCGGCTGATCACGGCCCGCGAGCAGCAGCGGGAGCTGGCGATCGCCAAAGATATCCAGCTCGGCCTTCTCCCGTCGCGGATCCCGGCAGTCCCCAACGTCTCCCTCGCCGGCATCTGCCTCCCCGCCAAGGATGTCGGTGGCGACTACTACGACATTCTTCTCCATGACAACGGTCGTCTCGATCTGGTCGTCGCCGATGTCTCCGGCCACAATATCGGTGCGGCGCTGATTATGGCCGAAACCCGTTCCATGCTGCGCTCCCGCAGCCAGATCGACATCCGGCCGGTGCAGCTGCTCGCTGAACTGAACCAGGTTCTCTATGAAGATCTGACCCGCGCTGAGCTGTTCATCACCATGTTTTATGTTCAGTATGAGCCGTCCAGCGGCAGGGCCCTTTACGCCAGCGCCGGACATTCCCCCCCCGTTCTTTATCGTGCCGCGAGCAAGGACTGCATCCTGCTCGATGCCGAAGGCCTGATCATCGGGGTCAAGCGGGACTTCCCCTACGAGGGGCAGCAGATTTCTCTCGACACCGGCGATGTGCTGCTGCTTTATACTGACGGTATCATCGAGGCGAGCAACGATAAGGGGGAGTTTTTCGGCGAACAGCGCCTGATGGGCCTGGTCATGGAGAACCACCGACTCGGTGCCCAGGAGATGATCGAAGTGATTATCCAGCAGGTCCGCCTGTTCAGTGGACACCATCACTTCCAGGACGATGTCTCCCTGGTCGTCATGCAGATCGAGACGCCCGAAACTGCGATTTGAAAGGGAAAGACTGCGGGAAGCTGTCCGGTTCGACGCAACCTGTGGTAGAATCAAGAAGGAATTTTTTGTCAGGATCGACTGAAATCAGCCATTAGGTTCAGCTTAAGGAGTGACATATGGATTTGCACGTTGAAGACAAAGGGGTCGCCGTCCTGCTGGCGGTCAATGAAGAGCGCCTGGATGCCCATAACAGCGGCGATCTCAAGACCCAGATGCTGAAACTGTTCGAAGAAGGCAAGACCAACCTGGTGGTCGACCTGCAGGCGGTCCGTTTCGTCGACTCTTCCGGTCTCGGCGCCCTGGTTTCCGGCTTCAAGAATGCCAGTTCGCGCAACGGCAGCCTGAAGCTGACCGGCCTGCAACTGCAGGTCAAGTCGATGTTCGAACTGACCAGACTGCACCGGGTCTTTGAAATCTATAATGACGCCGAGGATGCCCTCGGCAGCTTTCAGCAGTAGCGACGGACTGTCTGGTCACCAGCGGCCAGCAGACGAAAAGAGGCCATGTCGAACGAACGCCTTGCAGTCGATATCAAGGTGCCGAATCAGACGCGTTACCTCTGTCTGATCGGTCACATCGGCGAAAACATCGCCCGCACGCTGCGCCATTACGTCGGCGACCGGGAGAAGCTCGCCTACGATCTGAACCTGGTTTTGACCGAAGCGATGGCCAACGCCATTCAGCATGCCAACGAAGGCGATCCGGCCAAGGAAGTGCACATCGAGATCAGTATCGTGGCCAACCAGCTGATCATTCGGGTGTACGACTTCGGTGCAGGTTTCGATCTGGAAGAGTATTGTCCGCCACGCCATCCCCTCGAAGAGCATGGTCGCGGTATCTACCTGATCCGTTCGATCATGGATGACATGAGCTACCGCCGCACCCGCCAGGGTCACGTCCTGGAAATGTCGAAAAAACTCAATTAAAGAACAAACAGTTCGACCAGCTGCCGATGATGCACGATGCGCAGGTCGGCAGCGAGGTCGCCCCGGTAGTTGGCGAACGGCATCCCGGCCGCCTTGGCCGCGGCCTGGTCGAGATGGGAATCGCCGACAAACAGCAGGTCGCCGACCGGGACGTCGAGGCGGCATGCCGCCTCGAACAGCATGTCGGGAAAAGGTTTCGGTCGGTCGACATCGCGGCTGGTGACCACGGTCTGAAAGTAGCCTTGCAGGCTGAAGTGTTCGAGAATTTGCGGCATGCTGAAGCCACGATTGGTGGCGACGGCCAACGGCAGAACCGCCGACAGGCTCTCTAAAGCGTCCCGCATCCCCGGCTCGGGATCCATCCACGGAATGAACTGGCGGTACTCCAGGCGCTCGGCGATCGCCAGCGCCCGTGGCACTCTTTCGGCACCGAGCAGCCCGGCAAACACCTCCGGACTGGCGGCGGTGTGGCAGAGCTGTACGCGCTCTTCCTGATCGGTCAGCACCGGTTCGGCACCGAGTTCAGCGAGCACAGCGTTGTAAAAGGCGAGGTTCGCCTGACGGCTTTCGAACAGGACACCGTCACAATCGAAGATAATGCCTCGAATACGCTCTTTCATTGAGTCTCCCGGCGCCGGGCCAGCCAGACCAGGCCGCCAACCCCGAAGAGGATCATCGGCAGCGACAGCAGCTGCCCCATGGTCGCGCCGCCCCAGAGATAACCGAGATGCGCATCGGGCTGCCGTACCAGTTCGACCAGGAAGCGAAACAGTCCGTACAGCAGAAAAAAGCTGAAGAAGACGACGCCGGCAGGGACGCGCCGCCGGTGCAGTCCATAGAGAACGACCAGCAGCACCAGCCCTTCCAGACCGGCCTGATAGAGCTGGCTCGGATGGCGTGGCAGCGGACCGGCACCGGGGAAGATGACCCCCCAGGGGAGTTCGGTGACTCGACCCCAGAGTTCGCCGTTGATGAAATTGCCAACCCGTCCGAGCCCGAGGCCGATCGTCGCCGAGGTCACCAGCACATCACCGGTCAGCAGCACCGGGAGAGACCGGCGCCGGCAGAACCAGACCGCGGCGACGACCACGCCGAGCAGACCGCCGTGGAAACTCATCCCCCCCTGCCAGACAGCGAAAATCTCCAGCGGGTGTGACAGGTACCAGGTCGGCTTGTAGAACAGGACATAGCCGAGCCGCCCACCGAGGACGACGCCGAGCACCCCCTGAAACAGCAGGTCGGCCACGCCGTCCCTGTTCAGGGGGAGGCTACGCAGGCGGGCAAGATGCAGAATCAGCAGATAGGCGGCGGCAAACCCGAGCAGATACATCAGTCCGTACCAGCGTACCGCCAGGGGACCGACCTGAAAAATGACCGGATCGATTTCCGGAAAACGCATCACTACTCTCCCGTCACATACGGTTCCACGGCCTGGCCGGGAACACCGAGCTGCTGCAGCACCGCGCGAAAATCGGCGGCGAGCGGCGCACTCAGGCCAAGGGGCTGTCCGGTCACCGGGTGTATCAGGGCAAGCCGGCTGGAATGCAGCATCTGCCGTGGCAGGGTCACGCCCGCCAGTTCCGACAGCCCGCCATAGTCCCGATCACCGAGCAGCGGATGACCAGCCTCGGCGAAATGGGCACGAATCTGATGGGTACGACCGGTCGTCAGCCGCACCTCAACCAGGGTCGCTCCGGCCAGGCGCTGGCGCACTCGAAAGCCGGTTTCCGCATAGCGGCCGCCACGGGCCACCGAAACAGTCCGATTGGTTGAACGGCGTCGCGCCAGTAAAGATCGGAACTGGCCCGAATCCTCAGTGAGTTCACCACCGACCAGCGCCAGATAGGTCTTGTCGACCAGCCGTTCGTGAAAGAGTCTCGACAGACCCTTGTGTGCCGCAGGGTGAATCGAAAAGACCATCACCCCGGAGGTATCCCGGTCGAGCCGCTGCACCATGCCGATACTCGGCTGGCGACCGCCACTCTGTCCGGCAAGGAGGAGTCGGCGCAGGGCATCGTAAATCGTCCCCCGGTAGCGGGCCGGCGTCGGCTGAGTCGCCACTCCGGCCGGCTTGGCGATGGCGAGCAGGTGCCGGTCGCGCCAGAGGATATGTTCCTCGCGCAGTTCAAACGGCGTCAGAGGCAGCCCGTCGATGTAGAGTTCGATCTGCTGTCCGGCGGCCACCAGCAGACTGCAACGGCTGATTCGCCGCCCGTCGAGATGGACGCCGCCCAGATCGATCAGGCACCTGGCGAGTCCCCTACTCAGGCCGGCATGATGGCCGGCAAGGAACTGATCGAGACGCTCCCCCTGCCGCTCCGCCGGCACGGTGAAGCGGAACACACCGCGGCTGGGCCGGTCCGTCGGGATATTCATCGGAAATCGTCTCGAGTCGTTTGACATCTGTTTCGCTTATGCTAGCATTTCAGACAAGCACAACCAAGTTCTTTGACAATCTCTGGAATGTACGATATCGCCCCGAACGCGCTGACCAATCAGAACCGTTTCGTGTCATCCGTGTAGGAGCATGGTGAGCCAGCCCACCCACGAGTGGGACGCCTGAAATGCCCCTCCGGACACTCATAAGTTACGAGAGGTCTTCCACGGAGCGGTGTCGACATTCCGGAGCTTGCCGATGCCGATCGCGACGAGCGGTCGGCGCACAAACAGCTGAGGCCCCGTCTGCTTTGCACGGGGCCTCTTTGCTTTTTAAACAAGAAAAACAGTACCAATCCGAGATCTCAGCCACACGATCAAATCACGTTGACCCGTTCGCGCAACTCTTTGCCGGTCTTGAAAAACGGTGTCTTCTTCGCCGGAATGCGCACGAGTTCACCACTCTTGGGATTGCGTGCCTCGCGGGCATCGCGCTCGCGGACCGTGAAAGAGCCGAAGCCGCGAATTTCGACCCGGTCGCCGCCGATCAGCGCCTCACCGATGCTGTCGAATATCGTGTTGACAATCGCCTCGGCCGCGCGCCGGTTCAGCATTCCATTGTTATCCGTCAGATGTTCCACAAGCTCACTTTTCGTCATCGCGATACCTCCTGATCCAAACCTTGCCAAAGATAGTACAGACCGGGATTGCCGGTTCTGGAGAGAACCTGTTGCAGCCTGAGCTGCGACTCTTCGATCAGGTAGTCGAGCAGACGCGGCTTCTGTTTTGCCGGATAGACAACCGTCGGCTCACCTTCGATCCGGGCCAGCTGGCCGGCCCTGGCGATCGCCACCTGCAGATTGCCCAACTCATCGACCAGACCGAACTCTCTCGCCTGGCGGCCGGTGAAGATCCGGCCGTCGGCGAGCTCCCGAACTTGCGCCGGATCGAGGTCGCGACCGACGGCGACCGACGCGACAAACTGATCGTGGACGTCGTCGATCATCGCCTGCAGGATACGCCGGTCAGCCTCGCTCATCGGCCGGACCGGCGAACCGAGATCCTTGTGCGGCCCGCTTTTAACCACTTCATTGTACAGGCCAATTTTTTTCAGGAGTTCCTGAAAATTGGCAAACTGCATAATCACACCGATACTGCCGGTGATGGTTCCCGGGTTGGCGATAATCTTTCTGGCCGGCGCGGCAATGTAGTAGCCGCCTGACGCCGCCACCGAACCCATCGATGCCACGACCGGTTTGATCTGGTCGATCGCCCGGACTTCGTCATGAATCTCCTGGGAGGCACCGACTCCACCGCCGGGAGAATCGATGCGCAGCACGATCGCCTTGATGCTGTCGTTGTCGCGGAAGCGGTGCAGATGCTCGATGATCTCCCGGGAGTCGGAGATCACCCCGAAGACCTCGATCACTCCGACCTTGTCGCCGAGTGTAAAACGGGTCGGCTGACCAACGAGATTCGCCACCGCCACCGCCAGCAGCAGAAAGAAGGCGAACAGGCCGACGAGCAGACCGGAAGCGAGCAGAAACGGGCTTTTTTTCATCACCTTGTACGCATGAGAAACCGCGCCCGGACAGGTCCGGGCGCGGTTGTTGTCATGGACCGGCTAGCCGGCGGCTAGTCCTTGTCGTTGCTGCGCCCCATGGCTCCTTGCAGCAGTTCGCCGAAACTCGAGGTCGCCTGTTTCTGGGCGCCGAGGAATTCCTGAACCTCGGCTTTTTCCTTGTTATCACTCAGCCGTTTGATCGACAGGGCGATCTTGCGATCGACCGTGTCAACATTCAGCACTGTCGCCTCAAGGTCATCACCGACTTGAGCAAAATCCTTGGGCGATTCGACTTTCTCCTTGCTCAGCTCCGAAACATGGATCAGCCCTTCGATCCCCTCTTCGATTTCGAGGAAGATACCGAAGTCGGTCACCGAGGTCACCTTGCCGTTGACGATGGTGCCGGCCGGATAGCGGCTCGGAATCGAGTCCCACGGGTCGGGAGTCAGCTGCTTGATGCCGAGGGAGAACCGTTCGTTGTCGCGGTCAATATTGAGGACCACGGCACGGACGGTATCGCCTTTTTTGAACAGTTCGGATGGGTGCTTGACCCGCTTGGTCCAGGAGAGGTCGGAAATATGCACCAGACCGTCGATCCCCTCATCGACGCCGACAAACACGCCAAAGTCGGTGATGTTCTTTACCTGACCTTCGATGAGGGTGCCGACGGGAAATTTCTCACCGATCACTTCCCAGGGGTTCGGTTCGATCTGCTTCAGCCCGAGGGAGATCCGCCGGTTGGGGATATCGAGAGCCAGAACCACCGACTCGACTTCGTCACCCACGGTCAAGAGTTTGTTCGGGTGCTTGATCCGCTTGGTCCAGCTCATTTCCGAGACATGGATCAGACCTTCGACGCCTTCCTCCAGTTCGACAAACGCGCCGTAGTCGGTGAGGCTGACCACTTTCCCCTTGATTTTTTCGCCGACCGGATAACGGGCTTCCACTTCGACCCACGGGTCGGGAGTGATCTGCTTCAGACCGAGGGAGACCCGCTCACGCTCGCGGTCGTACTTGAGAACCTTGACATTGACCTTGTCGCCGACGTTAATCACATCGCTCGGGTGGTTGACCCGCCCCCAGGACATGTCGGTGATATGCAGCAGACCGTCGATGCCACCGAGGTCGATGAAGGCACCGTAGTCGGTCAGGTTCTTCACCACACCTTCGAGGACCTGGTCCTCTGCCAAAACTTCGAGAGTCTTGGTCCGCATCGAGTCACGCTGCTCCTCGAGGAGGACGCGACGCGACAGAACGATATTGCCACGGCGCTTGTTCAGCTTGATGATTTTGAAGTCGAAGCTCACACCGATCAGCTTTTCCAGGTTGCGCACCGGGCGGATATCGACCTGGGAACCGGGCAGGAAGGCGTTGACACCGATGTCGACGGTCAGACCGCCCTTGATGCGGCCGACAATCCGCCCTTCGACCACCGAACCCTCTTCCAGAGCTGTCCAGATCTTCTGCCGATCGGCCTTTTCCTTGGAGAGGGAGATCAGACCGCTCTCGTTTTCACGGCGTTCGAACAGGACATCGACGACATCGCCGACATTGAGGTCGACCTTCCCCTCTTCGTCCCGGAACTGGACGAGAGGAATCACGCCTTCCGATTTGTAGCCGATATCGACCACCACGTTGTCGTCATTCACCTGAACGATCGTGCCGGGCACGACGTCACCGACATTCGGCTCCTGGAGACTGTTCTCGAACAGGGTCTCGAAATCCTGTTCCATGTCCATATCCAGGTCCATGTCGTTCATCTCTTCGTTGTCCATGTTGTCCGTTGTGTTGTTAGTTTCCACCATTTACCATTTACCCCCGTACGAATTCCGTCGCCAAGCGACGCCATGGCCGTCGACCATGGCTGGCGAACATAACATAGGGATTTCGAAAACACAAATGTTTATTTTGTCAGCAGATTGACCCGGGCGATGACCTCTTCGATCAGCCAGCGAGGGGTGGAGGCACCGGCCGTCACGCCGACCCGATCGACGCCGTCAAGCCAGGAACCTTCGACCTGTTCGGCGGTTTCGATATGGAAGGTGCGCGGCTGGATCTCGTGACAGATACGTGCCAGGCGGGTCGTGTTGGCACTGTTGAAGCCGCCGATCACCAGCATCAGATCGACCTGACCGGCAATCTCGCGGGCCTCGTCCTGCCGAACCTTGGTCGCGTCACAGATGGTATTGAAGACGCGCAGCTCCGAACATCGCGGCAGACAGGCCGCCGCGACCTGCTGCAGGTTCTGCAGCGACTGGGTCGTCTGGGCGACGATCCCGACCCTGGCCAGTCGCGGCAGAGCACCGGCCTGCTGCCGGTTGGCGACCACATGGACCTGCCCCGCAGCAGCGTAAGAGACGATCCCTTGCACTTCCGGGTGCTCGGCCTCGCCGACCACCACGACGGTGTAGCCTTCCCTGCTGAGCAGGGCGGCGTCCTCCTGGGCTTTTTTGACGAACGGGCAGGTCGCGTCGACGATATCGAGACCGCGCTTGCGGATCCGCTCAACCTCGTCGGCACTGGCGCCATGGGAACGGATAATGACCGCGGTCGTATCGATCTCCTCGACCGTATCGACGATATCAACCCCCTGTTCGGCCAGCTTGGCAACCAGTTGCGGCGAATGGATGATCGGCCCGAGGGAGCTGATCCGCGCCGCTTCGCTGGCCGTTTCCGAGGCCAGCTTGATGGCCCGGGTCACGCCGAAACAGAACCCGGCACTTTTGGCGAGCAGAATCTCCACCGGCTCAGCCTGCACCCGCAGCCGACGGGCCGATTTTGGTCCGGACCAGTTCGAGGACCCGGCGCAGCACGCCACCGATATCGAGATCGCCGGTGTCGAGCCGCACGGCATCCTCGGCCGGCCGCAGCGGTGCCGTCTCCCGGCCGCTGTCGGCCCGGTCGCGCGCCTCGACCTCGGCGATGGTCCGCGCCAGGTCGACATCGACCCCCTTGCTCTGCAGTTCGAGGAAGCGGCGCCGACCGCGCTCCTCGGTCGAAGCGGTCAGAAACAGCTTGAACTCGGCCTCGGGGAAGACCACGGTGCCGATGTCCCGACCTTCAAGAACCACACCGCCATCAGCCCCCAGCTCACGCTGCCGGGCCACCATCGCCTGCCGCACGGTCGGCGAGGCCGCGACCCGGGCGGTCAGCAGACTGACGGCCGGAGTCCGGATCGCCGCGGAGACATCTTCGCCGTCGAGCAGCACCCGCTCCTCGGCGCCGGCGCGATCGAATTCGATACGAATAGTCCGGCAGAGCCGGCCGAGCGCCTGCTCATCGGCAGGATCGATTCCCCGGCGCTCGGCCGCCAGGGCGACACTGCGGTACATGGCACCGGTGTCAAGATTGAGATAACCGAGCTCCCGGGCCAATAGCTTGCTCAGGGTACTCTTGCCGACTCCGGAAGGACCATCAATGGCGATAATCGGTTTGCGCATAAAATCCGTTGATTCGTTGAACTGGTGATTCGTTGTAACTATTCATGCGAGGCTTCCCCCTCAGCCCTCAAGGGAGAGAGCCACCATAACATCTTTACAGAAAGAGACCCCTTCTCCCCCTGAGAGAAGGTGGCCGAAGGCCGGATGAGGGGTCGCCATGCCGCGACAAGTCAACATATCACGGATCCGCCTCGCGAAAAGCTCAATGGTTACAATTCGTTGAAACGTTGAGTGTTGATTCTTCCGCAAAAACCGTCCTGGCGGCCCGGCCCGTTCACTCCCCGCCGACGACCCGGGCCAGCAGCTCCCAGTAGCCGGGGAACGAGGTTTGCGTACAGGATGTGTCGTCGATCGTGACCGGTGCCGACGCGCTCAGGGCGGCGACGGCCATGCTCATGGCGATCCGGTGATCGCCGTGAGAACTGACCTGGACGCCGGTCAGGCGCTCGACGCCGACAATGCGCATGCCGTCCGGCCGGGCCTCGACCTGTGCGCCGAGTTTGCCCAGTTCACTGACCATGGCGGCGATCCGGTCGGTCTCCTTGACCCGCAGCTCGGCAGCGTCGCGGATCACGGTCTCGCCGTGCGCCAGAGCGGCGGCGACGCTGATGACCGGGAATTCGTCGATGGCGCGCGGCACCAGTTCGCCACCGATCTCGATGCCGTGCAGGTCGCTGTGCCGCACCAGCAGATCGGCGACCGGTTCGCCCGATTCGACCCTTTCGTCAACCAGGTCGATGCGCCCGCCCATGGCGCGCAGGATGTCGATCACGCCGCTGCGGGTCGGGTTGATACCGACGTTGCGGATCAACAGTTCGGCGCCGGGGACGATCAGTCCGGCGACCAGAAAGAACGCCGCCGAAGAGATATCGCCGGGGATCTCGACTTCGCGGGCGACCAGCCGCGGCCGCCCCTTCAAGCTGACCCCGCCGGAGAAAGGGTTGATGTCGGCGCCGAAATAGGCGAGCATCCGTTCGCTGTGGTCGCGCGACAGGTGCGGTTCGGTGACGCGGGTCTCCCCGTCGGCGTACAGCCCGGCCAGCAGCAGGGCCGACTTGACCTGGGCACTGGCGATCGGCGAAGCATAATCGGCCGGTCGCAGCGCTCCCCCCTGGATTGCCAGTGGCGCCCGTTCGCCACCGTCGCGTCCCCAGATGCGCGCCCCCATGGTCGTCAGCGGCGTAATCACCCGCTGCATCGGCCGACGGCGCAGGTACTGATCACCGGTCAGCACGCTGAAGAACGCCTGGCCGGCGAGGAGGCCGGTCATCAGGCGCATAGTGGTGCCGGAGTTGCCGCAATCGAGAACGTCGCCCGGTTCGCGCAGGCCATCGAGGCCGCGGCCTGCGATCGTCAGCTCGGTCTCGCCGCGGCGCTGGATATCGACCCCCATCGCCGCGAAAGCCCGCCAGGTGGCGAGGTTGTCCTCGCCCATGAGAAAGCCCCGCACCCGGGTCGTCCCCTCGGCCAGGGAACCGAGCATGATGGAGCGATGGGAGATCGACTTGTCACCCGGCACCCGGAGCTCGCCGCGCAGACTTTTGGCCGGCTCGACCGTTTGCGTTTGTTGCGTGTCAGCAGACATCTCTTGAGCCTCCGTGCGACGTCACAGGATCTCGTCGCGACTCTGCTTGGAGCGACGGAAGAATTCGAAAAGGCGCTCGTTATCGCCGGCGGCGACATCCTCTTTCAGTTCGGCGAAAAAGCGTTCGAACTGGCTCATCATCTCGAGCAGCGCGTCGCGATTGGTCAGGGCGATATCGCGCCACATGGTCGGATCGGACGAGGCGATCCGGGTAAAGTCTCGAAAACCGCCGGCCGAATACTCGAGGATGTTCTCGTCGTAGCGATCGTAGGCGCCGACGGCATTGACCAGGGCGTAGGCGACCATGTGCGGCAGATGACTGATCGCCGCCAGCACCCGGTCGTGCTTGTCGACATCCATGACCACCACCTCGCTGCCGGCGAGCTGCCACATGCGGCGGACCGTCTCCAGGGCCGTCTGGTCGGTCCGGGCCGTCGGTGTCAGGATGCAGCGCCGCTGCCGGTAGAGTTCGGCAAACGCCGCGGCGGCACCGCTGTTTTCCGTGCCGGCAATCGGATGTCCGGGAACGAAATGCACATCCGGCCGCAGGTGCGGTTCGATGGCTTCGATCACCGCCTGCTTGACGCTGCCGCCGTCGGTGAGGATCGCCCCCGCCTTGAGGTGCGGCATCATCTGCCGGGCGACCTCGCCGAGGGCCAGCACCGGGGTGGCCAGAAAGACCAGGTCGGCGCCGGCCACGCCAGCCGCCAGATCCTGGGTAGCGCGATCGATCACGCCGAGCTGCAAAGCCTGATCGAGATTGGCGCGCCCGCGACCGATGCCGATAACTTCACCGACCGCTCCCGCCTGTTTCAGTGCCAGAGAGAGGGATCCGCCGATCAGGCCGACGCCGACAATCGCCAGTCTGTCAATGTAGAATTCTTTTTTTTGCACGCCCCTTACCCGATCTCAGCAGCCAAAGCCAAACGCCCCAACAGTTCAACGATTCAACAAATAAACGGTCCTCCCCTAGCGTGCCCGCGGGTAGGAGCCGAGGATTTTGAGAAACTGGCAGTAGCCGCGCAGCTCCTCGATGGCAGCGCCGACGTCGGCATCTTCGACATGGCCGTCCATGTCGAGGAAGAAGATGTATTCCCAGGCCTTGCTCTTCATCGGCCGGCTCTCGATCTTGGTCAAGTTAATGTTGCGTTTGTAGAACGGTTCGAGCATGTGGTAGAGGACGCCGGCCTGATCTTTGACGCTGAACAGGATCGAGGTCTTGTCGCGACCGCTCGGCCCCTGACCCTGTCGGCCGATCACCAGAAAGCGGGTGAAATTATTCGGGTTGTCCTCGATCTTGTGCTTGACCACGCGCAGGCCGTAGAGGACACCGGCCGTCTCGCTGGCGATCGCCGCCGTCCCTTCGTCCTCGGCCGCCTGCTGCGCCGCCGAGGCGGTGCTTGCGGCATCGACCAGAGGAATGTCCGGCAGGTTCTCTTCCAGCCAGCCCCGGCACTGGCCGAGGGCCTGCGGATGCGACACCACCCGACGGATATCGTCAAGCCGGCCGCTCAGATTGAGAAGATCGTGGCAGACTTCGAGCAGGATCTCGGCGATGATCTTCAGCTCGGCCGACATGAACATGTCGAGGGTATGGGAGACCACCCCTTCGTTGGAATTCTCCACCGGCACCACCCCGTAACTGGCGCGGCCGCGGGCGACTTCCTCGAAAATCGCTCCGATGCTCTTCTGCGGCACCAGCTGGGCGGAAAAACCGAACTGCTGCATGGCCGCCACGTGGGTGTAAGTCGCCTGGGGGCCGAGAAAAGCAACCTTGAGCGGCTGTTCCAGGGCGAGGGAGGCGGAGATGATCTCCCGAAAAACCCGGCGCAGGCCATCGGCCGGAAACGGTCCGGGGTTGCCGGCCACCAGGCGCTCGTAGATCGCCTGTTCGCGACTCGGCACATAGAACTCGCCCTGACTGTCCTGCTTGGTCCGACCGACCTCGACGACCAGTTCGGCGCGGCGATTGAGCAGTTCGAGAATCCGGTCATCGATCTGATCGATCTCCCGGCGCAACCTCTGCAGACTCGGATCAGCCACTGGCAAAGCTCCTGAAAGCGGGGATGGCGTTGCGGAGTGGGAAATCTAGCCGATAGCCCGCGGAAATGCAAGTTTGTCGACGTCTTCATCCATGGTGCCTGCTGACGCGACGACGCTTGACCTGTCGCGCGGCGCCAGCTAAACTCGCGCCACCTGACTGTCGCTCCATCCCCCCGAAAATTCCGGAGTCTGCCATGACCATTGCCCGCAAAGTGAGCACCGCCATCGAAGCGTCTTCCTGGATTCGCCGCATGTTCGAGCAGGGTGCCGCCCTGGTCGCCGAGCACGGCGCCGACAAGGTCTTCGATTTCACCCTCGGCAACCCCTGTGTCGAACCGCCGGCCGCCTTCCTGCGCGAACTGCGTCGACTGGCCGAACAGCCGCTCCCCGGCATGCACCGCTACATGAACAACGCCGGCTACCCGGAGACCCGCCAGGCGATCGCCGAGGTTCTCGCCAAAGCCTCCGGCCAGCCGGTCGGCGCCGAACATCTGGTCATGACCTGCGGCGCCGGCGGCGGCCTGAACGTGGCGCTGAAGACCATTCTCAACCCGGGCGACGAAGTGCTCA
Organism: Desulfuromonadales bacterium; assembly: GCA_032251295.1. Classification (GTDB taxonomy): domain Bacteria; phylum Desulfobacterota; class Desulfuromonadia; order Desulfuromonadales; family BM103; genus BM103. The sequence continues at coordinate 26,429 of JAVVDS010000006.1, read as the reverse complement.
TCCTCGCCCCCTACTTCGTCGAATACAAGTTCTACATCGACAATCACGGTGGCGTCAGCCGCGAGGTCTGGACCGACCGCGCCACCTTCCAGCTCGACATCGCCGCCATCGAGGCGGCCATCAGTGCCAAAACGCGCGCCATCATCATCAACTCGCCAAACAACCCGACCGGCGCCGTCTACCCGGCCGCCGCCCTGGCCGAACTCGGTCGGATGCTGCAGCGCAAGCAGCAGGAGTTCGGCGAGACCATTTACGTGATCTCCGACGAGCCGTACGCCCGCCTGGCCTTCGACGGCACCCCGGTGCCGCCGGTGTTCGCCTGTATCCGCAACGCCATCCTGGTCAGCTCGCACTCCAAGGATCTGGCTCTGCCCGGCGAACGGATCGGCTTTCTCGCCGCCAATCCGGTCATGGACGATGTCAGCCGGTTCATGGAGGGAGCGATCTTCTGCAACCGGGTGCTCGGCTTCGTCAACGCGCCGGCCTTGATGCAGCGGCTGGTGGCGGTGCTGCAGGGCGAAAGCGTCGATGTCGGCGCGTACCAGCAGAAACGCGACCGGCTCTACGCGCACTTGACCGGCCTCGGCTTCGAAATGGTCAAGCCGGGCGGCGGCTTCTACCTGTTCCCGCAGTCGCCGCTGGCCGATGACGTCGAGTTCGTCAATTGCGCCATGCAGCACAATCTCCTGCTGGTGCCCGGTTCCGGTTTCGGCGCGCCCGGCTATTTCCGGATCGCCTACTGCGTCGAGATGGAGATGATCGAGCGCAGCCTGCCGGCCTGGGACCGGCTGGCGGCCGACCTGGGGATGTGATGGAGAAGCGGTTTCTGACCCCGGCCGAAACGGCCGAGGCGATCGCGAAAAACGGTCAGCGCATTCTGACCCAGCCGCTGTCGCGCACCCTGGTCCTGAGTCTTCTGGCCGGCTTTTACATCGCTTTCGGGGCGGAACTCGCCACCCTGGTCACCTCCGATGCGGCCGAGCACGTCGGTCTGGGGATCAGTCGCCTGCTCGGCGGCAGCGTCTTCTCCCTCGGCCTGATGCTGGTGGTGATCTGCGGCGCCGAGCTGTTCACCGGCAACAGCCTGCTGACCAAGACCGCCCTGCACGGTCAGCTCCCCTGGGGGAAGATTGCCGAAAACTGGACGGTGGTCATCCTCGGCAACCTGGCCGGCTCACTGTTCTTCGCCTGGCTGATGGTACAGTCGGAACTCTGGCAGACCGGGCGGGTCGCCGAGCATGTCCTGGCCATTGCCCAGGCCAAGTGCCAGCTCCCCTTCGAGGTCGCCCTGATCCGCGGCATCCTCTGCAACTGGCTGGTCTGCCTGGCGGTGTTCATGGCCACCGCTGCCCGCGATATCCCCGGCAAGATGCTCGCCTGCTACATGCCGATCATGGCCTTTGTCGCCAGCGGTTACGAGCACTCGGTGGCCAACATGTACTTCATCCCCACCGGCCTGCTGCTGGAGAGCCGGCTCGGTCTCGACCTGCCGGGCCTCGACTGGAGCAGCTTCTTCATCGCCAATCTGGTGCCGGTCACCCTCGGTAACATTATCGGTGGGGTGGTCTTCGTCGGTTTCGCCTACTGGTTTGTCCATCTGAGGGGGAGCGGAACCAGGCGGTAACGGAGAAGATGACGGTTGATGGTCGACGGTCTTGAAAAGGGCCGTTCACCCATAGAAATGACGTTCATGGTGAGCTTGTCGAACCGTGGGTCGATGACTTTATCGCAAAAAGCTCGTACTCGTACCGAGCATCGCGGTACTCGACCGACCACCTGCGATTCATTGGATCAATCGAGTCAGACTCGACAAATCTACCGCCCTGGCAACAGTCACCAGCAAAAAATATGTCATTTCAAGACCTGACCCCAAACATG
>JAVVDS010000006.1:0-24451 GCA_032251295.1 Desulfuromonadales bacterium | reverse complement strand
TGACCCCAAACACAAGCAAAGCAAATTCCCCCTAAATCCCCCCTTTCCCGAAGGGGACTTTAAGGCCGCCCCTACATCTTCTCCCACTCGAACCGACTGACGTTTTTCGCCTCGGAGTCGAAATCGATCCCGAGCAGGATGATCTGCTTGCCGCTGCCGAGATACTTCTGCTGGTAGCCGCGAGCCTTGATCTGCTCCAGAGCCTTGCCTGCACCATCCACCTTGAACTCGATAATGTAGACCCGTTCCGGCATGCGGATGGTCAGATCGATCCGCCCCTTGCTGGTGGCGTCCTCAACGGTCAGATCCAGACCGAGGCTGGCGAGGTAGGCATACACCACGCTGGCGTAATACCCCTCAAAGCTGGCGATGGTGTTTTTGACATAATTGTGATAGGGGATCGCGGCGAACAGCGATTTCAGGGTCTGCTCGAAGGCGGGCAGGTTCGCCTGTTTCAGGACATCGAGCAGCCGGTTTTTCACCGGCAGAACGTTGCTCTGTGTGGTCAGATAGCGGATCAGGATGTCGTTGAAGGAGATAGCGACTTCCTTGTTGGGGTATCCCAGGGTGTACTGCGGCCCGAAATCGGTCTGACATGCCTGCTTGATACTGAGGTAGCCGGTCTGAAACAGAATCGGCTCCAGTTCGATCGACTCGATATCGAAGCTGTCGAGCAGGCTTTTACTGACCTGCAGCTTGTCGAGCCGCGGAACATAATAGTTGTGCTCCTGGATCAACTTGACCAGAAAGGTCGGCGTGCCGGTGGCGAACCAGTAGTTTTCGAACTGGTGACCGTTCTTGATGAACAACAGGATATCGAAGGGATTGTAGACTGGATCGCCAAGAAAATTGTAGCCGTTGTACCAGTCGCGCACCTGGGCCATGTCGGCACCGGCGAGATGCCCGGCAAAGGTCGTTTCCAGATCATTTTGGGTATAACCGCACAGGGTGGCGTAATCCTTGTTCAGGCTGATGTCTTCCAGGTTGTTCAGACCGCTGAACACCGACACCTTGCTGAACTTGCTGACTCCGGTCAAAAAAGCGAACTTGAGGTACTCGTCGCTGTCCTTGATGGTGGTATAGAGATCGCGCAAGACTTCCCGCCCCTGCATGGCCACCTCGGGCTGGTCGAGGTTGTCGAGGATCAGCTTATCGTATTCATCCACCAGCACCACCACGTTCTGGCCAAACTTCTCCCGGGCTGCCATGATCAGAAACTTGAGGCAACCACCGATGTCAGCCGGGAGCGGGCAGTCGATGCCAAGCCGACGCTGGTTCTCGCCGAGGATGTTGACCACATCCTGTTTCATCTCGGCCAGATCCCGCGCCACCCCACCGAAGCTGATCTTGATCACCGGGTAGTTGACCGACCAGTCCCAGCGGCTTTCGGCAGCCAGCCCGGTAAACAGCTCCTTGCGCCCCTCGAACAGCGCCTGCAGGGTGGAGACCAGAAGGCTTTTACCGAACCGGCGGGGGCGGGCCAGGAAATAATAACTCCCCTGCTCGATGAGCTGACAAGCCAGGCCGGTCTTGTCGACGTAGACATAATCATCGCCGCGAATCTTCTCGAAGGTCTGAATGCCGATGGGGAGTTTTTTCATGACCTGATCCCGTGGTGAGTCGTTCAAAACAAAACTCCGGTCCGCCATCCTGCTTGTCATCGCTCTGCTGAAAACGCAAGCCGTGGTGACGACGGACGACAGGATGTTGGGACGTCCGGTAATTATGATGGCTTACGGCAATCCAGTCAAACATACAGGGCTTTCAAACCATCAACCAATCAACAGCCGCTCTCAATCCGTCAGCGCAGGCCGCACATCCTTGACCCGCAGCTGCACGGTCTCGCGTCCACGGTAGCTGTTGATCTGCGGTGACACCAGCAGATCGATCGCCCCCTGGAGTTCACTCCGCCGTTCGGCCATACCGAAGGCGATGGCCGGGTGGCCGTAGCCCCCCTGACAGACGGTGAATTTCAGATGCTGATCCTTAAGGGTCTGCACCTGCATGGCCCGCGCCCCCTCGACCAGCAGAACCGGCTCCGGGTTGCCGATACCGAACGGCGCCAGACTGGCCAGCTCCTGCAGAACCGCCAGGTCGACCTCTTCCAGCAACAGACTGCCGTCGTGATACAGGGAGGGGATCAGATCGTCGTCGTTGAGCCGGGCGCGGGCCAGGCGGTCGAACGCCTCGGCAAAAGCATCGACCCGGGCTGCCGCCACGGTCAGCCCGGCGGCCATGGCGTGGCCACCAAAGCCATCCAGGCAGTCGGCGCATGCCTCAAGCCCCTGATAGAGATGGAAGCCGCGGATCGACCGGGCCGAACCTTTGCCGGTGTCGCCATCGAGGGCAATCAGCACCGTCGGCCGGTGATAACGCTCCACCAGCCGGCTGGCGACAATGCCGATCACGCCCGGGTGCCAACCCTCCCCGGCCAGGACGATGCCATGCCGCTGCTGACGCGGCAGTGCGGCCAGGGCCGCCTCGGCGGCACGGAAGGTCTGCTCTTCGAGGTCGCGGCGTTCGCGGTTGCATTGATCGAGGTGTTGGGCCGAAGGCAGCGCGCTGGCAAACTCGGGTTCGAGGAGCAGGTCGACACCGCGGCCGGCATCTTCCAGACGGCCGGCCGCATTCAGGCGCGGCGCCAGCTGGAAGCCGACCGTCCCGGTGGTCACGCTGTCGACCCCGGCCACCTGCTTGAGAGCGGCGATGCCGGGGCGGTGATCACTGTTCAGGAGTGCCAGGCCAGCCTTGCACAGCGCACGGTTGACACCGCGCAACGGCACCAGGTCGGCGATGGTGCCGAGGGCGACCAGGTCGAGCAACTGACGCAGATCTGGCTCCGCCCCGGCGGCGAACCGACCGTGATCACGGAGCTGCTTGCGTAGAGCAATCAAAAGAAAAAAGGCGACGCCGACGCCGGCCAGATCGGTGAACTCGTCGAGGCCGGTTGCACAGTGCGGATTGACCAAGGCGAACGCCGGCGGCAGCTCGGTCGGTGGCTGGTGGTGATCAGTGACGATCAGATCGAGACCGAGCTGCCCGGCCAGGACCGCCTCGGCATGGGCGGACACGCCGCAGTCGACGGTGACGACCACCGCCACCCGCGCCGCCGCGGCGTCATGCAGGGCCGCCGCCGACAGGCCGTAGCCGTCGCGCAGCCGCAGGGGGATATGCCAGCTGACCCCCTCGGCCCCAAGAAGCCGCAGCCCTGCCACCAGCAGCGCGGTCCCGCTGATGCCATCGACATCGTAGTCGCCATGCACGGCGACCGGCTCGCCGGCGGCAATCGCCGCCGCCAGTCGGTCGACAGCGCGCTGCATATCGGGCAGCCGGAACGGGTCGGGGAGATCGGCCAGGCGAGCACGCAGAAACGTCTCGGCATGACCGCCATCGAGACCGCGACCGAGCAGCAGACGGGCCGTCAACCGCTCCAGACCGAGGCGCGCCGCCAGTTCGGCAACGCGACCCTCGTCAGGCGTTTCCGCGCGCCGACGCCACTGGCGTTCGGTTACGGGGTCCATGTGAGACCGCTGTTAACCGGCGGTGCCGTCAGAACCGGCTCGGTCCTGACCCGACCGAGATAGGAGCTGCGCCGACCGTCGTAAAAAAGCTCCTCCGGTTGACGTTGCACATCGGCGTCCCAGAAATTGTCGGCCAGCTGCACGTCGTCGGGAACCTCTTCGCCGAGGACCACCTGGTATTTGCTGGCCGGGCCGAAACGATTGGCACGGATCAGGTAATCGCGCGGGAAGGAGGTGAAAAACAGGTTGACGTGGTTGTCGGTAAACAGATTCTGTTCGATTTTTGGCGCGCCGAAGTGGAAGCGGATCGCCGCATGATTATTGCGCAACAGGTTCTGCTCGATGCGGATGTCGCTGTTGTTGAAGCGCAAGCCGACCAGGTTGTGCTCAAGCAGGCTCTGCCGCACGACCACCGTCGAATCACGGCTGTGCACGGCGCTGTCGGCCTGGCGAAACAGGCAATACGCGAAGAGAGCGTTCGGACTCCCCTCGAGGTTGACAGCGCCCCACGAGCCGGGTCCCGCGTGCGGATCGATCGACTCGAACACGATCGGTGCGTCCGGTCGGCCGATCGCCACGATCTCGCCACGCACGATCAGTTCGCTGCCGGGGAAGTTCGGGTGATCGACCAGGCCGTCCGCGATCGCCGGCAGAAAACGGATCCGGGTCCCCGGTGCGATGGTCAAGCGGGCCGATTCGGCAACAACAACATCGCCGGCCAGTCGCACCTCGCCGCTCCAGTGCAGTTCCCCCTGCAGTTCGCCGCCGATGAATTGTTGCGAGTGTGACGACAGGCAGCCGCAGAGGGACAGCAGAGCCAGGGGGACAACCAGCCATCTGCCGGGCAAACCGATCATGCCATCCTCCCGAAACGCGACCGGGCCGGAGAGTCTCTCCGGCCCGGTGGCCAACAGTCCTTCAACGTTACTGCAGGGACGGAACGTCCGGGTGGGTCTGCAGGAACTCCAGCTCCTGGCGGACCCGATCCGAGCCGGGGCCGTTCGGATTGACCTCTAAAAAGCGCATCCACGCCTCTTTGGCCTTGGCAAAGTCCTGCACATCGTAGCGGTAGACAATGCCCAGATTGAAGATGCTGGTCGCATGAGTGGGGTCGGCTTCGTTGGCCCTGTTAAAGTTGGTGATCGCCCGGTCGAACCAGCCGAGGCGACGGAACATCACCCCCTGATCGGTCAGCACATTGGCGTCATTCGGGTCAATTGCCAGCGCCTTGTCGTAGGCCTCGATGGCGTTCATAAACTGGTTGGAGTCGAAGTACTCATTGCCGAGGGTGATCCACGCCTGGCGGTTTTCCGGCTCGCGAGCAACAATGCTCTTCAGTTCGTTGAGTTTCTGCTGCAGGTTGACCGTCGGCACCTGGGCCGGCGCCGGTGATCCGGCCGGCCGGGCGGTCGGCGCGGTCGAGGTTTTCTGGCCGATCAGCAGGCCGACCACCAGACCGGCGACCAGGGCGACAATACCGACAAGAATGGTTTCTTTACTCATGAGGCACTCCCTGAGGTGGCCGCCGACGCGCGGCGCTTTTGACGAAAATCCTGCCAGAAGATCAGCACCGGGCTGGCGACGAAGATCGATGAATAGGTGCCGACCAGAATGCCGATCAGCAGGGCGAAGGCGAAGTTGTGGATCACCCCGCCACCGAAGATGAACAGGGCCAGCACCACCAGCAAGGTGGTCCCCGAAGTGAGGATGGTGCGCGACAGGGTCTCGTTGATCGAGCGGTTGATCACCGTGGCGAAGCCGCTCTTCTGATGCTTGCCGACATTCTCGCGGATCCGGTCGTAGACGATGATGGTGTCATTCAGAGAATAGCCGACGATGGCGAGAAACGCGGCGATGATCGGCAGGTCGATCTCCCGCCCGGAGATCGAGAAGGCCCCGAGAGTGATCAGCACGTCGTGCAGCAGAGCGACAATCGCACCGACGGCGAAGCGGAACTCGAAGCGCCAGGTGATATAGACGAGGATGCCGAGCATGGCATAGAAGATCGCCAACAGCCCCTTCTGACGCAGATCCTTGCCGACCTGGGGACCGACCATTTCGACCCGGCGCAGGTCGACCTGGTCCTTGCCATAAATCTTCTCGAGGCTGGCAGAAATCTGCCGGGACAGAGCCTGCTCTCCTTCTCCACGCGCTTCCTGCACCCGCACCAGGAACTCGTTCGGGTCATCGCCAAAGCGCTGCACCACGATCGAGCCGAGGCTCAGATCATCCAGGGCGGCCTTGATCCGGCCGGCATCGGTCGCTTCGCTGAATTTGACCTGAACCAGGGTGCCGCCGGCGAAATCGATGCCGTAGTTCGGCCCGCCCTGCACCAGCAGGGAAACGAGTCCCGCCAGAATCAGCACGGCGGAGAAGACGGCGGCGATCTTGCGTTTACCGATGAAATCGAGATTGATATCGGATCTGATGATCTGCATGCAAAACTCCTAAATACTCAAACGCTCGACAGCGCGCCGCTCCAGGAAGAAATCGAAGATCAGCCGTGAGACGAAAATCGCCGTGAACAGCGAGGCGATGATGCCGATCGACAGAGTCACCGCAAACCCCTTGACCGGTCCAGAGCCGAACTGGAACAGCACCAGAGCGGCGATCAGGGTCGTCACGTTGGCGTCGATGATGGTCAGAAACGCCTTGCTGTAGCCGGCATCGAGGGCCGCCCGGGCTGTCCGGCCAAGACGCAACTCCTCACGGATGCGTTCGAAGATCAGCACGTTGGCATCGACCGCCATGCCGACGGTCAAAACGATACCGGCAATCCCCGGCAGAGTGAGCGTCGCACCGAACAGGGCGAGCATCGCCATGATGAAGACCAGGTTGAGAGTCAGAACGAGGTTGGCGACCAGGCCGGAAAGCCGGTAATAGACCAGAATGGCGAGAATCACCAGCAGCCCGCCGATCAGCACCGAGACGATCCCCTGGTTAATCGAATCCTGACCGAGGGACGGCCCGACAGTCCGGTTCTCGAGGATCTCGACCGGTGCCGGCAGAGAACCGGCCCGCAGAACAATCGCCAGATCGGTCGCCTCCTGTTCCGTGAAACTGCCGCTGATCTGGGCGCTGCCGCCGGAGATCCGCTCACGGATCACCGGTGCCGAATAGACCGTATCGTCGAGAACAATGGCCATACGCCGGCCGACGTTGGCGGCGGTGATCTGGTCGAAGCGCTTGGCACCGACCGCGTTGAAATCGATGGCGACATACGGCTCGTTGAAACGGGTGTCGATGCGCACGTTGGCATCGCTGAGCAGATCGCCGGTCAGCACGGTCTTGCTCTCCACCACGATCGGTGTCTCGGTGAGGGTGCCACGCAACCGGTCGCCGCGCCGCTCATAGAGGAGTTGACCACCGGGCGGCAACTGCCCCTTGAGAGCCTCCTGCGGGTTGGCCTCTTCGATGACCATCTTGAATTCGAGGCGGGCGGTCTTGCCGAGCAGGTCGATGGCCCGCTGCGGATCCTTGACGCCGGGAAGCTGGATCAGGATGCGGTTCCCCGCCTGACGCTGCAGGGTCGGCTCGCTGACCCCGAACTGATCGACCCGGTTGCGCAGAGTCTCCAGAGCCTGCCGCACGGCATACTCGCCGATCGCTTCGATCTCGCTGTCGCTGAGGCGATAGTTCTTCTCGATGTAGCCACCAGCTTTGGTGAGAGTCATGGTCTCCAGGCTGGGGAACGACTCGTCCATCAGCCGGTCGACCTGGCGGCCGGCATCCTCGTCATAGACAGTGACCACCACTCGATGGCCGGAAGCGCGTTCCACGCGCTTGTAGACGATATCCTGCTCGCGCAGCAGCGTCTCCGACTGATCGATGATCGTGTCGATACGGCTCTCCACCGCCTTTTCCACGTCGACGCCGAGCACCAGGTGGATACCACCCTGCAGGTCGAGGCCGAGATGAATCGGATCGATGGCGTTGCGCCAGAATTCCGGCAGCCCGTCGTTGACGAAGGTCGGTGCCAACGAGAACAGGGCCAGTAACAGGCAGGCGAGAACGACACCCGCACGCATTTTGAGACTTTTTGCCATGATGACGTGCTGTCTCCTTTCCGGAACAGAGCCCGCACCCGGCGGGCCTGCGGTCATCGACGATTATTCCGCCTGCCCCGACGGGATATTTTTAGTGGTCAGAATCGAAGTGCGATTCAGGCGGATTTTGACCCCGGTGGCGATCTCCAGAGTGAGCACATCGTCCTGCACAGCGGTCACCTTGCCATGGATGCCGCCGGCGGTGATCACTTCGTCACCGACCTTGAGGGCCTCGATCAACTCCTTGTGCTGCTTGGCGCGCTTCTGCTGCGGCCGGATCAACAGCAGGTAAAAAATCCCGAACATGACCAGCAGCATGATGATCCCTTCGAGACCGCCTCCCTGCTGCCCCTGGCCACCAGCCATCGCGTACGCATTGGTTGCAAACATTGTATCCTCCTGATTTTATGTAACTTTGCCTAATAATAAGTCTTCTTGCTTGAGCAGATCAACAGCTTGAATTCTCCGTATCTCTGTGTCTCCGTGGCCAAGGTCGGCCAGCACCGGCAGACGACAAAACTCAACCGGTGAGTGACATCACACATCACCGGTCTCTGCCCGCTGCCGGTAGAATTCGTCGCGGAACGCGCCGAAACTGCCGGCGGCAATCGCTTCCCGCAGCCGCGACATGAGTTGCAGATAGTAATACAGGTTGTGGGTCGTATTCAATACTGATGCGAGAATTTCGTTCGATTGATAGAGATGACGCAGATAGGCCCGCGAATAGTGACGACAGACATAGCAGTCACACTCCGGATCGATCGGTCGTGCATCGTCGAGATGACGCGCCTGCTTGATGCTCAGCTTGCCGAAACGGGTGAACAGCAGACCGTTACGGGCGTTGCGGGTCGGCATGACGCAATCGAACATATCGGCGCCACGCGCAACCGCCTCGACCAGATTCTCCGGCGTGCCGATCCCCATCACGTAGCGGGGTCGATTGGCCGGCAATACGGGCAGGGTCCAGTCCATCACCTCATACATCGTCTCGGCACTCTCGCCAACAGAGAGGCCGCCGAGAGCGTAGCCGTCGAAACCGATCTCTTGCAGCCGTTCGGCACTGTGCAGGCGCAGGTCGCGCTCCATGCCGCCCTGGACGATGCCGAACAGGGCCGCTGTCGGATCGCTCTGCGCCTGCTTGCTGCGCGCCGCCCAGCGCAGCGAACGGTCGGTCGACTCGGCCACATAGGCGCGGCTGGCCGGGTGCGGAATGCATTCGTCGAACACCATCATGATGTCGGCACCGAGCGCCTCCTGAATGGCGATGGAGATTTCCGGCGAGAGCCGATGGGCGCTGCCGTCGATATGCGACTGGAAGCGGACCCCCTGCTCATCGATCTTGCGCAGGTCACCGAGACTGAATACCTGGAAACCGCCGCTGTCGGTCAGAATCGGCCCCGGCCAGTTCATGAAGCGATGCAAACCGCCGAGCCGTGCAATCAGTTCGTGCCCGGGGCGCAGGTAGAGATGGTAGGTGTTGCCGAGGATGATCTGCGCGCCGATGTCGCGCAGCCGCTCCGGCAGCATCCCTTTGACCGTCCCCTGGGTGCCGACCGGCATGAACGCCGGTGTCTCGATCGGCCCACGCCGGGTCAGCACCCGGCCACGTCGGGCCGCCGAACCGTGATCGCCGGCTAGCAGCGTAAACGACAAAGGCCCCGCCACACCCTCCTCACTCACCACGCGCCACTCCCCCAAGAATCAACATACAGTCTCCATAACTGAAAAACCGGTAGCGCTCGGTAACCGCCTGCCGGTAGGCGTTCAGGATCCGCTCACGGCCGGCAAAGGCCGCCACCAGCACCAGCAGGGTCGAGCGCGGCAGGTGGAAGTTGGTGATCAGGCCGTCGACGACCCTGAAGCGATAGCCGGGGCGGATGAACAGGTCGGTCTCGCCGGATCCCGCCCGCAGCCGGCCCTCATCGTCGCTGGCCGCCTCGAGGGTGCGTACCACCGTCGTGCCGAGAGCGATAATCCGCCGCCCCTCGGCGCGCGCCCGGTTGACCATGCGCGCCGCCTCCGCGGACACCTCATAAACTTCGGCGTGCATCCGGTGTTTGTCGAGATCGTCGCAGCGCACCGGCAGGAAGGTTCCCGGGCCGACATGCAGGGTGACCCCACAGACCTCAACCCCGGCGGCGGCCAGTTCGGCAAATGTCTGGTCGGTAAAATGCAGACCGGCGGTCGGCGCTGCCACCGCTCCGGGACGGCGGGCAAAGACTGTCTGGTAGCGGTCGCGATCGAGGCCGCTGTCCGCCCGCCGGATATAGGGTGGCAGGGGAATATGGCCGTGTTCGTCGAGAAAGGCGGCGAAATCGGCAGAGCCGTCGAAACGGACCGCGAGCTGTCCGTCGCCGAGCACCGCCTCGATGGTCGCCCGGACGCCGCCGGCGAACAGAATGGCAGTCTCCTGCCGCAACGGCTTGGAGCTCTTGCCGAGACACTGCCAGAGAGTGTCCGCCCCTGCCAGCGGCCGCACCAGCAGCAGTTCGACCCGACCGCCACTCTCCTTCCGACCGAGCAGTCGTGCCGGGATCACCCGCGTCTCGTTGCGCACCAGCAGATCGCCGGGGCGCAGCCACTGAACAAGGTCGGCAAACCGGCTGTGCTGCAGTTCAGCGCCGTTGCACGCGACCACCAGCAGACGTGAGGCGGAGCGCTCAGCCAGCGGCGCCTGAGCCACCAGCTCTTCGGGCAGATTGTAATCAAAGTCGGTCAGCAGCATGCCGGATCAGCCCCGTACCAGATAGACCAGGCCGAGACCGAGCAGCATCAGCAGCAGACCAAGACCACGCAACAACCGGTCCTCGAAGGTAAACAGCTGAGCCATGGCCCGCTTCGCCCCGCGCGGCGAAAGGAACCACGGAAGCCCTTCGACTATCAATACGAAACCGACGACAAGGATCAGCAGCTCCATGGTTTACCCTGGCGAAAAAAAGCGAAGAATTGAACAGTTCGGCATAAAGACTGCACCCTTTAGCCCCGATCGGTGCCCGACACGGGCGAGTCTCCAATCATGCATGAACCGGCCAAATGGCACGGCATGCTAATGTGTCGCCCTGCCGACTGTCAAGCCGACTTGTGGCCGAAAGCCACCCGGGGATGTTTCAATGAGCCGGCGCTTATCGCTATTTGGCCGTGGTTCGGTGAAATAGCGCAACCTTGTCGTCATGGCCGTGGGCCAAGGGACACGATGAATTCACTGAAAGTCAAATTTCTCGGACTGACCATCATCATCATGCTGGTGGCGATCAGCCTGACGACCTGGTACAACCTGCGAACCCAGCAGGCGATGCTGCACAAACTGGCCAACGAACATGGTCGACTGCTCGCCGAAACCGTTCATAACAGCATCATTTCCGACATGGCGAACGGTCGCAACGACCGCGTCGTCAAAATTCTCGACAAAATCCATAGCGAACCCTCCATCGACCGGGTACGGATCTTCGATGAAAGCGGTCGCATTCTCCTCTCTGCCCGCAGCGAGGAGATCGGCGATCTGGTCACCACCTCGGAACTGATGGCCTACCGCACCGGCAATTTCAACTTTATCGACAAGTTTAACGACAGCGACGCCTTCAATTCGATTATCCCGATCCACAACGGCCCGAGCTGCTACGCCTGCCACGAAGAAAACCAGGAGGTGCTCGGCATTCTCAACCTGCAGCTCTCCTTCCGCGACCTCAACAGTATGCAGGTCAGCGGCCAGAAGGCCACGGTCATGGCGTCCGGCGTCATGCTGACGATTTTGATATTGACCATCACCGCTTTCCTGCTGGTTTATGTCGACTCGCCGATCCGCAAGCTGGCCAGCGCCATGGAGCATGTTGAGAAAGGGCACTTCGAAAGGGCGCGGGCGCACATTTCCAGCTCCGACGAAATGACCCACCTTTCGAACAAATTCAACTATATGGTGCAGCGGCTGCGGGAACTGCTGGAAAGCACCGTCAAACACGAACGGGAAATCGCCGTCACTCAGGAGAAACTCGCTCACAGCGAAGAGGTTCAGGCGATGAACCTGATCCTTGAGGAACGCCTCAAGGAGATTGAATACCTGAACATCAACCTTGAAGAGAGAATCGAAGAGATCGAGGAAGCCAACTACAAGATCGCCGACCTGGCCAGCGAACTCGAAGAGAAAAATCTCGGTCTTGTGCAGGCGGTCGAGCGACTACAGTCGCTCTACCAGATGGGCCTGGCGATCAACTCCACCGTGGACCAGAAGGAACTTCTTGAAATCCTCAGCGCCAAGGCGATGGAAACCCTGCGTGCCCAGGTCGGCTACATTCTGCTGCGCAACGGGCAGACCGGCCGGTTGCAGGTCGGTGGCGTGGCCGGCATCTCCGAAGACTACGACAGTTCTATCGAGATTCCGCTCGCACCGGGGGGAGTCAGCTACCACGTCATTGAAAACCGGCAGCCGGCCCTGATCGCCAACCTCGATGGTCACCCGCATATCAACAAGATGAGCCGGCTCGGCTTCATTCGTGAGTCGGTCATCTGCGCACCGCTAAACGACGCCGACGAAGTCGTCGGCACCATCACGATTGCCAACCCGATCGACGGTTCCGAGTTCAGCACAGGCGATCTGGAACTGCTGTCGACCATCGCCACCCAGGCAAGCGTCGCCCTGCGGAATGCCCGCCTCTATGAGGAACAGCAGCAGACTTACTTGAGCACGGTTCAGGCGATGGTCTCGGCGATCGAAGCGAGCGATGCCTACACCCGGGGGCACTCCGAACGTGTCACCAGCCTCTCGCTGTCGCTCGCAAGACATCTGCGGCTCGATGACCAGCAGGTCAAAGTCCTTGAACAGGCCGCCGTCCTGCATGACATCGGCAAGATCGGCATCGACATCAATCTGTTGCACAAAAAGGAGAAGCTCTCCACAGCCGACTTCGATATTCTCAGGTTGCATCCCTCCATCGGTGTCCGTATACTTGAGCCGATACAATTCCTGGCTCCGGTACGTCAGATCATCCACCAGCACCATGAACGCTACGACGGCAAAGGCTATCCCGATGGCCTGCACGCCGAACAGATCTGCCTGGAAGCTCGAATTTTAGCGGTCTGCGACACCTACGACGCCATGACGTCTGACCGGCCCTATCGCCAGGCTTTACCCCACCAGATCGCGATTCAGGAGATCAAAGACCACAGCGGAACCCAATTCGATCCGGAGGTCGCAGCGGCATTCCTCGATCTGCATGAAAAGGGGCTGCTGCCACAGGCGTAGCCCATGACTCATTCTGACGATCACCATCCCCCCCTGCGCATCGCCCGTAGCGGCCTCCCTTTGCGTTTCAGGCTGTTCATTCCCTTTGCTATCATTCTTGTCGCCCTCGGAATTATCGCCACCTATGGCGCCGCTCGCCTGTTTGAGGAAACGGTCACCCAAACCGCCGACGAGCGGCTGCTGGCGACCCAGGAAGTCCTGTTTCGCGAGTTCAAGAGACAGGAGATTCTGCTGGCAACCTATGCCTCTTTTCTCCAGCATTTTCAGTCGCTCACCGAACAGTTTGCAGGAAAGAGCGAAGTCGGCATCCTACAGGACAGCTTGTTCGGAACCCTCGAGCAGGCGGGCATATCGGTCACATTTTACCCGGTCGAAATCACGCCACTGCTGCCGAACAAAAGCATGGCCAGCCTGTTTGAGCAGGTGCGTCGCAGTCATCAACCGCGCTTTCGCTACAGCAACGAGCTGAGCGAGGTACCGATTCTGATGGTGGCCGCGCCGGTCTTTTCCCAGGGAGCTCTCGACCAGATTTTGCTGCTGACAACCGAAATGGGCGCAACGTTTCTGTATAAAGTTGCTGACCCCCTGCATGTCAGGGTGGCCTTGATTGATCTGTCGGGACAGGTCGTCGTCAGCAGCCATCAGAATGTCTCGCCGGGCATTCTGACGCCAGAGCATTTCAGCGCACTAGGCCGCGGCGAGCGGCTTTCCATGACGGTCAACGAGAGCTTCGGCACCCTCCACCGCCACATGGTTTCTGCCATCCCTCTCGGCACCAGCGATCTGATTTTTCTGCTGGCCGAAACCTCCCTTGACCGCACTGCCGACACCCAGTACCAGTGGGGACTGAGCATGGTCGCCCTGGTCATTGGCACCCTGCTGCTGGGGCTGATCATCTGCTTCAAAATGGTCGACAGCCTTACCCGGCCACTCAAACAGCTGAACACCTACATCGACGATCTGGCCATGGGACGGACGGTCGACAGGCTGTTCTTTAACAGAAACGACGAATTGGGACAGGTGTGTCAGAGCTTCAACAAAATGCTCGACAAGCTTGATGAGAATTACAGGGAGCGCGCTGCGGGGGATATTGAACAGTCCCTGACCCTGGAGAAGGCGCGCCATGAAGCGGCGCTGGAGCATCAAAAAGCTGAAAACCACAGAACCCAGCAGGAGTTGCACTCTCTGCAACGTGAAATCTCGGTGATTTACCAGCTCAACCAGGCGATGACCACCGCCACCGAGATCAATGTCCTGTTCGACCGGATCCTGCAGGTCATCAACGAATACTTGCTCTGTGATCACCTGATCCTGTTGACCTACAACCGTGGGGAGAGTGCCCTCGAAGTGGTCAGAACCGCCGGTATCGACTTCGACATTCTACGCAATATCCGCTTCACCTTTGACCAGGGAATTACCGGCGAAGCCGCGCAAAGCCAGCGACTGATCCATGTCCCGAATCTTGAAGAGGACAGTCGCAGCCTGAGCTATCACGGCCAGATCGTCACTCGCGGGGCGATGGTCTCCGTCCCTCTGGTCGTCAAGGGGCGGCTGTGCGGCGTCATGAATCTGCACAAAAGAGCAATCGACAGCTTCCCGGCTTCCGAACTGAAAATGATTCAGGCGGTCGCCAACCAGGCCGCGATCTCCATCGACAACTATCAGTTGCTGGAGAAGACCAGAAACCTGAGCAACACCGATGAACTGACCGGGCTGTCCAACCGGCGCCAGTTCCAGGAATTTCTCAAGCGGGAAGTGGCCCAGGCCCGTCGCTTCAGTTCGTACTTTTCGGTCATCATGTGCGAAATCGACCAGTTCCGCATGTTCGGTGAAACCTACGGCAAGATCCGTGCAGAGGCTCTGCTGCGGCAAGTTGGCCAGCTGCTGCTGAAAAACACCCGGGGGATCGATCTGGTCTGTCGCTTCGGCTCATCGCAGTTTGCCATACTTCTGCCGAGAACCGACGGAGAGGGGGCGAAATCTGCCGCCGAAAAACTGCGGGAAAAGGTTCTGTGCCAGGAGTTCGATTTCGGCGGGGCGGTGACCACGGAACTGAGCGTCACCATGTCGTTCGGCATCAGCCAGTTCCCGAACGACAGCAAGAATATCTACGAACTGCTCAGTCTGGCCGACCAGGCGATGAGTGCTGCACAAAAAACGGGGAGCAACCAGGCCGTTGCCTGGGGCGATTCGAAGGGTGTGGTCGTCACGAAATGATCGCGGTCGGTTGATCCGTTGACGGTTGCTGGCTGATGTGTGTGTTCAGCCTGCCCGCCGTCTTGTCCACCGAAGCTTTGGCAAAGGCGGGTTGCTTGCGAGAAAGGGCGCGATAAATCGCGCCCCTGCAACCTTCTAGCGCCCTTCTAGCGCCAGCCGCCGGCGTCACGATGCCGGGCGTCGAACTGTCTGCGGATGGCGGCGGCGATGCCGGCGGCGTCCAGGCCGTAGCGCTGTCGCAGCTGCGCTTGGCTCCCCTGCTCGACAAACCGGTCCGGCAGACCGAGACAGAGCGTCCGAACCGTGACCTCCTGTTCGGCGAGCAGCTCCAGGACTGCCGCACCGAAGCCCCCCTGCACGACATTCTCCTCGACCGTCACCACCAGCCCATCGCTGCTGATCTGCCCGACAATCAGGTCGCGATCGAGGGGTTTCAAAAAGACCGGATCGACGACACTCAACTCCAGCCCCTCTTTAGCCAGCATCTCAGCGGCCGCCAGCGCTTCGGCAACCAGCACGCCAACGGCGAAGATGACACCGGCATCACCGGAACGCAGCAGTTCGCCGCGGCCGATCGGCACGGCGCGCGGCTCGGCGAGAGGCAGACCGAGACTGCTGCCGCGCGGATAACGGTAGGCAAACGGCCCGTCGTGTTGCAGGGCGGTCGCCATGGCGTGGCGCAACTGGTTCTCGTCGCGCGGGATCATGAAGGTCAGATTCGGCATATGCCGCAGGAAGGAGAGATCGAAGGCACCGTGATGGGTCGGCCCGTCGGCACCGACCAGGCCGCCGCGATCGAGGGCGAAGGTCACCGGCAGGTTCTGCAGACAGACATCGTGCAGGACACTGTCGTAGGCGCGCTGCAGGAAGGTCGAATAGATCGCGCAGACCGGCCGCAGACCGGCGGTCGCCAGACCGGCCGCGAAGGTGATCGCATGCTGCTCGGCGATGCCGACATCGTAGAAGCGCGCCGGGTAGCGCTCGGCAAAGGTTTTCAGGCCGGTCCCCTCGACCATCGCCGCGGTAATCGCCACCAGCCGCTCATCTTCCGCGGCCAGCGCAACCAGGGTCTCGCCGAACACCGCGGTATAGCTCGGCGGCGCTGTACTCTCCTTGCGGATTTCACCAGTCTCGGCATCAAACGGACCGACCCCGTGAAAGCTCGACGGGTTCTGTTCGGCCGGGGCAAACCCCTGTCCCTTGCGGGTCAGCACGTGGACCAGAATCGGGCCGTCCATCCGCTGGACATTGTCGAACATCTCGACCAGTTCATCGATCTTGTGGCCGTCGATCGGGCCGACATAGTCGAAACCGAACGCCTCGAACAGCATCCCCGGCGTCAGAAAGCTTTTCACCGACTCTTCGACCTTTTTCGCAAAGCGCCGCAGATCCTTGCCGATGCCGGGGAGGTGGTCGAGAAAATTTTCGGTCTCGCGCTTCATGCGCACGAAGAAATCGGAGGTCAACTGCCGACTGAAAAACGCCGACAACGCGCCGACATTGGGCGAAATCGACATCTCGTTGTCGTTGAGGACGACGATCAGATCCTTCTTCAGGTGGCCGGCCTGATTCAGAGCTTCAAAAGCGATCCCGGCAGTCAGTGAACCGTCGCCGATCACTGCCACCACCTTGTGATCGAGGCCGAGGGTATCGCGGGCGGCGGCCATGCCGAGGGCGGCGGAGATCGACGTGCTCGAATGGCCGACGTCGAAGCAGTCGTGGGGGCTCTCGGCACGCTTCGGAAAACCGCTGATACCGTCGAGTTGGCGCAGAGTGTGAAACCGGTCGGCGCGCCCGGTCAGCAGCTTGTGTGCGTAAGCTTGATGGCCGACATCCCAGACGATCTTGTCGCGCGGGGAATCGAACACCCGGTGCAGGGCGATGCTCAGTTCGACGACGCCGAGGGAACTGGCCAGGTGGCCACCGTTTTGGGCGACGGTGTCGATAATCGACGTGCGCAACTCACTGGCGACCTCCGGCAACTGCTCTACCGGTATCGCCTTGAGGGCGGCGAGGGGATCGGTTTGCTGCAGAATCTCTGACATGATGGATCCTGTTTCAGGAGGTGCGCTCGACCATGTAGCGGGCGATCAGGCGCAGGGGATCGGCTTCCGGACCGAACCGGATCAGGCTGTCGACGGCGATGGCACAGAGCTCGCCGGCCCGCTCGCGGGCTCCATCCAGGCCGAACAGCGCCGGATAGGTCGCCTTGCCGCGCGCCTGGTCGGCGCCGACCGCCTTGCCGAGCTTTTGCTGGTCACCGACAACATCGAGAACATCGTCTGCCACCTGGAACGCGAGGCCGGCGGCCTCGGCATACCGGGTCAGGTCGGCAAGGCTCGCCTCGTCGGCGCCGGCGAGCAGGGCGCCGGTCTGCACCGCCGCCAGGATCAGGGCCCCGGTCTTGCGGGTATGGATATACTCCAGAGTCGGCTGATCGCAAGGCGCCCCTTCGGTCCGCATGTCGACCATCTGCCCGCCGACCATACCGCGTGAACCGGCACAGCGGGCAACAATTTCCAGGACGCGTAAACGGACGCCGTCCGGAGTATCGCCATGGACAATCGGGTCGGCCAGCAGGCGGAAGGCCTCGGTGAGCAGGGCGTCGCCGGCGAGGATCGCAGTTGCTTCGCCGTAAACCTTGTGACTGGTCGGCCGACCACGCCGGAAGTCGTCATCATCCATCGCCGGCAGATCGTCGTGGATCAGCGAATAGGTGTGGATCATCTCCAGGGCGCTGGCCGCCGCCAGCACCTGTTCGGCACGCCCGCCGACCGCTTCGGCCGCGGCGATCATCAGCACCGGCCGCAGCCGCTTGCCGCCGGCAAAGACCGAATAGCGCATCGCCTGATGCAGTTGTTGCGGCAGAAGATCTTCGGCGGGGAGCCAGCGGTGCAGCGCCTGATCGACGCGCTCGACGCACGCGGCGAGGTAAGCCGGCAGATCCTGTTCAGTCAAGGTCGTCACCCGGCGTGGCAAAAGGCTCCACCGTCACCTGCCCGTCGGCCTGCCGGAGCAGCTGCTCGACCCGGGTTTCAACCGTCTGCAGCAGCGCGCGGCAGCGCGCCGCCCCGTCGACGCCGTCGGCAAAACATTCGAGCGCCTCGTCGAGGGTCAGCTCGCCGGCTTCGAGCCGGGAAACGGCCTGTTCCAGAGCCGCCAAAGCCTGTTCAAACGTCAATTGTTCCGTCATGGGTTTTAATTTAAGACGTTCGCCCCGTTTGAGGCAAGCGATTTGTCCCGATGAGTTCATCGGCCAGGGCGCTGCGCACATTCTTGCCGGTTTTTTCTGTCGCTCCGGGCCTTTTTGCATTATCCTTGCCGTCATGATCGATCCGCCCCCCCAAACAGCCCGCGGCGAACTGATCCGCAACACGGTGGTGATCTTCATGGTCTCGGCCATGGCGGCCAGCTGCCTCTGGATTTTGCGGCCGTTTCTGCCGGCACTGGTCTGGTCGGCAACCATCGTCATCGCCACCTGGCCGTTGATGAGCCGTATCCAGACAGAGTTCGGCGGTCGGCGCCGGGCAGCAGTCGCGGTCATGATCGGCCTGCTGCTGCTGGTCTTTGTCATCCCCTTTGCCCTGGCGGTCGGCACTATCGTCGACAACGCTCCCAAAATCGCCGCCTTCGGCAAACAGCTCAGTGCTCTCGGCATCCCGACGCCCCCGGAGTGGCTCGGCAGCCTGCCGCTGATCGGCCAGAGCCTGCACGACAGCTGGCAGACGATCGCCGCGGAGAACCCCGAGGCCCTGGCGCTGCGGGTCACCCCCTACGCCAGGGATTTCGGCGGCTGGCTGGTCGCCCAGGCCGGCAGCTTCGGTCTGATGTTCATCCATATCCTGCTGACTCTGCTGCTCAGTGCGATCCTCTTCTTGCATGGCGAACAGGCGGCCGACACCGTGCGCCGGTTTGCCTTCCGGATCGCCGGTGCACGTGGCGAAAATGCCGCCGTCCTCGCCGGCCTGGCAACCCGGGCGGTTGCCCTCGGCGTGGTGGTCACCGCCCTGGTGCAGTCGCTGCTCGCCGGCCTCGGTCTGCTGGTGGTCGGCATCCCCTATGCGTCGCTTTTGACCGCCCTGATCTTCATGTTGACCATCGCCCAGATCGGCGCCGGCCCGGTGCTGCTGCCGGTGGTCGGCTGGCTGTTCTGGACCGGCAACATCGGCTGGGGCGTCGCCATGCTGATCTGGTCGGTCCTGGTCATGGCGCTGGATAACGTGCTGCGACCGTTGCTGATCCGCCGGAGCGCCAACCTGCCGCTGCTGCTGGTCTTCGCCGGCGTCATCGGCGGACTGCTCGCCTTCGGCCTGATCGGTCTGTTCATCGGCCCGGTGCTGCTGGCAGTCAGCTACACCCTGCTGCAAGCCTGGATCAGCGAAGAGGAGTGACGGTTGATACAACCTCCACGGTAAAAGCAATTTAACGCGGAGGCGCGAAGACGCTGAGATAATCGGCCGGAATAACTTTCAGCCATGCTCCGCGCCTCCGCGTCTCTGCGTTGCAAAGGTTTTATCTGCACTGCGTTATTCTGAATCCTGAATCCTGGATCCTGAACGCAACCTTGTAACCCCGCCCAAAGGAGCCGACCATGTCCGTCCAAGCCAACCCGATCGTCCGCCTCGAGACCAGCATGGGGCCTATCGTTCTCGAACTGGATGCCGAAAAAGCCCCGCTGACCGTCGAGAACTTTCTCGGTTATGTCCGGTCCGGTCACTATGAAGGAACCGTGTTCCACCGGGTGATCGACGGCTTCATGATTCAGGGGGGCGGCATGACCGCCGACCTGCGGCAGAAGCCGACCGGACCATCGGTGAAAAACGAAGCCGGCAACGGCCTGAAGAATCGGGCCGGCACCATCGCCATGGCCCGCACCCAATCGGTCGACAGCGCCACCAGCCAGTTTTTCATCAATGTCGACGACAACGACTTCCTCGACCATTCGGCACCGACACCGCAAGGGTACGGCTATGCTGTGTTCGGCCGGGTGATCGGCGGCATGGAAACGGTCGACGCCATCCGCCAGGTCCGCACCGGCAACCGCGGCGGCCACCAGGATGTTCCCCTTGAGCCGGTGGTCATCGACAAGGTGACCATCGAGGAACAACCGGCCGGCAGCTGAGCCGCCGTGGGCAGGCAACCATGGGCCGTCTGACCGATTCCCTGTACGCACTCTATTACGGCGTCAAGCTCTTTCCGTTTCGCGGTGAACGCCAGGAGCGCCGGGCAGGCAGCCAGCAAAAGGGGTTCGTCGGCATCCAGATCGACGGCCTCTCCTATCCACATCTGCAGCAGGCCCTCGACCGGGGTTACCTCCCGCACCTGGAACGCTACCTGCGCCGCGGCCACAAACTGATCGAATATCGTGCCGGGCTGCCGAGCACCACACCGGCGGCCCAGTCGACGATCTTCTACGGGGTCGACCGCAAGATCCCCGCCTTCCGCTGGTTCGAGAAGGCGACCGGACAGGTGATCACCTGCAACGACCCGGATCATGTGCAGCTGTTTCGCGAGCGGCTGTTTGCCAACCGCAGCGGCGTGCTGGCGACCGGTTCATCCTACTGCAACATCATCGACGGCGGCGCCGAGCGCAGCGTCTTCACCGTCTCCTCCCCCCACCCGCAGACGCTGTTCGGCCGGCTCGGCGGGCTGCGTTTCGTGCTGTTGATGCTGCTCAATCCGTTTCGGGTCTGCCGCATGGGCTTCGCCACGCTGATGGAATTCTACGTCAACCGCAAGGATGAGTTCTACCACCGACGACGCAAGCGCTGGCGCACTTCCGAAGGGCTGTTCCCGCTGATCCGCATCCTCTGCAACGTGGTGCTGCGCGAACTGCAGACCTTTGGCGTGATCGCCGATATCTACAGCGGCGTGCCGCGCATCTACACCACTTACAGCGGTTACGACGAGCTGGCGCACCATTTCGGTCCCGGCTCCTGGCCGGCGTTGAAAAACCTGATCTACACCGACCGCCGCATCGGCGAGATCATCCGCGCCGCCGAACACATCGCCGGCGTCGACTACCAGCTGGTTATCCTCTCCGACCACGGCCAGACGCCCGGCTACCCCTTTGAGAAACGCTTCGGCGCCACCCTCGGCGACGCCGTCAGCGCCTTTTTGCGGGAGAACCAGGCGGCGACGGTCTCGTCCGGCTCCCTCGAGTTCACCCGCATCCAGCTCGGCTACCTGCAGGGGGAGCTGGAGGCACGCCGTTCCTGGCGACGCAAGATCTACAACTGGGCGAAAAAAATGCTGCAGGAGAGGATTCAGGATCTGGTGCCGGAGACGCTGAAAATCGATCTGGAGGGGGGGGTGGTCATCACCTATTCGAGTACCCTGGCACACCTCTATATCACCGGCGACACGCGCCGCCTGACCTGGCGTGAGGTCGACCGGGCCCAGCCGCAGCTGCTCCGCTTTCTGCAGGAGCATCCGGGGATCGGCTTCGCTCTGGCCCGCGGCGACCAGCCGGACGAGATCTGTCTGATCCACCGCGATGGCATGCTCAGCATCACCCCGCCGCAGAGCTTTCCCCAGGAGGAGATCGCCTTCCTGCGGCCGTACGGCGTTCCCGAGGATCTGCTCGACGAACTGCACGGCTACGCCCAGGGCGAGCATTGCGGCGACCTGATTCTGTTTGGTGCTCTCGACGAAGAAGGGATTGCCTGCTTTGACGACCAGGTCGGCGGGCACGGCTCGGTCGGCGGTGAACAGTCGCGCCCGTTCCTGATCCTCCCCCTCGGCCACCCGGTCCTCGACCGCGACAAGCCCGCCGGCTATCATTTCCTCTACGCCGATGTCCTCAAGGCGCGCGCCGGTGAACCGCCACCGGCCGAGCCGCCGACGGATCCGCCGGCGCCGACCGGTGGCGATGCCACACTAATCCTGCACGACTGACACGACGTACTTCAGATAACGTCCCTCCGGGAAGCCGACCGGAAACGGGAAATCGCCCCCCTGCCCGGCGACCTCGGTGACCTGAAGTCGACGCCCTGCAGCCAGGCTCCCCCTGCGCAACTCTTTCAGATAATCGTCGAGAGTCATCTTCTGCAGATTGGACGAGGTGATCAGCAGGCCGCCTGGCGGCAGCAGCTGCAGCGCCTTGCCGACCAGTTCAGCGGTCCCCCCGGTCGTCGTGAAGCGACTCTTGCGGGTGGTAGAGAAACTCGGCGGGTCCATCAGCACAATATCGAAACGTTCACCGGCCGCCGCCAGACAATCGAGTTCGACAAAACAGTCGCCGGTGATGAAGCGGTGGTCGGCCGGATCGATCTCGTTGTGACGGAAGTTGTCGCGGGCCCACTCGAGGTAGCGCCCGGCGGCATCGACACTGGTCACCTGCAGAGCGCCACCGGCCGCCGCCGCCAGGGAAAACGCGCCGGTATAGGCGAACAGGTTGAGCACCCGGTTGCCGGCGGCCAGCCGCCGGAACTGCAAGCGATTGGTGCGCTGATCGAGGAACAGGCCGGTGTGCAGATCCCTGACCAGGTCGACGCGATAGCTCAGGCCGTGCTCCCGGACCAGATGCCCGTCGGGCATCTCGTTGCCGGCGAGCAGGCGTCCCCGCGTTTCGGTCTCGCCCTTCTGCCGGCGGGTCTCCTGCGGGCGGAATTTGCCGTAGATGCCCCGAGGAGCGAAGACCTCCCGCAAGGCGTCTACCAGCTGAGCGAGATACGGCGCCCACGCCGGCGTGTAGTACTGCACCAGTAGGTGGTCACCATAGCGGTCGACACTGATCCCCGGCAGACCGTCCCCCTCGCCGTTGACCAGCCGCCAGGCGCTGGTGTCGCCGAGGTCGAGCCAGCGCCGCGCCCTGCCCGCGGCCTGCAGACGCTGTACGAACCAGGGTCGATCGGGCACGATCGACTCCCGGGAGAGGAGCCGGGCGACCACCCGGGCCTGCGGATCGAGCAGCGCCGTGCCGAGCCGGCTGCCGTCGGCGTCGGCCAGCACAGCGAGGCGACCCGGCTCACACGCCGGCCACCTGGCGGTAAACCGGTCGGCGATCACCCAGGGGTGGCCGAGCTTGAGCATGCGCGCCGTTTCCGGGCCGACAGTCAGATACAGAGGTTTCTGATCCTTCATCACCAGGTCATCCCAATCGCTCAGACAGAAGGTCTGTCAGCTGCGGACAGGCGGTCTGCTCCGGGACGTTCGTCGTGCAGAACAACGCGCTGTCACTCCTCACCCCTTACGAATACAGACTGATCGGCAAGCCCCGGAAGATCAGGGCGAGGGCGATGGTGCCGCCGACGCAGAGGGCCAGATAGAGCAGCAGCACCCGCGGCTTGAACATGGAGATGAAGATCGCCATCACCGGCAGGGCGGTCACCGGCCCGCCGACCAGCATGGCGATGCCGGCGCCCTTGGCCAGGGGGATCAGTTCACCGGGGTCGGGGAGATAGAAGCCGTACAGCATCGAGGCGGCGGTCACCTGCGGCAGGTGCAGCGGGATGGTCGCCAGGGTGATGGCGAAGATCGGCAGGATCCCCTCCCCTTCGAGCATCCCCGAGACCCAGGCGTTGGGGATGAAGCTCATGGCCAGAATCTCGATGAACAGGCCGAGCAGCACAAACTTGCCGATCTTCAGACTCCCCTCCCAGAAGCGGGCGAAAAAGACCAGTAGTTTGTTGTGGGTACAACGATCGACCCGGTGGGAGAGCTGCTTGCCACACTCGCAGCGCAGCGACTCGACCGGGTAGTCGGGGTCGTGGAAATCGCCCTGCGGCAACTGCTTGCGAAATATGTCACTCTCGGCAAAACCGTAGCCGCGCAGCAGGTGAGTCATATAGCCGGCAAACAGGCCGAGCAGCACGGCACAGATGGCGATGGTCAGTGCCCAGTGCATGCCGAGCATACCGGAGAGCATGGTGAACGAGGCCGGACTCATCAGCGGTGAGGTGACCAGCAGCGCGACCGCCGGCGCCAGCGGCAGTCCGGCGACCAGCAGCGAGATCACCAGTGGCAGGGTGGCGCAGGCACAGAGCGGACTGGCGACACCGAGCAAGGTGGCGGCCGGGATCGCCAGCAGACCGTAATGGGTCAGCGCCTTGCGGATCTTCACATGCCATTTGAAGGTGCGAATGATCGCCTCGGCGAGAACGCCGATCAGCAGATAGGGGAGGATATAGAGAAATTCGGCCCAGAGTTTGCTGCCAAATTCGGCCAGCATCGGCATCAGATTCTGCATGTGATCAGATCATCCCGTCAGGTCAGGTTTTTGTCGTCGCCCCTGGATCGGGACGGATTTTCGCCGGAGAGAGTCCGCTGGCGCCGCCCTGTCACGGGCCGGCGCCGGCCGGCCACCTCCGGCCAACCGTTTCTAGCAAGAGTTGTTCCGAACCGGCACAGACGACCAGGGTCGTGCGTTGCCGTGGTCGCCACCGGCTGGAACCGGCCGCCGCAGCGGGCGGTGCCACCGGCTGACCCCA
>JAVVDS010000005.1:79809-83987 GCA_032251295.1 Desulfuromonadales bacterium | reverse complement strand
ATTCGTTGATTCGTTGATTCGTTGATTCGTTGATTCGTTGATTCGTTGATTCGTTGATGAGGCTTGCCCGCCGTGGCCTTGGCGAAGGCGGGTTGATGGTTGATGGCCCACCCATGGAAAAAAAACGTGTGATCCGTCATTTTTTTCGTCTGCTGCTGGCCCTGCTGGTGCTCGGCCTGCTGGTGGCCGTGCTCGGCCCGCTGGCGGCCTATCATTATGTGGGCAGCTCTCTGCCGCGGGTCGACACTCTGGCCGACTACCGGCCGCCGGTAATCACCCGGATCTTGAGCGACGACGGCCAGATCATCTCCGAGCTGTTCGAGGAGCGCCGCATCGTCGTGCCGGTGTCGCGCATGCCGAAGCAGCTGATTCAGGCTTTTGTCGCCGCCGAGGACTCGAACTTCTTCGAACACCGGGGCATCGACCTCGCTTCGATTCTGCGTGCCGCCATCAAGAACATTCAGGCCGGCGGTATCGTTCAGGGGGGGAGTACCATCACCCAGCAGGTCGCCAAAAGTCTGCTGCTGACGCCGGAGCGCAAGTTCGAGCGCAAGTTCAAGGAGGCGATCCTCGCCTACCGCATGGAGAAGCGTCTCTCCAAGGAGGAGATCCTCTACCTCTACCTGAACCAGATTTTTCTCGGCCATGGCGCCCACGGGGTGCAGGCGGCCGCCGAAAACTATTTCGCCAAGGATGTCGATGAGCTGACGTTGGCCGAGTGCAGCCTGCTGGCCGGTCTCCCCAAGGCACCGAGCCGCTACTCCCCCTATCGCCACTTCGACCGGGCCCGCGACCGCCAGCAGTATGTGCTGACCCGGATGGTCGAGGAGGGTTTCGTCACCCGCGAGGAGGCCGACGCTGCCCTTGCCGAGACGCTCAAGATCCGACCACGGGTCAATCAGCATATCCTCGATGCGGCCTACTTTACCGAGCAGGTACGGCGCTATCTTGAGCAGACCTACGGCCGTGAGCGGCTGTATCGCGATGGACTGACGGTCGAAACCAGTATGAATCTGCCGATGCAGCTCGCCGCCCAGCAGGCGGTGCAGGACAACCTGCACGCCCACGATCGGCGGCAGGGCTACCGCGGGCCGCTGGAGATACTCGATCCGGCGCAGGAAGCGGCCTTTCTCGCCGAGCAGACCGAACTCTTTGCGGAGTCTCCACCCGGTGTCGGCCAGAGTCTGGCGGCGGTGGTCAGTGGTGCCGACAAGACAGATCTTCTCGTGCGGCTCGGCGATCGGCAGGGGCGGATCACACTGGCCAGCGCCAAATGGGCCGGTCCGCCGCGGCTGGTGGCGCGTGGGGAAGAGCCCCGGGGCAATCTGGCTGGTGGCCAGAGCCGGCTGCCGGTCGGTGCGAAGATCGAGGCCCGCCTGCTCGAACGTCCGGAGGAGGGCGACTGGTCGCTGGAGTTGACCCAGGAGCCGCTTGCTCAAGGGGCACTGCTCGCCCTCGATCCGCGCAGCGGCCAGATCAAGGCGATGGTCGGCGGTTACGATTTTCGCACCAGTCAGTTCAACCGGGTGATTCAGGCGCGACGTCTGCCCGGCTCGGCGATCAAGCCGCTGATCTACGCCGCCGCCCTCGATAAGGGCTACACGCCGGCGACAGTGATTCTCGATACGCCGTTGATCTACCGCGAGCGGCTTGAAACCGGCGAGATCAAGGAGTGGAAACCGAAGAACTATTCGGAGAAGTTCTACGGTCGGGTGCCGGTGCGCACCGCCCTGGCCAAGTCGCACAATGTGATCACCATCAAGATTCTTGAAGATATCGGGGTGCGCTACGCCAGTCGTTATATCCGCAAGCTCGGGATCGAATCGCCGATCGACGAGGATCTGACCCTGGCTCTCGGTTCTTCGGCGTTGACGCCGATGGAGCTGGCCGGCGCCTTTGGCGTGCTGGCCAACGGCGGGGTGCGCACCGAACCGGTCTATATCGTCCGGGTGCGCGATCGTGACGGCCGGATTCTCGAATCGATCGATCCGGCCGACTTCCCGGACGGGCCGCTGCACGGGCAGACGTTGAGCAGCCCGATCCAGTCCCGGGTGATCAGTCCGGAGACCGCTTATCTGGTGACCAACCTGATGGAGAGCGTGGTGCGCGACGGCACCGGCTGGCGGGCGAAAAAGCTCAAGCGGCCGGTGGCCGGCAAGACCGGCACCACCAACGATCTGAAGGATGCCTGGTTTGTCGGCTATGTGCCGCAACTGCTTGCGGTCTCCTGGATCGGCTACGATCAGGAGCGCTCCCTGGGCGACAGGGAGACCGGCTCACAGGCGGCGGCGCCGGCCTGGGTGGCGTTCATGGACGAGGCGCTGGCCGACGTGCCGGCCGAGCATTTCCCGGTGCCGGACAGCATCGAGTTCCGGCCGATCGATCGGGAGAGTGGCCTGCTCGCGCCGGAAGACAGCTCGCAAGTGGTGATCGAAGCCTTCGCCCCCGGCACAGCGCCGGTGCGCTACGCTCTGGAGGAAAAGACCCAGGCGAGTGACTTCTTCCGGATGGATCTGGAAGAGCCGTAACGTTGTTACTTCAGGTAGGAGTAGAGGCTTAGCGTCACCTTGACCGGGCAGGTGTTGTAGAAGCCGAGAACATAAGCGGGGAACTTGATGTCGATATCGAGCTGCCCCTGCATGTAGGTCGCCCCTTCGCCAACGCCGGCACTCACCTCGTCGACCAAGCCGAGAAACCGGTCCCTCTTCCATGCTTCTATGATCGTCGTTTCTCGCGGCAGCATCAGCACGCCGACCCGACAGCTGCCGTGCTCGCCTGAGGCGAGTGTGCCGATCAGGCTGACCGTCGCCTGCCGGTAGCCGGCAGTTTCCAGCAGGTAGTCGGAAAAATTCATCTGCCCGATACTGGTTGGATCCACCTCTACCTGTTCGATGCGGCCCATGTGTGTCGCCGGGCTCGAATTGATGTCGCGGGTCACTGTCACCTTCTGTTCGGTGAGCGGTGCGGTTGGTTCGGTGGCTAGCGAGAGGGTTGGCACGAACAATGCTAAAAATATGATTGTCAAAGACAAGCAGCCGGCTGTGCGTATCATGCGCAGGTCTCCTTTAAGGAAGTTGCCATTTCGGTGCAACCGCTGACCGCGGGGGCTGGCGCCCTCACTCTTGACCGGGTGTCG
Source organism: Desulfuromonadales bacterium (assembly GCA_032251295.1). Classification (GTDB taxonomy): domain Bacteria; phylum Desulfobacterota; class Desulfuromonadia; order Desulfuromonadales; family BM103; genus BM103. The sequence continues at coordinate 80,851 of JAVVDS010000005.1, read as the reverse complement.
GCGGGTACGATATAAGTATAGAAAAAATAAAGATTCTCCGAAAGAGCAAACTTGCCGTAAGGCAGGGACGCAAAGCCGCGGGTCCGGATTCCTGATGATTTCGGACAGCCGGGTTGCCGAAGAGAAGGTCTGAGTACCCCTGTGGTCGCTCCAGTTGCCTGACTCGCTCTCTTCGGAAGTCAGGCTTTTAACGTTAAAGACTGGCTATCTCAAGACACCAGGTGGACAAGAGCCTGAAAGAGGTCGATATGCAAGGAAGAACGATGACACGTCTCGAAACTCCCAAAACGATCAAATGTCTGCTGGTCATTGGAGTGCTGTGGGGACTTTTCCTGGTGGCCGGCAGTTGGGCGGCGAACCAGGACTTCGGTGAAGGGACGGTCATAGGCGTAGGCAGTGATCTGAACCTCATCGTCGGCGGGGGGCCAAGCCTCGGCAACACTCTTGGAGAGGACAGTTTGGGGAATATTGTTGGTGGTAGCAGCCAGACTACTGGGGCCGCGGCATCCGATAACCTGGTGACCGGCCATAACAATACCCTTGGCGACGACAATAGTAATAACGCCGTCAGCGGATCCGGCAACTCTCTGGGTGTTTTTGCCGAAGACAATCTGCTCTCCGGTACGGACAACAGTCTGGGCGACGATACCTATGGGAACATCGTGGGTGGCAATGCCAATCATTTGGGGGCAAATTCGACGGACAACCAGGTCTCCGGCATCTCAAATAGTCTGGGCGACGATGCTGCCGGCAATGTGGTCTCTGGAGAACAGAATAGCCTCGGTATTTCCAACTACGGGAATATGGTCAGTGGCTACCAGAATGTGCTCGGCGATAACTCCACGGACAATCTGGTGACCGGTACGGGTAACAATGTCACCGGTCTCAGCAACCTGGTGACTGGCGATGGCAACACCGTCGTCGGCGACAACAACGTGGCGACCATGGGCGCGACCGTCACAGGTGACAGCAACATCGGCATGGGGAGCGGGGCGGTTGCAGGAGTTGACTCGACAAGTACGGGCATGATTGCCATCGGCAA
>JAVVDS010000005.1:76544-79709 GCA_032251295.1 Desulfuromonadales bacterium | reverse complement strand
GCCAACAGCAACGCCATAAGCCAGAATGTCGACACACTGAACACACATGCCGCAGTCATCAACAACCATGCAGATGTGATTGACAGCAACAGCGCCGCGATTGCCGACAATGCCAACGCCATTGTCAGCCTGGATGGCCGGGTCAACATCAATACCAGCGAAATCGAAGAGATGAAGTTCGGCCTTAACGCCGCCGGTCTGCTCGGCAACGGCGAAGAGGAGGCCGCTTCGACCACCGGTGTCGGCAGTACCGCAGTCGGTCACGGTGCCACCGCTCGCACCCGCGATACGGCTGTCGGCTACCGGGCGACGGTGACCGCCGACGGCAGCGTCGCTTTGGGCGCGGAAACTCTGGTGGAAGCCGAAAACAGTGTGGCACTTGGTGCCGATGCCCATGTCACTGCCAACGGCGTCGGCAGTGTCGCCCTCGGCCAGGCATCCGTTGCCGATGAACCGAACGTGGTCTCGGTCGGTTCCGCCAGCAACCAGCGGCGTATCACTCAGGTCGCCGATGGCGTCAACGCCCACGATGCGGTCAACGTCCGCCAGTTACAGCAGGTCTACGCGACCACCAGCAACCGGATCGATCGTCTCGATCAGCGTGTCAAAGATCTGCGCAAGGAATCTTTCGCCGGCATCGCTTCTGTGGCCGCCCTCGCCGCGATCCCCGACCCCAAGGCCGGGCGCAAGAACTCCCTCGGTGTGGGGTATGGCAACTACAAGGGGGAAAATGCTCTTGCTATCGGGTTCAAGTCGGATGTTTCGGAGAACCTGCGCCTGACGACCGGCGTTGCCACCGCTCGGGACGATCTGTCGGCCAATATCGGCCTCGGCTGGAGTTGGTGAGCCGTATGCTCGACTACGACGATCACGGCAGCGGCCCCGCAGTGGTTCTGCTGCACGGCTTTCCGCTGAATCGCCGGATGTGGCAGCCGCAGGTCGAAGCGCTGGTGACGGCCGGCTACCGGGTGGTCTGCCCGGACCTGCCCGGTTTCGGCGGTTCGCCCGTCGCGCCGGGACAAGCATCCATGGATGCCTATGCCGATGCGTTGGTCGGTCTGCTCGATCGACTCGGCATCGCGCAGGCGGTGATCGGCGGCATGTCGATGGGCGGCTATGTCCTGCTCAATCTGCTGGAACGCTACCGATCACGCTGTGCGGCAGCGCTCTTTCTGGTGACGCGCGCGGCCGCCGACGATGCCGCCGGCCGCGACAAGCGGAGCGCCCTGGCTGCCGAGGTCGAGGCCGGCCGGCCGCTGGTCGTCGCCGATGCCTTTGTCGAACTGCTGTTTGCACCGCAAACCGCCAAGGAACGACCGGAACTGATCGCCGAGGTCAGGAACTGGATGGCGGCGACGCCCGCCGCCGGACTGGTCGCCGGTCTGCTCGCCATGCGCGCCCGCCGCGACTATGTCGCCCGCCTCGGCGAGTTCGAACTGCCGGCCCTGGTGGTCGGCGCTGAACTCGACCGCGCCGTCCCGGTTGAACACGCGCAGCGTCTCGCCGAACGGCTGCCGCACGCGGAACTGCAGATCATCCCGCAGGCCGGACACATGGCCAATCTCGAACAACCGGCAGCGTTCAATCAGGCGCTGCTCACCTTTCTCAAGCGTCTCCCCATCTCTGCAGATAACGGTTCAGTCTGAGCTTGCGGCGGGTGTTCTCGGAGCTCATGTAGCGGATGCTGCCGAAGATCGGCCGGGTCGGCCCCCACGGGCGGTCGTAGCGGCCGAGGCACCAGAAGATGCCGCTGCAGGAGTTCGGGTCGCGGCCGTCGAGGGCGTAGCGATCATTGAGTTCGAGCATGACCCGCAGCGCCTCCTGCGGCCGTGGCGACCACTCGAGAATCTTCTTCCCCCAGAGCATCCGCAGATAGTTGTGCATCTCCCCGGTCGTCAGCAGCTGCCGCTGGGCGGCGTTCCAGAGCGGGTCGTCGGTGCGCGCCGTCTCCAGTTCCGCCAGCGTGTAGCAGACCGGCCGGGGATCGAGGCTGCGCGCCTCCAAAGTCTTGCGGGCCCACTCCGGCAGGCTGGCATAATCCCGATAGTCCGGCGCAAAGGCACACATGTTGAAACCGAGTTCGCGCCAGGTCACCAGCTGATCGAGAAACGCTTCGGCATTGAGCGACAGTCCCCACCAGCCGCTGCGCTTCCCGCGACACTCCGGGCCGAGACGGTCCGGACTCCACCCCTCGCGTTCACTGAGGGTGGCAAAGATGGCGTGACTGGCGATCTGGCCGAAATGCAGGTACGGCGAGAGGCCGCTGGTCACCTCCTCGTCCGGGTGATTGCGCAGTTCGGCGTAGCGGTCGAGTCTGCTCTCCAGGAAAGCGTCGAGCCGTTCGTCAGCCGCTGTGCTGCCGCCACCAGCCGGCGCTGGTGCCACGCTGTGGTCGATGGGGAGATCCGCCAGGCCGCCGTCCCGGCGCAGAGCGTCGAGATCGGCTGCCGGCCAGCGCCGCACAATCGCCGCCGGCAGACTCTCCAGAGGCGGCAGCTGCGTGGCGGCGAGGGGATCGGCCAGCGGGGCGGTCAACAGATGGGCCGGCAGACTCTTCTGCAGGAAGCGGCGAAACGCATAGGCGCTCGGGTAGGCGTGATCGGCCAGACGCAGCGGCAGCAGGCCGTTGCCGTCAACGGCTTCGAGACGGACAGATAGCGATTTTCCGGTATCGGCCAGCATCTGCGGGACGATGAAAGCCGGAAAGTCATCGCTGATCACTAGGCAGGCCTGTTCGGCCAGGGCGAGCAGCAGTTGTTGGTCGTCGTCTGCAAGACTGGCGACAAACGGGTAGTAGTGCACCGGCCGGTCGGCAAAGGCCCGCCGGTTGTCGACCATGCCGTCGATGATGAAGCGGTGCAGCCGGTCACTGGCGTACGGATAGTCGCAGCGCAGCGTCTCCAGAATCAGCAGCGGCCGGTCGAGGGCAACCGCCCGTGCCACTGCCTGCTGCAGGGCAAAATTCCAGCCGCTGCGGCGCGCCGCGATCATCCAGTAGAGAACATACGCTCCGTCCGCGCGGATCGGCCGGTCATTGACCGCCCGCAACCGGATCGTCGGAACCTGGAGTCGGTTCATGTTAACCTCACGCAATTCTGGTACAATCAGTCAGGGGCGGTTGATGGGTTGGTTCGTTGATGCGTTGATGCGTTGATGCGTTGATGC
>JAVVDS010000005.1:0-76444 GCA_032251295.1 Desulfuromonadales bacterium | reverse complement strand
AGGGGCGGTTGATGGGTTGGTTCGTTGATGCGTTGATGCGTTGATGCGTTGATGCGTTGATGCGTTGATGCGTTGATGCGTTGATTCGTTGATGCTTGAATCCTGTTCTGACAGATTACCGGTGTTCGGCAGGCAGTTCACTGGACTGTCCCCGCTGTTGTGGGTGCCCAGCCACGAGGCAACGCCCCGCCTCTGCGTCGGAACCGAATGCCAGGGCACGATGAATCGGGCCCCTACGCCGAAATCGTAGGGTTTTGCTCCTCCACCGACACCGTCGGCTACCACTATACCACCTTCACGGCTTGACATGAGCCTTTGACCTCCGGGAGACCATTTATGAACGACAAGATCCGTCTTGGTATCAGCAGCTGCCTGCTCGGTGAGCAGGTCCGTTACGATGGTGGCCACCAGCTCGACCGCTTTCTGCGCGACACCCTCGGCGACTATGTCGACTGGGTACCGGTCTGCCCCGAGGTCGAACTCGGCCTGCCGACGCCGCGCGAAACCCTGCGGCTGGTGCAGCGGGATGACGACACCCGTCTGGTCTTTTCGAAGTCGGGGGAGGATATCACCGAACCGATGCTCGCCTGGGCGCGCAAGCGGGTCGCGGAACTGGAGTCAGAGAAGCTGTGCGGCTTCATCTTCAAAGCCAAGTCGCCGTCGAGCGGCATGGAGCGCGTCAAGCTCTACGACCGGCACGGCGTGCCGGCCAAGCAGGGGGTCGGCCTGTTCGCCCGGGTCTTCATGGAACAGTTCCCGCTGTTGCCGGTGGAGGAGGACGGCCGGCTGCACGACCCGCACCTGCGCGAGAACTTCATCGAGTCGATCTTTGTCATGCAGCGCTGGCGCGCGCTCCTCGACCGCGGGGTGAGCGCCGCCGCCCTGGTCGATTTTCACACCCGCCACAAGCTGCTGCTGTTAGCGCACAGCCCGGAGATCTACCGGCAACTCGGCAAGCTGGTCGCCGCCGCCGGCAGCCTGCCAGTCGACAAGTTGTGCGCCGACTACCAGGCGCTGTTGATGCAGGCGTTGCGCCTGCGCAGTTCACTGCGCAAGCAGGTCAACGTTCTGCAACATCTCCTCGGCTACTTCAAGAAGCAGCTGAGCGCCGATGAGAAGCAGGAGGCTCTGCAGCTGATCGACCACTACCGGCAGGGTGTGGTGCCGCTGATCGTGCCGATCACCCTGATCAACCACTATGTGCGCAAGTATGACCAGCCCTACCTCAAGCAGCAGGTCTATCTGAACCCGCACCCTGTTGAGCTGAAACTGCGCAATCACGTTTGAGCTTAACGGATGCCGCTGATCCTGATCGCCACGATGCTGACGCTGTCGGCGCTCTATGTGCCGCAGCCGCTGCTGCCGGTGCTGGCCGCTGAATTCGCGGTGAGCCGCGAGACAGCGGCGCTGCTGACCACCAGCGTCTTCATTCCGCTCAGCCTGGCGCCGCTGCTGTACGGCTACCTGCTGGAGTCGGTACCGGCTCGCCGCATGTTGCAGGTCGCCATGCTGCTCCTCGGACTGACCTCCCTGGTGATCTGCCTGGTCGACAGTTTCACCCTGCTGCTCGGTCTGCGCCTGATCCAAGGGCTGCTGATCCCCGCCCTGCTCACCGCCCTGATGACCTATGTCGCCCAGAGTGCCGGCCAGGGGGACGTGCAGCGCGCCATGGCCTGGTACATCGGCGCGACCATCGTCGGCGGCTTTGCCGGTCGGGCTCTCTCCGGCATCATCGCCAGCCTTTTCAACTGGCGGGTCAGCTTCGCCCTGCTCGCGGTCAGCCTGCTGCTGACCTGGCTGGGGCTGCTGCGCCTGCCGGTTTCCGGGGCTCTGCAGCTGGTCAAGCCGAAGTTCGGACTGCTCCGCGACATTCTCGCCGACCGTCGGTTTTTGCGCCTCTACCTGATGGTGTTCAGCCTGTTTCTGGTGTTCGCCGCGGTGATGAACTTCCTGCCGTTCCGCCTGACCGAACTGACGCCGCAGGCCGACGAACTGCGCATCGGCCTCGCCTATTCCGGCTACCTGATGGGTCTCCTCGCCTCTCTGAGCGCCGTGCGCCTGCAGGAGCGGTTCGGTGGGCCCGATCGGGTCATGGTTCTGGCCCTGCTCCTCTACGTCCTGGCCCTGCTGCTGTTGATCGTTCCCGTCGTGCCGGTGCTGCTGGCGACTTTGTTTCTCCTCTGCGGCGCCATGTTTTTGACCCACGCCACGGCCACCGGCCTGGTCAACCGCCTGGCCGGTCGACACAAGGGAATGGTCAACGGTCTGTACGTCTCCTTCTACTATGGTGGCGGCGCCGTCGGTTCCTCCCTCCCCGGCTACGTCTATCGCGGTTGGGGCTGGACCGGTTTCGTCGCCTCCCTGCTGGTTTTCGCCCTGGCCGCTCTCCTGCTCGTTTGCCGTCGACGGCATTGACAGAGCCGGCGGGCGCGAGTATGGTGTGCCTGCTATTTACCCACACACCTCACGGGTTTAGACCCACATTTGAAAGGATTTGTCATGACATTCAAACAGTTCTCGATTGTCCCGGTGCTCACCCTGCTGCTCGGCCTGGCGGTCGGTTGTACTGCTGGAGAGAGCAAGCCGGCCGCTGCGCCGACTGAAGCCAAACTCGATACCGTGAAGCAGCGCATCAGCTACACCATCGGTGTCAATATCGGCCGCGATTTTCTCAGCCAGGAGATGGATATCGACGCCGACCTGCTCGCCGCCGGCCTTAAGGATATTCAGCAGCAGAAAGAGTTGCGCCTGAGCGACGAGCAGATGATGACCGAAGTCGAGTCCTACCAGAAGGAGATGCAGGCCCGCTCCGAAGCGCGCTACCAGGCGGAAGCCGAAGGCAATCTCAAGGCCGGTGAGGCGTTCCTCGCTGAACATGCCGCCAGGGAAGGGGTGCAGGTCACTGCCAGCGGTCTGCAGTACAGGGTGATCGAGCCGGGTGAAGGCGCCCGTCCGAAGCCGACCGATATGGTGACTGTCCACTATCGCGGCACCCTGATCGACGGCACTCAGTTCGACAGCTCCTACGATCGTGGCCAGCCGGCAACCTTTCCGGTGGCCGGGGTGATCCCCGGCTGGACCGAGGCGCTGCAGCTGATGCAGCCGGGCGCCAAATATGAGCTGGTGATTCCGTCCGAGCTCGCTTATGGCGAACGCGGCGCCGGGCGCGATATCGGCCCGAACGCGATTCTGATCTTCGAAGTCGAACTTCTTTCGATCGAAGCGGAGGGCAACTGATGAGCAATCCGCAAGGGCGCAGTGTGCAGAATGGCGACCGGGTCCGGGTCAACTACACCGGCCGGTTTGAGGACGGCACCGTCTTCGACAGCTCGGCGGGCAATGAGCCGCTGGAGTTTGCGGTCGGCGCCGAGGAAGTTATCGAAGGCTTCGACCGGGCGCTGCTCGGCATGCAGCCGGGCGAAACCCGCAGCGTCGAAGTCGCCCCCGAGCAGGGGTACGGCCCGCATCTCGCCGAAATGGTCGCCGAAGTCGAGCGCAAGCTGATCCCGGATGAGGCCGCGCTGCAGGTCGGCGGCTGTCTGGAGGTGACCATGGAAGACGGCAGCAATTTCGAGGTGGTGGTGACGGAACTGACTGCGACCACTGCGACTCTCGATGCCAACCACCCGCTGGCCGGCAAGACCCTCAATTTCGAGATCGAACTGCTCGAATTCGTTTAACCCGGCGGCGTCTGGCAGAGGAGTAAAGTCCGATGACATCCAACGATCTGAAACGCGGCCAGGTGATCCTGTTCGACAACGCGCCCTGCCTGGTGCTCGATGTCGCCAGCCAGTCCCCCTCGGCGCGCGGCGGCAGTACCCTGATCAAGACCAAATACCGTAATCTGCTCACCGCCCAGGTTCTGGAGAAGAGCCTCAAAGCGGGCGAACGGGTTGATGCCGCCGATTTCGAGAAACGCAAGGGTCAGTTCCTGTACGCCGACGGCGACAACGGTATCTATATGGACCTGGAGAGCTACGAGCAGTACGAACTCAGCGCCGAGATCCACGAGCCGGTCAGCGGCTACCTGCTCGATGGCACCGAGGTGACCATGGGGCTGTTTCAAGGGCAGGTGGTTTCGGTCGAAGCGCCGATGACTGTCGAGTTGGTCGTCACCGAAACCGCGCCGGTGATCAAGAACGCCACCGCCCAGGCGCAGACCAAGGAGGCGCTCCTTGAAACCGGCCTGCGCATCCAGGTGCCGCCGTATTTGGAGACCGGTGAGAAGGTCAAGGTCGACACCCGCGAAGGGCGGTTTGTCTCGCGCGCCTGACACGCTCCCTCTTCTGCTGCGATCCACCAGGGGCCATCCGATAAGGGTGGCCCCTTTTCATTGCAAGAATGCAAATCGGCTGAGAAACCGACTCGCAGACCTGCAAAACCCCGTTTGAGCCCTGTCGACCGATGCCAGGGATCCGGTTGAACCCGCCCGGCTGCGCCGTTTACCCCCTCCTGACCGTCCACTGATCCCTGCTGCCGCTACCGTTGTTGCGCTCCCCCCTGTTTTGCAGAACTGCGAATGGGGGGGCTGGCCAGTTGTCGGCGAAGGCGCCGCTCAAGCTTCTTAACATCCTGAAAATAAAGAAGAAAAAAAATAGTCTGCGGCGGTAAAACGTTGGTATGGCGGTTGAAAGGTATAGACGGCAACACGGCAACCGTCGGCATCGTTTGCCATTTTGAACTCACTAACCGGAGCCCGCCCATGACCAGTGCATCGCCCCGCTCCACGCAACCGGCCACCAGGCCGGCAATCGGTGCGATCCGGGTCAACTGGTCGCTGGCGACCCGGGTGCAGCAGATGACGTCACGCGGCCTTGAACAACCCGCTTTTTCCAACAAGGAGGTTCACATGAGCACACAGCAGGTTTCCCCTCGTCGCGGCTGGACAGTCGTCCTGGCCGGTACCGCCATCAATCTGGCCCTCGGTATTCTCTACACCTGGAGTATCTTCAAGGGGGCGATCGCCGAATCGATCAGCGCCGGCGGACCCAATGCCTTTAACTGGGACATGGCCTCGATCAACGACCCGTACGCCACTGCCTGTCTGACCTTCGCCGCCGCCATGATCCTGGCCGGCAAGCTGCAGGACAAATTCGGCCCCCGCCTGACCTGTATTCTCGGCGGCCTGCTGGTTGCCACCGGTTTCGTCTGGATCTCCCAGACCACCAGCTACTGGGCGTGGGTGGTCGGCTTCGGTGTCATGGCCGGTATGGGGATCGGCTTCGGCTACTCGGCGGCGACGCCGCCGGCTCTGAAGTGGTTCCCGCCTGCCAAGACCGGTCTGATCGCCGGGATCGTCGTTGCCGGTTTCGGCCTTGCTTCGGTCTATATCGCACCCCTGGCGCAGTTCCTGCTCGGTACCTACGGCCTGCAGCAGTCGATGCTCTACTTCGGGATCGGCTTTGTGGTCATTACCACCGTCTTCGGCATGTTGCTCGCCAACCCCCCGGAAGGCTATGTCGCTGACCCCCAAGCGGCAGGTAGCGTGGCGAAAAAGAGTGTCGTGGAAGACCAGTCGCCCTCGCAGATTCTCAAGTCAGCCAAATTCTACACCCTCTGGACCTGTTTCTTTATCGGTTCCGGCGCCGGCCTGATGGTCATCGGCAGTGCCAAGGGTCTGGCTGCTGCCAGCATGGGCGAGATGGCGTTTCTGGTGGTGGCGATCATGGCGGTCGGCAATGCCGCCGGCCGGATCATCGCCGGTCTGGTCTCCGACAAGATCGGTCGGGCCAACACCCTGGTGATCATGCTCGCCTTCCAGGCGGCTCTGATGTTCTTCGCCATCCCGGTGATCGAGGGGACCTACAGCAACCCGCTGGCCATGCCGCTGCTGGTCACCTTCATGGTCTTCAACTACGGCACCAACCTGTCGCTGTTTCCCTCGTTCGCCAAGGATCTGTGGGGCGCGAAAAACTTCGGCATGAATTACGGCGTCCTCTTCTCGGCCTGGGGGATCGGCGCCTTCGCCCTGGTGCGCGTCGCCGAAATGCTCAAGGTCAAGACCGGCGGCTTCACCATGTCATTTGCGGTGGCCGGCGCCCTGCTGGTGGTCGGCGCCATGCTCGCCAGCACCCTGCGTACCCGTAAGGCCGAGGCTCCCGCAGTCGCTCCGGCGTTCGAGGAGGAGCAGGAACTGGCGTACTCCAAGGCGACCAACGACTGATAACGCTTCACCCTTTCCGTTTGAAACCCTCCTTCAGGTGCAAACGGCCGCGGCCCCGCCACAATGGCGGGGCCGTTTTTTTGCGGTGTGCACGCAGCCTTGACAGTGGAGTGAGACCTGCCGCAAGATGACAGGCCACTTTCCCGGAGATCTTATGCCACCAGTCACCCGACCTCGTCCGCCGAAAAAACCGGCTTCCCGTCAGAGCGAACCGCTGACCTTGACCATCACCGCGATCAATCAGGACGGTCTGGGGATGGCTGAACACCAGGGGAAGCCGGTGCTGGTCTTTGACGCCCTCCCCGGAGAACAGCTCCTCTGCCGGACGGAACATGCCGGTCAGCGCCGCATCGTCGCGACCACCAGCCGTCTGCTCAAGCCGGCTGCCGAACGCCTGCGCCGACCGATCTGCCCGCACCACCGGCAGTGCCAGGGGTGCGCGCTGCTCTCCTGGGGCTACCCGGCGCAGCTGGCGTTCAAACGGCAGCGGGTGGCCACGGCGCTGGCGCCGTATCCGGCCCTGACCGGTGTCAGGCTGCACGATGTCTGGCCGGCCGAGCAGACGCTCGGCTATCGGGCCAGCGCCAAGCTGGTCGTTGCCAGCCGGCGCGGCCGTGGTCTGGTCGGGCTCTACCGGCGTGGCAGCCATGATGTGGTCGACATCGGCGACTGCCCGCTGCATCACCCCCTGATCAATGCCATTGCCGCGGTGGTGCGCACTGAACTGGAGCGGGGGAGCCTGACCGCCTACGACCCGCGTCACGATCGGGGGCTGTTGCGCTACCTGCTGGTGCGGGTCAGTCCGCAACTCGACAAGGCGATGGTGACCTTCGTGGCGCGCGAGCGCAACTATCGTGAGCTGACCCGGCTCGCCAAGTGGTTGCAGCGCAAGATCCCGCAGGTCGTCTCGGTCCACCAGAATGTTAATGCCAGTTCCGGCAATGTGATTCTCGGGCGCGAGACCTCGCGGCTGCTCGGCCTGCCCGACCTGATCGATCAGGTCGGCGAGGTGCGCCTGCGACTCGGCCCGACCTCGTTTCTGCAGGTTAACCACGCCCAGGCGGCACGCATTTACGCCCTGGTGCGCGACTGGTGCCGTCTGCGCGCCGATCAGGCGGTCCTTGACCTCTACTGTGGAGTGGGGGGAATCAGTCTGCATCTGGCCGGACAGGCGCGCACGGTGCTCGGTGTGGAGACGGTCGCCGAGGCGGTGCGCCACGCCCAGGCCAATGCGGCGATGAACGGGTTCAGCAACTGCCAGTTTGTCGCCGGGAACGTCGAGGATCTGCTGGAGGGGGAGTTGTCGCTGCCGGACAATCTCGGCGCGGTGGTAATGAATCCGCCGCGATCGGGTTGCGATCCGCGGGTGCTTGCTGCGATCGCCGCACTGCGGCCGCCGACCCTGGTCTACGTCTCCTGCCATCCGGACAGCCTGGCGCGCGACCTCGATCTGCTCAGCCGGAGCGGCTACCGGCTCGTTGAAGTGCAGCCGGTCGACATGTTCCCGCAGACGCCGCACGTCGAATGCGTCGCCCGGCTCATTCTCGGATCGTAATCTGCTCCGGCACCGGCTGCGGATCGGCGAACCACTGGCGGCTGGTGAATTCGGCGTCGGTGATCTGGTCGAGGCGCCGCTTCATATACTTGCCGGTGGCCGTCGCGGCGACTTCGCCGTCCGGCAGATAGAGTTCACCACTCCCTTCGAAGATCCGGCCGTTGTCGCTGACGATGCGGCCGACCGCCTTGAGTTCCTCCCCGAGCGGCACCGGTTTCCTGTAGCGCACGGTCAGTTCCAGGGTCACGCCGAAGGTCTGCGGACAGGTCAACATGATCGCCCGGCCGATGGTTTCATCGAGGATAGTGGCGCTGATGCCGCCGTGGGTCATGCCGGGGTAGCTCTGGTGCTCCTTCATGGTTGAGAAGACGGCGACCAGCTCACCGTTGGCGGTTTCGAAAAAACGGGTCTTCAGGCCGAATGCGTTGTCGACGCCGCAGACCAGGCAGTTCTTCGAGATAAACTGGCTCTGTATGATGTTGTGTTGCATGGGGAAACGGCTATCAGGGGGCGACCGGCAGGGTCACTTCCGGGGCGAAATCGGTGTGCAGGAGGAATTCAAACAGTTCCGGAAAGCTCATGCTGGCCGGCTTGACGATGAACAGGCCGACGATACCGACCACCGCACCGGCGGCCACCCAGTTGAGAACCAGGGTGCGCAGCTCCCAATTCGGTTCGGGAGCAGGCTCGTCCTCGCTCCCCTCTTTGGCCGGCAGCTTTGCCGCCATCTGCCGCATGATCCGCCCGGAGGAAAGGAAGATGACCGCCGAGATGGCGAACTGCGGCAGCACTTCGAGAGAGACCTGGCCGGTCGCCAGCATGGCGGCGTAGAAAGCCAGAACCCCGAGGCCGAGCAAGGTCATCTGTCGACTGAGTTTTACATTCATGGCGGACCAGCATCCTCTCGCACTCTCAGCACAACTCTAGCGATGCGGACGTTCTCCTGTCAAGGGCGAACCGTCCGGTCATCCGCCTTGCGGCCTGCCGATCAGCGGACGCGGTGGTCGCGGCTCAGTTCCGGCTGCAGCGCCAGTGCGGTTTCGCGCCAGGCGTGATGCAGGTTGAGAACGATGCCGGGCAGACTGCTCGCCAGGCCGATCGCCGCAGCGAGATGCAAGGTCGCAGTGTTGGCGGTGGCTGTCGCCAGGGCGAGCAGGAGCAGGAAGGCAGTCATCAGGGCGAAGACCAGCCGGCAGACACGGCTCAACGCGTCGAGTCCCTGACAAAGGATCAGGCTGAACAGCCCCCACATTGCCAGGTATCCGACCATCGGCAGGGTGCCGGGAAGTTTGCCGTAACCGGCCTGGGGGAGAATGTCGAGGGCGATCAGGGAGAGCCAGAACAGGCCGAAGCCGGTAAAGGCGACGGCGCGCAGTGGATTCTTCTTCAGGGAGCCGAGTCCGGAGCCGATCTGACCGAGGGCACCGGCAAACAGCAGGATCGCCAGGGCGCGCAGATCCATGGACGGCAGCGGCAGCTGGCTGCAAGCGTAGATCGCCGTACAGAGGCCGAGGGTGAGCAGGCCGAACAGCGGCAAAGACTGGGGCGATACGCCGGTCGGCGCAACTCTCGGTTCCGGCGGAGCGGCAACCGCGGCCGGCTTGCCCATCAGTTCCTGATACTTGTGACACGATTCAAAACAGGACGAGCAGTATTTGATGATCATGCGGGCGTCATGGGAGGTGATATAGCCGCAGCCGACATCGCAGGCATCCTCGTTCTTGCCGTAATGGGGGCAGATCGCCGTCGTCTTCATAAGCTCCTCCGGGGCATCGGAAAAAGGGGATCCGGTCCGTAAGCGTTGATCCGCTCCGGACCGGATCCGAAGTGGAGTCACACCCACTGCAATGAGCAAGCCGGATGCCAACGGTGGCCGTCAGCTGTCGTTCGCTAAAATGTGTGATTTCAGGGAGTTGCTCTCGGGAGGCGGGGAGGGCGTCCGGCGCCGGTTTTGCAGCGGTGCAAAAAGGTGGGCGCGGGCTCTTGCAGATCTGCGAAGCGGTGGGCGCTACTCGATATCCTTTTTGCGCAGTCCGTATTTTTTCAGCTTGCGGTAGATGGTCGCCATGTTCATACCGGCTTCCGAGGCGGCGTTTTCGACGTTGCCGCCGTGCTTGCGCAGCAGCCGGGTGAGGTATTCGGTTTCGAAGCTCTCCAGGGCGGTGGCGTAGGCGTGCGGTTCGGTCAGACCGTTTTCCGCTGCGGTGCCGAGCAGCTGGGCGATCTCCGGCAGGCCGAGATAGTTGCCGCTGGAGATGGTCATGGCCGCTTCGATAACGTTGCGCAGCTGGCGGATGTTGCCGGGCCACTCGTAGTGCAGGATGGCATCGAGGGCCTCGGGGGTCAGCCCCTTGAAGTCGGTGCCGAACTTTTCGTTCTGCTGGCGGATGAAAAACGCGGCGAGCGGCGGGATATCGGCCTGCCGCTCACGCAGCGGCGGGAGGTGCAGGTTGATGACGTTCAGCCGGTAGTAGAGGTCCTCGCGGAAGGCGCCGTTGGCGACTTCGGCCTGCAGGTCGGAGTTGGTCGCCGAGATCAGGCGGACATCGACCTTGGTCGAAACGGTTTCGCCGAGCCGGCGGAATTCGTGCTCCTGCAGAAAGCGCAGCAGAGTCTTCTGGACGTTCATCGGCAGGTTGCCGACCTCGTCCAGGAACAGGGTGCCGCCGTCGGCCGCTTCGAGCAGCCCCTTGCGGTTCTCGGTGGCGCCGGTGAAAGCGCCTTTGCGGTAGCCGAACAGCTCGCTCTCGAGGATGTTCTCCGGAAGGGCGCCGCAGTTGACGGCGATGAAGCGGTGGTCCTTACGCGCCGAGTTGTGATGGATTGCTTGGGCGATCAACTCCTTGCCGGTCCCCGATTCGCCGGTGATCAGCACGCTGGTGTCACGGATGGCGACCTTGGCGACCCGTTCCAGCAGGGCCTTGATGGCGACGGAGGTGCCGATGATCTTGTCGAAGCGGAACTTGCCGGAGAGTTCCTCCTTCAGTTCCCGGTTCTCCTCGACCAGCCGGTGGTGTTGCAGGGCGTTCTTCACCCGGTAGAGCAGTTCGTCCGGCTCGAACGGCTTGGTGAGCATGTCGTAGGCGCCGCGCCGCAGCGCCTGGATCGACATCTCGACCGTGGCGTAGGCGGTGATCATGATCACCGGGATCTCCGGATCGCGCTTGCGGATATGCTGCAGCACTTCGAGGCCGTCCATCTCCGGCATCTTGATGTCGGTGACGACCAGGTCGAAGTCGCCGGCGATAAAATCGGCGACGGCCTGCACCGGCTTGGTATACGCCTTGACGAGGTAGCCCTGGTCGGTCAGGACCGCCTCCATCATGCGGCACAGCCCCTCTTCGTTGTCGACCAGCATGATCCGCCGGGCTGACATCAGATCTCCTCCCTCTCCAGGGGGAGACGGATGATCACCGTTGTTCCCTGTTCCAGCACACTGTGCATTGTGATTGTCCCCTGATGCTGTTCGATGATCTGCCGGGTGATCGCCAGTCCGAGCCCGGTCCCCTTCTCTTTGGTGGTGTAGAAGGGCTCGAAGATCCGTTCCAGATCCTCGGGAGCGATGCCGCTGCCGGTATCGGTCAGGCGGATGGCGACGTGGCCGTCTTCGTGCTGCGTGGCGACGGTCAGACGTCCTCCGCCGGGCATGGCCGCGCCGGCGTTGAGGACCAGGTTGATTGCCACCTGGCGGATCTGGTCGCCGTCGACCGAGACCGGCGGCAGGTCGGCGGTGAACTCCTTGACGATCTCGACATTGCGCATGTCGGTGTGATTGGCGGCAAAGTCGAGAATCTGCCCGATCAGCTGATTGATGTCAATCTCTTCGAACTCCGGGCGGGGGGTGCGCGCGTAGTTGAGCAGATCCTGGACGATCTTCTTGCAGCGCTTGCTCTCCCGTTTGATCTCGTGGACGAAATGCCGGTTCGGATCGTTTTCGTCGAGCTTGTTCTCCAGGTAGCCGGCATAACCCATGATCACGCCGAGGGGGTTGTTGATTTCGTGGGCGACCCCCGAGGAGAGGATCCCCAGGGAGGCCATCTTCCCCTGCTGTGCCAGGTTGGCTTCCAGTTCGCGATTGCGTTGCAGACTGCGGATCATGCGGTTGAAAGTGGCCGCGAGTTCTCCAAGCTCGTCGCGGCTATCAACCGTCATGGTGCGGTCGAAGCGACCGCGCTTGACATCACGGATAGCGGCAATCATCTCGCGGATCGGCTCGCTGAGCACCTTGGCCGCCCAGAAGACCAGCAGGATGGAAACCAGGCCGGCGCCGATGGAGATGACGCCCATACTCGACAGAATCCGCCCCTTGATCAGGTTGGTTTCGCGATAGAACTCGTCTTCATAGGAGCCGACGGCGATGATCCAGTCCCAGGGCTGGTAATGCAGGTAGCGGACGATTTTGCGCCGCGGCTGCGGTTCGCCGGGGTTCTGCCAGGGGTAGTGGATCCAGCCCTCACGTCGTTTGCACATGGTCTCGATGAAGGCGGTGCCGTCGGAGTCGCGCGCGGCATAGATGTTCTCCCCTTCGCTCTCCGGGTGGATGGTCAGGGTCCCCTTGCGATCCATGCAGTAAATGTAGCCGGTCTGGCCGACCTTCTTGTTGATGATCTTGTCGCGCAGGGCGGCAAACGCCTGCTGCTCCGTCTGCGGCTTGGCGTAGGTCTCTTCCAGGTAGCCGCCCGTGGCGATGATCCAGTCCCACGGTGCAAAATAGCGGTAGGTGACCATCTTCTGCCGGGGGTGGGTGTCGCCGAGTTCGGCGTTACGCCAGGGGTAGATGATGGAGAGCACCTTGCCCGGTTCGGCGCGCACCGCCGCCTGACACATGGCGCGGATGAAGTGGCGGCCGTCCTCGTCCTGCTCCTGGTAGACATTCTCGCCCTCGCGGGCAATGTGTACAGTCAGGTCTCCGGTACTGGTCATGGCATAGATGTAGCCCGACTCGCCGACCTGGACCCGCTTCAGGGCCTTGCGCGCTGCCGTCTGGGCCTGTTCCAGGCTGATGGTCCCATGGCGGTGCTGGGCGTGTTGGGCCTCGACCATGCCGTAGGCCAGGTTGGTCAGCGTCTCCAGGTCGGCCCGGGTTGTCTCTTTCTGATCGGCACGGTAGGTCTGAAACTGTTGGTGATGGGCGTCGAGCAGGTCGATGGTGAAGTGGGCGAGGTGGTCGAGGTCGTTCATCGCCACCTCGGTGATGCCGAGGTGGGCCTGGCGGTAGGAGATCCAGCCGATCACCAGGCCGACCACCATAATCGGTACCAGCACCAGCGGCAGGACGACCACCATCATCTTCCAGCGGAGCTGCAGATCGTTGACAAATTTGAACAGGTGGCGGCTCATCAGATCCCCTGGACGATGTGGGACGTGGGACTATTCAGCCGGTTATTTCTACGGCAGGACTGAAGAATACAGGATTCAGGATTCAGAATAACAGCAAAAACCTTCACCCTTTTTGCCCGCCGCTGCTTTTCGAAGACAGGGGAGTTCTCGAATCCTGGATCCTCGCCTCCCTGCCAGGGCTGAACAGAGGGAGAGCGCGGGCGTGACGTTTCAGTACAGCTCGAACTTCAACAGCCGGCACTCGATGGCGCCGTTATACAGGACGATCCGCTTGTTCGGTTTGAGGCCGATGCGTTTGGCCAGTGGCAGGTTGCCGGTGAAGATCCAGGCGGTCCAGCCGGTCCAGTGCTGTTTCAGGTTGTCACCGAGCTGCTGGTACAACGGCGCGAGTTTCTCCTGGTCACCGAGCCGTTCGCCGTAAGGCGGATTGCAGATCAGCAGGCCGCGGCGCTGCGGCGGGCGCAGGCTGGCGAAGTCGACTGTCTGCCAGTCGATGGCGTCGGCAAAGGCGAGACGGCCGGCGTTGCGCCGGGCCATGGTCACCGCTTTGCGGTCGCGATCGGCACCGAGAATCTGGCCGTCGGCCAGCGGGCGGCAGCCTGTCCGGGCCTCGTCGAGAATTTGCTGCCAGGCGGCCGCATCGAAATCGGGCCAGCGGCAGAAGCTGAAGTCCGGGTCGAGCAGGCCGGGCGGGGTGTTGCTCGCCAGCAGGCCGGCTTCCAGTGGCAGTGTCCCGGAACCGCACATCGGATCGACCAGGGGGGACTGCCGGTTCCAGCCGCTCGCCAGCAAAAGACCGGCCGCCAGCGTCTCCCGCAGCGGTGCCAGGCTGGCGTCGTGCCGGTAGCCGCGACGATGCAGACCGCGGCCGGCGAGATCGAGACTGACCGTGCATTGATTGGCCACCAGGTGCAGGTTAACGCGCAGATCGGCCCGTTTCGGGTCGATATTCGGTCGACGGCCGCACTTGTCGCGCAGACGGTCGACGATGGCGTCTTTGGCCTTCAGGGCGACGAACTGCGAGTGGGTCAGGGCCGAGTCGCGCAGGTTGGCGTCGACCGCCAGAGTCATGGCCGGTGACAGGTAGTCCTCCCACGGCAGGGCAGCGGTCTCCCGGTAGAGATCCTCGGCCGTGACCACCGTCATCTGGCCGAGTGGTCGCAGGACCCGGTTGGCGGTGCGCAGCTGCAGGCAGGCCCGGTAGCCGGCGTCACGGCCACCGGCGAAGGCGACCCCGCCGCGCTGCGGGGTTACGCCCGCCATGCCGAGCTGGCGCAGTTCCGTGGCGAGTAGCGGTTCCAGGCCCTTGGCCGTTGTAGCGAACAAGCGTTCTTCAGTCATGGGAGAATCAGGTGCCGCGCTCGGGGAGGATGGTCGCTTCCGGCAGGCGGAACGCGCGACGGTAGGTGCGGATTTCCAGCAGGGTGATCTTGATGATGCTGGCGATCGGTACACCGATGATCATGCCGATCACACCGTAGAGCTTGCCGCCGACGATGATTGCCAGAAAGACCCAGAGCGGGTGCAGGTTGGAGACCCGCGAAATCAGGATCGGAATCAGAATGAAGTTGTCGATGATCACCTGGGCGATCACGATGTAAACGATCACCACCCACCAGAACTGGCCGCTGGCGCCGAAATCGACAAAGGCGATGACGATCCCCGGGATCATACCGATGATCGGTCCGATATAGGGGATCAGGTTGGTGACCGCGGCGAACAGGCCGAGCACCGCGGTGAAGCGTATGTCGGTCAACGACAGGCCGACGGTGACCACCAGGCCGATGATGATCGCTTCCAGTACCCGACCACGAATGAACTGCGACAGCTGCCGACTGGTCAGGTAAGCGATGTCGTGCACCATTTCGTAGTGCCGGTTCGGTGCCAGGGAGACAGCGGCGCGGCGGATCTGGCGACCGTCGCGCAGGAAGAAGAAGGTGAACAGCGGCACGATAATCAGCAGACCACCGATTCTCAGGGCCGATTTCGGCGTGCTGGCCAGAACCGCCGCCAGCAGTTGCTGACCCCAGCCGCCGAAGCGGGTCGGCAGGTCGTAGGTTTTGACCAGCGGGAAACGGTCGTGCAGGGAGTCGAGGAGATTTTTTAGATGCGCGGTCAGCGTCTCCGTGTAGCGCGGAAAATCGGAGACCAGGCTCGCGAGAAAGGCATTCCATTGCGGGATCAGCCAGACGGCCAGGGCGAGGAGCAGGCCGAGGAGCAGTACATAGACAATGAGAATGCTGCCGCTGCGGCTGGTAAATCGCTCGAAAAAGGCGACCACCGGCTCCAGAAGAAAGGTCAGCACCAGCGAGAGCAGCAGCGGCAGGAACAGGACGGTCGACGCTTCGCGAAAAACACCGATCAGTGAGGAGGCCGATGAGTAGATCGACAGGCCGCCGGCGATCCCCGCGATCAGGATCAGCAAGGCGAGCAGAGCCTGGCCACGGGTCCAGCCGTGGCGCACCGTTTCCGTACTCATGTCTCGACATTCTCCGCAGACGCATGTTCGCCGAGCTGATGCTGGAGGCGGCGGATTTCGTGGCTGGCGGTCTGCAGCCGTTCACTGACAACCCGGGTCAGGCCGAACAGGATGTTGCGGGTCAGCGTTGCGTAGCGTTCCGCCAGTTCCAGAAGATCGGAGCGGAACAGACCGACCAGCTCGGTCGCCTCGACGGTACGGGCAGTCGCCGTGCGCGGCGCCGGTGCGGTCAGGGTCGTCTCGCCGAAAAAGTCGCCGGGTCCGAGTTCGGCGAGAACTTCCTCGCCGCTGTCAACCCTGCGGCCGAGGATGCGGACTCCGCCGCTGCGGATCATGTACATGCCGGAGCCGGGGTCGCCCTCCTCGAAGACGATTTCGTTCGGCTGGTAGCTGCGCTGATGCAGGGCGACCTCGAGGAGCTTCAGCTCCTTGGCCGACAGCCCGGCAAAGATCGGCTGGCCCTTGAGGAAGTGCAGCAGGGAATCGTCGTCGTGCTTGCCGCGAAAGATGTTACTCCAGAACGGGTCTGCCATGACGTCTCCGTAAACGGTTGCCCGGGCCGGCGCCGCCGCGCTCCCGGTTGACTCGGTTCGGGCGGATTGCTAACGTAACCATGCATGCGTGAAGAGTGAGGTGTCAGGAGTGAGGAGAAAAAAACGATCTGTTTTTTTAAGGTTTATTCCTTACCTCTGACTTCTCACTCTCCGAAACCTGTTCGTTCCAAGTCAGTAACAGCAGGCAATCTCACTGGGTTCAGGCTGGCAGGACGTTGACTGCGGTAATTCAGGGCAAAGATAGTCGATAATTCCGCTTCTGGCAAGGAGTTCCATGGCAGTCTTCGATCCCGGCAAACAGCCGACCGCCCCCGGAGTTTACCTGATGAAGGACGCCGCGGGGACGGTGCTGTATGTCGGCAAGGCCAAGAACCTGCGTACCCGGCTGCGCAGCTACCTGAAGGCGGAGCGCGACAGCCGGCCGCAGATCAGGTTTCTCATGGAACGGACTGCGGCGGTCGAGACGATTGTCACCGACACCGAAAAAGAAGCGCTGATCCTTGAGAACACCCTGATCAAGCAGCATCGCCCGCGTTACAACATCCACCTGCGCGACGACAAGACCTTCGTCTCCCTGCGCATCGACCCACGGGAAACTTTCCCCGGCCTCGAACTGGTCCGCCGGGTCCGTCAGGACGGTGCCCGCTATTTCGGCCCGTACGCTTCGGCCAGTGCCGTGCGCGAGACCCTCAAGGAGATCTACCGGATCTTCCCGCTGCGTCACTACCCGGTCGCGACCTGCCGACGACGTGGTCGTCCCTGCCTGTTCCATCAGATCGGCCAGTGCAGCGCTCCCTGCCATGGCCGGATCTCGCCCGAAGAGTACCGTCGCCTGGTCGATGGTGTCCTGGCCCTGCTCTCCGGGCGGCAGGACGAGGTGCTCAGCCTGCTGCGGCAACGGATGCAGCAGGCGGCTTCTGAACTGCGTTACGAAGAGGCTGCGCGGCTGCGCGACCAGTTTCGCGCCATCGAGGAGACGGTCGAGGGGCAGAAGAGTGTCCGGCACGGCGGCCGCGATCGCGATGTGATCGGCCTGCATCGCGCCGGCGGCGAAGTCGAGGTCGCCCTGCTCTTCTTCCGGCAGGGGACGCTCAGCGGGCGCCGCGCCTACAATCTCGACTGGCTGCAGGACGAAGACCAGCTCCTCGAAGAGCTGCTGGTCAGCTTCTACGGGCGGGAGGTGCCGATCCCCGACGAGATCCTGCTGCCGCGGGTGGTCGAGGGCGCAGGGGCGCTGGCCGAGTGGCTGAGCGAGCGGCGCGGCCGCAAGGTCCGTCTGCTGGCGCCGCAGCGCGGCGAAGCGCGCCAGTTGCTCGAGATGGCGCGGCGCAACGCCGAGGAGTCGTGGAAGGAACGCGGCAGTCGCCGCGAGGCCTGTGCTGAAATCCTTGCGATACTGCGCGACCGGCTACAGTTGCGGCGGCGGCCGGAGCGCATCGAATGCTTCGATATCTCGACGATCCAGGGGCGGGCGACGGTCGGCAGTATGGCGGTGGTCTGCAACGGCGAACCGGTCCCGACCGAGTACCGGCACTACCGGGTGCGCACTGTCGTCGGCAGCGACGACTATGCCAGTCTGCGCGAAGTGCTGCGACGGCGATTGACGCGGGGGCTGGCGGACGGTCTGTTGCCGGATCTGATCTTGATCGATGGTGGCAAGGGGCAGCTCGGTGTTCTGACCGCTCTGCTCGACGAGTTCGGTCTGCGGGAACGGATCGATGTGGCCGGGATCGCCAAGAGCCGGGTGTTCGCCAATGCCCGTGGTCGCAAGGTGGAACGCAGCGAGGAGCGGCTGTTTCTGCCGGGGCGCAAGAATCCGGTAGTGCTGCGGCAGGGTTCGGCGCCGCTGTTCCTGCTGGAACGGCTGCGTGACGAAGCACATCGCTTCGCCATCGGCTACCATCGCAAGCTGCGCGGCAAAAGTCAGCTGCAGTCGGTGCTCAGCGAGATCGCGGGGGTCGGGCCGGCCCGGCAGAAAGCGCTGTTGCGCCATTTCGGCAGCCTGAAAAAGCTGCGGGAAGCGAGTCTGGAGGAGTTGTTGCAGTTGCCCGGTCTGCCGGCGACGGTGGCGGAGCAGGTGTTCCGGTTTTTTCGGCAGCAGGAACGGTCCGGCGCGGATCAGAAGTGACCACGGCGGCAAGCGCAAGCGGTCAGAAGCGCCGGTGGCGACGGTCGATAAGGCTCGGGGACGCGAGGGGCAGTGTCAGGCGGTTTCGGTTTCGGAGTCGGACCCGGACCCTTGCCCGGCGGCCTCGTCCTGCGGATCGGTCTCTTGTTTGCGCTGGCGCTTTTCTTCTTTTTTCGCCTTCTTGGCGAGTTCCTTCTGACGTTTTTCGAAGCCGTAGTTCGGTTTGCGGGCCATGCGCTCTCCTTTCAATGCAGGTAATAAAAAGCCCCACGGAAGATCCGTGGGGCTTTTCGGCAACTTCAGTGACGCTAGTGATCAGACCCGCTGCACGTTGGTCGACTGCGGCCCTTTGGCGCCCTGGGTTACTTCGAAACGGACCCGGTCCCCTTCGGCGAGGGACTTGAAGCCGTCGCCCATGATCTGGGAAAAGTGGACGAACACGTCCGGACCGTTGTCCTGCTCGATGAACCCGAAACCTTTTGCGTCATTGAACCATTTTACTGTACCTTCAGCCATTGTTCTTTCTCCTCGATACCCGCTTGCGGGGCATCTTTGCTCTCTTGTGCATGTCTGGTCTGTTGTCCAAAACAAAAAAACCACGCAGTCCTTTAAGAGGTCTGTGTGGTTTCTCCTGACTGATTAACCGATTAATCGTGTCCGGCAAACTGCTGCACAAACTTTAAACTTGGACGGACACTATCACGGCTGTTGTGCCCGATGCAAGGGAATAATCGTCGGTCGGTGATTTTTAGCAGATAAAGTCGTTCGCTCATGACTTGATGGACTCGCAAAAAAGCTCAAACTGCCCTTGATCGTCATTCCCGTGAAAACGGGAATCCAGTATTTTCAGCGAGATACAAAACCTCTGGATACCCGCCTTCGCGGGTATGACGACTTTTCGCGAGGGCATCATGACTTGCTTTCTCCTAAATGTTGAGTGCCAGCACATCGTAGACATTTTTTGCGGAGAATTTCGAGGCGAAAGAGAAGCGGGGTATGACAGGATTCAAACCTTCGTCTGCACGCCGAAGCGCTGCGCCATGTTCTCCTTGATCCGGGCGAACAGGGCGTAGAGAACCGGCACCACCACCAGGGTGAGCAGGGTCGCCACGGCCAGGCCGAAGATCACCGCCACCGCCATCGGTCCCCACCACTGCGCCGATTCGCCGCCGATCACCCAGGAGAGGTCGCGGAAGTTGAAGCTGACGCCGACGGCCATCGGCAGCAGGCCTAAAATGGTGGTGATCGCCGTGAGCATGACCGGTCGGAAGCGGATCAGTCCGCCGCGCAGCAGGGCGTCTTCCAGTTCCAGTCCGCCACGACGCAGCTGGTTGATGTAGTCGATCAGCACGATGGCGTTGTTGACCACCACGCCGGCGAGCGAAATGACGCCGATACCGGTCATGATGATGCCGAAGTTGGTCATGGTGACGATCAGGCCGGCAAAGACCCCGGAGAGGGAAAGGACGACACTGGTCATGACGATGAAGGTCTGCGAGACCGAGTTGAACTGGGTGATCAGCACCAGGACGATCAGAAACAGGGCGACCAGAAATGCCTTGCCGAGAAAGTCGATCGCTTTCTGCTGCTCCTTCTGCTCGCCCGAGTAGACGACGCGGTAGCCGGCGGGGAGGTCGTAGTCGGCAAGCAGCGCCTGGATGTCGAGGAGCACATCGTTGCTGTTGCGGCCGCTGGTGTTGCCGGAGATGGTCACCACCCGGTTCTGATTGATGTGCCGGATCGAGCCGAAGCCGGTGCCGAGTTCGAGGCGGGCCACCGTGGTCAGCGGCACCTGCTGGCCGCTGACGGTCGGGATCAGCAGGCTCTCGATGTCGGCCAGCGACTGCCGGCGGGCTTCCGGCAGGCGGACGATGATGTCGTATTCGTCCTTGCCGTGGCGGTAGACGCCCATCTTGCTGCCGTTGATGGCGGCCTTGACCATGGTCGAGATGTCGGCGGTCGACAGGCCGAGGAGAGTCGCCTTCTGACGATCGACCAGCACCCGGATCTCAGGCTTGGCCCGGGAGAGGTCGTCCTTCAGGTCGACCAGGCCGGGAACTCCCTTGATCCGCTCACGAATACCAGCGACCAGTTGTTCGAGAACAACGACCCGCTCACCACTCACCTCGATACTGACCGGCGGACCGGTCGGCGGTCCGGGCTTCTCCTTTTCGACCTTGATCTCGGCGCCGGTGAAGCCGACCAGCGTCTGGCGCAGCCGGTCGAGCAGCGCGCTCGACGGCTCCTGTCGATCCTCGCTGTCGAGGAATTCGAGGGAGACCCGCCCCATATGCGACTGGCTGCCGCTCTCGGCTCCGGCCTCGCCGCTCGGCGCGACGCCGATCTCGGCGGTGACATGCTTGAGTTCGGTTTCGTGCAGGGCGGCCGCTTCGACGATGCGCGCGTAGCTGTCCGACGTGTCGAGACTGGTCCCCTCCGGCGCCTTGATTTCGACGAAGGCCCGGTTCGGTTCGACATCGGGAAACAGTTCGACGCCGAGGACTTGCTTGGCAACCAGAACACCGAACAGGCTGGTGATCGCCACCAGCAGGCCGAGGGCGAGACCGAGGGTGGTCAGCGGCCGGCCGAGGGCCCATTGCAGGGTGCGGCGGTAGGCGCGCACCACCAGGGTGCGTTCGATGTCGATGGCGACTTCGCCCGACTTGATGCGCATGAAGTTGGCGCAGACGGTCGGGCTGATCACCAGGGCGACGAACAGTGAAGACGCCAGGGTGATGATCAGGGTCAGTGGCAGAAACTGCATGAACTCGCCCATGATCCCCGGCCAGAACAGCATCGGGAAGAAGGCGCACAGAGTGGTTATGGTCGAGGTGATGATCGGCCAGCCGACCTCGCTGGCAGCGATGCGTGCCGCCTCGACTCTCTCTCTCCCCTCCTGGCGGTGCCGGTAGATGTTCTCGACGATGACGATGGCGTTGTCGACCAGCATGCCAAGCGCCAGGATCAGGCTGAACAGCACCACCATGTTCAGGGTCAGGCCAAGGATCTGAATGATGGTGAACGACATCAGCATGGAGAAAGGGATGGCCAGGGCGACGAAAAAGGCGTTGCGCATGCCGAGGAACATGAAGAGGACGGCGATCACCAGGATCAGGCCGGTCAGGATGTTGTTCTCCAGCTCGGCCACCATGTGGCGGATGTCTTTCGACTGGTTGAGGGTGACCGACAGTTCGACGCCGGCCGGCAGCAGCGGCCGGGCGGCGTCGAGCAGGGCGAAGACCCGGTCGGTGACGGCGATGATGTTCTCGCCGGTCCGCTTCTTCACGGCCAGGGAGATGCTCGGCTTGCCGTTCAGGCGAGCGTAGTTTTTGGCGTCCTCGAAGGTGAAGTGGACCGTGGCCAGATCCTTGTAGTAGATCGGCCGGCCGTCGCGTACCACCATGATCAGATCGTCGATTTCGGCCGGGTCGGTGAACTCGCCGGGGATGCGCAGCAGATACTTCCCTTTGCCGATGTCGATGCTGCCGCCCGGGATATTGACGTTCTCGCGGGCGACCGCCGTGACGATCTCGCTGAAGGAGAGCTGCAGTGCGGCCATCCGGTCGGGGTCGATCTCGACCCGCACCTCGCGTTCGCGACCACCGGTCAGCACCACGTCGAGAACCCCGGGCAGCTCCTCGATATGCTCTTCGAGCTCCTCGGCGACCCCTTTCAGGACCGTCTCGGGAAGGTCGCCGGAGATGGCGACCATCATCACCGGAAACTCGGCGAGGTTGACTTCGAGAATCTGCGGGTCGTTCTCCAGGTCGTCCGGCAGGTCGCGCTTGGCCTGGTCGACCTTGTCGCGCACCCACTGGATGGCGTCGTCGATGTTGACATCGGGGATGAATTCGATGGTGATCATCGACGAGTCTTCGGCACTCACCGAGCGGATCTCCTCGACGTTCTTCAGTCCCCGCAGCTTGCGTTCGATCGGGTTGGTGATCAGCGACTCGATATCGGCGGACGCCACGCCCTCATAGGGGGTGACCACCAGCACATAGGGGATGGTGATGTCCGGGGTCGATTCTCGTGGCAGGGTCAGATAGCTGTGAATACCGACCACGACAATGATCAGCATCAGGGCGAAGACCGAGCTGCGCCGTTGAATGGCAACGTTGGCAATCAGCATCCGGTCGGCTCCTAGGGGGCTGCACTTTGGACTTTGATCGCGGCGCCGTCGGTCAGCATCTGCTGCCCCTTGACGATCAGGCGGTCGCCGGCGGCCAGCCCGGCGCCGAGTACCGCCAGATCACCGACCACCCGGTCGATGCTGACCGGGTGCAGTTCGGCACGACCGTCCGCTGCGATGAACACCACCTTGCGGCCGTCAAGGTCGACCACTGCGTACAACGGGATGGCGACGACGTCGCGCAGCTGACGGCGCAGCGCCTCGACGCGGATGATCATCCCCGGGCGCAGGGCGCCGTCGCGATTGTCGATTTCGATCTTCCCCCGGTAGGTGCGGGTGCGCGGATCGGCCTTGTAGGCGAGATGCAGCAGCTGGCCGGCGCGGCTGATCTCCGGGCCATCGTCGATGCGCGCCTGCACCACCTGCACTGTCTCGCCGACGTAGAAGGCGTCGACATCCTTCTCCGGGACATCGATGATCGCCTTGAGTCGGTCGACCTGCACCACCAGGGCAACCGGATCGCCTGCTTTGAGATATTCGCCGCGCTCGACAAAGCGCCGGTCGAGGTGACCGGCGACCGGTGTTCTGACCGTACTTTTTTCCAGGGCGATCCGGGCCAGCTCCAGATCCTGCCGGGCGGCGGTGAAGATGTTGACGCTGTTGTCGTACTCCTGGCGACTGACCAGCTCTTCGTCGACCAGGCGCGCCAGCCGCTGCATGGTCGCTTTCTTGGTGCTGGCGTCGATCTCGGCCCGGGTCAGGTTGGCCCGCTGGCTGACGGCATCGATGGTCAAAATCGCCTGACCGGCCTGCAGCCGCTCCCCTTCTTCCGGGCCGACCCAGTCGACCGGACCGGTCAGCTCGGCGGCCAGGGTCAGATCTTCCCAGGCCTCCAGGCTGCCGGGGAGGACGATCTGCTCATCGAGATCGCGCAGTTTGACGGTTTCGACGAGCACCGGGGTCGCTTTGTCCGCCGCCCGGGGCGGGGCGGCAGGGGGGGGTGGATCGCAGCCGGCGCAGAGCAGCAGGCCGGCCAGCAGCAGGGGGAGCAGAGGACGAAGCGGGGTCATGGCAGGGCTTCCCGCGGCAGGGCCGCATCGATGTGGTAATAGTCGAGGGTGGTCGCCATCGCCTGGCGCAGACCGGCCTGGGCCCGAAGCAGGTCGGCGCGTGCCGCCAGCTCGCGTAGATTGGCCTCGACCAGGGCTCTCTGGAACAGCAGCACCCGGAAGGTGTCGGAGAGCCCCTCTGCCAGGCGGCGGTTCTCCTGGTCGAGGGTCGTTTGCGCCAGTGCGCTGCTGCGCACCGCGGTTGCCAGGCGTTGCCGGCCGAGTTGCAGGTTGGCGTGGGCGATCTGGATGCTGGTCGTCGCCGCCAGTTCGGCACGCTGCAGGCGGTGGCGGACTTGTCGCTCCTCGGCTTTGGCATCGAGCAGGTCGGCTCGGGCGACCCGGTTCTGCAACGGCATGCTGTAGCGCAGACCGGCAAACCAGCTGCTGCCGTCGTCGCGCAGGGCATCCCGGCCGGGGCCGGCATGGGTCGAGGCGCCGCTGTCGTCGTCGCCGGACAGACCGTGCAGGCCGAAACGTGCCTGCAGATCGAGACGGGGCAGTTGCCGGTTGTCGGCGAGGGTCAGGGTGCGTCGGCTGACAGTGGTCTCCAGGCGGGCCTGCTGCAACTCGGGACGGCGTTCCAGTCCGGTGGTGACGGCCTCGTCGAGAGCGGGGTCCGGCCCGGCCGGCAGCTCCGGCAGGGCCACCTGCCAGTCGGTGGCGAGTCGACCCTGTTCCTGGTCGATCAGTTCCGCCAGACGGTGGCGTAGCCGGACGATCTTCTGCCGGATCAGCAGCAGGGTCTCTTCGCGGCTGACGACGGCCGCCTCAGCCTCGCTGACTTCGGCAATCGGGATCAGGCCGGCCGCCAGTTTGCGCCGGTTGCTGGTGAGCAGCTGGCTGGCCAGTTCGTGCGCCAGCAGGAGGTGGTCATGCTCGGTCTCGGCCTCGGCCAGGTCGAAGTAGGCGAGTTCGATTTCGCCAGCCAGTTGCAGGGCGCTGGCCAGGTAGCCGTAGGCTGCCTGCTGGTGACGATCGCGGGCGATCGCTGTGCCGGCGGTGTTCACCTGGCGACCGGCATCCTTGAGCAGCGGCTGGGTCAGGTCGAGGACCAGTGAGGTCCGATAGGCGGGATCGAGCCGGTCGGCGAGGGTGTCGGTGTCGCTGCGTTCGCCGCTCAGGCTGAGCCGGGCCTGCAGACCGGTAGTGAACGGCTGGCTCAGAGCCGCTTCGGCGCGGGTCTGGCGACTGGAGAACTGGTCGCTGTCGATCAGCAGCGAGGCGGCCGGCAGGTCGTTGCGACTGTGGCTGAGGGCGAGTTCGACGCTGGTGTCGAACCGCCCCTGTTCGCCAAGAATCGCCGCCTCACCGCGGTCGACGGCGAGTTGGGCGACGCGCAGGTCGAAGTTGTCCTGCAGGCCGAATGTCAGCGCCTGGCGCAGGGTCAACGTCTCGGCCCGGGCCGGCGGGGCGAGACAGACGCCGAGCAGCCAGAGCAGAACGATGCAGCCGGAAAGTCGGAGCATGGTCGGTGCAATCTCGGATGGCGGAGCCGGGCCGGAACCCTGGCAGTCAGTAGAGCAGGCCGGTCTTCTTGCGCACCTTGCGCAGGGTCTTGCTGCCGGCGTGCCGCGCCTTGTCCGCCCCGTGGGCGAGAAGAGTGCGCAGGCCATCGAGGTCGGCGAGCAGTTGACGGCGGCGTTCGGCGTGCGGCGCGAAACGGTCACGCACCGTCTCGAACAGCTCCTGCTTGACGTCACCGAACGCCAGCCCGCCGGCGCGGTAACGGCCTCGCAGGGCCGCGTCCTGCTCCTTGTCGAGGAACAGGCGGAAGATCTTGTAGACGTTGCAGGCGTCCGGATCTTTCGGCTCCTCGACGGCGATCGGTGCGGTGACGATGCGCATGATCTGTTTGCGCAGCTGCTTGTCGTCGGCGAACAGGTCGATGGTATTGCCGTAACTTTTACTCATCTTCTGTCCGTCCAGACCGGGGACGGTCGCCACCTCCTCGTCGATCTCGGCTTCCGGGACGGTGAAGATCTCGCCATATTCGTTGTTGAACTTGATGGCGATGTCGCGGGCGACTTCGACGTGCTGCTTCTGATCCTTGCCGACCGGAACCCGGTCGCTCTGGAACAGCAGGATATCGGCAGTCATCAGCACCGGGTAGGCGAACAGGCCGTGGTTGGCGGAGATCCCGCGCGCCACCTTGTCCTTGTAACTGTGGCAGCGCTCCAGCAGCCCCATCGGGGTAAAGTTGGAGAGCATCCAGGCCAGTTCCTGCACCTCCGGCACATCGGACTGCACCCAGAAGACGCTCTTGTCGGGGTCCATGCCGAGGGCGAGAAAGTTGGCGGCCGCCTCCAGGGTGCCGCGGGCCAGGGCCTTGCCGTCGGTTACCGAAGTCTGGGCGTGATAGTTGGCGATGAAGCAGAACAGCTCCTCATGCTCCTGGTAGCTGATCATCTTCTGCATCATGCCGAAGTAATTGCCGAGATGGAGCGATCCGGAGGGCTGGATACCGGACAGAATGCGCATGACGAAAATCTCCGGGCAACAGGTTTGCCAAAAACTCAAGAGGAAACTTAACGCGGAGGCACGGAGACGCGGAGAAAGAAGGCCAGAGATACAGGTCTGTTTTCAGCGCCTCCGCGTCTGCATTGAGTCGATTTTTTCTGCCAGGGTGGTCAGGCTACAAAGCCACAAGACTAACAGAAACGCACGGGGATGACAATCGCGCAGACGCGCGCGGACGCGACGTCCGCCGGAAGCAGGGCAGGACGTTTCGGCAGGGGTGGCTGGGGGCTAGTTGTAGAGCAAGCACTCGCTCAGCTTGCCGTCGCCGCGCTCGGTCATCAGTTTCAGCGCCTCACCAGCAGGCTGCGGCTTGCCGAACATGAAGCCCTGGACTTCCATGCAGCCAAGATCCTTCAGGTAGTTCAGCTGGCAGGTGGTTTCGACGCCTTCGGCCACCATGTGCAGGCGCAGCCCCTTGGCCATCGACGCAATGGCGTCGACGATAAAGGTCTGCTCCTTTCCCGGTTCGATATCCTTGACGAACGCGCGGTCGATCTTGATGGTGTCGACCGGGAAATTCTGCAGGTAGCTGAGGGACGAATAGCCGGTGCCGAAATCGTCGATGGCGATGCTGATGCCGCGGGTGGTCAGCTTGCGCAGCTTCTGAATCGTCTTGTCGCGGTTCTTGAGCATGCCGTACTCGGTGATTTCAAGTTCGATGTTGTCACCGGGGATCGCAAACTCCTTGAGAACCGCCAGGGTCTTGCTGACAAAGTCATCCTGGTCGATCTGTATCGGCGAGATGTTCACCGACACCTTGATTTTCGGCAGCCCCTGATCGTACCAGCTGCGGATCTCCCGACAGGTCGCGCGCAGCACCCAGTCGCCGATCGGCACGATCAGTTTGGTCTGTTCGGCCAGGGGGATGAAGTCGTTCGGCATGACCAGTCCCTTCTCCGGGTGACGCCAGCGGATCAGGGCTTCCATGCCGACGATCCGGCAGTCGATTGGGTTGACTTTCGGCTGGAAGTACATTTCAAACTGGTTGTTGTCCAGGGCGCGGTGCAGGTCGCGCTCCAGGGCGAGATGGCAGGTGCTGCCGTCGTTCATGTCGCTGCTGTAGAACAGGTAGCTATCCTTGCCGTTCGCCTTGACATGGTACATGGCGATGTCGGCGCTTTTCACCAGGCTGTCCATGGTTTCACCGCTGTCCGGATACATGGCGATGCCGATGCTGCTGCTGGTGAAGATTTCATGAGTTTCAATCTGCAGCGGAGCGCGCAGCGCTTCGAGGATCTTGCGGGCCACGGCTGCCGCGTCCTCCTGTTTGTGTACCTGTGGCAGGAGCAGGGTAAACTCGTCGCCGCCGAAGCGGGCCAGGGTATCCTCGGCGCGCAGGCAACCGATGATCCGCTCCGCCACGGCCTGCAGCAGCTTGTCGCCGACGGCGTGTCCGAGGGTGTCGTTGACCAGTTTGAAGCGGTCGAGGTCGAGATACATGACCGCCAGCAACTCGTTATAGCGGCGCGCATGGGCCATGGCCAGCTGCAGACGATCCTCGAACAGTGCTCGGTTCGGCAGACTGGTCAGCAGGTCGTGATAGGCCTGGTAGTTGATCAGCTCTTCATTGCGCTTGCGGTCGGTGATATCCCGGGCGCAACCGTAGGTGCCGACAAACTCCCCCTTGTCGTTCAGGTTGTTCGGATTGTACATGCCGGCCGAGTGCAGGGAGATCGGCAGGACATGGGTTTCGAAAAAACGGACCAGCTTCGACTCGCTGTTGATTTTCAGACGCAGTTCGACATCCTTGCTGGCCCGGGGGCCGGTGCGCCGCTCATTGAAGACGTAGTTGGCTTCCACCATGTCTTCCTCGTAAATCAGCATCGAGTAGTGCTGGCCGAGCAGGTCCTCGCGGCGATAGCCGAGCAGGCTTTCGACGCGGTCGTTGACAAAGGTGAAGCGCCCTTCACTGTCGAGGACATAGACGATGTCCGGCGAATTGTTAACGATGTAGCGATGCAGTTTCTCCGACTCCTCCAGGGCGGCTGCCAGGGCCTTGTGGCGCCGTTCCAGAGCGAGGCTCTGCAGGGCGTTGCTGATGGTGGTCAGCAGTTCGCCCGCATCGTAGGGCTTGCGGACGAAGTCGTAGGCGCCTTCGGTGAGTGCGTCCTTGACCGAGGTGAAGGTCGTTTCGCCGCTGACAACGATCACCTTGATCTCGGTGGCGTTGTGCTTCAGCTTGCGGAGCACTTCGTGGCCGCTGACGTTCGGCATCTGCAGGTCGAGCAGCATCACATCGACCGGCTGTTTCGCCAGTTCGGCCAGGGCGAGCTCTCCCGAGGACGCGGCGATCACCTGGTAACCGCTGGTTTTCAGGAGGACCCGCAAGCTGGCCAGCATGGCCGGATCATCATCAACGATCAGAATGTTCGTCTTTTGCTGCTGATCGGGAACCATTGGATGAACTTCCTTCATGTCGGTTTTCATGGGTTTGCCGGTGTCGGAACGTTTGTAAAAAAAACCGCTTCAATGCGTGCAGTGACGACTTTGCCGCTCTTCCTTAAGGTGCGGATGATTCCGGTAGCGGGATCTCGATGCTGAAGCTGGTGCCGAATTCGGCGGAACTGTGACAGCTGACGGTTGCGCCGATCTGGTCAACCATCTCCTTGACGATACTCAGGCCGAGGCCGGCATGTTCACCCCCCTTGGTGCTGGCAACCGGCGAAAAAAGTCGCGCCCTGATCCGCGCATCGATCCCCGGACCGTTATCCTGAACCCGGATTTCCGCCGAATGTTGCCCGTCCGGCCCGGTCAGGGCACGAGTCGTCAGGGTGATAATTCCGTCCCGGGAGGGGAGAGCTTCGGCCGCGTTCTTGAGGAGGTTGACCAGGGCCTGCTGGATTGCCACCGGCCTGGTCCGGATGCTGACGAGGGTCGGGTCGAGGTCGAGGACAACGTCGATCTGCCTCGGTCGGAACAGCCTCTTGCCGAGACTGTCGACAATCGACTGGATCTGTCTGTTCAGGTCGACAGCCGCGTCCGCAGTTTCTGCCGACTCTTTGCGTTCCGCGTAAAATTTGAGGAGATCACTGACCCGCCGCAGTTCGGTTTCGATTGCCGTGACCATCTCACGCTGTTCGTTGTCTGCGGACAACGTTCCCAGGGCCCCCATGTAGTTGCCGATAATGGTCAGAGGAGTGCTGATTTCATGGACAAGTCTGGGGATCGGATTGTCTGTAGCGGTGGAGGCTTGCCTGCCGTTCGCCTGGTGCCTTCGGGTCACGGCCTGCAGCGCCCGGGTGACGGCGGCCGTCAACTGTTGCAGGGGCGGCTGGAAGAACAGCTCGATGTCGTTCTGGTCGGCAACTCCCAGGGCGACCACACCATGCAGCTGTCCGTTTTCTTGCAGAGGGAGGCAGACAACACCGGTCCCTCTGCAGAGGCGCAGCAGTTGCCTGTCTAAAACGGTTTGCGGCGGACTTGCCGGAGCACACAGCTGGACCGGCTTGCTGCTGCGCAACGCCGCACCAAGGGCGCCGGCAGCGGTCACCGGCGGGTTCAGTTCGGCGATCAGCCGCGACTGTCCCGGGGCCGGTATCCCGATGAAGCGCGCCTGGCTCCGGTCGTAGCCGAACAGTACAACTTCGCCGGCGGGGGAGTTCTGCAGGTAGATCTGGCGGATGTCGGCGGCCAGCTTGAGCGGATCGTCCGCCGCGGCCAGCTGGCTGTAGACGGCGTCCTGCTCGGCAACGGCAAAGGCCAGGGAGGTCAGGCGTCTACGGCTCCGGTCGAACTCTTCCAGGGTCGCTTGCGCATCGGTGTTAACGGGGACAAGCGGCCGATATTGCCGGCTGGCCTGGCTGAACAGCTCTTCGCAGCGGCTGCGGCTGAAGCCGAACAGGGTGTCGGCGGCGGCGACCAGTCCGTCTGTCAGGGTCAATGGACTCTCGCAGAACTCCCGGGCCAGGCGGACGATGCGGACCAGGACGCTGGCGTCACGGCAGTCTTCGATCGGCTGCTGCTGCAGGCAGATCGCATCGGCCAGGAAGGAGTCGATCCGCCAGTCGGAAACCAGGGTGTCGGCGAACTGCAAGTGATCGGTGCCGAACGCCAGCTGCTCCCGCCCACGGCTTTCGCGGCTCCCCAGGGGTACGGCAACGTCCTGAAGGTAGTGCTGTGGGCTGGCGGAAAAGAGGGCCAGGTTGCCGATGTTGACCAGCAGTCCGGCCAGGTACGCTTCGGCGGGATGCGGGTAGGTGACCGCTTCGGCCAGGCAGAAGGCGGTGGTCGCTCCGACCTGGGAAAAGAACCGGAGCTGGCGCAGTAGTTGAGCCTGGTCGGTGCTGAATTCGTGATCGACGAAGCGGTGGGCCGATTGCAGGGCGAGGCTTTTGACGACGGCCAGACTCAGTCCGGAAAGAGCGGAAACGAGCGGTTTGCCGGGATCGATGCGGACCGAGTCCGACCGTGCGGCGGCGTGGAGAACCCTGACGCAGAGGGCGCTGTCCTGCTGGATGATCTTTTCGAGATCCGAAGGGGAGAAAAGCGTCCCCTGACAGGCTGCAAGCAGTTGCGCTGCGACCTGGGGAACGGCGAGGAGCTGGTTAACGCTCCCGATATCAGGTTGCCCTTCCTTCGCCATAGACACCCGGGAGGGGAATGGCAGGTCGGTTACGCGTACTCCGGCCTGAATCCCCCGGAATCATGAACATCATGAAAAAACGAGACACAACGTCCCTCTCGTTTAAATTGACTCATTATGCCCAGTGGCGCCGGGCAAATCAACCCTGAATTCATGAGCTCCGGGAATGTTCCGCTTGTCCCGGGCGGCCGGGGAATTCCCACGGTTGTCCGGGGGTGAGGTGGAGTTCCCCGCAGGTGTGTGCTGTGCAAAGATTGATGGCGTCGCAAAAACTCACCAACGGCTGCGTTGCCACAATCGTCTCGCTGCTTCGACGTATGGAACTACGCCTCATTGCTCGATAATTGCGCGCCTTGCATTTGGCGTTTTTTGCTTAGCCATCCGATTTCGGACTCTCTGCGAAAGCATCAAGATTCGTCTCCGGAAAAGCTGCAGCGATCCGCTAGTCCGGGATGACATACCACAGGATCGACAAGTAGTGGCACAGGCTGCCAGCGATGACGGCCAGATGCCAGATGGCATGGTTGCCGGGGATCCGGTCGATGGCGTAAAAGACAATGCCGAACGTGTAACAGAGGCCGCCGGCAACCAGCCAGAGGACCCCCTTGATCGGCACCAGGGTTAACAGCTCTTCCAGGTCGACGACAATCATCCAGCCGAGGGCAATGTAGAAGACCGGGGCGAGGAACGCCAGCCGGTGAGTCATGAACGATTTGAAAATGGCCCCGGCAACCGCCAGCCCCCAGATGACCCCGAACAGGGCCCAACCGTTGCCTTCCCGCAACGGGACCAGGGTGTACGGTGTGTAGGAACCGGCAATCACCAGGTAGATCCCCGCGTGGTCGAGAATGCGGAAGACATAGCGGGCCCTCGGGGTGCTCATGGAGTGGTAAAGAGTTGAGATGACGTAAAAAACAGTCAGGCAGCTGCAAAAGACAACGGCACTGACGATTCGGTAGGGGTCGCCGGTACCTGCGGCCGCGACAACCATGACCACCAGGCCGGCAAGACTCAGAAGCGCGGCAAAGCCGTGAGTGATGCGGTTGGCAAGCTCTTCCTTGTCGCTGTAAGCGATCAGATGGTATTCAGGCATCCACGGCCTTTCAGAGCTGTCAACCGTAAACATGCCGATGACCTGGCGGGAGTCGTTCCGGCGGATGGAATCAAAACGCCAGCCGGTGAACATCGCTGAAGGTCTTGACGAAATGGACCTTCAGCCCCTCCTTGAGGTAGTCGGGCAGCTCTTCGTAGTCCTTGCGGTTGTCTTCCGGGAAGATCAGGATCTTCAGGCCGGCCCGGCGGGCGGCGATGGTCTTCTCCTTGAGGCCGCCGATCGGCAACACCCGGCCGGTGAGGGTCAGTTCGCCGGTCATGCCGAGGTGCTTTTTGACCGGCTTGCCGATCATCATCGAGGCCAGGGCCGTGGCCATGGTGATGCCGGCTGACGGGCCGTCTTTCGGGGTGGCGCCGGCCGGCACGTGCAGGTGGACAAAGTGCTTCTCGAAAAACTCGGGGTCGCCGCCGAAGTCCCCGATGTGAGCGGTGACGTAAGAATAGGCGATTTCCGAGCTTTCGACCATGACCTTGCCGAGCTGGCCGGTCTGCTTGAAGCCCTTGCTCTTGGCGAGCATCGCCGTCGCCTCGACCTGCAGGGTGGCGCCGCCGAGGCTGGTCCAGGCGAGCCCGGTGACCACGCCCGGCACCCCTTCGAAGACCTCTTCGGCGGTGAAGACCGGTTTGTCGAGGTAGGTCTCGAGATCCTTTCTGGAGATGCTGAGCCGGCGCAGACTGTCGTCCTGGGAGAAGGCCATGGCGGCACGACGCATGATCCGCTTGATCTGCTTTTCCAGGGCGCGCACCCCAGCTTCGCGGGCGTAACCGTCGACAATCTGCTTCAGGGCCGCCTTGTGGATGCTCACCTGGCTCCTGGTCAGGCCATGGTTTTTGAGCGCCTTGGGGATCAGGTAGCGCCGGGCGATCTCCAACTTCTCTTCGAGGATGTAGCCGGAGAGCCGGATCACCTCCATGCGGTCGAGGAGCGGCCGGGGGATGGTGTCGAGCTGGTTGGCGGTGGCGATGAACAGCACGTTGGCGAGATCGAACGGCACGTCGAGATAGTGGTCGCGAAACGTCCCGTTCTGCTCCGGGTCGAGGACTTCGAGGAGCGCCGAGGCCGGGTCGCCCTGGAACGAGGCGCCGATCTTGTCGATCTCGTCGAGCATGATCAGCGGATTGGCGGTGCCGACTGATTTCATCGCCTGGATGAACTTGCCGGGCATGGCGCCGATGTAGGTGCGGCGATGCCCCTTGATCTCGGCTTCGTCGCGCATGCCGCCGAGGGAGAAGCGGAAGAACTTGCGACCGAGGGCGTCGGCGATACTGTGGCCGACTGAGGTCTTGCCGACCCCCGGCGGGCCGACCAGACAGAGGATCGAGCCGGAGATATCCCCCTTCATCTTGCCGACGGCAATAAATTCGAGGATCCGCTCCTTGACATCCTCCAGCCCGTAATGGTCACGGTCGAGGATCCGCCGGGCGCGTTGAATACTGTAGGAGTCCTTGCTGAACAGCCCCCAGGGGAGACAGGTCAGCCACTCCAGGTAGTTACGGGTGACGGTGTACTCCGGCGAGGCCGGTTCGAGCAGGGAGAGTTTCTCCATCTCTTCGTCGACCACCCGGGCGGCCTCATCGTTCAGTTTCAACTTCTTCAGGCGCTCCTGGAATTTTTCCAGTTCGGTCGCCTTCCCTTCCTTCTCCAGGCCGAGTTCCTTCTTGATCGCCTTGAGCTGTTCGCGCAGGAAGAACTCGCGCTGCTGGGCCGAGACCTTCTCCTCGATCTTCTTCGAGATGCGGGTCTGCAGGCGGGAGACTTCCAGCTCCTTCTTCAACAGCACCAGCACCCGGTCGATCCGCTTGCGCACATCGAACGATTCGAGGATCTGCTGCAGCTCCTCGCCATCGGCGGTGGTCAGGTTGGCGGCGAAGTCGGCAAGCCGGGCCGGGTCGTCCATGCTGGAGCGGTTGAGAAACAGCTTGATCTCTTCCGAGTAGAGCGGATTGATCTGCACCAGCTCCTTGAGGGTGCCGATGATCGCCATGGAGTAGGCCTTCAGCTCCGGATTGACCGACAGCTCGGCGCTGAAGTGGTAGTCGACCCGCCCGAGGAGCACCTTGGGCGAATCGAGGACTTCGACGATGGTGAAGCGCTCGACGCAGTTGACCATCACATGGATGGTGTTGTCGTCGCTGTGCAGGATCTTGAGGATCTTGGCGACCACGCCGACCCGGTGCAGGTTCTCCGGGGTGTCGTCCGCTTCCATCTCGCGCACCATCACCAGGCCGACGGTGCGCGAGGCGGTCTCCATGGCGTGATGCACCGCCGCCATTTGCAGCGGGCCGTTGGCGGCCAGGGGGATCAGCAGACCGGGGAAGGTCGGGCGCGGCCGGATCGGGATGATCGGCAGCTGGCTCGGCAGGATATCGGTGGCGACCACCAGGCTGTCGGCACTGATCTCGATCTCGTCCGGCGAGTAGCTGATCTCCTCGTCGTCTGTCTGGTCGTCATCGAGCGGGTCGGGACCGTCACTGAACATCATCGGAAAACTCCTCGCAACCTGGAATCTTGAGAAAGTCCAGGCGGTTAAGGGGTAGAGGTCGGTTGCGCTTCCTTTCTGCAAGCTAATCATTTCACCCCCGGGTTGTCAACCTTAGCACCGCGACGGAACGCGCTCGACGACAGAATTGCATTCCCCTGTCCGGTGCGAATTGCGTATGATGGCGGCAACGTCCGACTCGTCACCGTTACCCTCTGCCCCCCCGGAAAGGTTCCCATGGCCGAAACACCGCCGCGCCTGTTTTTGATCGATGGTTCGAGCTACATCTACCGCGCCTACTATGCGATCCGCCATCTCTCCAATTCCAAAGGGATGGCGACCAACGCCGTCTACGGCTTCATCAATATGCTGCTCAAGGTGGTGCGCGACGAGCAGCCGGACCATCTCGCCGTGGTCTTCGACACCAAGGGGCCGACTTTCCGCAAGGAGATCTACCCGGAATACAAGGCGAACCGGGCGGCGATGCCCGAAGACCTGGTGCCGCAGATTCCGCTGATCAAGCGGGCGGTGGCGGCGTTCAACATGCCGGTGCTGGAGAAGCCGGGCTTTGAGGCCGATGATCTCATCGCCACTCTGGCCCGGCATTTTGCCGGCGAGGGGATGCAGGTGACGGTGGTGACCGGCGACAAGGATCTGATGCAGATCGTCAGCGAGCGCATCGGCCTGCTCGATACCATGAAGGACCGGCGCATCGGTCCGAGCGAGGTCGCCGAGCGTTTCGGCGGCGCCGACAAGGTGATCGAGGTGCAGGCGCTGGCCGGTGACAGCTCGGACAACGTTCCGGGGGTGCCGGGGATCGGTGAGAAGACCGCGCGGCAGCTGATCGACGAGTTCGGCAGCGTCGACAACCTGCTGGCCAATCTCGACCGGCTCAAGGGGAAGCGCCGCGAGAATCTCGAAGCCTACGCGGAGCAGGCCCGCCTCTCCCGGGAGCTGGTGACCCTGCGCGATGATGTCGATCTCGATGTCGATTACGCCGCGTTCGCCCTCGCCGAACCGGACCGGCACGCGCTGACCGAACTGTTTCGTGAACTGGAGTTTCCCCGGCTGCTGCAGGAGTTTGCCGTTGCCACACCGGCCGCCGTGGCCGGCGATTACCGCTGCGTGCTGACGACTGCCGAACTCAATGAACTGGTCGCGGCCCTGCAGCGGGCGGAGTGCTTCGCCTTCGATACCGAAACCACCAGTCTCGATCCGCTGCGCGCCGAACTGGTCGGTCTGTCGTTTGCCGTCACCGCCGGCCAGGCCTGGTATCTGCCGGTCGGCCATCACTATCTCGGCGTTCCGCAACAGCTGCCTCTCGCCGAGGTTCTCGTTGCCCTGCGGCCGCTGTTCGGCAGCGGGCAACTGAAGATCGGCCAGAACCTCAAGTATGACCTGCTGGTGCTCGCCGGCGCCGGCGTCGAGGTCGGCGGCCCGCAGTTTGACACCATGCTCGCCAGCTACCTGGTCAATCCGGCGGCGCGTTCTCATGGTCTCGACAGCCTGGCCGCCGAACTGCTCAACCACCGGACGATCAGCTACAGCGAGGTGGCCGGCAGCGGCAAACACCAGGTCGGTTTCGCCGAGGTCGAGATCGAGCCCGCCACCCGCTACGCCGCCGAGGACGCTGACATCACCCTGCGGCTGTATGAACGGCTGGCGCCGCAACTCGCCGAGTTTGGACTGGACAGCCTGTTCGACCAGGTCGAGATGGCGCTGCTGCCGGTGCTGATGGCGATGGAGCAGGCCGGGGTGCGTATCGATGTGCCGTTCATGCAGCGGCTGTCCGCCGAGCTGGACGGCAAGTTGCAGGTGCTCGAAGCCGAGATCCACGAGATGGCCGGCACCGTCTTCAATATCGGCTCGCCGAAACAGCTCGGTGAGATCCTGTTCGAGCGGCTGCAGCTGCCGAAGGGGAAGAAGACCAAGACCGGCTGGTCGACCGATGTCGAGGTACTCAACAAGCTCGCCGAGGATCACTTGATCGCCGCCCGGATTCTCGACTACCGCTCCCTGGCGAAGCTGAAAGGGACCTACACCGATGCCCTGCCGAAGCTGGTCGATCCGCACACCGGGCGGATCCATACCAGTTTCAACCAGGCGGTGACTGCAACCGGCCGACTCTCTTCCAGCGAGCCGAATCTGCAGAACATCCCGATCCGCACTGAAGAGGGGCGCCGCATCCGCGAGGGGTTCATCCCGGCCGACGACTGCCTGCTGCTGTCAGCCGACTATTCCCAGGTCGAGTTGCGCATCCTGGCGCATCTGGCCGACGAGCCGGCGCTGAAAGAGGCCTTCGCCCGCGGCGAGGATATCCACCGGCGCACCGCCAGCGAGGTGCTCGGTCTCTTTCCGGAACTGGTGACCGACGAGCAGCGCCGCGCCGCCAAGGCGATCAACTTCGGCGTCGTCTACGGCATCAGCGCCTTCGGCCTGGCCAAACAGCTCAACATCGGTCGGCGCGAGGCCCAGGAGTTCATCGACCGCTATTTTGAGCGCTATCCCGGTATTCGCACCTTCATGGAGCGCTGCATCGCCGAAGCCCGTGACAAGCAGTATGTGACCACGCTGCTCGGCCGGCGCTGCGCCATCCCCGATATCCACAGCAAGAACGGGGCAGTGCGCGGCTACGCCGAGCGCAACGCCATCAACTACCCGGTGCAGGGTTCTGCGGCCGATATCATCAAGGTGGCGATGGTGCGGATCGCCCGGCGCTTGCAGCAGGAGGGGCTGGCAACCCGGATGCTGCTGCAGGTGCACGACGAACTGGTGTTCGAGGTTCCCGCGGCCGAACTGGAGCAGGTGACCGGTCTGGTTTGCGCGGAGATGGAGGGAGCGGTGGCGATTTCGGTGCCGCTCTCGGTTGCAGTCGGCAGCGGTCGCAACTGGCGCGAGGCGCACTAGAACTGCGGTCTTGCGCGACCCCGCCTCACTTCTCGCGGCTTTCAGGTCAGTAGCCAGCGTTGACTCAACTCTCCTGAGACCGCCTGTCTGCCAGTCGGACAGGGAGACGGTTGACGATGCGACTCTCTGTCGGGGTGACTGCGGTCTGGCAGGCGAGGATCTCAACACCGGCCCGGCCAGCTTCGCGCAGTAGCTCGCCGTATGTCGGGTCGATGTGATCGGCCGGCGCGAAGGACTCGGCTTCGCCACGCTGCACCAGAAACAGCAGCGCCGCACGCCAGCCGTTGTCGATTGCCGTCATCAGGTCGCGCAGGTGTTTCTGCCCGCGCTCGGTCACGGCATCGGGGAAGCAGGCCTGCCGCGGCGTGCAACAGAGAGTGACGTTCTTCACTTCGAGCAGTACCTTTTCATCACCTTTAGTGAGCATGAAGTCGATGCGGCTGTCGGCGAAGGGGTATTCGCGCCGGACACTGTAATCCTGGAACTCGGTGATGACGTTACCGCACAGCGCCTCCTCCACCACCCGGTTGGCGCGCTGGGTGTTGATGTCGACCCAGTGGCCGTTAACCTGTACCAGCTCCCATGACCAGGCGAGTTTGCGTTTGGGATCGTCACTGCGGGAAAGGAGCACCGCATGGCCGGGGACGGCGCATTGCAACATGCTGCCGGTGTTCGGCGTGTGGGCGGTGACCACGCTGCCGTCGGTGAGTTCGACATCGGCGAGAAAACGCCGGTAGCGGCGCACCAGGCGGCCGGCGATCAAAGGCTCGGGGAGGCGCATGCTTGACACCTGAACATGTGCGGAGTGAGGGGCCGGGAGTGAAGAGTCCACCCAAACGACCCGTGCTGATCGGAGATTTTACGCCTCGTCTTCCTGGTCAGTCCTGTAGATCGGCAGACCTTTGTCCAGCCGGTCGAGCAGCGCCTTCTCCCGGCGGATGGCGCTGCTGCTGTTCTGCCAGAGATAGTAGTTGTCGAGGCCGAGAACGCTGAGCCCGGCGAAGAAGACCGCCCAGAAGTTGTCGGTGAGAACGCCGGAGAGATGGTAGAAGGCGTAGAAGGCGAGCAGGAAGCCGGCGTGGATCAGGCCGCGGAAAGGTTGTACGTCATGGCTGGTGCGCGCCAGGATGTAGACGATGCCGGAGAAGGCGTAGACCACCAGGGCGAGGCTGATCATTTCGGCGGGCGGTGGCGTGCCGAGGCTGCGTCGGA
This sequence comes from Desulfuromonadales bacterium, assembly GCA_032251295.1. Lineage (GTDB taxonomy): Bacteria > Desulfobacterota > Desulfuromonadia > Desulfuromonadales > BM103 > BM103. The sequence goes on along the minus strand of JAVVDS010000005.1, from coordinate 38,170 downwards.
TTTGTTCCGGGAGGTCGGGGAGGAGGGCGAAGTCGTTGAAAGCGGCGATGCTGACGGTGAGAAAAATCACCATCCCCCACAGCCCGTGCCCGGCGCTCCGCTCGTGACGGCGAAGACGCGCCTCGATCTCCTGGCGCTGATCTTCGTGCCCCGATGACTGTCGGATAGCTGGCGCTTTCGTTTGGGCCACACCCCGCTCCCCTGGCAGCTGTCAGCGGGACTCCCTGTCGCGCACGACGCTACCGTTCAGCCGTTGTCCTGATTGCCGCTGGCTGGTTCGACCGGAACCTCGACGTCACAATGACTCAACTGGCCGTTCTCCAGTTCGCGCAGCCGATGGGCCATGCGGTGGAAGGCTTTGGCCAGACGGGCGATTTCGCCGGTCACCTCCGGAAAATGCTCCTCAAGATTAGCACTGTCGGCGCGGTCGGTAAAGTGCAGCAGTTGCCGGATCGGCAGAAAGACCTGGCGGTTGAGCAGCGCGCAGATGGCGCCGACGGTCAGTACCAGGACCATGCCGCTGAAGGTGATCATCCGGTTGCGCAGCATCCCCAGGGTCTGCTTGAGGGACGACTGGGAGATGCCGATGTCGAGGGTGCCGAGCAGGGCGGTGTCGCCTGCGTGGACATGGCAGGCGGCATTCCAGCAGTCCGGTTCGTTGTAGATCGGCCTGGTGATGGCCAGAACATCGTGACCGAAGCCGTTGGTGAACTGACGTGCCTGCTCCATGGTGCCGAGCCGCTGTTTCGGTTCGGTACTGTCATGACAGACATAGCAGCCGGCTGCCGTTTTGTCGATGAAGCGATCGACTTCCCCCGGTTCCTGGGAGAACATGATCAGCCCCTTCTTGTTGAAGATCCGCACATGCTCGACCATCTGTTCGTCGCCGACATTGCTGATGATGTTGCTCAGGGTGTCGCGGTCGTCCTTGAGCATCGCGTAGCGGGCCGATTTGGCCACTGTGTCGGCGAGATCAGCGGCGTGCTGGACCTCGCGGGCCACCAGGTCGCTTTTGATTTGTGCGTAGAGCAGGACGCAGCACGCGATGACGAACCCGGTCACCGCGCAGGCGATGGGGATGATGGCTCGGCTGTTGATGCTGCTGAACATGGCGTCTCTCCTTGCCGGGTCTGGCTGCAAGCGCTGATGAAGCCGTGAAACGTCCTTTTCCCATCACCAGGTCACCCAGAACACCAGCAACAATATCATCACATGAGAGTCTTAAGCCCGGTGCCCCTGGTGTCCTGGTGATGGCTTTTTGTTTTTTTGGGACTGCACCAAAACGGCTTGTGGCGGGACCGGTCGGTCCGGTCCCGCCGTGGCCGGTCAGTCGATGGAACGGTAGACGGCGCCCGCCGCTGCCGGCGCAGTGCGTATCGGTGCGGCCTTGACCGCTTCGGCGGCGACCGCTTCCTGGGGCTGCTCTTGCCAGGTGTAGAGGATCGGCAGCCGATAGAGAATGAAACGGTAGACGACGATATAGACGGCGAACAGCGTGATGCTGACCAGCACTTCATACAGGTGCGGGATCTCCTGGTAGAGATTCCAGTTGAAGGTGATCAACGCCGTGTTGATCCGGTTCAGGACGATACCGAAGATGGTGACGAATGCTCCCCAACGCGCCAGGGTCGGGCTGCGGTGATGAATCGCGTAGGCAAACAGCGCCACGGGGAGAATCACGCCGACCGCGATCTCGAACAGGAACCAGAAGCCCCAGCCGGTGGCGAGGTAGCCCCACTCGTTGTCATGGGCGACGCCGATCAGTTTGATGGCCAGGTAGGTGATCAGCCCCATGCTGGCGCCTTTGGCCAGGCCGAGGGTGCAGCGGTCGAGGCTGTCGAGGAAGTTGGCGTCACAGCGCCAGGCCATGGTCTTTTTAACGATGGTGCTGACCGCGATCACCATGCAGAGTCCTGCCGGGATCGCTGAGCAGAAGAAGAAGATCCACTGGAACGAGGCCGAATACCAGAGCGGGTGGACTTTCAACGGAGCGTAGGTGAACAGCGCCCCGAGGGCACCCTGGTGCAGGGTCGACAGGATGATGCCGGCGATGGTCAGGCCGATGGCGATCTTGCGGACGAAGCGTTTGCCGCCCCCCCAGCCGATCCATTCGAAGAACGAGACCGAGACCTCGGCGACCTGTACCGACAGGTAGGTGGCAACGTGCCAGGCGACCAGAAAGAGAACCGCGGCCGGGCCGAAGGCGACGACCATCGGGTAAGGGAGACGCCAGGGCTGGCCGAGGTCGACCAGCAGGTAGACGACGGCAAAGAAGTAGCCGAGCAGGCCGTTGAGCAGCGCCAGGCGCTCGACCGGCGCGAAATCGTGTCGGCCGAAGATCTCGACTGTGGTGCCGAGCATGAAGCCTGAGGCCGACAGCGGCACCATGGTGAACAGGCCGAAAGCCAGGAACAGTCCCCAGGGGTAGTCGTTGGAACTGTGGGTCACCACACTGAGGCCGAACAGGAAACGGTAGGCGATCAGCGGCAGGCCGATAGCGAAGATGATGCCGAGAATCCAGTTGAACGGATTGCGCAGGGCCTGGCCGAGGTACTGGCCGAAGGACATGCCGAGAAACAGCTTTTCGCGCAACGACCAGCGGCGCTCTTTCTGCTCGTTGACATGGGAATCGACGGGGTTGAAACCCCATTGAATCAGCGATTTCATTGGTCTTCTCCCTCCTCTTCGGTCGTTACGGCCGGCGCATCTTCATGGTCGCCATGGGCCTGGTCCTTGTTGGTCGCCAGCAGGTGGAAGCCGGCGAACATGGCCGGCCAGATCGCCAGAACCATCGGCACGGTACTGAGGAAGTCCTTGACGTTGCCGATGATCGGCTCGTTGCCTGGCGAGGCATGGAAGCCGACCTGCTCGAAGGGGACGGCAGAGAGATACATCCAGCTGGTCCCGCCCAGCTCGTTCTCGCCGTAAAGGTGGTCGACGTAGCGGCCCGGTCGGTCATTGATCCGCTGGTGGGCGATCTTGATCAACTCCTTGCGCTTGCCAAAGGTCAGTGCTTCCTGCGGGCAGATCCCGACACAGGCTGGTGGCTGGCCGTTTTTCAGGCGGGTGTCGTAACAGAATATGCACTTTTTGACCACCGGATCGAAGGCGCTCGAATAGCTGTACCCGGGGATGTTAAACGGGCAGGCGATCATACAGTTGCGGCAGCCGACGCAGACTTTGGAGTTGTAGATGACCGCCCCTTCCTTGGTTTTGGTGTAGGCATTGACGAAGCAGGAGCTGAGGCAGGCCGGCTCCGCGCAGTGGTTGCACTGCACCTTGCGATAGACCGGCTTCTGCCCGGCGTCTTCCGGCTGGTAGCGATTGACCACTGTATAGGCGTTTTCGTCGGGGCGCCTTTTCTGTGTGCCGCCGTGGAAGGTTTCATCGAAGACCGTGGTGTCGTCGAAGGGGCGGTCGGGCGCCGGCAGATTCTGCTCCTTGTTGCAGGCCGCTTCGCAGCTGCGACAGCCGATGCAGCGGGTCAGGTCGACCAGAACCCCCATGCCGTCGGGGTAGCCGGTGAACGAGCCGGCCGCCATGGCCTTTTTCGGCCCGGCCAGTGTGGTGGCGGCACATCCGGCCAAGGTGGCGGCCAGAAATCTTCTGCGACTGATCTCACTCATGACGTTCTCCTCTTGGATTCGGGGTCGAACGAACGACGCCGTTGCCTGGCGGCGCGGTTTTTCTGCCCGCGGATTCGACCCTTCAATGCGCTCCGGCTCTTCGCGGAGACGGCTGGGCATCGGCATGGTAGAAGGCATCACCGGCCGCGCTGCGCGCGTGACAGTCCTGGCAGCCGGTCGGGCCGTCCATGACTTCGTGACAGCCGACGCAGCTCCAATGATAGGCGGCCTTCAGCCCTGGCTTGTCGACATGATACTGGTAGCGATCGAGAGCATCCCGGTTGATCTGCTCTGCCGAGAACGGCGCAACCATGTGGCAATCAGCGCAGGCGACGCTCGCCGAAGGCTGGCTGTCGGCATGACAGCTTGTGCAGCGTTCGCCGCTCGTCCCTGTGCCGGTTGTATGGTGATGGCAGACGGCGCAGTCCTCGCCCAGTTCAGTGTGCAGCGTGTGGTCGAAGGCGACGCCCGTGTACAGATCGGCCATGTTGCCAAGGATGATCTGGTCCGGAATGTCGGCGGCCACTCCCTTGGCAGCGGCGACACCGCCCAGCAGGGGGAGCAGCAGGCAGAAGATCCGGATTGTCTGCTTGAGTTTCATGATTCATTCTCTCCTTTGTCGATCGAGACGCGATCCTACTCGTGAATATCGGCGGCCGTGGTGTTGATGTAGCGGTAGAACTTGGGGAAGCCGATGAAAAAAGCGAGGCAGATCAGGTATTCGACCCCTTTGATGTACTGGTAGAAATCGACCAGGGTATGGACCTGTTGCCATTCGCCGATCGTACCCAGAAGTTCGGTAACCATAGTGTCTCTCCTCTGTTGAAAGCTGTGTCAGTCCGTCAGGCCCGGTTTCCCTGATGAGTCTTCTGCCGGGCCGACGATTTGAACAGGCCTTTGAAAAAGCCGAACAGCAGGACAATCGTCGGCATCAGCTGGAACATCACGATCAGCGCGCAGAAACCGACAAACAGGATGACCAGAATCCCGCTCGAATAGGTCTGGGTCGTATCGACGGCCAGTGCCGGCGACGCCATGGCGGCGGTCATCGCCACCCCGAGCAACATGTTGCGCAAACGGTTCATCATCTCCTCCTCTTGTTACCGGTTGGGCTGCAACGATGGCAGCGTTTGAAATTCCGACGTTCCTGTCAGTTTGGCGAAAGCGCATCTGACCGCCTGCCGCAACTCCTCTTCATCGCCCGGTTTGCCAGGTTTGAGGGCGTGGTAGAAAATCCCCTCCCGGCGGGCCTTGCGGATCAGGGAGAGCGGCAGTTCACTGGCCACCAGGATGATCGTCAGATTGCGATTGCACTTTCTGAGGATCGGGATCAGTTCGGTGGCCAGAATTTCATCGAAGCGGGTGCTCAGCAGTACGACCTGGGCGGTTTTTTTCAGGATGCCGTACAGGACGCCGGCTGCCGAGCTGGTCACGGTCACATCGTAGCCATCGTCGATAAACAGATCCGCCATGCGCTTTCTGGTGACGAGATCCTCATCCGCTATCAGCAGTCCTTGCATGACCAATTCTCCCTCTCGAATGCCCATCGCTGACATCAGATTCCCGGTCAGTTAGTCGATCCGTGCCACAGAAGCATCCTTTTTGGCTTCGCGGGTGAACAGCCCCTTGAGCATGCCGAAAAAGAGGATCATGGCGGGCACCAGCTGACTGACGACGATCAGAGCAAAGAAACCGACAAACAGGTAGGCCAACACCCCTGCTCCCTCTGCCTCCGCACTCTGGGCGGCATAAGCCGCAGAGGCACTTCCAGCCAGAATCGTGATCAGTATCCTTAATGTGGTTTTCATGGCGACCTCTCCTTTCTTGCTGTAACCGTCCCGAAGCGGGTGCCGGTTGGTCTCGCCAGCAAGAAGTGCATCGGCCGTACCAGACGTTAAAGTTCTTTTATTTATTTTTTTAAATGTCTGTTTCTGTTGGTTTTTTTTGGGGGTGTGCCGTGGGCGGGAATGCTCGTCTGAATGGAGTGGTGTATATAAAAACTATACGGCACAACCGGCCCGGCAACAGGGCCGGAGCCGGGTATCTTTGCGTAAGCTATTGATTTTTAAGGGATTGTTTGTTGCGTTGTGGCTGTATAGAAAAACTATACAGGACTCACCGGGGAACTATACAGTCGATTGTCGTTGTTCAGAGAGACTCGAACTGCCGCGGCCGCCCGCTGATCCCCTGTTTCTTGAGCATCATCTGGAAATTGGGACGCTGCATGCCAACCTCTTCGGCGGCACGGGTAATGTTCCAGTCGTTGCGTTCCAGGGCGCTGAGCAGAAAAGCACGTTCCAGCGGAACGACCGCCTGCTCCCGCAGCTGGCGCTTGCGTTCCTTGAGTTCATTGGCGTCCTGCGGGACGGCCTCGGCAAGGCTGCCCTGGTCAAGGCTGTTTGCCGGCAGCTCCAGATCCTGGCGTTGGATGATGTCGCCACGGGCGAGCACGACCGCCCGTTCGATCAGGTTCTTCAACTCACGGACATTGCCGGGGAACGGGTAGCTCTCCAGTTCTCCGATCACATCCGGAGCGAAGCCGCGGATTTCCTTGTCATTCTCATCCGCGAAGCTCCGCAGGAAGTGGCCGGCGAGGAGCATCAGGTCGCCCTTGCGCTCACGCAGCGGCGGCAGTTCGATCGGGATGATGTTGAGTCGGAAAAACAGGTCTTCGCGAAAGCTTCCTTTTGCCACCATGTCGCGCAGGTTGGCGTTGGTGGCTGCCACCAGCCGGATATTGATCGGGGTCGGCCGGGTGCCGCCGATCGGCGTGACTTCCCGTTCCTGGAGGGTGCGGAGCAGTTTGGCCTGAATGGTCTGGCTCAGATTGCCGATTTCGTCGAGCATCAGCGTCCCGCCATCGGCGATCTCGAACAGCCCCCGCTTGGTCTGGCTGGCTCCGGTGAACGACCCCTTGACATGCCCGAACAGTTCGCTCTCCAGCAGGCTTTCGGCCAGGGCCGTGCAGTCGACGGGGATGAACTGCTGGGCACGGCGCGGGCTGTGGTTATGGATCGAACGGGCGACCAGTTCCTTGCCAGTACCGCTCTCGCCGGTAATCAGCACAGTGCTGTCCGAGGAAGCAACCTGGAGGATGCGTTGGTAAATTCTCTGCATCTCGCGGCTCTCACCGAGGAGACCATCGAGACCGTGAGCATCGTTCAGTTCCCTTCTCAGGTAGATCTTGTCCAGCATCTGAGCGCGATTGTCGAGGGTTCTGCGCACTTTCTCGACCATCTCTTCATTGGCAAACGGTTTGGCCATGTAGTCCGATGCGCCGTTTTTCATGGCGTCCACGGCACTGTCGATTGCCGCGTAACCGGTGATGATAATCACCGGCAGCTCCGGCTGGCAGGCGTGGATTGCCTGCAGCACCTCGATGCCGTTCATCCCCGGCATCTTCAGGTCGGTAATCAGCAGGTCAAAGTCATTCTGTTCAACCCGTTCGAGGGCGAGACGTCCGTTGGGAACCGTTTCGACCTGGTAACCAGCACCTTTCAAGACGCGCCGCAAACCCTCGCGAATCACCGCATCATCATCGACGACAAGTATCTGTTCCGTTTTCATCTCTTCATCCTTTTCAGGCTATGCGATCCGGGCAATGGCCGCGCCGGCCCGTCATCTGTTCAGCAGACAGTCTGCCATGGCCCGATTTTTTCTTAAGTGGCCATGATCGGCAGGTCGGCGTTGACCGGCAGTTCGATCGTAAAGACGGTACCCTGTTCAAGTCGGCTTTCGACACTGATCTGTCCGCCATGATTGCGAACAATTCCATAGGAGACGGACAGGCCCAGGCCGGTTCCGTTCATGCCGTGGTTCTCCTGGCTTTTCGTGGTGAAGAAAGGGTCGAATATCAGGGAAAGATACTGTTCCGGAATGCCGTGCCCATTATCCTCGATCGTTGTGACCAGGCGATTCTGCGTGAAGTCCGTGTCCATGGTTATGCTCAGGAGTCCGCCATGCGGCATCGCCTGGCAGGCATTGACCAGCAGGTTGATGAAGACCTGTTCCATCTGGGTCGGATCGAACTGAATGTCGGGGAGTTCGGCGTCGTAGTGGCGCACGATTTCGACATCGTTGAGCAGGGCATGATGCTCGACCAGGCGGAGTGAATCGTTCATGACATCAGCGAGTGAACGCAACTGCTTGTCGGGAATCGAGGTGCGGGAAAAATCGAGCAGGCGCTTGACGATGTTCGCGCAACGAATGGTTTCCCGGACGATGATTCGGGCATCCTCCCGCATTTTCTGGTCGAGGCGCGGATCATTGGCGAACATATCGCTGAACATCAGGATGCCGGCCAGGGGGTTGTTGATCTCGTGAGCGATGCCGGCGACCATTTTCCCCAGGGAGGCGAGTTTTTCCGAGCGCAGCAGTTGATCATTGACCTCGGCGATCTCCATGGTGCGCTCGGCAACGCGGGCTTCGAGCGTCTCGGTCAGTGTCCGGTACTCGTTCTGCGCCTGCTTGAGTCTGGCCGTCATCTCGTTGAAGGCGTGAGCGAGGCCGCCGAGTTCGTCATCGCTGCTGACTTCGATCTGGTGGTCGAGTTCCATCCGCGAGACCTGCCGGGCATGACTGAGCAGGTCGCTGACCGGTTGGATCACCAGTCTCTGGGTCAACCAGGTCACACAGACAATCATGACCATCAACAGCAGGATCGCGAAACCGACGATGTTGTTGCGGTAGCTGTTCGCCTCGGCAACCACCTTGCCGAGTGTCCCCTGGACTTCAAGGACGCCGAGCACCTTTTCATTGCCCGGATGGACGTGGCAGGTAGCGGTATAACAGCTCGACTTGTTGGCGATCTCAGTCGTGACGGCGAGCAGTTCGGTGCCGCCGCAGCTGCGCAGCATCCGCCGGTCGTTTCGCAAGGGCGGAAAGGCGTTGTCGATCGATCCGTGATGACAGCTGAGGCACTGTTTTTTGACGCCGGCCAGTGTCTGGCCGATCTCGCTGGCGTTGGTCGAAAAATAGATCAGGCCATCCATGCCGACCAGGCGGATCTTTTCGATCTCTTCGTGTGAAGCGACCTCGTCCATCATCTGGTAGACACGGGGTCGGTTGTCTTCGAGCATCTCGTGATGCGTGGTGTGCAGGATGATCTCGCTGAGAGTTTCGACATTATCCTTGGCTTCGAGCAGAAAAGCGTTTTTCAGGGTGCTGATGCTGTAGGCGGCAAACAGGACGATCGTGGTCAGCAGAACGAGGCTGACGATGGCGGCAAATTTGCCGATCAGGCTTTGCCGGAGCAGGGGTGGGCCGAGTTTCACAAGCGCTCCCGAAGGCGCCCGGATGTGTTGCGCGCTCCCGACGGTTTGCGCAAACAGCCGGCACGATCCGTGAACCTGTTTGCAGCGTCCAGAAATTTACAAAAAATTAATTATTTTGCACAAATATAGATAGATTCCGCCCGAAGTCAAGAGAAAGATTGGGCCGCTTGCTGTTGTGGACTGGCGAAGTGCCAGCCTCGCACCGCGCGGTTGTCAGCGCAGCTTTTCGTCGAGGGCGGCGAAGGGGGAATGGGACAGAGATGGGCGTTCGCTTTGGCGGGGGCCGTCGGCTGACCGTTCGGGCTGGATCCCCCGGGTATGCTCGTGTTCGTGGCAATAGAGACAGAGCAACTCCCAGTTGCTGCCGTCGGGTGGGTTGTGGTCGTGGTTGTGGTCGCGATGGTGGACGGTCAGCTCGCTCAGCTTGCGCCCCTCGAACTCGCGGGCACAGCGCGCACAGACATGCGGAAACAGTTTGAGGGCCCGCTCCCGGTAGCCGGCCTGGCGGCGCTGTTCCTCCCGGCGCATGGCCGCGACCAGATCCTTCCGGCTGGTTGTGTCCGTCGGTTTCATGGGTGTTTAGCCTCCCTCTGCACTGACACTTCAGTCTCGGCCATTGTCGAGCAGCCGGTCACGGAATCGGGCACTGATGGGCTGGTCCCCGAGCCAGATCCCGAAATAGGCGGTTGCGAAATCAGCGCCGGGTGCAGCGCCCAAAATCCGGTCGTTGAGACGCAGTTCGGTGCCTATGCCGGGGCGATAGGTGATGCTGTAGCGATCGCCCGGTCTGACGTCTCGAAACAGGGCGCAGAAGGTGAACAGCCTCTCCTTAATGGCCGCATAGTCGTCTGCGGCGAGGCTTTCCCGTAACAGCTTGATGGATGCGTCGGCAAAACCCTGCCCCGCAATTTCTCGAAAATAGGAGAGTTCGAGGCGTTTGGCGACGTCAGCGGCCCACGCCGCCGGATTGTGTCCGGCCGGCAGGTAGAAGGCGCCGGCATAGACATCGAACAGCATCGCCCACTTGAGGACGGCGACGCCGGTAAGGTGCAGCTCAATGGACTCCACGGGTAGTTGCTCGGCGAAACGAACCCCTTTGATCTCCACAGCGAATAGCATTGATGCCAAGACGAGTATCAGAATGCAGGTCGCCAGACTTGCTTTAAACACCTTCATTGCGCCACTCCCTGTCATCCAGCGTGACAAATTCACCTTCATCATAGCAAAAGTCGGCACGGCCTGCATCTTCCGTCCTGCTCCTCAAGCCGAGGCAATCTGTGGGGGCCTGCTTGCCAAACGATGATCATCTGTTAAAATCTGCAACTGTCTGACTTTGCAGACTAAATAAGGAGGGGGCGGCTGGTATGCCGGGTATAGCTTCTCAATGATGATCTTTGCTGTTGCGGCAATCACTCTGCTTGTTTTGATGTCCGGGCTGTTTCTCTACGCCCTCGCCATCAAGGACAACAGCATTGTCGATGTCGCCTATGGGCTGTCCGCGACCCTGACCTGCTGGGTCGCCTTCGCGGCCGGCGAGACCCTGCATGCGCGACCACTCCTGCTGCTCTCCCTGGTCACCCTCTGGGGGGTGCGGCTGGCCCTCCACATCGGCCTGCGCAAAAAGGGGGAAGCGGGGGAGGATTTCCGCTACCGGCAATGGCGCCAGGAGTGGGGAAAGACCTTTGTCTGGCGCAGTTTCCTGCAGATTTTCATGCTGCAGGGGGCGGTCATCTATGTGATTGTTTTGCCGGTGCTGCTGACCATTTACAACCCCGGGAGCGAACTCGGCCTGCTCGATTTCGCCGGGCTTTTGATCTGGCTGTTCGGTTTCACCTTTGAGGCGGTGGGGGACTGGCAGCTGCTCCGCTTCAAGGCGGATCCCGCCAACCGCGGCCGGATCATGCGCAGCGGGCTGTGGCGTTACAGCCGTCACCCCAACTATTTCGGCGAGGCGGTTCTCTGGTGGGGCCCCTTTCTGATTGCCCTTGGCGCCCCTTTGGGGGGACTTGCGCTGTTGAGCCCCCTGCTCATCGACTTTCTGCTCCTGAAAGTGTCCGGGATCCCGATGCTCGAAGCCAAGTACGCGGGGAACCCGGAATTTCTCCGCTACCGGGAGCAGACCAACGCCCTTATTCCGTGGTTTCCCCGCCGAACGGCGGGCTGATGCTTTTGGAGACGACAAGATGAGCGAAGCCGACCAGAATATTGCCGTGATCGGTGGTGGCGTGGCCGGGATCGTAGCGGCCTGGCTGCTGCAGCAGCGCCACCGGGTGACCCTCTTCGAGCAGAATGACTACCTGGGGGGGCATACCCACACCATCGAGATCGAAAGCGGTCCCGATGCGGGAGTGGCGGTCGATACCGGTTTTATTGTCCTCAACGACGCCACTTACCCGCTGTTCCAGCGGTTCCTCGGCCGGCTCGGGGTCGAAACGCGGCTGGCGGAGATGTCCTTCGGCTTTCGTTGCGAACGGAGTGGGCTGGTCTATGCAGGCAACGATCTCAATGGACTGTTTGCCCAGCGTCGCAACCTGGTCAGCCCGACCTTCTTCCGGTTTCTGCTGGAGATCGCCCGCTTCTGCAAAAACTCCCGCGAGGAGTTGGCCGCAGGCGAGTTGGAGGCGCTGACCCTTGGCGACTACCTGCAGCGGGGCCGGTACTCGCCGTTCATGATCGACAACTACCTGGTGCCGATGGCCGCGGCGATCTGGTCGACCCCCGCCCTGAAAATCTTCGATTTCCCGGCCGGCCCCTTCCTGCACTTTTTCCGCAATCACGGCCTGCTCGCCCTGCGCAATCGGCCGAGCTGGCGCACCGTGGTGGGGGGGAGTCACAGCTACGTCAAAGCTTTTGCCGCCGATTTTCGTGGCGAGACTCATCTGCAGGCTGGCGTTGTCGGGATTGAGCGCGGCACCGACCAGGTCCGGCTGCAGCTGACCGCTGGCGAACCGATGAGTTTTGACCAGGTGGTGGTGGCGACCCACGCCGATCAGGCCCTGCGCCTGTTGCGCGCCCCGAGCGACCTGGAAGAGAGGCTCCTCTCCCCCTGGCAGTACCAGTTGAACCGCACGGTGCTCCATACCGATACCAGCGTCCTGCCAAAGGAGCGGCGCGCCTGGTCAGCCTGGAACTTTACCCGGGAAGCGGGCGCCGACGAAGAGCGACCGGTCTATGTCACCTACGATATGAACCGTCTGCAGGGGCTGGAGACCGAACGAGAGTATTGCGTCACCCTCAACCGGCTCATCCCGTTCGCTGCCGGGACGGTGATTGCCGAGATGGACTACCACCACCCGCTCTACAGTTTCGCGTCCATGGCGACCCAGTCGCAGCTTCCCGATCTCAATGGCCGGCAGCGCACCTGGTTCTGCGGCAGTTACTTCGGCTACGGGTTCCATGAGGATGCCGTGCGCTCCGGAGCCGCCGTCGCCGAGGCGCTGGGAGTTTCCCTTTGAATTCCAGGATCTATCTCGGCGAAGTGACCCATGTCCGGCTGCAGCCGGTCGAGCACCGTTTCCGCTACCCGGTTCATTTTTTCGGTTTTGATCTCGATGAACTCCCGCAGCTCGACTGCACGACCCCGCTGTTCGGCTATAACCGCCTGCGGCCGGTCGCCATTCACGACCGGGATTACCTGTTTCCCGGCAAGCAGCCGATCCGCGAAAAACTCGACCGCGCCCTGCAGATATTCGATATCGAGCTTCGGCCCCGACGCGTGATGCTGGTGACGGCGGCCCGCTATTTCAATTACGTGTTCAATCCGATCAGCTTTTTCTACTGCCATGATGACGATGGCCGGCTCGCCTGCGTGCTGGCCCAGGTCAACAACACCTTCGGTGAAATGCACCTCTATCTGCTGCCGTCTGCCGGTGAGGACCAGGCTGCCGTTCAGGCCGAAACCGGCAAGCAGTTCCATGTTTCGCCATTCTTTCCGCGCCGGGGTCGTTATGAATTCCGACTGAGTCCGGTGGGCGAGCAGATCGACAACAGCATCCGCTACTTCCCTGATGACCAGCTGGCTCTGATCGCGCGCATCCGCGGCACCGGCCGGCCGTTGACCCCGGCCAGCCTCGCCAGTACCCTGCTGGCCCACCCGTTCCGAGCCAGCCTGACCATGCCGCGGATCCTCTGGCAGGCGGCCAGGCTTTACTGGCAAAGGAGGTTGCCTGTGTACCAAAGGCCGGTTCCGAACAGCGCCATGACCATCCGCCCGGTCCCCGCCTCCCTGACCGACCGGCTCGGCATGGGGGTGATCCACGGTTTTCTCGAACGCCTGCCGACCGGAGAACTGACGCTCCAGCAGCCCGACGGCGGAATTCTCCGCTTCGGGCAGGCGGGTGACGCCCCCTCCCTGGCCATGCGTATTCGCGATTACCGATTCTACCGTCGGGTCATGCTCAGTGGCGATATCGGTTTCGGCGAAGCCTACACCGACGGCGACTGGACCACCCCTGACCTGCCGGGCCTGCTGACCCACCTGGCCGAACACGAAGGGGCCATGAACGATCGCAGCATCCTCTCGTCCTACCTCGGCCGCGGGGTCAATTTTTTCCGCCACCTGGGGCGCCCCAACACCGTACGCGGCAGCGAACGCAACATCCGTGAACATTACGACCTGAGCAACGACTTCTTCGCCCTGTTTCTCGATCCGACCATGACCTATTCCTGTGCCCTCTTCTCCAGGCCGGACGAGACTCTGGAACAGGCCCAGGGGAACAAGCTGCAGGCCATCATCGACAAGGCGCGGATCGGCCCCGACGATCATGTGCTGGAGGTCGGCTGCGGTTGGGGGAGTTTCGCCATCGAAGCGGTGCGGCGCACCGGTTGCCGGGTAACCGGCATCACCATCTCACGCCAGCAGCTGGAACTGGCGCGCAGACGGGTTAAAAAAGCTGGACTGGAAGGGCGGATCGAGATCCGGCTCTGCGATTACCGGCACATCGAGGGGAGTTTCGACAAACTGGTCTCCATCGAAATGCTCGAAGCGGTCGGCCACGCTGGTCTCGGCCCGTTTTTCAAGGCCTGCCACAGGGCGTTGCGGCCGGGGGGGCGGGTGGTGATCCAGGTGATCACCATCCCCGACCGCAAATACAACAGCTACCGGTTCAGTTCCGACTGGATCCGCAAGCATATCTTCCCCGGCGGCCACCTCCCCTCGGTCGGTGCCATGTCGAAGGCGATTGCTGCCGAAACCTCCCTGAATATCGACCAGCTCGATCAGCACGGCCTTCACTATGCCGCAACCCTCGACCGCTGGCGGCAGACCCTTCTCCGCCGGCAGGAGGAGCTGTTTACCATGGGGTTCGACGAACATTTCCTGCGCAAGTGGGAGTACTACTTCGCCTACTGTCAGGCCGGCTTCGCTGCCGGTATCATCGACCTGACCCATCTGGTCCTCGACCGGCCGGATCACTCCTGACGAGCCCTTTCGCATGTCAACCCTGCAGACCAACCTGCTGAACGTCGGCTTGTACCAGCTGGGCTGGTTCTCCTGTGTCCTTGGTGCCGCCTGGGGGCACCCCCTGGCGGGGGCCGCCCTGGCGGTGCTGTTGCTGCTGGCGCATCTTTACCTGGTGGTCGAGCGCCCTGCCGAACTGCAGCTGATGTTGGCGGCCTGCCTGATCGGGGTGGGGGTCGACAGCCTCCAGCAGGGCTTGGGCCTGTTCACGTTCCGCCCAGATCCGGCCTGGCCGTTCTGGCTGCCGGCCTGGGTGTTCGTCATCTGGGCGCAATTTGCCACCCTGTTTCACTATGCCCTGCGCTGGCTTGCCGGGAGGGATCTGCTCGCCGCCCTGTTCGGTCTGGTCGGCGGGCCTTTGGCTTACTGGGGAGGGATCCGGCTGGGGGCCGCAAGCTTCGGGGAGAACCCGCCGTTGACCCTTGCCGTGCTGGCCCTGGTCTGGGCCCTGGTGACGCCGACGCTCCTCTGGCTCAGTCACACCCGCTTTACCGCTTGCGGGCTCTACCGGCTCTTCAACAACCCGAAAAACTCATCCCAGCCACCGGCCGATCAGGTAACTCCCTGAGGCGACCGAGGTGCAGAGCAGCGTCCCCCAGGCGATATCGATGATGACGATGCGCAGCGGCCAGTCGCGCAGCGTCGCCAGGTTGGTCAGGTCATAGGTCGCGTAGGTGAAAAAGCCGAACAGAGCCCCCCACAGGGCGGCTTTGGCCAGAGACTCGGCATCGAGCCCCGGCTTGACGGCGAACAGGATGATCCCGGCGATATAGATAAAGTAGAAAGCAAAGGCCGCCGGCCAGTTGACCTCGGGGCTGAGCAGGTGGGCAAGGTTCTTCTGGTAGAGATCCTTGGCGACCACCCCCAGCCAGAGCAGGTCGATCGCAAAAAAGACCGGGATCGTCAGCAGGTAGAGTTTCAGGTAAAACAGCATCGTTATGGCCTCATCTCATCTTGGCGAGCTCTTCGAGAAGTTGGTTGTTGTCCGGCATCCCCCTGGCGACATGGCGGATGATGCCGCCGGTGTCGATCAGGTAGGTGATGCGACCGCTGCCGTAAGCGCGGCGGATGGTGCCGTCATCGGCAATCAGCGGGAACGTCAGGCCGAGTTTTTCGGCGAATTCAAAATGAGTCTCCAGGCTGTCGCCACTTACGCCCAGAACCTGGGCGTCAAGCTCCGCAAAGCGCGCAATGTCGCTCTGGAAGGAGCTCATCTCGCTGGTTCAGCCGGATGTGAAGTCGGCATAGTAGAGGGCGAGGACCACCGGCCCCTGCTGGAGAGTTTCGCTCAGGACGATCTCGCCTCCGGTCGATGACAGGGCAAAGTCGGGAGCGGGATCGCCGATTTGTAACGCGACGGCATTGCTGGCGAGCAGTGCGGGCAGAATCACGCCAAGGCTGCGGATGATTTTTTTCATAGGGCACCTCCCGGGCAAGGACAGGTTGGATTCCGTGTTCCAGAGTGTCGCTCCCATTATAGCCGATTTTTCGCGACCTGGGGGCCGGCAGCCTCAGGGACAACCCTGAGTGTCGGGGGGGGGGCGGGCGCACGGTGTGCGCCCGCTCATGTGCAGCATGGACGAACACGGTCTTTGCTGCTATACTCCCGGCGTTGAATTTGTCATGCCATTGTGCCGCACTGGCGGCTTATTTCTGTCCGAGGAGGGTTCCATGCAGAAAATTCCCCACGTCATCATCTACGCCAAGCAGGCCGGGGTGGCCATCACCCCCTTCGAGAAACGTGCTGAAAATCGGCCGGCGGAGGGGCGGATTGCCCTGCGGTTTTTCCGGCTGGAGAGCGGCAGCGCGGCGATCCGTTTTCTCGTCGAACCGGCGGAGGCGTTCGATCTCTACGGCCGCATGCACAAGGTCGCCCGTGAGGGGGGCAAGGAGAGCCTGACACACCGCTTCGAGGGGAGTGACGGCGAAGTGGTGACCCGCCTGAGCGTCGAGGCCTGGGAGCGTAACGGCAAGCGCGGTTTCGCTCTCGGCGTGCAGCGCGGTGACGAGGCGATCAACGTGCCGGCTCCGGTCGAACGGTTCCTGCACGCCGCCGAGTTCCTGCGGCACCTGTCGCTGCAGCAGGCCTGGATCGAGGAGCTGCCGAGGACGGAGTAGCCTGTCTCAGAAATACCAGAGGTAGGCAAGGCGAGCTTCGCGCCGGGAATGGTCGAAGGCGCGCTCCCACAGGCCACTTATGCGCAGGCCGTGGTTGCGGGCCAGGCGCACGTTCTGCTCCAGAGCGACACGCTCGTAGCGGTGGCTCTCGACGGCGTAGAACAGCTTGCTCGCCTGCAGCCAGATCTTCCAGTTGCGAGCCGGCTGCAGGAGCAGGCCGACGTGGGGGCCGGCGCCGAGAGCGACCTTGTCGTCGAAGCGGTCGCTCAGGTTGAGATCGGCCTCGGCCATCAGGTAGAAGAGCGTCTTCGGCAGGATCTCCCAGGCGAGCCCCCCGCCGGTGTTGATTCCGAGGTAGAGCAGCTCCCGGTCGTCGGCGAACGGCTTGCGCGCCAGCCCGCCTTTAACTTTCCACGAGACCGGCCGGAAGAACAGGTCGCGGGGCGCCAGGGAGAAGATGTCGACCGCCTGCAGGCTCTCCAGGCGCAGTCGGTGCCGTTGCGGGTCGAGCCGGAGGTTTGCGGCAAAAAAATTGATCTGCGCCCCCGGCGTGAAGCCGTCGTCCGGGTCGAGCAGATCGTGATAGGCGGCCCTCCAGGAAAGGTCGAGAAAGAAACGGTCATGACTCACGCCGGCGCCGAGCCCCCAGCGTCCGGCGCCGTGACCGCTCTCCGGTTGCGCCGGTTCGGCGATGTCGTGATCCCCCTGTTCGGCCATGCCGAGCCGGCTGCGCTCGGTGAGAATCGCCAGGAAGCGCTTCTTGTAGTCCTCTTCGTCGATATCCTGACGCGAAAAGCGGTAGCGCAGGAATTCTGCCGCCAGATCGAGGGTTTGGCGTTGCTCCTCGACGGGGCGGTCGCCGGGGAGAACGGTCGGTCCGGTGTCAATCGCCATGGCATGGGCGGCGCGGCGAGCTTCGACTGGCAGTCGCGTCGCCTTGTGCCGGATACGGGTGGCTAACGACGGACGGTATCTGACCCCGTCCACCAGGCCGGCCCGGCGCACCGAGGCGATGGTTTCCGCCGGGATCACCCAGAAGGCCGACCGCTCCCAGTATTCCCGGGCGAGCTGCAGTTCGGGTCGGGCCGCCTCCAGAAGAAACAGCAGCATGAACGAGCAGTTCTCGTCGAAAAAGTAGTAATCCGAAGCGATCGACTGCAGTTCCCAGGTGTGCAGAACCAGCCGGCGCACCTCATCCGGAGTCAGGTTGAGGCGGTACTCCCAGACATCCCGGTGTTCCAGGTCATTGTACTCGTTGAGTTTCTCGTAGTAGGGCAGGACCGTGAAGTAGCCGTCGTAAAAGCCGAACAGCCCCTTGAAGGCGTAGACCAGTCCGTTAGTGTCGGTAGCGAAGGCGGCATAGTTGACGGCGTGGGACAAAAGCTCGCTCTGGTAGGAGCTGCCGATGCGCAGCAGGGTGTGGCCGAACATCGAAGCCGGACCGTTATTGTGCGCGGCCGGAAAGACCAGGACGGCGGACCGGGGATCGACCTTGGCCATGGCGTCATCGAGGCTGGCGCAGTGCGGGCGGGGCAGCGCCGCGGTCTCGATGTCGAGGGCGGCGGCCAGCCATTCGCTGCGCGCCGGGAAGCGGCAGAGAAAGTGGTCGTCGCCCCGTTCGGCCGGTGCGTACATCGCCTCAATCGAAGCGTGCAGTTCGGCCTGTGGATCGTGCTTGCCTGTATCGGCCAGAAAATAGGCGGGATCGTCGACCAGGCTGACGACCTTTCCGCCCTGTGGGCGGTAGCGCAGATAGACCTGCCAGGGGCGCGCCTCGGCGAGCTCAAGACGGGTGGCCCGGTCCAGCAGATCGGCAAGGTCAGGGGGAGGCCCGGCGGTTGCCGGCGCGGCCTCACCGGTCTGGAGAGTCAGGCAGAGGTAGAAAAAAAAGTATGCGGGAAAGAGCTTCCCGCATACTTTTGTCCATGGGCGACAGCTCACTGCGGTGATCAGCGAGTCATGGTGGCGGCGGTGTCGATGACGTCGGCCATGACGACCTGCTCGGAAGCGAAGACCTCGGCGAAGTTCTGCTGCAGGGCGGCAGCAAATTCGGCGCGCTGATCGGCGGGAACCTGCATCAGTTCGGCGAAGGCGTCAAGGGTCTCGCCATGGCCGGCCGCGATCTCCATGGCCAGGGTATCCATGTTCTGGGCGACGAACTTCTGGGTCTCGATGCTGCTGTGTTCCCAGATCGGGTCGCCGCAGTTGAGGGTGCCGGTGGTAATGCCGAAGGTCTGGTTGCCGAAGGTGCCGTTGGTGGTCGCGGCAAAGATCTGCACGCCGCCCGACTCGTCCTTGAACAGCACTGAGCCGAGGCCGCAGCCGGCAGTGCCATAGCTGGCCGCCATAGTCAGCGCGGGGACGCCGATCAGCAGCGCCGTAACAGATACAGCCAGAAGTAGTCTCTTCATGTGATACCTCCTTTTAAGGGGGACTGGGGAAACGGAGGGACCGGTAACCGTTTACCCGTCCTCCGTTTCGTGATTGCGGGGCGAACTGTCCAGTGATTATAGCGGCGGATCTGCTCCTGTCAATTTGTCCTGTCCGTTGCGGAGGCTCTGCGGACGATACGGTTTGACTCGTTGTTTTCAGACTTTTGTGGTAAGATTTCAAGCAGGTGATTTCCCGCAACGCAAAGGAGGCAAGTCATGGTGAGAAAAATCTCTTTGCTGACGCTCATCCTGGTGTTTTTCGCCCAGGTGGCCAGTGCCGCTGTCTACAAGGTCGATCCGGTCCATTCGCAGATCCAGTTTACCGTCGATCATCTGATGATCTTCAAGGTGAGCGGTGTCTTCACGGAGTTCCAGGGGGAGGTCGAGGTCGATGCGGCGAACAACGCCCTGCAGTCTGCCCGGGCGACCATCGAGGTCGCGTCCATCGATACCCGCGAACCGAAACGCGATGACCATCTGCGCAGTGCCGATTTCTTCGATGTCGCCAACCATCCGACCCTGACTTTCGTCAGCAAAAAAGTCGAAGGCGAGGGGAGTGCCATCACAGTTCACGGTGATCTGACCATCCGCGGCACGACCCGCCCGATCGTCCTTACCGGCAGTTTCCGTGGCGCCAATACCGATCCGTGGGGGAACGTGCGCGCCGGTTACGCGGCGAGCGGTACCATTGACCGGCGCGATTTCGGTCTGACCTGGAACAAGGCGCTGGAGACCGGCGGGATGGTGGTCGGTAACGAGGTTGTCATCAACCTGGAAGTGCAGGCGATCAAGGCTCAATAGGTAGTGGATGCCCGGTGTCCGGGAGGTTTCCGGTCCGGTCGCCAGTCCCTTGATTTCGGCCCCGCAGCCGTGGCATGCTGCGGGGTGTTTTGTGCAGACGAGGACAGTCATGGTCAATCCCGACGATTTTGTCGCCATCTTTCATTCGATCCACAAGGTGCTCAAGGCCGAGAAGCTGCTTAAACAGGCCGGTGTCCGCTTTCTGCTGATTCCGGTGCCACGCCAGCTCACGTCAGACTGTGGTCTGGCCCTGCGGTTCGCCCCGGCCGACCGGACCGAATTCTGGGCCGTCCTCGAGGCGGCCGGCCTGCTGCCGGTCGAACTGCACCAGTTTCGCGACGACCGTTTCGTCGCGGTCGGCCTGGCTGTTGGCGAAACGGCTGATTCCCCTTGACAAGGCCTGTCTGACGTGACTAAATTACCGCCTTTGCCATGGCTCGCCCGGGGCAGGGACAGGTGTGCGCGATGTTCGACAATCTCACCGAAAAGTTTGACAGTGTCTTCAAGCAGCTGCGTGGCCGCGGACGTCTCTCCGAAGAGAACATCCAGCAGGCCCTGCGCGAGGTGCGACTGGCCCTGCTGGAAGCCGATGTCAACTTCAAGGTGGTCAAGGACTTTACCGCCGCGGTCCGCGAACGGGCCGTCGGCCAGGATGTCCTGAAAAGCCTGACCCCCGGCCAGCAGGTGGTGAAGATCGTCCGCGACGAGCTCGGCCTGCTGATGGGTGGCGACGAGGACAACCGTCTCGATTTGGCGGCACGGCCGCCGGTGCCGATTTTGCTCTGCGGTCTGCAGGGGGCCGGCAAGACGACCACTTGCGGCAAGCTCGCCCTCAAGCTGCGGCGCGACAAGCGGACGCCGTTGCTGGTGCCGGCCGATGTCTACCGGCCGGCGGCGATCGAACAGCTGAAAACTCTCGGCCGGCAGCTCGACATTCCGGTCTTCGACAGCCGGGCCGACATGGATCCGGTGGAGATCTGTCGCCAGGCCCGCGACTATGCCGATCGCCAGGGGTACGATACCCTGATCCTCGATACCGCCGGCCGCCTGCATGTCGACGATGCCCTGATGCAGGAACTGGAGCGGATCTGTGCGGCGCTTGAGCCGCGCGAGATCCTGCTGGTCGCCGATGCCATGACCGGCCAGGATGCCGTCAATGTCGCCAGTTCGTTCAACGAGCGACTGGCGCTGACCGGCGTGATTCTGACCAAGCTGGACGGCGATGCCCGCGGTGGCGCGGCGCTGTCGATCCGGGCGGTGACCGGCAAGCCGATCAAGCTGGTCGGCCTTGGCGAAAAGCTCGACGCCCTCGAGAGCTTCCATCCCGACCGTATGGCCCAGCGCATTCTCGGCATGGGCGATGTGCTGTCGCTGATCGAGAAGGCCGAGGCCGCCATCGATCTCGACGGCGCCGCCAGGATGGAGCAGCAGCTGCGCGAGGAGGGGTTCACTCTGGTGACCTTCAAGGAGCAGCTGCAGGCGATCAAGAAGATGGGCTCCATGGAGTCCCTGCTGTCGATGATCCCCGGCGCCGGCAAGGCGATGAAGCAGATGAAGGGGCTGCAGCCGCCGGATGAGGAGCTGAAGAAGATTGAGGCGATCATCAATTCGATGACGATGAAGGAACGCCGCGATCACCGCATCATCAATGGCTCGCGGCGGCTGCGCATCGCCAACGGGAGCGGCACGCGGGTGCAGGATGTCAATCAGTTGCTGAAGCGCTTCACCGAAGCGCAGAAGATGATGAAGAAGATGCAGAAGATGGGGCCGAAAGGTCTCAAGGGGCTGATGGGCGGTCGCGCCGGTCTGCCGTTTTGATTGTTGAATCAGTGATTCGTTGCATCGTTGATCGATCGGTCAAATCCGGGAAGTCGGCGAAACAGATCTGTCGAACAAGTCAAACACGCTTTACAGAGAGGAAGAGAATTCATGGCAGTCAAGATCAGGCTGGCCCGCGGCGGGGCCAAGAAGAAGCCGTTCTATCAGGTCGTCGTTGCGGATGAGCGGTTCCCCCGCGATGGCCGGTTCATCGAGAAGCTCGGTCAGTACGACCCCCGGCAGGAGCCGATACTGTTCAGCGTCAAGGAAGACCGTGTCCTCGACTGGCTGAACAAGGGCGCCCTGCCGACCGATACGGTCCGTTCGCTGCTGCGCAAGCAGGGGATCTGGAGCAAGTTCAAGCAGGTCTGATGGCCCGCCACTGTTCGCTCCGGCCGACCGGCGCACCGGGTTCACTCCGATGACCCTCTCCGTGGACCAGATGATCGAGGTCGGTGTCGTCGTCGGCGTGCACGGCCTGC
Organism: Desulfuromonadales bacterium; assembly: GCA_032251295.1. Lineage (GTDB taxonomy): Bacteria > Desulfobacterota > Desulfuromonadia > Desulfuromonadales > BM103 > BM103. The sequence continues at coordinate 16,162 of JAVVDS010000005.1, read as the reverse complement.
GTGGCGATCTCAAGGTGCGGCCGCTGCCGACCGGCGAGCCGGCCCTGCTCGGAGCCTGCCAGGTTCTCCTCGTCGCCGCTGACGGCAGCGCCGACCCCCGCCGGGTGGTGCGTGTCTCCCGACACAAACAGCATCTGCTGCTGCGTCTGGAGCGGTGCGAGCATATCGACGCGGCCACCTCTTTGGTCGGCTGTGCGGTCTGGATGGAGCGCAGCACCGTGCCGCCGCAAGACGAGGAGTCCCACTACTGGCATGAACTGGAAGGTCTGGAGGTTGTCGACCGGCAGCTCGGCGTCATCGGCCGGGTCGCCGGCATGTTTACAACCGCCGCTCACGACATTCTCGAAGTGCGTGGCCGCTATGGCGATGTCCTGATCCCCGCGATTCCCCCCTTTATTTGTCAGATCGATACCGAGTCCGGTCGTCTGCAGGTCGACCTCCCCGAGGGGCTGGTCGACGTGCCGGACGAGCGCGATCCGCAATGATCCGTTTCGACATCCTGACACTCTTCCCCGAGATGGTCGCTACGCCGCTCTCCGCCAGTATCCTTGGCCGAGCGCTGCAGCGCGACCTGATCCGGATCACCGCTCACCAGCTGCGCGACTGGGCCACGGGGCGTCACCAGGTGACCGACGACATGCCCTACGGTGGCGGCGACGGCATGGTGATGAAGGTCGAACCGGTCGCCCGGGCTCTGCAGGCGCTGAAGGGCGCGGCCCCGGAGGCGCGCGTGTTGCTGATGTCCCCCCAGGGGCGGACCTTCAGCCAGGCCGATGCGTGCCGCTTGGGCCGGCTGCCGCAACTGATCTTTGTCTGCGGGCGCTACGAAGGCTATGACGAACGGATCCGCTCCCTGGTCGATGAGGAGCTGTCCCTGGGCGACTTCGTCTTGACCGGCGGCGAGCTGGCGGCCATGACCATGATCGATGCCATTGCCCGCCTGGTGCCGGGGGTACTCGGCGCCGCCGGCAGCGCCGACAGTGACAGCTTCAGCGACGGCCTGCTCGAATACCCCCAGTATACCCGCCCCGCCGAATTTGCCGGGCAAGCGGTCCCCGCAGTGCTGCTCTCCGGTAACCACCAGGCGATCGCCCGCTGGCGCCGCACCGAACAGCTGCGGCGTACCCTGCTGCGTCGCCCCGATCTGCTGGAGAGCGCACCGCTCAGCGACGAGGACCGGCGCATTCTGCGGTATCTGGAGAGCGAACAGCAGGAGCAGGCTTAAGCGTTCTCTCTTGGCCATGGCCGCTGGCGTCCCCGCACGACGGATGGTACAATCTTTTCGTCTGAATCGCTGCAATTGGATGTGACCGCTGGCGATTGACAGGAGAAAGGAGCGAACGATGCGTTGGCGATGCAGTGTCTGCGGCTACGTCCACGAAGGAGAACAGCCGCCGGAAACCTGTCCGGTCTGTGGCGCCGAGCGGAGCGCCTTTATCCGGATCGACGAGACGGAGACCAGGCAGGCGCCGCAGCAGCCAGCCGGCCTGTTCCGTCTGCACCCGATCGCCGCCCACCTGCCGAATGGCCTGCTGCCGACGGTTATTCTGTTCCTGCTCCTCGCCCTGGTGCTGCGTCAGCCGGAGCTGGAGAACGCCGCCTTCTGGCTGCTGCTGGTGGCGGTGGCCGCGGTGCCGGTGACCCTCGGCGCCGGGCTCTACGACTGGCGGATCTGGTTCGGGGGACGGCGCGCCCCGATTTTTCTGAAGAAAATTGGCCTGGCTATGGCGCTGCTGGTCTTCGGACTGGTCGCCATCTCTCTGCGCTACGCCGAACCGCAGCTGCTCGGCAGCATCAGCTGGGGCGCCGGCCTCTACCTTCTCTGTCTGGTCGGCATGCTCGGCTGTGTCGGTCTGCTCGGTCATTACGGAGCGACTCTGGTCTATTCCGGGCTTCCCGGTTCGCTGCCTGTCGAAGCCGCCGGGTCGACGGGCGCCAGCGATACTGACCTGATCGCGGCGATTGTCAGCCAGGCGCCCGATGCAATTCTGGCCGCCGATGCCGGTGGCATTATTCGTCTCTGGAACCGGGGGGCCGAGCGCATTTTCGGGATGCCGGCGCAACAGGCGATCGGCCAGTCTCTCGATCTGATCATTCCGGAAAAGCTGCGCGAGCGGCACTGGCAGGGTTGGCGCAAGACGATGCAGACCGGCACCAGTCGCTACGGCGAGGACCAGTTGCTGCGCGTTCCTGCCCAGCGTGGTGACGGCAGCCGTCTGTCCGCCGAGTTTTCACTGGTCATGATCACGGGAGAGGGCGGTCGGATCGAGGCGGTCGCCGCCATCCTGCGTGATGTCAGTGAACAGTGGCAGCGGGAGCAGCGGTTGCAGCAGGAGTTGGCGGACTGTCGCAAGCCGGAGTGAGGCGGCGCGCCGGTCTATTTCAGACCGTGGCCGGTGGTGGTGCTGACCAGCTTGCCGTGCACCACCCCCTTGGTGCCGATCAGTTCATCGGCGATTCTGCGCACTTCGCCGGCGGTCCCGCGGACCACCACCACTTCCAGGCAGTAGTGGGCATCGAGATGCACGTGCAGGGCGCTGATCACGGCGTCGTGATGTGAATGCTGATGCTCGGTCAGCTTGTCGGCCAGTTCCCGTGTCTGATGGTCGTAAACGATGGTCACCGTGCCGACCGTCGGCTCATCGGCACGGGTCCACTGATCTTCCACCAGGCTATTGCGCACCAGATCACGCACCGCTTCGGAGCGGTTGTCATACCCCTTGCGCCGGATCAGTTCATCGAACTGCTGCAGCAGCCCGGCATCCATCGATACGCCAAATCTGAGTAGTTCCGTCACGGACAACCTCCCCGCTGTGGTCAGAAGCTGAATAAATGAGTGTGCATCATAGTTGAACAGATGTGACGGATCAATCTTTGCAGTCAGCGCTCAGTGCTCAGTGCTCAGTGCTCATGCTCATGCGGTTCCTGCTCATGGCCGGGGTGTAGATGGTCGTGGGGCCGGTCGGCGCGCGGCAGATGGTCGTGCCGGTCCGGCTCGACTGGTGCGGTCGGGTGAGCATGATGAGTGTGGGTGTAGGTGTGCGCATGCTCGTGCTCGTGCTCGTGGAGATGGCTGTGCACCAGGTCGCCGTGCCGATGCGGGTGCTCGTGGCGATGGCGATGGCGATGGCTGTGCTCGTGTGCGTGCTGCAGACGGGCGATCTCCAGCCCGCAACGGTTGCGGTAAGTGAAGTCGAGCTGATTGAGACTGGTCAGCATGCTGTCGCTGAAAAAAGCCGTGGTACTGTCGTCCTTGACCAGCCGGCCGTCGTGCAGTACCAGGGTCCGGCGGGTCAGCTGACGAACGAAGAACAGGTCGTGGCTGACCAGAATCAGCGTCGCATCGAGCCCTTTGAGAATGTCGAACAGACGTTCCTCGCCGTCGGGGTCGAGCCCGGCGGTCGGCTCATCGAGAATCAGTACAGCGGGCTGCATGGCCAGCACTGCCGCCAATGCCAGTCGTTTACGTTCACCGCCGGACAGGTTCAATGGCACCCGTTCGTCGTAGCCGATCAGACCGACCTGCGCCAGCGCCCGGCCGACCCGTTCGTTCACCGCGGCGGGCGCCAGGCCGAGCTGGCGCGGGCCGAAAGCGACCTCCTCGGCGCAGCTCGGGCAGAACAGCTGATCGGCCGAGTCCTGAAAGACCAGGCCGACCTGGCGGCAGGCCTGTACGCGGTTCCGTTCATTGATCGGCATGCCGTTCAGCCGGTACTGCCCCTGGCCGGTGCGCAGTCCGATCAGGCAGGAGACCAGGGTTGTCTTGCCGGCGCCGTTTTCGCCGACGATGGCGACTTTTTCGCCGGGCTCGATGCGCAAGCTGAGATCGTGCAGCGCTTCGGTGCCGTCAGGATAGCGGTAAGAAAAGTCGCGTAACTCGATCAGCGCCGGGTTCGTCCCGCCCCCTGCCGGGCCGTCTGTCGCGGTCGGCACGACAGAGCCGACCGCCGGCAGCCGGTCTTCCGGCAGCGCCTGCTCGACAAAACGGAAAGAGAAATCGAGGCCGTGCTCGCGCAGAGACGCGCGATGCGACACCAGTTCGCGCAGGCTGTAGTCGTGGTGAATGTGCCCCCGATCGAGAACGATTGCCCGTTCGCAGAGTTCGTAGGCGAAGAGCAGATTATGGGTGATGCAGATCAGGGTTCCGGGGTACTCCTTGAGCCGCTGCAGCAGCAGTTCTTCCTGGTACGGGTCGAGATTGGCGGTCGGTTCGTCGAGCAGCAGCACCTCCGGCTGCATGGCAAGCAGTCCGGCCAGGGCGGCCCGTTTGCGCTGGCCGTAGCTGAGCCGGTGGGGTGGCCGATGTCGCAGGTGGGCGAGGCTGACGGCGCTTAGTGCCGAGGCTGCCCGCAGCTCGGCTGCCGCCAGGTCGAGACCCTGGTTGAGCGGGCCGAACAGAACATCGTCTGCGACGCTATTGCCGAACAGCTGATCGTCGGGATCCTGAAACAGCAGGCCGATTTCCAGCCGTGCCCGCTCGAGGCGGCCCGTTGCGAGACTGTCGCCCTTGTAGACGAGGGTGCCGCTGTGTGGTGTCAGCAGGCCGTTGAGATGGCGCAGCAAGGTCGATTTGCCGGCGCCGTTCTGGCCGACAACAGCGATACGGTCGCCGGGAAAAATGTCGAGGTTGATGTCGCGTAGCGCCGGTGTGCCGTTTGGATAGGTGAAGCAGAGATTGCGCAGGGAAAAGAGGCTGCTGCCTTGTGACGGTAGCGGTTCGTGGCTGGCCAGGCGGTGCATCAGATAAGCCCCCCGGGCAGGCGATCGGCCAGCAGCAGGGCGAGGCCGAGGCCGAGCAGCAGCGCGGTTTTCACGACATCGGCCGGTCGAAAGGTCAGAGCGAGACGGTTTGGCATGCTGCCGCGATAGCCGCGCGCCCGCATGGCGTCGTACACGCGGTGGGTGCGTTCGAAACTGCGCACCAGCAGCATGCCGACGAAATTGCCGTAGTCACGCAGGCTGCCGACCCGCAGGCCCGGTTGAAAAGCGCGCGCCTCCATGCCGTTGCGCAGGCGTGTCAGTTCAGCGAAGAAGACATGGATATAGCGGTGGGTGAGCAGCAGCAGTTCGCCGACCCGACGCGGCGCACCGAGGTGGCTCAGACCTTCGAGGGTGGTGCTTAAGGGGGCGGTGGCCAGCAGCGGTTCCATGAGCAGAGCGACCGTCCAGGCCTTGCCGAGGATGAGCAGGGCGAGCAGCAGCCCGCGCAGGTTGACAGGCCAGCTGTCGAGGCTGCCGAAAACGATCAGGGTATCGTCGGGCCGGATCACCGCGGTCAGCGGCATGACGATCAGGAACATGGCGAGAAAGCCGTTCATCGCCAGCAGCCGGCGCGCCGGGCGCGACCAGGGGAGGCGGCCGACGGCGATGAGTAACAGGGCGGTTGTCAGGGCGAGCAGGACCAGGACCGGCTGGTTGAGGGAGACCGTGCAGAGGGCGAAGGAGAGGATGCCGACGATCTTGCCGCGAGGATCCCAGGTATGCAGTGGTGAGGACACTGTCAGGGACTCTGCGCCCGGGAGTTGTCCGTCTGTCAGACTCTCCAGGCTGGTCGCCATGCGTCGCATCGCGACCAGCGCCAGCCAGAAACAGGCCGGGAGCAGGAGTATCGGCAGGAGCAGGCCGCTCCATGGGAGCTGAATGACCGGGTTGCTCATGCGTTGCGCTTTGACAGGGTGAACGGTGCCTGCAGCAGTTCCGGTTTTACTTTGGCCAGGAAGCGGACAATGCAGGCGGCGATCACGGCCTCGATGACGGCGACCGGAAGATGGGCTGCGATGGCCAGTTTGGCGACGCCGACAAAGTCCTCGCCACTTAAGGTGAGCAGCAGCGCTAGCAGCAGTGCGGCGCCGACGATCCCCAGGCCGCCGCAGAGAGCGCCGAGCAGCACCTGTCGGGTGGTGGCGCTGCGCCCCTGTAGCTTCTGGAACAGCAGGCCGCAGGCGAGGGCCGGCAGCCCCATCATCAGGGCGTTGCCGCCGAGGGCGGTCAGTCCGCCGAACTGGAACAGCAGGCTCTGCAGGGCGAGCCCCAGGACGATGGCGAGGAAGGCGGCGGGTCCGAGCAGCACCCCGGTCAGGCCGGGGAGTAACAGATGGACACTGGTCGGTCCCAGGGGGACATGCACCAGGGAGGCGACGAAGAAGGCCGCGGCGACCACGGCGACCTTGGGCAGGTCGTCGCTGCGGGTCATGCGCGAACTCCAGGCGGTCACTGCCAGACTGGCAAGGCCGCTGCCGAGAGCGAGGCTGATCGGCATCACGCCATCGGAAACGTGCATCAGCGGACGTCCTGAGTGGACATGCCAGCGGCGATCTCCGCTTGCGGAATGGTGTCGCTGTTGCGGTGGCCGAGAATGTCCCGGACTTCGACGGTCAGTGTGTCGACTTTGGGGATCGGGAAAGCGAACAGTCCCTGGTCATCGGTCGTCCCTTCAAGGAGCAGGGTCTTCTCACTGTCATAGACCTTCACAGGGCCCTGCTTGACCGGGCGGCCATCGGCAAAGGTGCTTGCAGATTTTACCTGACCCGCCTCGACAGCGGTGAGGACCTTGATGCCGTGGCTCATGGCAGGGGTAGACAACAGCGTCGCCACCAGCACAAGGGGGAGCAGCCGGAGCAGGTGCATAACGGTTCCTTTCGGGGGCTTCGGTTGCTTGCTTGCAGGCCGGCTCACCGGAGCCTCATTACGGATCAAAGCCGAAACGTTTATCGTGTCGCCGCGGTACGCACCTGCATTAGCAGAGAACATGCCAAGCATAGAGCCGCACTCCCGGCACGACAAGCTGGCTGCTTTGGTCGTTTTTCCGTCTTGGGCAACGGTCTGCGGCAGATATTTGTCGCACGAAGCGGAGGATCGTGTCACTATAGTCGCCTTCGCCGGTCGGTGCAAGCGTTGTCTGACGCAGCCTGCTGCCGTGACCTGCGTCGATGAGCACACGATCACTGCTGACGTTTGTCGATTTTCTGCTTGACTCACCACTCCGGTCTGGAGTAGATAGACTGTTCGCCAAGGCGCAAGGAATTTGGAGGTTTGATCATGAATGTCGTTGATTACATAGGCATGGAGCAGATGCGCAAGAATATCCCGCAGTTTAAGGCGGGCGATACTCTGCGTGTTCACGTCAAGATTACCGAGGGCGACAAGCAGCGGATCCAGATGTTTCAGGGGGTCTGCATCAAGCGTCACAATAACGGGATCGGTTCCTCGTTCACTGTGCGCAAGGTGTCGAACGGCATCGGCGTCGAGCGGGTCTTCCCGCTGCATGGGCCGGTGGTCGACAAGGTCGAAGTTCTTACTGTCGGCCGTGTGCGGCGGGCCAAGCTCTACTACCTGCGCAACCTGCAGGGCAAGGCGGCCCGTATCCGCGAACTGCGTCAGCGCTGATCGCTGTCCGTCTTTAACGTTTGGAAAACCCCGGCTTCGGTCGGGGTTTTCTGTTGATGGCGTCGCAAAAACTCACCAACTGCTGCGTTGTCACAATCGTCTCGCTGCTTTGACGTATGGAACTAAGCCTCATTGCTCGACAATTACGCGCCTTGCATTTGGCGTTTTTTTGCTTAGCCATCCAATTTCGGACTTTCTGCGAAAGCATCTCTGTTGGTGTATGAGAACAAACGCAAGGGTCGGAGGTGTTCGATGACGTTCCTGAAAATCGTTACTCTGCTGCTGGTGGCCAGCCAGCTGAGCGGCTGCCTGCTGACCAAGGTGGTGACGGTGCCGATGCGTGTCGGCGCGGCTGTAATCTCGATTGTCCCGGTGGTCGGCAATACCGCCCATGACGCTATCGACGTGGCGGCTGAGAGGGTCGACGATATTCCTCTGTAAAGCCGTACTCTCAAGGACCTGCAACGCATCGGGGGGGATGAAGTCCTTTTAGTAAAAAAATAGTTGACAGGGATGCGTGTGTTAATTAAGCTACAAAAAACATAGGCTGGTAGGTATGATTTCACGTAAAACAAAATACGGCTTGCAGGCGCTGCTCGGTCTGGCTCGCGATTACGGCCGGGGGCCGATCCTGATTGCCGATCTGGCCGAGCGCGAGCGGATCCCCAAAAAATTTCTCGAGCTGATCCTGCTGGAGCTGAAGAACGCCGGCATCCTCGGCAGTCGCAAAGGCAAGGGCGGTGGCTACTTTCTCGCCAAAGATCCGGCGGAGATCACCATGGGGAGTGCGATCCGGGTGCTGGAAGGACCTTTGGCGCCGGTCGCCTGTGTCAGCGAGACCGCCTACCAGAAATGCGACGAGTGCCACGATGAGGCGAGTTGCGGCATCCGTCTGGTCATGAAGGAGGTGCGCGACGCCATCGCTGACATTCTCGACCAGACCAGTGTCGATGATGTGTTGCGCCGCTCCCGTGAAGCGTCGCAGGCGGCGCGCAGGGTGCTCGATTTTTCGATTTGAGTGTGACAGAAGATGCGTGAGAGTTGTCTCTTTAAGTCTATTAAAACGATCGTCTAAATGTTAATCGGCCCGCCAGGGCCCCACCTTAGTCAAAAGGAGTCGACTATGAGCCAGATTTTTACCGACAATTCCCTGAGTATCGGCCAGACCCCCTTGGTCCGCCTGAATCGTCTCGTCCCCAAAGGCGCCGAAGTCTACGGTAAGATCGAAGGGCGTAATCCGGCCTATTCGGTCAAGTGCCGGATCGGCGCCGCCATGATCTGGGAGGCTGAAAAACGGGGTCTGCTCGGTGCGGGCAAGGAGATTGTTGAGCCGACCAGCGGCAACACCGGTATTGCCCTGGCGTTTGTCGCTGCCGCTCGCGGCATTCCGATCACTCTGACCATGCCCGAAACGATGAGCCTGGAGCGGCGCAAGGTGCTCAAGGCGTTCGGGGCCAATCTGGTGCTGACGCCCGGGGCGAAAGGGATGGGCGGGGCGATCGCCGCCGCCGAGGAGCTGGCGGCTTCCGAGCCGGATCGCTATCTGCTGCTGCACCAGTTCAAGAATCCGGCGAACCCGGCGATTCACCGCACCACCACCGGCCCGGAGATCTGGGAAGCGACCGGCGGCGACGTCGATGTGCTGGTGTCAGGCGTCGGCACCGGCGGCACCATCAGCGGCATCAGCCAGTATTTTGAGCAGGACAAGGGGAAGGCGCTGCATTCGGTGGCGGTCGAGCCGACCGATTCGCCGGTGATCAGTCAGCACCTGGCCGGTGAGACGATCCAGCCAGGCCCGCACAAGATCCAGGGGATCGGCGCCGGCTTCATCCCGGAGACCCTCGATCTCTCCGTGGTCGACCAGGTGGAGAAGGTCAGCAACGATGAAGCGATCGATTTCGCCCGGCGTCTCGCCAAAGAAGAAGGGATTCTCGCCGGGATCTCCTGCGGTGCCGCGGTTGCCGTTGCAGCGCGGCTGGCCGGCAAGCCGGAGTATGCCGGCAAGAAGATTGTCGTCATTCTCCCCGACTCGGGTGAGCGCTACCTGACCAGCGTGCTGTTCGAGGGGATTGTCTGAACCGCCGGATCTCTGGTGACCTGGAGCGGCTGACCGGACCTCCCGGAGGCGTCATCGCTAAGCGCAACGGCGCAGGCTGACCGGTTAACCGGAGCCACTCGTCGGCAACCTGAAGGAGTTTTTCCATGAGGTTTCACCTGAAAACAGTTCTCTCCCTGATGATCATCGGCACCCTGGTGCTGTCGACGACCGCTCTCGCCAAGGAGTACACTCTGTTGAATGTCTCCTATGATCCGACCCGGGAGCTTTACAAGGAGTACAACGAGGCGTTTGCCAGCTACTGGCAGGACAAGACCGGCGATACCGTCAAGATTCGTCAGTCGCACGGCGGCGCCGGTAAACAGGCGCGGGCGGTGATCGATGGCCTGGCGGCCGATGTGGTGACCCTGGCGCTCGCCTATGATATCGACGCCATCGCCGAACGGACCGGGCTCTTCCCGCGCGACTGGCAGTCGCGCCTGCCCCATAACAGCGCCCCTTACACCTCGACCATCGTCTTTCTGGTGCGCAAGGGGAACCCCAAGGGGATCAAGGACTGGGACGACATCATCAAGCCGGGCGTTTCGGTCATTACCCCGAACCCGAAAACCTCGGGTGGCGCGCGCTGGAATTTTCTGGCCGCCTGGGGCTACGCGCTGAAAAAGAACGGTGGCGATGAAAAAGCCGCCCGCGATTTCGTCACCGCCCTCTACAAAAACGTGCCGATCCTCGATTCCGGGGCCCGCGGCTCGACCACCACCTTTGTCAAGCGCGGCATCGGCGATGTCTTTCTCTCCTGGGAGAACGAGGCGTTCCTGGCGATCAACGAACTCGGCCCCGACCAGTTTGAAATCATTGTCCCTTCGGTCTCTATTCTTGCCGAACCCCCGGTGACGGTGGTCGACAAGGTGGCGCAAAAACATGGCACCTTCGAAGTGGCCAAAGGCTACCTCGAATACCTGTTCAGTCCGGTCGGGCAGAAACTGGCAGCTAAGCACTATTATCGCCCGGTCGCGCCGGAACATGCCGACCCGGCCGATATCACCCGCTTCCCCAAGGTCAACCTGTTCACCATCGACGAACTGTTCGGCGGCTGGCAGCAGGCACAGAAAACCCATTTTGCCGACGGCGGCACCTTCGACCAGATCTACGTGCCGGCGCGCTGAATCTGGACGGGTGACTCTGTCTGTTCGCCCCGCCCCGGCGTAGGGGCAGGCCTCCGTGCCTGCCCCTCGGGGTGAATATCGGCAGCAATGACAGTCAGTATTGCAATGACGGGCAACCACGATGGGTTGTCCTACGGGTCAGATTTGATGTTTTTTTACAAGCAACGCAGTGTGCTCCCCGGTTTCGGCCTGGCCATGGGTTTCACGATCTTTTATCTCTGCCTGATCGTGCTGATCCCGCTCTCCAGCCTGCTGTTCAAGACCGCCACGCTCTCCTGGGACGAGTTCTGGGGGACAGTGGCGTCAGCGCGGGTGCTGGCGTCGTTTCGCCTGACTTTTGGCGCCGCCCTGGCTGCGGCACTGATCAACGGCCTGTTCGGTCTGCTGGTCGCTTGGGTGCTGGTGCGCTACCCGCTGCCGGGCAAGCGGGTGATCGACGCTCTGGTCGATCTCCCCTTCGCGCTGCCGACGGCGGTGGCCGGCATCACCCTGGCCGGCCTCTACACGGACAACGGCCTGATCGGCCAGTTTCTGGCGCCCCTCGGCATCAAGGTCGCCTATACCCCCCTGGGGATCGTCGTCGCCCTGACTTTTATCGGCCTGCCGTTTGTCGTGCGCACGGTACAGCCGGTGCTTGAGGATATGGAACGGGAACTCGAGGAGGCGGCCGCCTGTCTCGGGGCCAACCGCTGGCAGACGTTTGTGCGCATCATCCTGCCGGCGATCACCCCGGCGCTTTTGACCGGCTTCGCCCTGGCCTTTGCCCGGGCGGTCGGTGAGTACGGCTCGGTGATCTTCATCGCCGGCAACATGCCGATGGTTTCCGAGATCGCGCCGCTTTTGATCATTACCAAGCTCGAGCAGTACGACTATGCCGGCGCCACTGCCATCGCCACAGTCATGCTGGTCTTCTCGTTTCTAATTCTGCTGACGATCAATCTGATCCAGTGGTGGAGCCGACGTTATGCCGAGGGATAAGACAATGCAGAATGCCCTGACCGAACCGCAACCGGTCCGCTGGCTGCTCACCGGTCTGGCGCTGGTCTTTCTCGCCCTGTTCCTGCTGGTGCCGCTGGCGGCGGTTTTTGTCCAGGCGCTGGAGAAGGGCTTAGGCGCCTACTGGGAGGCGATTGTCGAGCCGGACGCACTGGCGGCGATCCGCCTGACCCTGTTGACGGCGGCGATCAGCGTGCCGCTGAACCTGGTGTTCGGCATCGCCGCGTCCTGGGCGATCGCCAAGTTCAACTTTCGCGGCAAAAGTCTGCTGATCACTCTGATCGATCTGCCGTTCTCGGTTTCGCCGGTCATCTCCGGCCTGATCTACGTGCTGCTGTTCGGTCTGCACGGCTGGCTCGGGCCCTGGCTGGCCGCGCACGACCTGCAGATTATCTTCGCCGTCCCCGGTATTGTTCTGGCGACGGTCTTCGTTACCTTCCCCTTCGTCGCCCGCGAGCTGATCCCGCTGATGCAGGCCCAGGGGAACGATGAGGAAGAGGCGGCACTGGTCCTCGGCGCCAACGGCTGGCAGATATTTTTCCGCGTCACTCTGCCGAACGTCATCTGGGGGGTGCTGTACGGCGTGATTCTTTGCAACGCCCGGGCGATGGGCGAGTTCGGTGCGGTCTCGGTGGTCTCCGGCCATATCCGCGGACTGACCAACACCATGCCGCTGCATGTCGAGATCCTCTACAATGAATACAACTTTGTCGCCGCCTTCGCCGTCGCCTCGCTGCTGGCGCTGCTGGCGCTTCTGACCCTGGTGGCCAAGGCGCTGCTGGAGCGCAAGATCCGCCAGGAGGTCGACACCGTGACCGAGCAGATGGGAGTGGCATAGCTCATGGCAATTCAGGTACGCAATATCACCAAGACCTTCGGTAACTACACCGCCCTCAACCGAGTCGATCTCGACGTCCCGTCCGGCGAACTGGTCGCCCTGCTCGGCCCGTCCGGTTCCGGCAAGACGACTCTGCTGCGCATCATCGCCGGGCTGGAGACCGCCGATACCGGCACGATCCTGTTCGACGGTGAGGAGGCGACCGCCCGCCATGTGCGCGAACGCAAGGTCGGCTTCGTCTTCCAGCACTATGCCCTGTTCCGGCACATGACGGTGTTCGACAACATCGCCTTCGGCATGACGGTCAAACCGAAGCGGGAACGGCCGGATAAGGCGCATATCCGCGAGCGGGTCAACGAGCTGCTGCGGCTGATCCAGCTCGACAACATGGCCGACCGCTATCCGTCCCAGCTCTCCGGCGGCCAGCGGCAGCGGGTCGCTCTGGCCCGGGCGCTGGCGACCGAGCCGAAGGTGCTGCTCCTCGATGAGCCGTTCGGCGCCCTCGATGCCAAGGTGCGGCAGGAGCTGCGTCGCTGGCTGCGCCGGCTGCACGACGAAATTCATGTCACCAGCGTCTTTGTCACCCACGACCAGGAAGAGGCGATGGAGGTCGCCGACCGGGTGGTGGTGATGAACGAGGCGCACATCGAGCAGGTCGGCACACCGGAAGAGGTCTATGAGAACCCGGTCAATCCGTTCGTCTTCAACTTCCTCGGCCATGTCAACCTGTTCCGCTGCCGTAGCGGTGCCGACAACGGGACCGGTGTGGCCTGTCCGGTCGGCGCCGACAGCGATGCCGTTGCCTATGTCCGGCCGAGCGATATCCGGATTCTGCGCACTCCCGAGTCGGCCGCGGATATCGCCGCCGAGGTCCAGTTTATTCAGGGCGCCGGCGCTCTGCCGCGCATCGAACTGAAGCGCCTCGACACCGGCGAAACGATCTACGCTGATCTGCCGCGCGACCAGTACCGCGCCCTTGGCCTGAAGACCGGCGAACAGGTCTTTGTGCAGCCGACCAACCTGCGGGTCTTCGCCCTCGACTACCAGATCTGACGGTTCGGTTGGCGCGGGTGGGGCGGAGCAAGGGGCTCAACATATAGGGCGCCAGGTTCGCCAGGGAAAATTTGAACCCAGTTTGTTCCCGAGGTGTAGCGAGTCAACAGACGTTTTTTTGTCTATAAGTCTATAAAGATGATTGAGTAAATATTTTAATTGAATACGACCGGATGGCAGACAGACCTGTCCGGTCTATGGATCAGTCGGGCCGAGCGGACACACCGTGGGCCAGAGAACAACACCCTTGTCGAGGCTGACCGGACCACCGGAAGCGAACAATAACCGAAGGAGAAAAGAAGATGCGTAGCAACCGGTGGATTGTATGGGCTCTAACCGCGACCACATTGCTGGCTGCCGGTCAGGCAGCGGCAGCGGTCTCCGCTGAGGAGCGCTGGCAGGAACTCGATCAGAAACTTCGGATCCTGGAGCGAAAACTCGAACTGGACAAGGCGGCAGCCGACAAGGAAGCTGCCAAGCACGGCGTGGTCGGTGCGAGCGAAAAAGGTTTCGCGTTACGTTCACGTGCTGGTGACTGGCAACTGAAACTGCGTGGTTACCTGCAGACGGACGGTCGGTTCTATTTTGACGATGACGAACAGGCGGTGACCAACGACCTGTTGCTGCGCCGGGTACGGCCGATTATCGAGGGGACCTTGAGCAAAGACTACCGCTTCAGAATCATGCCCGACTTCGGTCGCGGCAAGAGCGAACTGCTCGATGCCTGGCTGGAGGCCAACTGGTGGCCGACGGCGCAGATCCGGGTCGGCAAGTTCAAGGCGCCGGTCGGGCTGGAACGCTTACAATCCGGCGCCAGCCTGCTGTTTGTCGAACGCGCCCTGCCGACCAGCCTGGTCCCCAATCGTGACATCGGCCTGCAGGTCGCCGGTGACCTGGCCAACGGCAGCGTAAGCTACGCCCTCGGTGTTTTCAACGGTGGAGTCGATGGCAGCAGCACCGATGGCGACAGCAACGACGACAAGGACGCTGTTGTGCGGCTGTTTGTCCGTCCCTGGAAAGATTCCGGGAACGAATGGCTGCAGGGCCTCGGTATCGGCCTCGCCGGCAGTTACGGCAACCAGGAGGGTAGCCTGCCGTCTTTCAAGACTCCCGGGCAGCAGACCTTCTTTAAATACAGCGGCACGGCCGAAGCGGATGGGCAGCGCTGGCGGATTTCCCCACAGCTCTACTGGTCTGTCGGTCCGTTCGGCCTGTTGAGCGAATACGTCCGCTCGGTGCAGGAGATCAGCAACGGGACCCGTGATGAAGACCTGGCCAACCAGTCCTGGCAGGTCGCGGCCTCGTGGGTTCTGACCGGAGAAAAAGCCTCGTTCAAGGGGGTCAAGCCGAAGAGTCCCTTCAAGCCGGGGACGGGTGCCTGGGGCGCTTTCGAACTGGCCGCGCGCTATCACGAACTGGAAATTGACGACGACGCTTTTCCGCTGTTTGCCGATCCGGCCAAGGCAGCCAAACGGGCGAGCGCCTGGGCAGCCGGTCTCAACTGGTATGTGAGCCGCAATCTCAAAGTGACGTTGAACTACGAGCAGACCGACTTCGACAAAGGCAGCGCCAGTGGCGACCGCGAACGTGAAAAAGTTCTGCTGAGCCGCTTCCAGATCGCTTACTGAGCGAATCGGCACGCCAATTCCGGCTGAGGAGCCAATCATGGAACAGACACAGAACGACCGCCCCGCCGACCTCTGGAATCCGGAGATTGAAAAGCGCCTGCGCCAGGCGATCCGGGATATCCGCTATGGCAGCGTGACCCTGGTCATTCAGGACGGTCACGTGGTGCAGATCGACAAGAGCGAGAAGGTGCGGCTGAAGTAGCCGCCCCTCGTACAAGGAGCCCGTACGCAGATGCGTTCTCTGATTATTTTTGGTCACCGGGGTGTCGGTTCCGTGAGTCTTGCGGCCCACCTGGCAGCGGCGTATGCCGAAGCCGGGCGCTCTGTCGCCTTGATCGACTGTGCCGGTGCGCAGGCGACGACACTGATCAGTCGCACGCCGCCGGCCGATGGTGAGGTCTGGAGCGGTGGCTACAAAGGGATCGCCTGTCGACAATGGCAGACCGACCCGGCCGGGTCGGGTCGGCCGGCGGCACTGGCCGGGCTGCGAGAGGAGATCGAGGCCCGCAGCCCGGCTGTCGAATTGGTGCTGTTCGCCCTTGCCGATGCGTTTGACGTGCTCGATCAACTGCTGGCCGCCGAGCTGGCGAGCCAGATCGTGGCGGTCACCGATGCCGAACCGGTAGCCCTGCGGACGGTCAATGCTCTCTGGCGGCGCATGGCGGGGCGGGGCATTGAAGTCGGGCTGGTCGGGCACAACCTGTCGGCATTTTACGCCGAAGCGGTTGTCCGCGACTTCGCCCGGCAGACCGGCACGCTGCTGCAAGGCTACCTGCCGCGCGATCTGGCGGTGTTGCGCAGCAGCTTCTTCGGGGAAACGGTTATCGAATCCGCCCCTCTGGCGCATGTCGCCTACCTCTATCGCGAACTGGCCAGACTGTTTGTCGAGCCTGGGACAGCGCTTCCGCCAACCGCCATGGCAGAGGATGACTTCAATCACTGGGCGGCTCTCTGGGGGGAGCGTCTTTATGACCTGGGCGAGGGCTATGTCCCGCCAGGGGGAGGGATCTGAGCGATGACGACTGAAAAAAAGACCAGA
>JAVVDS010000004.1:0-84844 GCA_032251295.1 Desulfuromonadales bacterium | reverse complement strand
TCCAGAATCGCCGTGGCCAGCAGCGGAATGTTGATTTCGTGATGGCCGGTGATGGTATAGCCTCGACCGCTGCCGGTGGTCGGTCGCTTGACCACGTTCTGCAGCGGCCGGTAGTGCTGGGTCATGTCGAAGTTGGCCGTGGAGAAGTTCTCGACATGGTGCCCGAGATTCTGGGCGATGGAGAGTGCTTTCAGGAAGACTTCGGGCATGACCACCGCCGAGCCGACATTCAGCCAGACGCCGCCGGAGAGATCAGCGACCACCGCTGTGAGCAGGCGGAAGTCGCGCGCCGACATCTCGCCGGTAACCGCACCATCGAATTCGGGGTGCTGATGGATGATGTCGGTGCCGATGGCAACATGCACGCTGACCGGAATGCCCTTGTCTATGCAGGCCGCCAGCAGACTGGACTCCCGATAGGCATGCTCATTGTCGACAATATGCCGGCCGATCGCTGAACCGAAGCCGACGCCTGCAGAGAGTGCCGCCTTGAGGGCGCGGTTCATGCCACCGCCGGTCTCCTCAGAGAAGCCAAAATCGCCGGCATGCAGCACGGCGCCGACATCCTCTGAGGTGGCACCGATCAGCGACACCTCGAAATCGTGGATCGCCGCCGAGCCGTTCATGGCCACAGCGGTGATGACGTCGGCCTCGATCAGACTCTTCAGCACCGGTTGCAGGCCGCACTTGATCACATGTCCGCCCATGGCGAGGACCACCGGACGACCCTGCTGACGAGCGGCAACCACGGCATCGACCACGCCGCGCAGGCTGTCGGCACCGAGCAGGCGGGGCAAGGAATCGTAGAAGGCGGCGAAGCTGCCGCCGGCCCGGGGCGGAGCAGCGAAATGTTCACGGACATTGACCTTGTTGTCGCGCGTGGCGATGGAGTAGGTCTTGACCCTGGTCGGGTCGATCGATACGGGTGGCTTCATGCGTTCATTCCTGATAGAGGGGCAAAAACCGATTCAACGCGGAGACGCGGTGGCGCCGAGACAATCCTGCAGGTTTGGCAACCACTCAGCATCCGCACCTGCTCAGATACAACTCGTTGCCAATGAAGGATAGCGAAACGGTTATCGTTGTCGTCATCGTAATCGCCTGACACACCGACGTCATTCCGGCGTGATTTTAGCCGGAATCCAGATATTGCAGGCTCTAAAACTGATACTGTCGCAAAAATGCGTAAACGGCCCTTGGTCGTCATTCCCGTGAAAACGGGAATCCAGTCTTTCCAGCCAGAGACGAAATCCCTGGATACCCGCCTTCGCGGGTATGACGACTTTTCGCGACTGCATCAAAACTGGATCCCCGGCAAAACCGTTCGGAGATGACGACCCTCGGGCGACAAGTGAAGAGTTACCAGATTGATTCACCGGCGCGTCTTGCCTCACCCCTTTGCGGCCTTGCAGTAACTCCGCGTCTCCGCGTTGAATATTGATGTGTACATTTGGAGATCACCGGGGCGGCGCATCGGGTCCGAACGGGCCGGCACCGCCCAGCAGCCGGGCACGCAAAGTAGTTCGCGCCGAGCCAGCCAGGTCCGACGACCGCAGATAGAGATCGACAAACTGTTCAACGCCAAACGCGTGCAGCGACTGACAATCCTGGCGGTAGCGGCTCATGTGCCGGAAGTTGCGCACCCGCTCGGCAATCGTCAGCGGTCGTTTTTTTCAGCTGCATATCGGCGACGTCGATCAGGCCGAACCCCCCTTCCCCGTCGACCACGATCAGGTTGCCGAAATGGATCGAGCGGAACAGCACGCCCATGTGATGCAGCTGCGCCACATAACCGGCGAAAGCGGTCAATAAAGCGGCACAGTCGGCACCCTGCGCGAGCCGGTTGCGCAAAGTCTCGCCCGGAACCGGTGTGTAAAAGACCAGATAGCGACGCATGTCCCGGCAATAGCGAAGGTCGTCAACCTGCACGGTGCGCAGCCCGAGGGCGCGCAGTCTCCGGGCATTGTCGACAAAACGCACCGCGTAGGGCCGCAGCAGCGCCGACGACCACCAGCGCTTCAGCGAGAAGAGCTTGACGATCTGCCCCTGCGGCGTCAACAGAACCTTGGCGCCCCGGGCGTCCTTCTCGAGGATGGTACTGTTGTCGAGCAGGCGCCGATACTCTGCCGGAGCCAGAGGACCGATGGTTATGGGGGAACTGTTGTCACACATCACACGATTTGCGCTGACACCGAAGACAATGTCAACCGGCACTCCTCGCTTCATAGATCAGCACTGTCTTGTAGGCACCACGAAATTCCTTGACCAGGACAAAGCCGTTCCAGACCGGGGGCGGAACGTCCTGACGCCGCGAGAGCGACAGGACGACCAGGGGGTTGCGGTTGCTGGCCGCCTGCCCGGCATAGCCTTCCTGGCCGTTCAGGGCGAACAGATCGTAACCGTCCGCCATCAGACCGGCGTAAAACGGAATCCGTTTTTCGTTGGTTATGATCCGCTGCCTGACGACATCGCGATGCGCCTTCAGCCACTCGCCGGCGTGACGGATCTCAACCTTCTCCTTGATCGTCTTGGTGTACGAGCGGTACAGGGGAACGGCGACCAGCAGGACAAGGGAAAGGGTCAGGAGAGTCCTTTTTGCACGGACAGTGCGCGCCAGAGCAGACGCAGACTGAAAGCCGTACCCGAAAAACGGCAGCAAAAGGAGTGCAACAACCAGAGTGTATCTTTCGGCGACAAAATTCCTGGTGATCATGAAGAAATAGAGCATGGCAAGATACGACATGATGATAAAAAACAGATAATATGGAAACACCTTTTTTTTGAGAGACGCATAGAGACCATAGACTGCCACAACAAAATAGCCTGGGAAAACTGAAGCGAAGATCACGTGAACAAGGCCCACCGCATAGATGAGGAGAATATAGTATCTTGCGATCTCGAAGAAGTCGTTGGTATCGATTCCACCGAGGAAATCTTTTTCGGCGGACTTCAGAAACTCATAGATTGAACTGTACGTTGCCAGGAAATCGAAGTGAAAATAATGCGTTTTGATGCGCAGCCAGACATTCAGAAGAAAATCGGCACTGACGACATCTGTCAGGATTAAAGCGAGCAGGGAACAGAGTCCAAGGAGCGGCAGTCCGAGGAAGATCGCGAGCCCACGACCAAGGCCCGCCCGCTTGTCCGGATGAATCAGGGCTGCACCGGCGAGCCAGGCAGAGTAGACCCCCCAGAACAGTATCCCCTCAAAGCGGTACAGGGTCGCCAGCAGCATGCTGATGAATGCGAGCACGAACCAGGCAGATCGCCGCTCTTCGACAGCCTTATACCCCAGACAGGTGGCCGACATCAGAAAGAACAGGAAAGGTGCATCTTTGACCACCGTCCCGGCCAGTGCGCTGGTCGACGGCAACAAAACAAACGCCAGAGCAGACCAGACAGCGGCGCGCCAACCGAACAGCGCCCTGGTGAGAACATAGAGAGGAAAGACCGTCAGGGAGAGGAACAGTACCGAGATGAGTTGCCCGGCCACGACCCAGTCGCCGCATATTTTATACGCGAGGGCAAGGGTGAGAGAGTAGAAGAGCATTTTCTCGTGGGACAGGGCGGCGGCAATATTCCCTTGCCACAGCTGATATGCGGAATTTGCATAGCGGATACCGTCGGGATTGACGACATCGATCGCTGACGCGACCAGCCCCTTCAGGACCAGCGCCAGCAGAAACAAAAAAACGACGCGGCGGAGATCGGATCCGGGCACGTCATCATTCAGTGCAGTCAGAAGATTCATCGTACAACCGTCATCAACGACGCGGGTTGCCCCCTGCGGAGAGGACTAGAATAAAAGGGGCCAGGTCAGGGGAGTGCCCCTGGCGATGAAACGCGGGCTTGTCCGCCCCAGGACATCGTCGAGAAACTTCGGGCTCAGACCGTGCCCGGGCCGGATCGCCCGAACATTTTGCGCGGTCAGGGTCTCACCGGCCTGAATATCCGCCACCACATAAAGCGAACGGCGAAACACCATCGATTTCTGTTCGGCGGCCGTTGCACCGTAACTTACCTGGCCCAGAGCCTGCCATGCCCGTTCGGTTTCAGTGACCAGGGAGCGCATCTCGGCGGGCTCCAGGGAAAAGGCCGAGTCGACACCGCCATCGGCCCGCCGCAGGGTGAAATGCTTTTCGATCACAGTCGCGCCGAGGGCGACTGAGGCCACCGCCACACCGAAGCCCATGGTATGATCCGACAGGCCGACCTCACAACCAAACAGCTCGCGCATGTGCGGAATGGTTGCGATATTGGTCTGCTCCGGAGTGGCCGGGTAGCTGCTGGTACACTTCAGCAGAACCAGATCCCTGCAGCCGGCCTGGCGGGCCGCGGTGACCGCCTCATCGAGTTCGGCCAGCGAGGCCATGCCGGTCGAGATAATCATCGGCTTGCCGGTGGCGGCGACTTTTTTGATCAGCGGGATATCGACATTTTCGAACGAGGCGATCTTGTAGCAGGGGGAGTCCAGCTCTTCCAGAAAATCGACCGAAGTCGCATCGAAAGGGGTACTGAAGCAGAGCATGCCGTGTTGACGGCAGCGGTCGAAGATCGGCTTGTGCCACTCCCAGGGCGTCTGTGCTTCCCGGTAGAGTTCGTAGAGTGAGCGCCCCGCCCAGAGGCTGTTGGGGTCTTCGATGAAGAACTCCCCCTCCTCGATGTCGAGCGTCATCGTGTCGGCGGTATAGGTCTGCAGTTTGAGGGCATGGGCCCCCGCAGCCGCGGCCGCGTCGACAATCTCCAGGGCCCGCTCAAGGGACTGATTGTGATTACCGGACATCTCGGCGATGACGAGAGGGGGCTCATTTGACCCGATGAGCCGGCGACCGAGACTGAATGTTGTCGTCTCCCTCATTGCAGGACCTTTTCGTAGGTTCGATGATGCTCGTCGTAACCGGCCTGTTCGAAGGCCCGCAACGAACCGGCATTGCTCCTGAGGATCTCCGCGACAATCGACCGGACAGCCGGACGATTTTGCCTGAGCCAGCACGACCCGGTGCGGATCAACTCGCTACCGACCCCCTGCCCTTGCCGGCCGGGGACCAGGTAGATCGAGACCAGAGCCTTGTCCGCCGTGAGATCGTAGCGCAAAACCCCGGCCGGCTCGCCATCGATCTCACCGATAAGCAGAATCCGGTCGGGATTGTCCAGTGCCGCCCGGTACCAGCGGCGATGGTCCTCCAGAGGGATCGGCTCCCTGTCGAAGATATGGCGACGCGTCTCTTCGGCGTTGCGCCATTCGTAAAGAGAATCGCAATCTGCAGGGCCGGCCAGGCGCAACGCAATCTCGGGAGGGCAGAGCGCTCCGACGACACGCTTGGCGCCGGCAGCGTCAACAACGGCCAGTCCATTTACAGAATACATCTGCAGGCACTGGGGTGAGCAGGACAATGCGACCAGGACATTGGCAATCTGTTCGGTGGTGACATCCGCCGATCGCCCGAGATAGAAGGAGAGTCCGGATCTGGCACTCTGCTCGGCAACCATCTCCTGATTCCCGGCCGTCGCCGTCACCACCCCTGGCAAACCGAGGGCGCAACGCTCCCAGGTTGTTGTCCCGCCAGCGCAGAGCATGAGGTCGGCAGACGCCATCAGTTCCGCCATGTTGCTGATCTGGCAGTGGTAACGCAGACCGGCCCGCCTGGCGCACCAGGACCGGATCTCTTCCCGTGCCGGATTCGTCGCCCCGACGACAACGTCGGCCTCGACATTCGTCAGGCGGGCAGACTCGAACGCCTCCAGCGCCTTGATCGTCTCACGGCCAGGGTCGGCGCCGCCATAAAAAATCAGAACCCGCCTGATCTTGCCGTCGCGATCGGCCAACGGCCGGCGCGCGACAGGAAATTCGTCCCGCAGCAAAGCATATTTCGGGCCGAGCAACAGACGGCACTCCTTATTGACAAGCGTTGTGTACCGCAGGTTCGCGTCCTGGTAAAGATTCTGGTCGAGCAACAGATCACAATCGTGAACGCGATCGGCAAGATCATCAATCACCATGATGTTCCCAACCCTGGCGCGCACTCGCTTTTCCCACTGCTGGTCAAGGGCGTAATGGTCGACCACCAGCCAGTCGATTGCGCCATCGACGCGCTGCAGACACGCCAGGGTCTCCTGCGCATCCTGCTGCCAGGGGACTTCGAGCCACGCCGCGTGCCGGTTCCAATCGAGTCGCGCGGCAACCTGTGCGGGGGCGGGCAAACGGCACAGGGCAACTCCCTGCCGTTCAATCAGGTCATGCAGGTGGCCGGGCAGTTGGCGACTGACAAACAGAACCTCGGCCCCCTTTGCCCGCAGAGCTTCGGCCAGGGTCAGGCACCGCATGACATGGCCGCTGCCGATCTGAATCGAGGCGTCGACCCGCAGAACACACTTCACGGCTTTTGCTCCTGCGATGCAGCAAACATGAGTTCCGCACGCTGCCAGTCTTCCGGCGTATCGATATCCTGGACCCGGTAGCGCGGCAGCACCACCGGCACGGACTCCGGTGAAAAGGTTACGATATCCGCAAGAAAGGCTTCCGCTCTCCCCCAGTAGAACTGGCCGGCATCGTGATAAGCCTCTTCCAGGTCTTGTGATCGCTTGAAAATCATCTCCGGGTAAAGCGCTTCAACACAGCCTGCCTGGTTGATACGGATCGCCCGCTGGACCGGGAAGGGAAACGACGTCACCGAGAACGCGTAGGACTTGCCGGTTTCCGTCAGCAGACGCAAGCCCTCTCTGAGGTCTTCAGGCCGCAGAAAGGGCGCTGTGGCGTAGATACAGCAGGCGTAGTCAGCCCGACGGGCTTTATGGTCCTGCAACCAGGCCAGGCAGTGCTTGACCACGGCGCCGGTGCCAGCATAGTCATCGGCCAGTTCGGCAGGCCGTAAAAACGGCACTTCGGCGCCCAAAGATCTGGAGACCGCGGCAATCTCCTCATCGTCTGTCGAAACAATGACCCGGTCGAACAACCCGCATTCCAGGGCCGCCGCAATTGAGTACGCAATAATCGGCTTGCCGGCAAACGGTTTGATGTTCTTCCCCGGGATGCGCTTGCTCCCGCCGCGTGCGGGAATGATGGCCACATTGCTCATGACAACATCTCCCGCACGGTCTCGTGGACGGCATCTATCACGGTGCGGACGTCCTCATCGGTCATCGCTGGATAAAGCGGCAAGGTGAGCACACGCCGGTAATACGCTTCTGCCTTGGGG
This sequence comes from Desulfuromonadales bacterium, assembly GCA_032251295.1. Classification (GTDB taxonomy): domain Bacteria; phylum Desulfobacterota; class Desulfuromonadia; order Desulfuromonadales; family BM103; genus BM103. Next base: position 77,648 of record JAVVDS010000004.1, on the reverse strand, counting down.
AAGTCGCCCTCCCGGCACCCCAATGTTTCGCGGTAATAAGGCTGCATGTGCACCGGAATGTAATGCACGTTGACACCGAGGCCCTGCTCACGCAGCTTTGTGAAAACTGTTTTGCGGTCGAGGGAACGCAGCCCCAACATGTAGAGGTGCCATGATGAGAGAGCGCATGAATGTTGTTCCGGTACGATAAGCTCTTTCTCCGTGGAAAAGGCCTGGTCATAAATGCCGGCAATCTGCCGCCGCCGGGCGACGAACGCATCGAGCCGTTTGAGTTGTGACAGGCCCAGAGCACATTGCAGATCGGTGATCCGGTAGTTGAACCCGAGTTCCTGCTGTTCGTAATACCAGGGCCCATCATTGCGGGTGAGTCGGGACGGGTCTTTGGTGATGCCGTGGGTCCGCAAAAGGCAGAGTTTTTCGTAAAGCTCGGCGCTGTTGGTGGTGATCATCCCCCCCTCGCCGGTGGTCAGGTGCTTAACCGGATGAAAGGAAAAGATCGTCATGTCACTGTGCGCACAGCAACCGACCCGGAACGTCTCGCCCTCGACCTGATAACTGGCGCCGATAGCGTGCGCGGCATCCTCGATCACCGTCAGGTGATGTCCCTTGGCGATGGCGGCAATGGCTCCCATGTCACAGGGCTGACCGGCAAAGTGGACCGGGATCAGCCCCCTGGTCTTGCCAGTCAGGCGTTGTCTGATCTGTTCCGGATCGATACCGTAAGTCCGTGCATCGATATCCGCAAACACCGGCGTGGCGCCGCAGTAGGCGATGCAGTTGGCGGAGGCGACAAAAGTGATCGGCGAGGTGATGACCTCATCCCCCGGTGCAAAACCGGCCGCCAGGGCCGCCAGATGCAAAGCCGCCGTACCGTTGGCCACCGCGACGGCGTAGCGCGCTCCACAGTCGTCGGCGATCGCCTGTTCAAAGCGCTCGATCATCGGCCCCTGGGTGAGCCAGTCGGAGCGCAGCACTTCGACGACCGCCTGAATATCCTCTTCAGTGATCGACTGCCGTCCATAGGGGATGAATTGATGACTCGACATTCAGCAGGCCTTGAAATCCGGATCGACATGCTCGCGAATGAGCGTACGCAGCTGCTCGACGGTCAACCAATCCGTATTGCTGCCACTGTTGTAGCTGAATCCCTGCGGGCAGGGCCGTCCGCCATAACTCGCCATAAATTCATCGGGACACCAGAAACGCATCGACGGCAGGATGACAAAATAGTTGTCGAATTCAACCGTATTCATCGCATCGGTCAATGTCACCATCTCTTCATGCAGCTTTTCGCCGGGACGGATGCCGACGATTTCGGTTTTGCATCCGGGGGCAACCGCCCGCGCCACATCCGTGATCCGGTAGCTGGGAATCTTCGGTACAAAGATTTCGCCACCCCACATGATGTCGAGGGCCTGCAAAACCAGCTCGACCCCTTCCTGCAGGGTGATATTGAAGCGGGTCATGCTCTCGTCGGTGATCGGCAGGACCCCTTCATGGCGTTTATGCAGAAAGAACGGGATGACGCTGCCGCGGCTCCCCATGACGTTGCCGTAGCGCACCACTGACAGTCTGAGGTCACGCTTCCCCTTCATATTGTTGGCGGCAACAAAAAGCTTGTCCGAGCAGAGTTTGGTCGCGCCGTACAGATTGATCGGTCCCGCGGCCTTGTCGGTGCTGAGGGCCACCACTTTTTTGACATCGGCATCGAGACAGGCCTCGATCACGTTCTGTGCACCGAGCACGTTGGTCTTGATACACTCGAAAGGGTTGTACTCGGCAGCCGGCACCTGTTTGAGGGCGGCGCCATGGATGACGACATCAATGCCTTCCATGGCCCGGGTCAAACGGCCCAGATCGCGGACGTCGCCGATGAAATACCGAAGCTGCGGGTACTTCTCAACAGGGAATTTTTGCGCCATCTCGTACTGTTTCAGTTCATCCCTTGAGTAGACGACAACCCGGGAGACCTGAGGGTAGAGACCCAGAACATTCTCAATGAACTTCTGGCCAAAAGACCCTGTCCCTCCGGTCACCAACAGTGATTTTTCTTTCAGCATGTCTTCACCTGAAAAAGAGATTCATGGAACAAGAAGTTCGTCGATAGCGGCGGCGACCTTCTGTGGGGCGGTGCGGTCTCTGGCACCAAAAACCCACGCGAAATAACGGCTGCGGGCAGAGGAGAACTCTCCACTTGAAGCAAGCGCCCGCTCGATTGCATTTGCCAGGCCATTGTCTTCGGCCCAAAATCTCATGCCGCATTCATAAAGCAGCATCAGATTGTCAAGGTCTTCAGCATGAATTCCCTGCTGCAAGCCGTCATTGAACAACCTGTCGCGTGAGTGGAGAGGAGATTCGATAAAGAGCTGCGGCAGGTCGTAAAAGAGCGATTCCTCAGCCGGCGAGTTGGCGTCCGACACCACCAGGTCGGAGACCGCCAGAACATCCGGCAGCCGGTTGTCGACCAGATCGAGAACGGCATCGCCGCGTTCCCGGCACAAGCGGCGCATTTTGCGGAAACTCGACCGGTCATCGAGACGGGCGGTCAGAGACTGACTCGGATGCGGCCTGAGAATCAGGTTGTAATGTCGAGGCGTGCCGGTGATCAGTTTTTCGACCAGCAGATCCCAGGATCCGATCGATTTTCGGCTGGGTGTATAAATGACGGTCTTCTTCTCCGGATTCAGCCCCATCGACAGCAGTTTGTGTTCTCTGGCCTCCGCATTTCTTTCCGGATACTCAGCGAAAGGCAAAAAGCCGGTCATGACGCAGTTCAGCCTGATGTCCGGATGGCGTCCCAACATGCTCTGCATGCGCGGCCCGGTGACGCAAAGCAGATCGAAGTGCGCATTCTCTTCAATGGCCTGGCGCGTAATAAACATGTATGTGCCGTGAAAGACCATGCATTTTTTTGCACTGTACGGTTTGAGCAGCTTTTTGTACGGGGAGCCGGTGACGATAACTCCGGCCTTGTTCAGCAACCGATTGCCACGTCTTAACCACCGAAACTTCTTGGAGAACCGGGCGGCGCTGATCTCCGGGTAGTGTCGACGCACCGCCGCAAGCGTCGAGGCACGCGAACTGACAAAGCAGCCTCCCGTTATTCGGCAGACCTGCACCAGAGCCGGAACCGCCTGAAACATTTGCGACAAGTAGACCGGCAAAGCTGTCCCCGGTGTCTGCGAAGGGCTCAATCGACAGACTCCCCGGTTTTCTTCACCACCAGTACATCCTCCATGATCAGGTATTGCAGATCCGAGCCATAGAACATGTTCAGGGCATCGGTCGGTGAGCAGATCATCGGTTCGCCGCGCCGGTTGAGGGAGGTGTTCAGGACCACGCCGTTGCCGGTGAGGCGCTCCATCTCCTGCATCAGGTCGTAATAGCGCGGGTTGAAGTCGCGCTTGAGCACCTGGGCCCGCGAAGTGCCGTCTTCATGCACCACTTCCGGCACCCGCGTTTTCCAGGACTCTTCGACCTCGAAGGTGAAGGTCATAAAGGGCGCCGGGTGGTCGGTGCCGAACATCTGCGGGCCGACGGTGTCGAGCATCGACGGGCAGAACGGGCGCCAGCGCTCGCGAAACTTGATCTGCTCGTTGATGCGGTCGGCCACACCCTTGACGCTCGGGCAGCCGACGATCGAACGGCCGCCGAGGGCGCGCGGGCCGAACTCCATGCGCCCCTGGAACCAGGCTACCGGGTTGCCGTCGGCCAGGATCCGGGCGATGCGCGGCACGACATCGTCGATTTTGGTCCAGACCGGCTTGTTCGGGTGAGCCTGACAGGCTGCGATCACCTCGTCGTTGCTGTAGGCGGGGCCGAGATAGACATGCTCCATCTTCTCCACCGGCACGCCCATCTGCCAGGAGATGTAGGCGGCGGCGCCGACAGCGGTGCCGGCGTCGCCCGAGGCCGGCTGGACGAACAGCTCCTTGACCTCGGGCCGGCCGATAATCTTCTGGTTGAGCTTGACGTTCAGGGCACAGCCGCCGGCAAAGGCGATGCGGCCGGTTTCGCGGATGATATCGCCGAGATAGTAGTCCATCATCTCCAGGGAGAGTTTTTCGAACAGCGCCTGCATGCTGGCGGCATAATGGATATACGGTTCGTCGGCGATGTCGCCCTGGCGTTTCGGGCCGAGCCATTCGACCAGCTTCGGCGAGAAGTAGTAGCCCTTCCCCTGCTCCTTGTAGCGGCGGAAACCGATGACGTTGGCGTAGTCGGTATTGACGGTCAGTTCTCCGTTCTCGAACTTCGCCAGTCTTGAGAAATCATATCGGGCGGCGTCCCCGTAGGGAGCCATGCCCATAACCTTGAATTCGCCGTCGAGCATTTCGAAGCCGAGGTACTCGGTGATGGCACCGTAGAGGCCGCCCAGAGAGTCCGGATCATAGAATTCCTTGATCTTGTGGATCTTGCCGTTCTCCCCCCAGCCGAAGAAGGTGGTGGCGTATTCGCCTTTGCCGTCGATGCCGAGGATGGCGGTCTTCTCTGTGAAACCGGAACAATGATAGGCGCTGGAGGCATGGGCCAGGTGGTGCTCGACCGCCTCGACTTTGACCTTGCCGGCATCGAAGCCCAGCTGTGCGAGGCAGCCTAGAATATTTCTGCGGTAGCGCCGGTAGCGGCGGTTGCCGTTGAAGATGGCGTCAAGGGAGCGCTCGGGAGCGTACCAGTAGCGTCTGGCGTAGTGCCAGCGGGCCGGATCGAAGAGGCTGATGGGCGCATAGGGGATGGCGACGACATCGACATCGGCGGGCTTGATACCGGCCTGCTGCAGACAAAAACCGGCGGCTTCCAGCGGCATGCGGTTCTTGGCATGCTTGTCGCGGATAAAACGTTCCTCTTCGGCCGCGGCGACCAGCTTGCCGTCGACATAGAGCGCCGCCGACGGATCGTGACCGAGAGAGCCGGACAGGCCGAGAATGGTCAGAGACATTTTGCAACTCCTCGCACGTCAGTGAGTTGAATCATCGACCGGTGGCAGCAGAGCGTCGAGCCGCCGGTAGAGCGGGCTTTCCGCCGACCAGTTCCGCAACAGACGGGAGCGGTCGCGCCGGCAGGCGCGCCGGAACAGCCATGCCGAGCGATGCTGGCGCATGGCATCGAGATCGATCAGCGCCCAGTGTTCGCCGTCCCGGATCAGGTTGCTCCCCTTGAGATCGCCATGACTGATCCGTTCACGACAGAGTGCGTCGAACAGGCGGTGCAGTGCCGTCAGCTCCGTGGTCAGGGCGTGATCGTCAGACAGGGATGCCATCCGCTCAACGAGGTTCGGTCCGTCCAGGTAGTCGGTCACCAGATAGGCGCGGCGACGCAACCAGCAGCAGCGCTGTTCCAGAACTGCCAGGGGTCGGGGGGTCGCCAGGCCGAGAAACCGCAGACGGTGGCCTTCTCGCCAGGCATGCCAGGCCCGGCTCGGCCGCCAGAAACGGCGCAGCCAGTGTCTCACCCCTTTGATATTGTAGCGCTTGACCAAAAGGGAACGACCATTCAGCTCGACCCTGGCCACCGTTGCGCTGCCGCCCTTTTTCAGCAGAACACCCGCTTCGATGTAACGATCCGGATCGGCCAGCAGCGGGCCCAGGATCTCAACCTGGTCGCGGCAGACGACCAGCAGCTGCCGGGAACTCCTGCGGGCGCTGAACAGGCTGCACTCGCGCCCGGTCTTCGCAAGATAATCATGCAGGCGGCGGCGGCGCTGTTTCGCCACGGCTCGCTGCAGAACATCCAGCGACATTCCGACGGTGCCGCCAGCCTGCGTGTAAGCGACCAGCAGGTGCGGAGTCCACGCATCACAGGCCGTCGGCAGCTGAGCGAGGAACAGTCCCAAATTATCGGCCGCCAGAGAAACCGGCAGAGATGTTGTTGTCCTTGTCGCGCGGACGCTGTCGCCATCGATCCAGTACAGCCGGTTGTCACGACAGAGCAGGTTATCGAGATGCAGATCCTCCTGCCAGACGCCTCTGGCATGGAGGCTGCCGATCGCCCGGGCGGCCATCTCCAGGATCTCCTGCTGCCTGCTCACCGACGATGGCTCGGCGGCGACGGCCAGCCACTTCTGACCGAGGCTTTCCGCCCCGTCGAGAAACGCGAACAGCAGCCAGCCCCCCTCGCCGGCCCGATAGTCGCTGGCCAGAAGTTCCGGCGTGTCGATCTGTCGCTCCTTAAGGCACGTAACCCCGGAGCGTTCCCTTCGGAAATGGCGGTGGGCCTTGCCACCGACCAGCAGTTTGGCAAGTACCGGCCGGTCCCGCCATGCGGCCCTGGCCACATAGCGCCGTCCGGGGAGCACCCGCAGCCACTCACTGACCTTCAGTTCGCCGACCGGCAACTGCAAGGTCATCGGCAGCTGCGGCGATCGGCCGAGGCGACTGAGTTCGGCGAGTTTCACCAGCCCCGACAACGCTTCAGTCTGCCTGCGCCGCAGACAGAGGAGGGCCGAAAAGGCGCTTTTCGACCTGCTCGCAAAGGACATGTACGACCAGCCCATGCACTTCCTGGATGTGCGGGGTCTGTTGCGCGGCAACGGTCAGGTTCAGGTCGACCAGCGGCGCGATCTTGCCGCCATCGCGACCGAGCAGACCGACCGTCGTGCAGCCGATCGCCCGGGCCGCCTGCAGAGCCAGCAGGACATTCGGCGAGTTGCCGCTGGTCGAAATACCGATCACCACATCGCCGGGTTGCGCCAGCGCCTCGACCTGACGGCGAAAAACCTGATCGAAGCCGTAATCGTTGCCGACGGCGGTCAGAATCGAACTGTCGGTGGTCAGGGCGATGGCCGGCAACGCCCGTCGTTCAAGCAGAAAGCGGCCAACCAGCTCCGCAGCCAGGTGCTGGGCATCGGCTGCCGAGCCGCCATTGCCCATCACCAGGACCTTGCGCCCGTCGCGCAAGGCGTCGACCAACAGGCAGGCACAGCGGTCGATGGTACCGGCCAACTGCCGGGCGGCAGCTTGCACCGCCTCGATATGCGCGGCAAAATGTCTCTGAATCTCTTCAATCGCCATCCGGACAGACTCTCCTTGACATTGTTGTCAGCTGCCGCCGGGCACCCCTTTGCGGTAGAGCTTGAGGGCCTTGCGTTCGACCTGCTCCCAGAAGCATCGCTCCTCCGTCAAAATCTGTCGCAGCGGGCGCTGGCGGTAGCTGCGCAGAAACCGCAGTCGATCGCGCAGGGTCAGGCCGATCTCCATGCTGGAGAAGTGCAGTCCGGCGAGATCCTTCTGCACCCAGCGTCGCGGCGTGCGTTTCCGCAGCTGGACCCGATGCAGGTCGATCAGCCAGAGGTTGAGCCGTTCCGGTGTGAACGGCCCCCTGGCCGCATCCCGATCGAGCAGGAAGTGGCAGATATAGTAATCCCGATGATTGACCCCGTTATTATGCAGAGTTCGCGAGATCTTTGCCACCTTTTCGAGCAGCTGCCGTTTCAGAGGCGGCGGCGGCGGGCTGTCGGGCCAGTCGCGGCAGACGTCTTCGAGACTGACTGTATTGGCCAGTTCATCGGTGATCAGAAAGGACTGCAGCCAGGCTGGTGGCAGGCCGCGTTCGCCAAAACCGGCGATCGCCATGGTTGCCACTCCCAGTCCTTCGAGCCGCCGGATCGCCCGCCATTCGTTACGCGCCCCCAGAACCGGCAGCCGCAGCTGCAGAAGATTCTTGATGATCTCCCTCCAGCCAACCCCTTGGTGCAGCTTGAGGAAATAACCCCTGTCCTCCAGGGTGAAGCGCAACGTCCGCCGCCTGGCGACGGAACGGAACACCTCCCCCTCCAGGGCCATGACGCGCTCGAAAACCTCGGCTTCGTCACCGGGAAAATGAGTGGCCAGATCGGCACGCAGCTCAATCACGGTGCGGCTCTCCGGCGGGCAACGGCTTCAATCAGATCCGCCGCCTTTGCATGCAGACTGTACAGGTCGACGGTCAAGGCGTATTGCCGGCCGTTACGCGACCAGTCCTCACGCTGTGCCGAGGTCAGCATCTCTGTCAGCAGCCGGTTCATGGTCGCCTGGGCAAACGGTTCGGGAAGCAGCAGGCCGCCACCGGCCGCAGCGACGTGTCCGGCATAGCCGCAGACGCTGCTGGCGAGAACCGGCAGGCCCGCGGCGAGCGCCTCGACCAGCACCGTACCGGTATTTTCGACATAGGCCGGGTGCAGCAGCAAGTCGGCACCGAGCAGGAAACGGGGGATATCGTCGCGCCCGCCGAGAAACTGCACCCTGGAATCGATATCGAGCCGGCGGGCCAGGCGCTCGAACGGAGACTGCTTGTCCTGGCCGACGATCACCAGACGGCACTGCTGCCGCAGATCGTCCGGCAGCGCGGCTACCGCCTTCATCGCCCGGTCGAGACCCTTGGTCTTGAATGCCGAGCCGACCAGCAGCAGCAACTGCTCATCATCACCGAGCCCGAGTTCGGCCCGCAGGACACGGCGGATAGTTGCCGCACCGGGAGGGGCGATCCGGTCCCGGGAGATGCCGGGCGGCAGCAGATGAAAACGCTCGCTCGGAGTCCCGTAATGTTTGACAAAGCTGGCCTTTTGTTGTTCGGCGATCAGCAGGATCTCGGTTTGTGCCTCCGGCGCGAACACAGCCCGCTCCAGGGCCGCATAGGTGCGGTAGCGCCCGCCAAGACGGTAAAACCAGGGCCGCGAGCTCAGAACCTTCTCCCGGTAGCAGGTGTCAGCCGCATAATAAAGATCGAGGCCGGGCATCTTGCCGAAGCCAATCACGGCATCGAAACGGCCGCTCGCCAGATGCGGCTGCAACTGCCGAGCGAAATCGGCAATCCGCCGGTGGTTGGCGAAACCGCGCGCCTTGATCTGCGTGACCTGAAACTCGGCGGGGAGTTCCCCGTTGAGATCCAGGACATAGACGTGGATCGTATGGCCCCGCTGTCGGCAGAGCCGGGCGATCTTGAGGAAATCGCGCTGCTGCCCGCCGAAGGGGAAATAGTAGAACAGGCAGAACGCCAGAGTCATCCGTTGCGGTTCCCGAGAAAAAACATCTTGCTGTGCAGCCTCAATGCGCCTGCAAGGCGTGGACAACGGCCTGAAAAACCTGGTCGACAGCGATACTTGCAGCGCATTCGTCGTCACGCTCGCAAGTTTTCCGCAGGCAGGGGGAACACTCCAGCCGTGCCGACAGGCTGATGTGAACGGCCCCGCGCGGCGCATTGCGACTGGCATCGGTGACCCGGAACAGGGAGACCGTCGGCGTGCCGACCGCCGCGGCGATATGCACTGGGCCGGTATCGCCGCCGACCACCAGATCGGCCCGGGCCAGCAGGGCGATCAGCTCCTTAAGGCTGCCACGCGGCCAGATATGGCACTGCTGCCGGCAGGCGGCGGCGATCGTCTGCACGGCCTGCCGTTCGACCTCGCTGCCCCAGGTCAGGACCGGCCGGATCGACTGCTCGGCGTTGAGCCGCCCGGCCAGTTCCTGCCAGGAGTCGAGGGCCCAGAGCTTGGTCGACCAGGTGGTGCCGTAATGCAGCACGACGACCGGCTGGCGGTCAAGGCCGAACTCTGCCAGCTGCCGGGCAACAGACTCCCTGGCCACGGCAGCAACCGGCAACGGCCCGGCAGGAAGAAGCTCGCTGCCGTTGGGGAACGCCGCCCGGGCAATGGCCAGGGAGCGGTCGGTAATATGGAACGCCTCTTCCCCCGGTTTGACCTTATGATTGGTCGCCAGCAGATTGGGCCATTCACGCACTGCGCCGTGCGCAAAACCGTAGCGGCGCGTCGCCCCGGAAAGGAACGTGAACAGGCCGCTCTTGCTGTTCCCCTGCAGATCGAGAACCACATCATAGCCTTCGCGACGAATCCGGCGCAGAACCCGCCAACCCTGCCGCAGCGCCGTCAGACGCCCCTGCCGCCGCCAGCCTCTGGTGTCGATGGCGATGGTCTGACGCAGTAGCGGGTGATCGTCGAGAAGCGGCGCGAAGCCACGCTCGACCAGCCAGTCGATCTGCAGGGCCGGATCGGCGCTATGCAACCAGGCGAGCACCGGCAGGGCGTGCACGACGTCGCCGAGGGCGCTGGTCTTGACAATCAGCACCTTCACCGCCGGTCTCCGAGAAGTTCAGCGGCAGCGGCCAGCACCTGGTCGGCAGTGATGCCGGTCATGCAGCGATGATCGACAGGGCACTCGCGCAGCATGCAGGGGGCGCAGTCGACCGGTTGCCGGACGATGCGACAGCGTTCTGCGGCCGGCGAGGTGGTGGTGTGGTCGGTCGGGCCGAATACCGCCACCAGCGGCGTGCCGAGGGCCGCGGCGACATGCATCGGCCCGGAATCGTTGGTGATCATCAGTTCGCAACGGGCCAGAAGCGCCATCATTTCGCGCACCGAGGTCTGGCCGATCAGGTTGCGCACCGGTACCTGCATCGCCTTTTCGATATCGCGGCCGATCTCCCGTTCGCCGGGACCGCCGGTGAGCACAATCGACGCGGCGTAGCGGGCGGCAAGGCCGTCGGCGACCGCAGCAAACCGCTCGGGGAGCCAACGCTTCGCCGCACCGTAGGAAGCGCCGGGGTTGATCGCCAGCCAGCGTCCCGGACCGAGAGTCTCTGCCGCCCATTGCTGTTCGGCGGCGGTGACCGCCAGACGCAGAGTGTCCGAACCGCCGGTTATCCCCAGCTGCGCCAGACAGTGCCGGTAATAGTCGACATGGTGCAGGCCATGCTTCTTGTCGACCGCCGGCACGCCGTCGGTCAGCAGCAGACCACGGCCGTCGGTACGGTAGCCGGCGCGGCGGGGGATCCCGGCCAAAAGGGCGACAAGCGCCGCCTCGAAGGCATTCTGCAGCAGGACGGCAAGGTCGAACCTCTCCCGCCGCAGCTGGCAACTGAAACGCCACAGCCCGCCGAGGCCACGATGCGCACCCTGTCTGTCGTAGACCAGCACCCGGTCGCAGTCGGGATGCTCACGAAACAGCTCGGCGACCAGCGGGTTGGCGACCACCACGATTTCCGCAGCGGGACATGTCGAGCGCAGGTCGTGCAGCGCCGGCGTCGCCATGACCGCATCGCCGATCCAGTTCGGCATGCGCACCAGCATCCGCCGGAACTGACGAGTCGCAAGAGATTTCTTCACCATTTAAAGAGCCGCCGATACTCTGAAAGAGCCCGGAACACGAGGGAACAAACCCCGAAGTCAGAATTTAACGCGGAGGCACGGAGGCGCAGAGAAAACCATTCATCATGTTTGCGCTTTGTCTCCGCCCCTCAGCGCCTCCACGTTGCATTCCCTGCCGGGAAGCGATCGCAATGGGCAACACGGTCGTCAAACACCGTAAACGGAGGCTATGAGTGAGCGATTGGCGCCGCCTCGTCGATCAGCATCACCGGGATGCCGTCGCGCACCGGGTAGGCCAGACGGCAGGCGGGGCAGGTCAAAAAGCGCTGTTCGGCATCGGCGACCACCGGCCCTTTGCACTGCGGGCAGGCGAGAATTTCAAGAAGCTGCTTCGGCAGGGTCATGCTGTCGTCTCCCGATCAGCACATCCAGGGCGGCATCGAGGGGCGCACTGTCTGTGATATCGATCTCCAGAGGAACCTGATAGCAGACGATCGGCAGGTCGGCAGCCACCAGCTTGGCGCCATCCTTTTCGGTCGTCAGCAGAAATTCGGCATTTTCGCATGATTGCCGTAACCTTTTCAACACTTCAGCATCATAGCGCTGATGATCGGCCAAGGGGATGGTGTCGACCAGGGCGACTCCCTGCTGCCGCAGCAGTGAGAAAAAGCCTTCGGGGTCGGCGATGCCGGCGAAGGCGACACCGTTTTTGCCGTGGAGATCGGACCAGGCGATCGTCCGGCCATCGAGGCCGAGCAGACAGTCGGCGAGGCGGTGGCGGGCATGCAACACCGGAACACTCGGCACCAACCCGGCCGGCAGGTGGCCATCGCTGCGGGTCAGCAGGATCAGGTCGGCGCGGGCGACGGCACGGCGCGGTTCGCGCAGCGGCCCGGCCGGCAGCAGCCGACCGTTGCCGAACGGCGCACGGCCATCGAGGAGCAGCAGGTTCAGGTCACGTTGTACGGCCAGGTGCTGGAAGCCGTCATCGAGGACAATCACCTCGGCACCGGCCTGTTGCGCGGCGACCAGACCGAAACGGCGCTTGCGGGCGATAAAAACCAGGGTCTGCGGATTGCGCCGGGCCAGCAACCACGGCTCATCGCCGCATTCGACCGCGCTCAGCACCGGGGGACCACCATCACCATCAACCCGGGCGACCCGGCCGCGAAACCTGCCGCCATAACCACGGCTGACAATAGCGACCCGCACGCCGCGCGCATGCAGCCGCTTGACCAGCAGGTCGGCCACCGGGGTCTTGCCGGTGCCACCAACGGTCAGATTGCCGACGGCGAGCACCGGCACCGCAGCCCGAAACGAAGGGAAGAAGCCGCCGGCGTAGAGCGAGGCACGCAGGCGGACCAGGCCGGCATAGAGCTGGCTCGGCAGCCAGGCCAGAACAAACAGCAGCCACTGCAGTCGGGTGCGTGGCCCGTGCACGAGCATCTGTCGGTAGATCTGGGGGTCGAGGCCGCTCACGGGTCGAGGCTTTGCCCGATCAGATCGAGGGTGCGCTGAGTCGCCCCGCGGTTGGCCGCCAGCAAGTGCCGGCCGTTTTCACCGAGCCGCCGGGCCGCAGCCGGATCTTGTAACAGCCGCTGCATCTGCCGGCAGAGATCGTCGCCGCTGTCGACCTGCAGACCGCCCTCGGCCTGGGTCACCAGACGGGCAATCTCCTTGAAGTTCTGCATGTAAGGTCCGTAGACCACCGGTTTCTCCAGGAGCAACGCTTCGAGAATATTGTGACCGCCGACCGGCACCAGGCTGCCGCCGACAAAGACGAAATCGGCCAGGGCGTAGAGTTTGAACATTTCGCCGATGGTGTCGACCACCAGGACGTCTTCCGGCGGCAAGACCCCGGTTCGTTCGACCAGAGAGGTCCGCAAACAACCGCGCAACTGGTGTCTGGCAAGCTCCTCGACCACCTGCCGCGCGCGCTCCGGATGCCGCGGCACCAGCACCAGGCGCAGGTCCGGCTGCTGCTGCCGCAGGCGCAGGAAGATTTCGGCGAGCAGCGTCTCCTCCCCGGCATGGGTACTGCCGGCGACCCAGACCGGGCCGTCGACGGGGAGGCGATACTGCAAACGCAGCGTGGCAACATCGAACGTGCCGTGCGACGGCAGGGTCATGTCGAACTTCATGTTGCCGACCACCCGCACCCGCTCCGCCGCGGCCCCGAGCAGGTGGATGCGCCGGGCATCCTGTTCGGTCTGCATGCAGAAGGTGGTCAGGCCATCAAGGATCGGTGGCAAAAGACGCCCGAGCAGCCGGTAGCGGGGGAACGAGCGGTCGGAAATCCGGCCGTTGACCAGGACTGTCGGCACGTTGGCTGCGCGGGCGGCGCGCACAAAATTCGGCCAGATCTCCGTCTCGACCAGGATAACGATCTGCGGCCGGATCAACGCGATCGCCCGGCGCACCACCCAGCTCAGATCGAACGGGAAGAAGATGCGTACATCGACTTCGGCAATGCCGCGGGCCATTTCCCTGCCGGTCTCGGTGACATTGGAGAGGAGCAGAACGGCATCGGGATACTGCTGGCGCAGCGCCTTGAACAGGGGGATGGCCGCACGTGTCTCACCGACCGACACGGCATGGACCCAGATCACACGCTTGCCCTGCAGGCGGACCAGCACGTCGGGAGCATACCGGCCGAGGCGCTCGCGGATCCCGCGCCGGGTCTTGCCGTGCCGTACCCCCTTGACCAGGTAGAGCGGTACCAGGACCAGGGTCGACAGGGCGAGAATCAGATCATACAGCAGAGTAACCATAGCGTTTTAAGGACTCGGCGGCGGCGCGGCTGTTCACCTCCATCGCCGTCTGAATGCGATCACGAAAGACGTCGAGCGGCTCCTTCTCCCGGGGGGTCACGGGCGCCCCGAACGCATAGACACCCCGCCCCCAGGGGAAGGGCAGGAGAAAACGGTCCCAGGAACCGAACCGGTAACCGTGGCTGCAGGCAAAAGCCATCGGCACCACCGGCCGCCCGGTCAGACGCGCCAGCTGCAAAACGCCATCCTTGACTTGATGACGCGGCCCCTTCGGACCGTCCGGCGTAAAGACCAGATCGAGCGGCTCCCGGGCCTGCCCGAGCATCTCGCGGAACGCCGCCCGGCCGCCGCGCGTCGAGGAACCGCGGATCGAGCCGATGCCGAAATAGTGCATGGTTCGCGCGATCAGCTCGCCATCCTTCGAAGCGCTGATCATCACATTCGCCGCCGGACCGTGGTAGCCGGGCGCCATCAGCAGTAGCTGGTCGTGCCAGAAAGCGAGGATGACGTTTTCGCCCCGCGCCCAGATCTCACGCAACGGCTCCAGACCGAGATAGTCCGGTTTCTGCCGGCGGTGAAGAAAACGGATCAGGTGCGCTGCGCACCATGGAGCGCAGCGGAACAGCAGACGTTCGGACAGAGGGCTCTTCTTCATGGCTCCTGGAACTGCATATTGTACAACTTGCGGTACAGTCCACCTTCTTGAAGAAGCTGCTCGTGAGACCCTTGCTGCACGATCCGCCCCTGCTCCATGACGACAATCCGGTCGGCCGTCAGGACCGTCGACAGACGATGAGCGATCACCAGCGTCGTCCGGTTCGCCATCAGGTTGGCCAGGGCTTTCTGCACCATCGCCTCGCTTTCGGTGTCCAGAGCACTGGTCGCTTCGTCAAGAATCAGAATCGGCGCGTCGCTCAGGATAGCGCGGGCGATGCAGATCCGCTGCCGCTGGCCCCCGGAGAGACGTCCGCCCCGATCACCGATTCTGCTCTGATAACCCTCCGGAAGCGCCTCGATGAACGCGGCGGCGTACGCCTGTTCTGCCGCCCGGCAGACGTCCTCAGCCGTGGCGTCCGGACGACCGTAACGGATATTCTCGTAGATCGTGTCATTGAACAGGAAGGTCTCCTGATCGACCAGAGCGGTGTTGCGGGCAATCGACTGCAGCGAGAGTTCGCGCAGGTCATGGCCGTCAATGCGCACCGCCCCCTGCTGCGGGTCGTAGAAGCGGCTCACCAGGCCGGCGACCGTGGTCTTGCCGGCGCCACTCGGTCCGACCAGCGCGATCTTCTCGCCGGGATGCGCACGCAGGCAGAAATCGAGCAGCACCGGATCTTCGTCGTAGGCGAACGTCACCTTGTCAAATTCGATGAGGCCGCTGGCGCGGCCGAGTTCTGTCGCCCCGGGGCGATTACTGATGTCGACCGGTTCATCCATGATCTCGAAGACCCGCTCCGCCGCGCCCATCGATTTCTGGAAGACGTTGTTGACACGAATCAGCCGTTTGAGCGGTACGAACATCATCAGGATCGCGGCACTGAAGGAGAAAAGCTCACCCTGGGAGATGGCTCCGCTGAGAACCCGGTTGATCCCGTACCAGAAGACTGCGGCGACGCCGAAGGAGGCGATCAGTTCGACAAACGGCGAACTGAGGGCTTCGTACTTGAGAACCTTGCGCAACAGTTTGTAGTAGCGCCAGTTCTCATCCCGGAACTTGCGATTTTCCTGATCTTCCCGTCCGAACGCCTTGATCACCTTGATGCCGCCGACCGCCTCCTGCAAAACCGAAGTCAATTCGCCGACCGAACCCTGTCCGCGCTTGGTATGCACCCGGATTCTGCGGCCGATGGCAGCCGCCGGAACGACAGTGATCGGCAGCACCACAAAGGCGACGGCGGCCATCTTCCAGTCCGTATAGAACGCCAGCCCGACCAGGCCGACCATGGTGAAGCTTTCGCGCAGGCTATCGACCAGAATATCGGCCGCGGAGCGCTGCATGTAGGTGACGTCGTTGAGGATCCGCGACATCAGGTTGCCGCCTTTGTTGCGGGAGTGAAAACGCATCGACAACCGCAGGGCATGCTGGAACAGATCGTTCCTGATGTCCTGCACCACCAGTTGCCCGGCGGTGCGGATGTAATACTCCTGGAAAAATCGCGAGAGCCCCTTGAACAGGGCGATGCCGACAATGAACAGTGGCACCAGGTTGACCAGGCCATAGTTCTTGTCAACGATGATCAGGTCGACAAGGGGCTGGATGAGGCGCGCGGATGCGATATCGGCACTGGCGACCCCCAGAGAGCAGGCCAGGGAAATGACGATTCGTCCCCAGTAGGGACGGGCATACGCCAGCAGGCGTTGCATCATGAGGCCGGTTTTTTGTTCCTGCATGTTCCGTCCGTTAGCTTCAACGACTGAGCAAGGAGTCCAGCATGGCGGCGACCCGTGCCGCACATCCCGGTTCGCCCAGCTTTTCTCTGACCACACTCAATCCAGCACGGATCTTGTGTGCATATTCAGGATCGCTTATGATCCGCTCGATTTCCTTCGCCAGGTTCTCCGCAGTCGCTTCCTGCTGGATGAACTCGCGCACGACCCCCTGGCCGGCGACGATATTGGCCAGGCCGATATGCTCGATCTTGATCAAGCGCTTGCCGATGGCATAGGTCAACGGCGCCACCTTGTAGAGGATCGTCATCGGCACCCCGGCCAACGCCACCTGCAGGGTGACCGTCCCGGAGACGCTGACAACTGCATCGCAGGCGTTGGCCAGGTCGTAGATATTGGCATCCGCCGTTTCGACAAAAGTGACCGGCAGCTCGACAGCGAAGCGGCTGGCGATCGCCGCAGCAGCCAGAGACGGCGCGATCGGCACCAGAAAATGCAGGTTATCGCGGCGCGCGCACAGCGTGTGGGCTGTCGCCACCAGTGTATCGAGCATGTAGTGCAGTTCGCTCGCCCGGCTACCGGGGAACAGGCCGACCACGGTCCGCTCGAGCGGCACGTCATGGGCAGCGCGGAACTCCGCACGCTGCATGCCGATGGCGAACTCGTCGAGAAGCGGGTGGCCGACATACTCGACGTCGATATCGAGACCGCGATACAGTTCGGGCTCGAACGGGAAAATTGCCGCCAGGGAATCGACCACGGCGGCAATTTTTTTGACGCGACCGCGACGCCAGGCCCAGACCTGGGGGCTGACATAATAGAGTACCGGCACGCCGGCGCGTTTGGCCACTTTGGCCAGGCGCAGATTGAAATCGGGGAAGTCGATCAGCACCAGCGCATCCGGCCGATCCGGCCCGTACAGCCGTTTTTTCAGAGACTGAAACGCCCGCCAGATGGTCGGGAAGTGGCTGAGAACTTCGACGAGACCGACCACGGCCAGATCTTCACCGCGGATCAGGATCTCGCAGCCGGCCGCGGCCATGCGCTGGCCACCGACACCTTGAAAATGCACCTCCGGACGCCGTTCGCGCATCGCGCGAATCAGCCGGGCACCATGCAGGTCGCCGGACGCTTCGCCGGTGACGATCAATACCTTGCGGCACTGATCGTCGTGAGGAGTGAGGAGTGAGGAGTGAGGGGTCACGGCAGCCACCCCACCACCAGGACACAAAGATCACCAGGAGAGACGAAAGCACTCAGTTTGTGTTGTTGCATTAATCTTAATGCCCTGGTGACCGATGCAGCTTTACTCCTCACTCCTGACTCCTCACCCCTCACGCCCGCTTGATAACCGCGACCACCCGGTCGACCTGCTCGGCGCTCAGCTCCGGGTAGATCGGCAGCGACAGGCAGCGCTCGGCGACCTTTTCGCTGACCGGCAGCGACAGCCCGGCGCAGGTCTCGGCGAAGACTTTTTGGCGATGCAGCGGGATCGGGTAGTAGATCGCCGCAGCGATGCCGGCATCTGTCAGCACCTGCTGAATGGCGGCGCGCCGGTCAGAGAGAATCGTGTACTGGTGATAGACGTGGTTCCCCTTGCCGTCCTCGAACGGTACAGTCAGACCGGCTGCGGCCAGTTGCTCCGAATAGCGATGGGCATTGTCCCGGCGCTGCCGGTTGAAGGGGTCGAGATGTCTGAGCTTGATCCGCAGGATGGCCGCCTGCAGGCTGTCGAGACGGCTGTTGACGCCGATCACCGCATGGTGGTAGCGCTCGCGACTGCCGTGATTGCGCAATACCCGCAGCTCATCAGCGAGCTCGTCGTTGTCGGTGGTCACCAGACCACCGTCGCCGCAGCCACCGAGATTTTTGCTCGGGAAAAAGGAGAAACAGCCGAGATCGCCCCAGCTGCCGGTCATACGCCCGGCGTAGGCGGCGCCACACGACTGGGCACAGTCCTCCACCAGCAGCAGGCCGTACTGGTCACACAACTCACGCAACGGCAGCAGGTCGGCCGGCTGACCAAACAGATGCACCGGCAGGATCGCCCGGGTGCGGGCAGTGATCGCTGCTTCGACCTTGACCGGATCGATATTGAAACTCTGCGGATCGATATCGACAAAGACCGGCGTGGCGCCGACATAGGCGATCGCCTCGGCGGTGGCGATAAAGGTGAACGGCGTGGTGATCACCTCATCGCCGGCGCCGACCCCGGCCGCCAGCAGCGCCAGGTGCAGGGCGTCGGTGCCGGAGGCGACGCCGACGGCATGGCGGACACCGAGATACGCGGCGATCTCCTCCTCGAACGCGGTCACTTCCGGACCGAGGATGAACTGGGTGCTCTCCAGGACTCCGGCGACAGCGGCATCGATCTCCGCCTTGAGCTGCTGGTACTGGATCTTCAGATCGACCATGGGGATCAGCATGGGGGGCTCTTTCTGGTTGGTATACAGTGCCTTGCCCCGAAATCGCTATCGAAATCGGGATCGGGGCTGAAACCGGGCACGGCACGCCGTGCCCCTCCTCAAGCGGTCACCTCGTGCCAGAGCTTGCCGGTAATCTGCAAAGCGACTTCGAGGGCGCGTTTGCCGTCCTCGCCGCTGACCGGCGGTGCCTGTCCGGTCTGCACCGCGGTGACAAAGGCGTCGATCTCATCGCGCAGTGCATCGCCCTGCGCGAACTGGCGCTTTTCGACGACAACATCGGGGATGCCCGGCACCATGCTGGCACCGGCCTGTTTGCGGAAGATGGCGATGGAACGGTCCTGATAGTCGATGCTGATATAAGCATCGCGCTGAAAGATCCGCACCTTGCGCATGGTCTCGCGGCTCACCCGGCTGGCGGTGACATTGGCCACACAGCCGTTGCCGAACTGCAGGCGGGCGTTGGCGATATCGACCTCGGCGGTCAGCACCGGCAGGCCGACCGAATTGATGGTCTGGATCGGATGCGGAACCAGGCTGAGCAGGATATCGATATCGTGGATCATCAGATCGAGGACCACGTTGACATCGGTCCCCCTCGTCTTGAACGGCGCCAGCCGGTGCGACTCGATGAACAGCGGATTGTCGATCACATCCTTAAGTGCCTGAACCGCCGGATTGAAGCGCTCCAGGTGCCCGACCTGGAACGCCCGCTTCTGCTGCGCCGCCAGTCGGATCAGTTCGTCGGCCTCCGCCACGGTCACAGTCACCGGTTTTTCCACCAGGATATGGCAGCCGGCGAGCAGACAGTCGCGAGCCACCGCAAAGTGCTGCTGGGTCGGCACGACAATCGAGACCAGGTCGACCGCTTTGAGGAGCTCAGCATAGTCGGTGTAGGCACTGGTACCGACTTCGGCGGCGACCTCGTGGGCACGAGCCAGGTCGGCGTCGACCACACCGACCAGATCGACCTCCGGGTGCGCCGCGTACTTCTGGGCATGGAAGCGCCCGAGGTAACCGACGCCGATGACCGCCGCTCTGAGCTGACCACTGGCCGCCGTCATCGAGCGATCCCTCGCTGGCTCTGCTGGATGAACTCGACGAAATGCGTCAACTCCGGAGTGGCGTCCAGTTCTGCCGCAATCTGCTGCAGCGCTACCTCCAGGCGCAGCCCGGAGCGGAACACCAGACGGTAGGCGGTCTTCAGACCCTTGATCGTCTCTTCGGCAAAGCCGCGCCGCTTCAAGCCGATCAGATTCAGCCCCACGGTCTTGGCCCGGTCACCCTGGGCGACAGTGTACGGCGGAATATCCTGGGCGATCATGGCACCGCCGCTGATCATGGTGTGGCAACCGACCCGGCAGAACTGGTGGACTGCGGCCAGGCCGCCGAGAATGGCGTTCTGTTCGATCTCGACATGGCCGGCCAGGGTGGCGCCGTTGGCCAGAATCACCTGGTCATGCACCAGACAGTCATGGGCCACATGGGAGTAGGCCATAAACAGGCAGCCGCTGCCGACCCGGGTCAGGGCGCCGCCTTCCCGGGTGCCGCGGTGCAGGGTGGCGAACTCGCGGATGGTATTGCGGTCGCCGATGATCAGCCGGGTCTCTTCGCCGGCGTACTTGAGGTCCTGAGGCGGCGCGCCGACCGAGGCGAACTGGAAGATCCGGTTATCGGCGCCGATCTCGGTCCAGCTGTCGATCACTGCATGGGCGCCGACCGTCGTGCCGGGGCCGATGACAACGTCAGGACCGATGACCACGTAGGGGCCGACCTGGACATCGTCGGCCAGCCGGGCGCTGGCATCTATGATAGCTGTCGGATGGATCATTGTTCCCTGTCCTGGTCGGTAGCGGCGAAGGTCGCCTTGAGTTCGGCCTGGGACGCCAGTTTGTCATCAACCAGCGCCCTGCCGGCAAAAGTGTAGATACCACGCTTCAGGCTGATCAGCTCAAGTTCGATGGTCAGCACGTCGCCGGGGCGGACCGGCCGGCGGAACTTGGCCTTGTCGATGCCGACGAAATAAGGCACCCGGTCCTTCTCGACTTCGTTGCACAGACAGGCATAGACGCCGCCGATCTGGGCCATGGCTTCGAGGATCAGCACTCCCGGCATAATCGGATGACCGGGGAAGTGCCCCTGGAAGAACGGTTCGTTGATGGTGACGCATTTGCGGCCGACAATCCGCTGGCCGGCGCTGAAATCGACAATCCGGTCGACCAGCAAAAACGGATAACGGTGCGGCAGGTACTGCATGATGTCGTGAATGTTGAGCTCCATATCATTGATCACTTTCAGAGAGTCGTTTTTCCAGCTCGTCGAGCTGCTGCCGGAGGCTTTTCAGCTCCTTGCGCATCTCCGGCAGGTGCGGCAGGCACATCGCCGTCTTCAACCAGTCCCGATGTGACTGCATCGGCAGTCCGGCGAGGTTCTGACGGTCGGCAACATCGTGGGTGATGCCGCCGCGACCGGCCAGTCGGACATGGTTGCCGACCTTGAGATGCCCGGCCACCGCCGACTGGCCACCGAAGGTACAGTGACGGCCGATGGTGGTGCTGCCGGCGATGCCGGTCTGCGAGACGAGGATGCTGTCCGCACCGATGACGACATTGTGGGCGACCTGCACCAGGTTATCGATCTTGGTCCCGCGACCGATACGGGTCTCTCCGAGGGTTGCGCGGTCGATGCAGCTGCAGGCACCGACCTCAACATCGTCTTCGAGCACCACCCGGCCGACCTGGGGGATCTTGGCATAGCTTTCGCCGTCCGGCGCATAGCCGAAGCCGTCGGCGCCGATGATCGCCCCCGGCTGCAGAATCACCCGGTCGCCGAGCTGACAGTTCTCGCGCACCGTGACGTTGGCGTGCAGCAGGCAGTCTTCGCCGACCGTAACGCCGGGATAGATGACCACGTTCGGCTGCAGGCAGCTCCCCCGACCGATCGATACCCCGGCGCCGACCACGCAGCCGGCGCTGATCGTGACATCGGCGCCGATATCCGCCTGCGGGTCGACATGGGCTGCCGGCGAAATCCCTGCAGACTGATAGGGCGGCACGGCAAACCGGGTCAGCACCCTGGCAAAGGCGAGATACGGATTGTCGACCAGCAGCAGCGGCTTGGCAACCGTCCCCTCCAACTCGGGGGTCACAATCAGCGCCCCGGCCTGGCAGGCAGAGAGCTTGTCGCGGTATTTCGGGTTGGCCAGAAAACTGATCTGGTCAGCGCCGGCCTGGTCGAGGGGAGCGACGCCGGTGAGCCGTACCGAGGGATCGCCGCTGACCCGGCCACCGACGAGTTCAGCCAGCTCGCCGAGAGTCGCCTGTCCGCTCATGTTACCTGCCTTTGGCGTCGAACGCCTTGATCACGGCATCGGTCATATCGATTTTGCTGTCGGCATAGACCAGGGAACTCTCGGTCTTTTCCAGAACCAGCGTGTAGCCCTGCTGCTTGCCGACCTCCTGTACCACCTTGAGGAGATCCTCGAGAATCTTGCGGGTCAGATCGGCATCGGTCTGCTGCAACTCTTCCTGGATATCCTTGGTGAAGCGCTGGTATTCCTTGAGCTTCTGCTGGTAATCACGTTCTTTGGCGTTGCGCGCCTCCTCGGAGAGGAGCATCGCCTGCTTCTCGAGATCCTCCTTGAGCTTCTGCAGCTCCTGCTGGCGCAGCTGCACTTCGGCGTCATAGGTCTCGACCTTGGACTTGATCTTCTCCTTGGCCATTTTGCCGGCGGTCGACAGGTTCAGGGCTTTCTGCAGATCGACATAACCGATTTTCAGATCTTCCGCCAGAACCGGGGAGACGCAGAAACCGGCAACAACCATCAGGGCAATAAACAGACGGATCATGGGACAATACTCCTTTGTGTTGAGGTGAAGGAAATCCGCGGTCAGTGATCAGTAATCAGTATTCTTAGAAGAACCGTCCAATCATGAATTCAAACCGGGAGTCCGGCTCCCACGGTTCGGGGTCGAGGTTGTAGCCCCACTCGAGGCGCAACGGTCCCAACGGACTGCGCCAGCGGATACCGGCACCGACACTGTAGCGCCAGTCATCGAAGGAACTCACGTCGGAATCCCAGGCGTTGCCGATATCGAAGAAAGCGACCCCTTTGATACCGACGTCGGGGAGGATCGGGAAGATATATTCGATATTGGCATAGGCGGCCAGATCGCCACCGGTAAAGTCCCCGGTCAGCGGATCACGTGGTCCGACTTCGCGGGAATCGAAACCACGCAGGGAGTTGATGCCGCCGAGGAAGAAGCGTTCATCGATCGGGACCTCCTCGCCGCCGGTTTCATGCGCATAGCCGATATTGCCGTGTACGGAGAAGACCGTGCCGAGAAAGACCGGCCAAAAGTGCCGGTAATCGAGAACATACTTGCTGAACTTCTCGTCACCGCCAAGACCGGCGTACTCCCAGGAGAGTTCAAGCACGCCTCCCCGGGAAGGGTCGAGACGATCGTCGGTTGTATTGCGCGAGAAGATTGTGGTCAGAGACGAAATGTTGGACTTCCCCTCCTGCTCGCGAATAATCCGCGAGGCGAACGGCTCGACGTCGTAGATCTCCTTCTGGTCGTAGCGATAGACCAGCAACAGCCGGGAGTACTCGCCGATCGGGTGCCCGCCTTTCAGAGCGCCACCGGTCACCTTGCGGCTGAAATCAGTCCACTCGCGCTCGGTCTTGTACAGTTCGAAGCCGAGCACCCAGCGGGTGTCGAGAAAGTAGGGATCGGTCAGGCCGACCTGATAGGTGGTACTCTCACCACCGAGGGAGGCCGCGAGGTTCATCTTCAGACCACGGCCGAGGAAGTTCTCCTGGGTCATCGACCCCTGGCCGACAAAACCTTCCACCGAGGAGAAACCGGCTCCGATACTGAAGGTTCCCGTCGGCCGCTCCTTGACGTTGACATTGATATCGACCCACTCCGGGGCAGAGCCTTCACTGGTCGTGATGTCGACAGCTTCGAAATAGCCGAGATTATTGATCCGCCCCTTGCTGCGCTTCATCGCTGATGCGTTGTACAGTTCGCCTTCGATCAGCTTTATTTCGCGACGGATCACCTTGTCGCGGGTCTTGGTGTTGCCGGTGATGTTGATCCGTTCGACTGAAACCTGCGGACCCTGCTCGATATCGAGCATGACGTCGATGGTTCGCTCTTCTTCGTTGACCCGGGTCAACGGCGCGACGTTGACATAAGCATAGCCGCGGTCGGCATACAGATCGCTGACCCGACCGACCGCCTGGCGCAGTTCGTCGCGGGAGAACACGTCCCCGGACTGCAGTCTCGACAGGTCAACCAGACTCTGCTTCTCCTGCAGCAGATCCCCCTGGGCCTCGATCTTGCCGATTTTGAACTGCGGGCCTTCCTCGATATTGATCAGCAGCAGCATGTGTTTGCTGCCGTCAATCAGGGAGATGACCGGCTTGCGCACCTTGACCCGCACGTGACCGACATTGTAGTAGAGATCGGCGATCCGCTCGAGATCCTGCTCCAGCAGCAGCTCATCGTAATTGCCGCGGCCGGTCAACCAGGAGAGCATCCATTTTTCGCGGATCTCCATCGCCTTGCGCAGCTCGCCCGCACTGAAACGGCTGTTGCCACTAAAGCGAATCTCCTTGATCCGCACCAGCGGCCCTTCGTCGATCGTGAAGACAACCGTTGACTCGTTTTCCGCGTTGACCTGACTGTCGGCACTCACCCGGGCCGCATAGTAGCCTTCCTTGACATAGGCTTCCTTGATGGCTTCGACACTCTGCGCCACCTTGTACGGGTCATAGATATCCGGGACGCGCAGTTTGACCACCTCGCGCAGCTTGGCGTCGTCGAGCTCATCATTCCCGGTGAAACTGACATTGCGCACCAGGGGCCGTTCAGTCAGGAGAAAGCGGAGCAGCTTACCGTTCGGGACCTCCTCGGCCTCGACAGCGATATCGGAAAAACGCCCGAGACGGTAGATCGCCTGAATGGCGGCATCGACGTCCTCGACGTCGATCATCTGCCCGACCCTGAGACTCATGGCACCGAGAACATCACTGACCTTGACTCGACGGGCCCCTTCGATCTGGATATCGGCCAGCAAAAAATCGTCGGCCGCCCAGACGGGGAGAGCCAGAGTCAAACAGAGAAGCAGGCTGAGAGCCTTTTTCAGCATGGTCAAACCCTTTCCCAATTTCCGCGAACACTAAATCGGGAGCGGAGTGGGTACCGTTCCCGAACAAAGTCACTCATTGTAAAAAAACGTTCCGGCCATTGCAAATGCTAAAAGGCGCACTCTTTACGCAAGATGGCCATCGACCATCCGCAGCGTCCGGTCCATCCGTTCGGCGACCTGGCTGCTGTGGGTGACCATGACCATGGTGAGGCCATGCTCGGCGTGCAGGCGGTCGAGCAGGTCGAGGATCTCGGCCGAGGTGGCGCTGTCGAGATTGCCGGTCGGCTCGTCGGCGAGCAACAGGCGCGGCGCCATGATCAGAGCGCGGGCAATGGCGACCCGTTGCTGCTCCCCGCCGGAGAGTTGTCCCGGTTTGTGGCTGGCGCGATGAGCGAGGCCGACCGATGTGAGCAGCGCTTCGGCCCGGTTGCGCGCCTCGGCCCGGCTGCCGCGACCGACCAGCACCGGCATCATCACGTTTTCCAGAGCACTGAACTCCGGCAGCAGCTGGTGAAACTGGAAAACAAAACCGATGGTCCGATTGCGGAAACCGTCGAGTTCGGCGGCGCTGAACCGATAGATATCCTTCCCCTCGAAAGCGACCGAGCCGCGACTGGGCCGGTCGAGCCCGCCGAGCAGGTGCATCAGGGTGGTCTTGCCGGCTCCGGAGGCGCCGACCACGGCAATCCGCTCGGCCGCCCGGATCTCGAAAGAGACGCCGCGCAGCACCTCGATCTCGCCACGGCCGGTCTGAAACTTTCTCGTCAAATCGAGGACTTCAATCATCAACTGATCCTGCTTGCAGCGGGAATGATTCAACGTGCAGCAATGCCGACTGTCGGTCGTTCCTCTTTTTGTCTCACGCCCGTTCGCTGCGCTCACTCATAACGCAACGCCTCGGCCGGGTCCATGCGGGCCGCCCGCCAGGCCGGGTAGATGGTCGCCAGCAGGGAGATCCCCATGGCCACCAGCACCACAGCCAACACATCGGCGGAGTTGACCACCGACGGGAAGGTGTCCATGCCGTAGACACTCTCCTCGAAAATTTTGACCCGCAGCAGCTCCTCCAGCCCCTTGATGATCGGGTCGGCGTTTTTCGCCAGCAGCAGACCGAGCAGAGTGCCGAGCAGGGTGCCGAGAGTGCCGATGATCAGCCCCTCGAGAACGAAGATCTTCATGATGCTGCGCGAAGTCGCCCCCAGGGAGCGCAGGATGGCGATGTCGCGGTGTTTCTCCATCACCACCATGATCAGGGTGGTGGCGATATTGAAGGCGGCGACCAGCACGATGATGCCGAGGACGATGAACAGTCCGAGTTTCTCCAGCTTCAGGGCCGACAGGAAGGAACCGAACATATCTTCCCAGGAGCGGACGCTGTACGGGTAGCCGTAACTGGCGCGCAGCTGCGCGGCGACCGGTCCGGCCTGACCGAAACCGGCGACCTCGACCTCGACGCCGCTGACCCGCTCGCCGAGATCGAAGAAGGTCTGGGCAACCCCGAGGTCGATATAGGCGAAGTAGGTATCGAGGAAACCGCCGCGCTGGCTGACGATACCGACCACCTGAAACGGCTTCATCTTCGGAATCATACCGAACGGCGTGATGGTGAACATCGGCGGGATGACATTGATGGTGTCACCGAGGGCCACGCCGAGACTGGTCGCGGTATCGAGACCGATAACAATCCCGGGGAGCGCCGCGTCTGACCGGTCGAGCAGGGCCTCGACCGCTGCCCCGTCCAGAGTCAGAAAAGCCTGGCGAAACACCTTGTTGCCGGCGACCACCCCCTTGACGTTGACCGCGGCGACGTTGCGATTCGACAGCAGCATCGCCTCCTTGCTGACAAAAGGCTGAGCGTCGAGGACCTGGGAGAGTCCGCGGATCTTCTCGATAATCGCCCCGGCATCGGCCAGCTCTTCACCATGCTGCTGCACCAGAACATGGGGGATGTTGCCGAGGATCTGCTTGCGCACGCCGTCATGAAAACCGGTCATCACCGCCAGCACCACAATCAGGGCGGCGACGCCGAGGGTCACGCCGGCGATCGAGATGAAGGAGATCACCGAAATGAAGGTCTGCTTGCGCTTGGCGCGCAGATAACGGAGGCTGACGAACAGTTCGTAGTTCATAGCACCTTGTGAGGGGTGAGAGGTGAGGGGTAAGGGGTGAACTTCACACCACCCCGACACTCTTCACTGTAAAAATGCTGGCGGTGCTGGCAATGCGAGATCTCCTTGCGACCAGACGATCGATTGAGTTTAGACGCCTCACTCCTCACTCCTCACACTCTTCGCCGGCCGCAGCTGCGGGAAGAGGATGACGTCGCGGATCGACGCGGAATTGGTCAGCAGCATCACCAGGCGGTCGATACCGATCCCTTCGCCGGCGGTCGGCGGCAGGCCGTATTCCAGGGCACGGATGTAATCCTCGTCCATGGCGTGCGCCTCGTCGTCACCGGCCGCCTTTTCGGCCAACTGCCGGACAAAGCGTTCGCGCTGATCGTCGGGATCATTCAGCTCGGAGAAGGCGTTGGCCAGTTCGCGGCCGACAATGAACAGTTCGAAGCGATCGACCACCTCAGGGTTGTCATCGTTCTTGCGCGACAGTGGCGACACCTCGGTCGGGTACTCGGTGATGAACGTCGGATGCCACAACTGCGGTTCGGCGACCTCGTCGAACAGTTCCGTCAGCAGCTTGCCGTGACCGATTCTGGCGTCGAGGTCGAGCCCCAGCCGCTTGCTGTAGTCGAGCAGGGTCTGCCGGTCATCGAGATCGGCTTCCTGCAGGTCGCTGTGAGCGACGATCGCCTGACGCACGGTCAGGCGCTTCCAGGGGCGGCTGAGATCGACCTGGCGCTCGCCGTACGGAATGGTCAGTCCGCCGCAGATCTGTTCGGTGACGTGGCAGATCAGCTCCTCGGTGAAGTCCATCAGATCCTGATAGGTGGCATAGGCCTGATAAAACTCCATCATGGTGAATTCGGGGTTGTGCTGGATGGAGATCCCTTCGTTGCGGAAATTGCGGTTGATCTCGAACACCCGTTCGAAACCGCCGACCACCAGGCGTTTCAGGTAGAGCTCCGGGGCGATCCGTAAAAACAGATCCATCTTCAGGGTGTTGTGGTGGGTGACAAATGGCCGGGCCGTAGCGCCGCCGGCGATCGGCTGCATCATCGGCGTCTCGACTTCAAGGTAGTCGCGGCTGACCATGAACTGACGGATCAGGGCAACAATCCGGCTGCGCACCCGAAAGACCTCGCGCACTTCCGGGTTAGCGATCAGGTCGAGGTAGCGCTGCCGGTAGCGGGTTTCAACGTCGGTCAGACCGTGCCACTTTTCCGGCAGCGGCAGCAGTGATTTGGTCAGCAGGCGGATGGTGGCTGCGCGCAGCGACAGCTCGCCGGTCTTGGTGCGAAACGGCCGACCGACAACGCCGACAATGTCACCGATATCGAAACGGCGGAACGACTCGTAGTCCTCCGCGCCGATCTCGTTCTTCGCCACGTAGATCTGCAGCCGTCCGGCGCGATCCTGCAACTGAATGAAAGCCGCCTTGCCGAAATCGCGCTTGGCCATGATCCGGCCGGCCACGGCATAGTCGGTGTCGACCTGATCGAGGGCGGCAGCATCCTGGTCGGCATGGGCCGCAAGCAGCTCGCTGCTGACATGACGGGCCCGGAAGTCGTTGGCGAACGGATTC
This sequence comes from Desulfuromonadales bacterium, assembly GCA_032251295.1. Taxonomy (GTDB): domain Bacteria; phylum Desulfobacterota; class Desulfuromonadia; order Desulfuromonadales; family BM103; genus BM103. The sequence continues at coordinate 49,134 of JAVVDS010000004.1, read as the reverse complement.
TCCCCCCGGGCCCGCAGTTCGTCGAGCTTGGCACGGCGCTGGGCGAGGATCTCGCTGGGGCTTTCTACAGACATGGAGTCTTTCCTTTTTCTGACTGGTCAGACGTCTGGCGGGTCCGACAGGTCCGGCAAGCCCGACGTCAGAGCCGACCTCACTTCAACAGGTACGCCTCGATGAAGCCGTCGAGATCGCCGTCGAGCACGGCATCGGCATTGCCGACCTCATGGCCGGTGCGGTGGTCCTTGACCATCCGGTACGGGTGCAGCACATAGGAGCGGATCTGGCTCCCCCAGGCGATCTCCTTCTTTTCGCCGGCCAGCGCCTCGGTCTCGCTCTCTTTCTTCTCGATCTCCAGCTCATACAGCCGGGCTTTCAGCTGTTTGAGGGCGGTGGCCCGGTTCTTGTGCTGGGAACGCTCGCTCTGGCAGCTGACGACAATCCCCGACGGGATATGGGTGATGCGGATTGCCGAATCGGTCTTGTTGATATGCTGGCCACCGGCGCCACTGGCCCGGTAGGTGTCGACCCGCAGATCCTTGTCCTGGATATCGACTTCGATATCCTCGGAGATCTCCGGGAAGATAAAGACCGAGCAGAACGACGTGTGCCGACGGGCGTTGGCATCGAACGGCGAAATACGCACCAGGCGGTGGATCCCCTTCTCCGCCTTCAGATAACCGTAGGCGTACGGACCGCTGACGGTGAATGTCACCCCCTTGGCACCGGCTTCGTCTCCGGGCTGATATTCGGTGATCTCGGTCTTGAAGCCCTTGCGCTCGGCCCAGCGCAGGTACATGCGCAGCAGCATCTCGGCCCAGTCCTGGGCTTCGGTGCCGCCGGCACCGGCATTGATACTGACGATAGCGTCGGCGCCGTCATGCTCGCCGGAAAGCATCCGGGCAAACTCCATGCGGTCGACCTGCTGCTGCAGGGCGGGGAGCAGAGACTGGACTTCGACGAGGGTTGCGCTGTCCTCCCCCTCTTCGCCGAGTTCACAGAGGACCAGCAGATCCTGCAGTTCGCGGTCAGACCGGTCCCACTCACCGACCAGCTTGTCGAGGGTCGTCCGCTCCTTCAGAACCTCCTGGGCCCGCTCGTTGTCGTTCCAGAAATCGGGCCGGGCGATCTCGGCCTCCAGTTCACAGATCCGCTCGCGTTTGGCATCGAGGTCAAAGAGACCTCCTCAGCTCGGCGAGCTTGTCGGCTAGATGTTTCAGAATATCGATCTCTTCTCGGAACATGACTGACCTCACAGGCGTTTGCAGATGAACGGGGGATTATACCCGTCACCCTCATAAGGAACAAGGGGCGATTCGCGTCATACACAGTTTTTTCGGTTCAGAGACGTTGCTCGGGTCTGCCAGAGCCAGACGATGCCGACCAGGACGAACAGCAGCGGGAAGGCGTCGCCGGTGCGGGCGTAGAGTCCCGGCGCGGCGACGAGGCCGACCTGGCCGACCAGGAACGTTTCGACGAACAGGGGCGAGCGCTGCACGATGGCGCCGCTCGGGGCGATCAACGCCGAGATGCCGGTATTGGCGGCGCGGGCCAGCCAGACCCGGTTCTCGATGGCGCGGAAGCGGGCCATGGCGAGGTGCTGCTCAGGTGCCGAGGAGCGACCGAACCAGGCGTCGTTGGTCAGGTTGACCAGCAGGCCGCTCCCCTGCCGCACATAATCGCGGGCCAGTTCCGGGAAGATCACCTCATAGCAGATCAGCACGCCGAGCTGTGCGCCGTTCAGTGGCAGCGGATTGACTTCCCCCGGAGAGAAGTCGCCGATGCCGACTACCAGCTTGTTGACAAACGGCAACAGCCAGGCGAGGGGGACATATTCGCCGAACGGCACCAGGTGAATCTTGTCGCTGCGGCCGAGCTGCCGCCGCTCTGCATCGATCAGAAACGCACTGTTCAGATAGCGCAGCCGGCCGTCGCTCTGCCGGTAGGCGGGACTGCCGAACAGCAGGCGGCCACCGGTTCTGCTGGCCACCGCATCGACCGCCGCAGCGGCCGCGCCCCCTTCCTGGTAGTAGAAGGGTGTCGCCGCTTCCGGCCAGACCAGGAGGTCGGTCGCACCGGCCGCGGCGGCCTGCAGCGACAGGCGCCGATAGGTCTGCAAGGTCTGCTGCTGGAAATCGGGATTCCATTTGAGATCCTGCGGAATATTCCCCTGAACCAGACCGACGCGCGCCGTCGCTTGCGCCTCTTCGACCGGCGCCGCCAGGCGCCAGAAACCGTAGCCGAGGTTGGCGCCGAGCAGCACCAGCAGACAGAGCAGTGCCGGCACCGGCAGCCGCTGCCCGGCCTGACGGCGCCCGCCGAGGTAGAGTTCGGCGAGCACGGCGTTGCTGAGCAGGAGCAGATAGCTGATGCCGTAAACACCAAACAGGTCGGCCGACTGGATCACCGGCAGCCAGGCCTGCTGGGAGTAGCCGAGAGTCGCCCAGGGGAAACCGGTCAAAAGCAGCGCCCGCAGCAGCTCGAGGGCGACCCAGAAGACCGGCAGGGTCAGGGCGAACGGATAGTTGCAGACCTGGCGCAGCCGGCAGGCGGCCCAGGTCGCCGTCCCCCAGAACAGAGCGAGATAGGCGACCAGCAGCAGGTAGAGGAGCACCGACACGGTCAGCGGCAGTCGACCGTAGGTGGTCATGACGATGTTGAGCCAGTAGAGAACGACGGCGAAAAAAGCGAACCCGGCGACAAAGCCGCTCATGAAGGGGCGACGCGGCATGACAACAAGCAGCGGCGCCAGGCCGAACCAGGCGAGCAGCGGCAGATCGGGGTCGGGAAAGGCACAGGCGACCAGCAGGCCGGCCGCGACCGCGATCGCCAGGTCGCAAGGGGGGAGCAGGCGGCGCATCACCGACTCTGGTCGCCCGGCTCGCTGGCGGCGCTATCGCGCCAGACGCTGACCTTACGCACCTTGCGTTCGTCGGATTCGACCACCTGCAGAGTCAGTTCACCGGCTTGTACCGTCTCGCCGGCTTTGGGGACGTGGCCGAGCAGGTGAAACAGGTAGCCGCCGACCGTATCGAACTTCTCTTTGGTGATCTCGATATCGAAGCACTCTTCCAGATCCTCGACATTGGTGCGGGCGTCGACCAGCAGGGTGCCGTCCTCCTGGGGCTGAATCCAGTCCTCTTCCAGGTCGTATTCGTCCTGGATGTCGCCGACGATCTCCTCAAGCAGATCCTCGATGGTGATCAGACCGGAGGTGCCGCCGTATTCATCGACGACAATGGCGATATGCACCCGCCGGGTCCGGAACTCGATCAGCAGCTCCTCGATCCGCTTGGTTTCGGGGATGAACTGCGGCTGGCGCATGACCGCGTCGAGGGGGAGCCGGTTGAGGTCCTCCCCCCAGTAGCGCAGCAGATCCTTGGCGTAGACGATGCCGACGATCCGGTCGGTCGAACCCTGGTAGACCGGGATCCGCGAATGACCCGACGTGAGGATCAGATCGAGAACGTCGCGTGCGCCGGCGTCGATCGGACAGCAGACCATGTCGATACGCGGCACCATCACTTCACGGACGATGGTGTCGCCGAACTCGAAGATCGACTGCAGCATGTCGCCTTCGGCCTCGTTGAGGATCCCCTCCTCCTCACAGCTGTTGATCGCCTCCTGCAGCTCTTTTTCGGTCAGGGCACGCCGCCGCCCGGGGAGCAGCCGTTTAAGGCTGGCGATCAGGGAGATCCCCCGACTCTCTTCTTCCACCGCTGGTCTTCCTCCTTGTTCGTGGGCAATACAGCCGATCGCCGACAACCGAAAATTCGAAACTTTATCGCGGAGACACGGCGACGCGGAGGGAACATCCTGAAATCATGAATGAATGACTCAGTGCCTCAGTGCCTCAGCGTTTCAACGACATGCTTGCGGCGATTCCGACTTTCTGCGAAAGCATCAACCAGGCTCGACGAGAAACTGCTCCCGGATCAGGGCGAACAGTTCGCGTTCCCGCGCCCGCATGCGGCTGGCCTCGGCCTCGGTGCCGCGCTCGTGATCGTAGCCGAGCAGGTGCAGAATACCGTGCAGCAGCAGAAAGTAAAGTTCCGACTCAAACGGCTGGCCGGCCTCGGCAGCATCGCGGGCGGCCGTCTCCGCGGAGATAACCACATCGCCGAGCAGATCGGGCTGGATCCCGGCCCCCTCCCCTTCCTGCATGGCGAAGGAGATCACGTTGGTCGGCCGGTCCTTGCCGAGATAGGCGCGGTTCAGTTCACGAATCTGCGCATCGTCGACGACCAGAATCGACAGCCGGGCGTCAGGACATCCCGAGGCGCTTAAGATCGTCCGTGCTGCTCTTCGCAGCGGCCGTTTCAGGAGCCTGACTTTCCCTTGGCGGTTTTCGATCGCTATTTTCAGCATCTTTTTTGCCCGGCCTTTCGACATGACGTTCCTTGCTGACCGGCTCCGGGTAATCGACCCGGTGGTGATAGATGCCGGCCAACACCCGGTTGAAGCTCTTGGCGATATTATGCAGATCTTTCAGAGTCAGTTCGCATTCGTCGAGCTGACCGTCGATGAAGATATTATTGATGATCTTCTGCACCATCCCCTGCACCCGGGCCGGTGTCGGGTCGGTCAGAGTGCGACTGGCCGCCTCGATGGCATCGGCGAGCATGATCAGGGCCGCTTCACGGGTCTGCGGCTTCGGCCCGGGGTAACGGTAGTCGCGCTCGTCAACCTGCGGCATACCAGGGTCGGCCTTGCTTTTTGCCCGGTCGTAGAAAAACTTCATCAGGCTGGTACCGTGATGCTGACGAATGATGTCGATCTGCTGCTGGCCGAGGCGATGCTCCCGGGCCATCTCGATGCCGTCCTTGACATGGGCCATCAGGATCAGGGCGCTCATCGACGGTGCCAGCTTGTCGTGCCGGTTCTCCTGACCACCGACGTTCTCGATGAAATAGAGGGGCTTTTTGATCTTGCCGACATCGTGGTAGTAGGCGGCCACCCGGACCGTCAGCGGGTTGACGCCAATCGTCTCGGCGGCAGCTTCGGCCAGGTTGCCGACGATGATCGAATGGTGATAAGTCCCCGGCGCCTGCACCATCAGTTCGCGCAGCAGAGGATTGTTCATGTTAGCCAGTTCGAGCAGCTTCAGATTGGTGGTGTAGCGGAACAGCGACTCGATCAGCGGGATGATGCCGATCACCAGCACGGCAATCAGCGGGCCACCGGCCAGGCCGAACAGCAGCTTGTAGACCAGCTGCAGGTCGAAGGGGTTGCTGGTGAGCAGGTGCAGGGCGAAGATCGTCAGAAAATTGAACATGCCGACGCGTATGCCGGCTCGGTAGAGAGACGACCGTTCGCTGAGGTGCTTGACCCAGTGTGCCGCCGCCAGGCTGCTCAGCAGAGCAAAGGCCAGCACGGTAAAACTGCTGCCGAACAGCAGACCGGCGGCCACCGCTGTGACCAGGGCGAAGACCAGGGCGAACTCGGAATTGAGAACAATGCGCACCAGCATCGGGCCGACCGCAAACGGGAAGGCGTAGTAATAGACGTTCTGCTCGAGGTAAGGGAGTGTGGTGCCGAGGGCGGCGGCGATCAGAATGGCGATCTTGAGGAGCACGATCTGCCCGACGAAGGTGCAGGCCATGAAGAGCAGGTCGCGGTTATCCGGCCGATACTTGCGAATGTTGCGACCGGCGTAGCGATGGACCATGAAGACCAGCAGGAACAGTGAGCTGAGCAGACCGAACGCCTTGCGCCAGAAGTCGGCCGAATCATCATCGCGTTTGAGCGCATCCAGCTTGCGGATCTGAGCCTGACTGATCCGGTCGCCTTCGCGCACGATCATCTCCCCCTTCTTGACCTGGGTCAGGACCGGCTGCACCGCCTCGCGCGCCCGTTGCCGGCGCAGTTCGGTTTCGTTCTGATTGAACGAGATATTCGGCCGCAACAGGGAGAGCAGCACCTCTTCCAGCGATTCCCGCTGCGTCCGGTTCCAGCCGCCAGCCGCCAGTTCCGCCCGCACCAGGACCTGCAGCTCTCCCAGGCCGATCACCCGGATCTGGTCGCTGTCGGCCTGCTCGACCTGGTTGTCGAGGTGGCGAAAAACAATCCCCTGCGGGCGATCGGCCTCGAACAGCTTGAGATTACCGGTCACCCGCTGGCGGTAGACGCGATGCAGGATCTGTTCGAGTTGCGAAGGGAGATCGGGGCGCTTGGCAAGCTCCAGCAGCGACTGCAAGCGCCGGGCACTGAATTTGAAACCGAGATTGGTCTCCAGTTCAGTCAGCAGCGTCTCGATGGGGCGCGGATCGGCCCCCTGCTGGGCCAGGTAGTCGAGGAGCGGATTGAGTCGCGCCGCAAGGGAGCGGTGCACCGCCGGGTCGTAGTCATAGAGGAGCGGCACCGTCCGGACGGCTTCGTCGCGTTTCTTGGCCGTCAGGTCATCATCCGGAATCAGCAGGGTGGCCGGCGCCTTGATGTCCCGTGGGGCAATGTCGCCGGCTGTGAAATCGATCGGCGTGATCGTCCCCTTGGGGACAATCACAAAAGCGAGCAGCACCACCAGCAGAACCAGCAGCAGAAACCGCTGCAGGCGCTGCCGCTCGGCATCCGGGGTCTCCTGGCGGCAGCGCGACAAAAACAGCGGCCGACTGGCGGAACTCTCTTTTTTACGCTCTTTGCTCATGAGTCATCAACAGTCCGGATCAACCGGCGGTTTTGCGGTCATAGGCCTGGACGATCGCCTGGACGATCGGGTGACGGACCACGTCCCGTTCGGAGAAGCGGACGAACGCGACCCCTTCGACAGCGTCGAGAACATCCATGGCGTCGAGCAGACCGGAGGGCTTGTCGCGCGGCAGGTCGATCTGGGTGACATCGCCAGTGACCACCGCCCGGCTGCCGAAGCCGAGGCGGGTGAGAAACATCTTCATCTGCTCCGTGGTGGTATTCTGCGCCTCGTCAAGAATGACGAAGGCGTCATTCAGGGTGCGCCCGCGCATGAACGCCAGCGGCGCCACTTCGACGACCTGCTGGTCGATCAGCGCCTGGCCACGGTCGAAGTCGAGCAGATCATAGAGGGCATCGTAGAGGGGACGCAGGTAAGGATTGACCTTCTCAGCCAGATCCCCGGGGAGAAACCCGAGTTTTTCGCCGGCTTCCACCGCCGGCCGCACCAGCACGATGCGGCTGACCTGTTTCTTCATCAACTGGGCCACCGCCATCGCCATGGCCAGGTAGGTCTTGCCGGTACCGGCCGGGCCGATACCGAACACGACATCTTTGTGACGGATCGCATCGACATAGGTCTTCTGCGCCTGAGTTTTCGGCGCGATCGCCTTACCGCGCGAGGAGACCACCACAGTGTCGAGGAAGATATCGGTGAGCCGGGTCGCCGCCTGACTGCGCAAAATCCGCGCCGCGTATTCGATATCGACGGAACGCAGCGGGAAACCGGCGGCCAGCAGAGCGGCCAGCTCTTCGAGCAAGCGGCGGGCGAGAGCGACCCGGTCACCGGGACCTGCGAGACGAGCCGAACTCCCCTTGGAAGAGATTTTGACTCCGGTCAGAGCCTCAATCTGGCGCAGGTGACGATTTTGCTGCCCGAAGAGGGCATGAGCCAGAGACGGGTCGTCCGGCACGAACTCAAACTGTTGACTGTCGTCCAATGGCAAACCTTGCAGGAGTCGCTTACAGCTGTCAGACAAAATACCACCGGGAGCAGCGACAAATCAATCCCGTAGCATTCGCGCAGGCAAATCGGCGATCTGCAGGACATAAACCTTCCATTTGCCGGCAATGTGCTATATAAAAAGTCCCGGTATCACTGCGCAGAAGCAACGCTGCAACCATCCATCATATAAGGGAGCCGGACATGAGTGAAATCATCGACATCTACGCACGCGAAATTCTCGATTCCCGCGGCAATCCGACCGTCGAGGTCGAAGTCTATCTGGAAAGCGGTGTCATGGGGCGGGCGGCCGTGCCGAGCGGCGCATCGACCGGCGAACGCGAGGCCCTGGAGCTGCGGGACGGTGACGGCGCGCGCTATCTCGGCAAAGGGGTCTTGAAGGCGGTGCAGCATGTCAACGAAGTGATCGCCGAAGCGCTGCTCGGCTGGGAAGCCTCCGACCAGACCGGTATCGACCGCAAGCTGCTGGAACTCGACGGCACCGACTTCAAAAGCAACCTCGGCGCCAACGCCCTGCTCGGCGCCTCCCTGGCCGTCGCCAAGGCGGCCGCCGAAGAAGCCGGTCTGCCGCTCTACCAGTACCTGGGGGGCGCCAATGCCAAGGAGCTTCCCCTGCCGATGATGAACATCATCAACGGCGGCGAACATGCTGACAACAACGTCGACATCCAGGAGTTCATGATCATGCCGGCCGGCGCCGCCAGCTTCGCCGAAGCACTGCGCATGGGTGCCGAGATTTTTCATGCCCTGAAGAAGGTTCTCAAGGAGAAGGGCTATAATACTGCGGTCGGCGACGAGGGCGGTTTCGCCCCCGACCTGAAGAGCAACGAAGAGGCCCTCGAAGTGATCATGCAGGCGATCAAAGCAGCCGGCTACCAGCCGGGGAGCGAGGTGCTGCTCGCCCTCGATGTCGCCTCCAGCGAGCTGTACAAGGACGGCAAGTACATCCTGGCAAATGAGGCGCAGCCGGAGAAGAGTGCCGCCGATCTGGTCGAGTTCTATGTCGATCTGGTCGATCGCTACCCGATCGTCTCCATCGAGGACGGCATGGCCGAGAACGACTGGGACGGCTGGCGGCTGCTGACCGAACGCCTCGGCGACCGCATCCAGCTGGTCGGTGACGACCTGTTCGTCACCAACACCAAAATCCTTAAGGAAGGGATCGACAAGGGGATCGCCAACAGCATCCTGATCAAGGTCAACCAGATCGGCACCCTGACCGAGACCCTCGACGCCATCGAGATGGCCAAGCGCGCCGGCTACACCGCAGTGATCTCCCACCGCAGCGGCGAGACCGAGGACACCACCATCGCCGACCTGGCGGTGGCGACCAACGCCGGCCAGATCAAGACCGGTTCCCTCTGCCGCACCGACCGGGTCTGCAAGTACAACCAGCTGTTGCGCATTGAGGATGAACTGGGGGACGTGGCACAGTTCAACGGCGCCGAGGTCTTCTACAATCTCAGGTAACCCCACAATCCGACGAAAATCAGTCCCGTAAAAACGTCACGGCCGGCAGGGGAAACCTCTGCCGGCCGTGCTGCATTCAGACTGCCCGAATGTCAATCGTCCCCTGGCCGACCGAACGCCCGGCGGTCGATCAGGTAGTTGCTGCCGGGGAGGCTCTTGACGTAGTCCTTGATCTCGCTGGCCACTTGGGCAATCTCCAGAGGCGAGGAGAACGACCGCTGCACATCGGAGACGACCGCGATGGAGAGGGTCATCAGCGGGAAGCGGCGCATCACCCCGTAACGGTCGTTGCATTCGATGTAGCCACGAGCGCGATCGTCATCACTGTAGTAGTCGGGGATTTTCGCATCGAAGCAGGCGATGATCGCCTCACAGACCCGGGCGACCTGTTCCGGCGACGTGACCAGGACGAAATCGTCGCCACCGATATGGCCGACAAAGTCGTGGAAGCTGGCGTGTTCATCCTTGGCCTGATGGATGATCTCGCCGGTCATCTTGATCAGCTCGCTCCCCATGGCGTAGCCGTAGGTGTCGTTATAGGCCTTGAAATCATCGAGATCGATGTAGCAGAGGGCGAAGTTCTCCCCCTGCGCCATCCGCTCGTTGAGCACCTGTTCGATGGCGATATTGCCGGGCAGACGGGTCAGCGGACTGGCGTCGAGGTAGAGGCGCTGGCTCTGCTTGACCTTGCCGACCATGCTGCGGATCTCATCTTCGAGATCGACACCCGCCGCGATGTTGTCCGGAAGCTCTTCGTCGAGGACCGCATCGGCCAAATGGCGAATCGCCTCCCTGAGTCGTTCGAGGATCAACGCGGCCCGGCGTGCGGACGCCAGCATGCAGGTCAGACCGCCGACCAGGCTGATCAGGGCCAAAATCAGGACCGCCAGCTGTGCGTGACGCAAAACCGCCAACGCCACCGGGTTGCCGGCCAGTTCGCCGATAGCCAGATCGAGCGCCGCCAAGGTCACCAGACTGGCAGAGATAACACCCGCCAGCGCCAGGACATAGCTGCCAATGATAGAGCCGCTGATCGACAGACGCATCTTTTTCATCCGAAATCCGGCCAAGGCAGAGCCGGCGTTTTGAGCTGACTACTCTTCCCCGCCGAACCAGCGATCGAACCAGGTGCGATGATCCTTTTCGGCGAGAATCTTCAAGTCGTTCGGGCCGAGCCAGACACCGCCGCAGCTGCGGCACTTGTCCAGAGGAACCCCCCGGAACTCCATCGGTTCGATCTGGTCACCGCATTTCGGGCAACGGTTCTTGCAGAACTTGCGGATCAGCTTCTCATGAGTCTGCTGCTGGATCCGCTCGATCAGCACTTTGTCAAGTTCATAAAAATACTGATTTTCCAGTGCTTTTTTGCGCTCTTCCCAAGCATCGGGCATAGCATCACCTCCTTGAAATCACAGTTTTTTTCATGATTATAGCGCAGTGGCGGTCTCCAGCAAACCTTTTCTCACCGGCCAACATCTTCCAGCCGCAATTGCCCGGCGCCGTATGCTGCCCCTCGACCAACCCCGAAGAGAGCTGACAGCGCGATCACCCAGAGACAGTCAAGGCCCTCACGCCCCTCGACCAGCAGTTGGCCGATCAAACCAGCCATCGGTTCAACAGGTGCATGCCGGCCAGATTCCCGCCCGTCGAGCCACTTCCAGTCGGCCTGTTTCTGGCTGATCGTCATGGCCGCATCCATGAACAACCGCGCATCGGCACAGACTTCGAAACCACAGTGGGCATGCAGCATGGACGTGACCCGCCGCAGCATGAACGGAAAAAGCTGAATAAAACGGGGGGCACGCAGAGGTTGGCCATTCCGGATTAACCGGGCCGGCGTGTCAATAGTGATCTGCCAGACAGGGCTGACCGGGATCGCCAGGTCCAGGTAGCTGGCCAGTGTATGGATTTCCGGAGTGAGGTGCGCTAACCGTTGCCCCTGGCACCAGAGCGGCTGCAGTTCACCGTGCAGGCCGCAACTGTGCGCTTCGGTCACTTCGAAGTGTCCTTCGCCCTGTACAAGACCGTTTTGACCGACAAGGTCGAGACTGGAGACGAAATCGGCAATCCGGGCCGTGCCGGCGCCGAAAAAAAGTACCTCCAGCTCGAGACGGTCACCCTCTTCGACGGTTTGGGCCGCGACCAGACCGGGACGGATGACAAACGGCGGTGCCGGCTTCTGATATCTCCTGCGTGCACAGGGATCGCTACTCGCAACCGGCTCGAACAGCGGGACCAGCCGTTGCTCTCTGCCGTCACCTGCCACATCGATCGACTGTCGAACCGCGGCCAATAACGGCCGGCGCAGCCGCAGCAGCTCGCCGCTCCCCAGCCGACATCGACTGTAGAAGTCGAGCGCGAACCGTACCCGGCAAAAGTCAGCGCGTTCCAGAAGGGCTGGCCAGGCGGCACTCATCGTTGATCGGCCCGCAAAGCGGAACCGTCGCGGGCCGATTGCGACCGGAGACGATATCTGTTAAATTCGCACGTCAACGCAAATCATCTCCCAGGAAACGGACCCAATAATGGCAACCTCACCCGCGCCGCTGACTTTTGAACTGCTCGCCAGAGATCGGACCACCCGAGCCCGCCGCGGCCGGCTGCAGACCGTTCACGGCAGTATCGAAACGCCGATCTTCATGCCGGTCGGCACCCACGGCGCGCTGAAAGCGCTGACCCCAGCCCAGGTCGAGGAGGCCGGAGCGCAGATCGTTCTGGCCAACACCTATCACCTGCACCTCAAACCGGGCGAAGGGCTGGTCGACAAAGCCGGCGGCCTGCATACCTTCATGCACTGGCCGAAACCGATCCTGACCGACAGCGGCGGCTTCCAGGTCTTCTCCCTGCCGAACAAGGAGATCACCGACGACGGCGTCTTTTTCAAGCATGAAGTCAGCGGCGAGCGAATTTTCCTCGGTCCGCGCGAAGCGACCGCCATCCAAAACCGGCTCGGCGCCGACATCATCATGGCCTTCGACGAGTGTATCCCCTACCCCGCCAGCCACGACTACACGGCGAAATCGATCGGCAAAACGCTGCGCTGGGCGGAAACCTGCCGCGCCCATCACCGCCGCGCGGACCAGGCGCTGTTCGGCATCGTCCAGGGGAGCATCTACCCGGATCTGCGTCGCGCCTGCGCTGAAGCGCTGACCGCCATGGATTTCCCCGGCTATGCCATCGGTGGCGTCAGCGTCGGCGAAGGGCTGGACCTGCTGAAAAAGGTGGTCGACGACACCGAACCGTGGCTGCCGGAGAACAAGCCCCGTTACCTGATGGGCGTCGGTCTGCCGGAAGACATCCTCGAAAGCATCGAGCGCGGCATGGACATGTTCGACTGCGTCATCCCGACCCGCTATGCCCGCAGCGCCACCCTGTTCACTCGCCGCGGCCGCATCCGCCTGACCAATCGCCGCTACCGGCGCGACTTTTTCCCGGTCGACCCGTCGTGCGACTGCTACTGCTGCAGCAATTTCACCCGCGCTTACCTGCACCACCTGTTCAATGCCAACGAAGTGCTGTCAGCGACCCTGGCGGCCATTCACAACGTCCGCTTTTACCTGACGCTGGTCGCCGGCGCCCGCCAGGCGATCGAACAGGGGGACTTTGCCGACTTCAAGCGGAATTTTCTCGACGAATACAGCCGCGACGACGGCACCTGAGCGGGATGAGTGACGGGATGGCAAAGACACCGGCCATTGCCGCCGACCTCGGCCGACGCCTGCACCGGGCGCTGACCGCGACCGCCGACGAACTGTTCCAGGTCATGCTCGATCCGGCCATGGCGGTTCTGCGCAACGCCCTGAAAAATCGCCAGCTCAATGAAGACCATCTGCAGTCGCTACTGAAACGCCGGGATCTGAGTGAGGATCTGCTGAAAGCGGTGGCCCAGCTCGAGCAGAGCAAAACCAGCCATGGGCTCAAGCTGGCCCTGGTAAAAAACCCGGCGACCCCCGGACCGATCGTCCTTCACCTGCTGCCGCAACTGCACCTGTTCGAGCTGGTCGGTCTCTGCTATACCCCCGGCATCACGCCCGACCAGAAGTATGCCGTCGAACGTGCCATCCTGCAGCGCCTGCCGACCACGGAACTCGGCAACCGCATGACGCTTGCCCGCCGGGCGACGCCGACGATTGTCGGTGAGATTCTGAAAAGTGGTGAGCCGCAGCTGGTGGAGATCTGCCTGTCGAACCCGCGCCTGCGCGAGGTCGCCATTCTGCAGTTCCTCAACGGTGCGACGGCGACCGCCGAGACGATCTCCATGGTCGCCCGCCACCCGAAATGGAAAACCCGCCCCAACCTGAAGATGGCGATCCTCAAAAACCGGCGCACCCCGCCGATCTGGTACACCGTCTTCCTGCCGGGTCTGCGCACCCCCGACCTGCGCAACCTGCTCGCCTCACGCCGACTGGCGCCGGCCGCGAAACCGATAGTGGAACAGGAGCTTCGCAAACGGCTGGGACGCTGAAACGGCAAGACGGCCAAAAGTCACACCGACCTTGAGCCGCCTACTCGGCAACGACGAAGCCGCTGCCGTAGCCGTCCCGCTCCAGCTGCAGCAGCGCCTGTTCAGCACCTTCGATCGCCGTGAACATGCCGACCCGCACCCGGTAGAACCGGCGGCCGTTCACCCAGCCTTCCACCACCCGGGACTGACCGAACCGCCCTTGCAGTTCAGCCGCCAGGCGTACGGCGTTGTCGCGAACTGTGAAAGCGCCGACCTGGACCAGGAACGGTCCGGGTCGATAACTGACCGGCTTGCGGTAAGTGACGTTTTTACCACTACCGTCGCGATAACCGAGGGCTACGACCCGCACCGGCGCCGTGCCGGGACCGACCACATCCAACTCCTTGGCGGCACTGTACGACAGATCGATAATCCGCCCCTTGACAAAGGGGCCCCGGTCGTTGATGCGCACCTCGGCTGAACGCCCGTTGTTCAGGTTGGTGACCCGCACATGCACATTCATCGGCAGAGTCTTGTGCGCCGCGGTCATGGCGTACATGTCGTAGATCTCGCCATTACTGGTCTTGCGGCCATGGAAATCGCGGCCGTACCAGCTGGCGAGCCCCTGCTCGTTAAAGCCGTCAGCCGAAGCGATCGGTTGATAGCGCTGACCGTTGACTTCATAGGCGCGCTGGGTCGGCTCTTTGGCCGGCGTCACCCCGGGACGCTCGACCACCCGGACCTGGTAGGCCGGGCCGCCACAGGCGGCCAGCACCAGCAGCAATCCGGCGGCCAGCACGAGCATGTAAAGAGATGTGATGAAGGGAATGAGGCGCATGATCGGGCATTAAATCGAGGAATGTCCGTCATGTCAAGGAAGACCGGAAACGGCCGGAGGGGGAGCGAGAGACCGGCACTCCGGAACTTGTGAGCCGGGTCAGTCGAGACCCTGGCGCGCCATTTCAATCGCCCGGCGCACACCCTTCGCTTTGTCGATCGTCTCCTGAAACTCCGCCGCCGGATCAGAATCGGCGACGATGCCAGCGCCGGCCTGCAGGTGGATCTTGCCGGCATGCGCCACCAGGGTACGGATGGCGATGGCGAGATCCATGTTGCCGTCGAACGAGATATAACCGACCGCTCCCCCGTAAATTTCGCGGCGGCAGGGCTCCAGCTCTTCAATGATCTCCATGGCGCGGATCTTCGACGCGCCACTCAGGGTGCCGGCGGGGAACGTCGCGGCGAACACGTCGATGGCGTCCTTGTCCGGGAGCAGCTCGCCGCTGACATTGGAGACGATGTGCATCACATGGGAGTAGCGTTCGACCACCATCAGTTCGTCGACCCGCACCGAACCTGTTGTACAGACCCGACCGAGATCGTTGCGGCCAAGATCGACCAGCATGATGTGCTCGGCACGCTCCTTCGGATCGGCCAGCAACTCCTGCTCCAGCCGCAGATCGTCTTCAGGAGTCCGGCCGCGCGGCCGGGTGCCGGCAATCGGACGCACCTCGACGTGGTTCCCCTCCTTGCGCACCAGGACTTCCGGTGAGGCACCGATCACCCGGGTCTCATCGAATTGCAGGTAAAACATGTAGGGAGAGGGGTTGATGGTGCGCAGCGCGCGATAGATATCGAACGGATCGACATCGAGCTCGCCGGAGAACCGCTGCGACAGAACCACCTGGATCACATCGCCGGCGCGCACATACTCCTTGCAGCGATCGACGGCAGCCAGGAACTCCGGTCGGCTGAAATTGGAGTGCAACGCGCCATCGCCTGCGGCGGCCTTCACCGTGGCGGGGGGTGGCATAGGCTGACGCAGCCGGGTCACCAGGGTATCGATCCTGGCCAGCGCCTCACGGTAGAGGACTGCCGGATCCTCACCATCGGCCAGGTGCACATTGGAGACCACCTTGATCTTCTGCCGCATGTTGTCGAAAATCAGCAGGGTGTCGCTGATCTGAAACCAGCAGTCCCAGGTGCCGATTTCGGCCGGCCGCAGCGACGGCAGGCGTTCGACATGCCGCACCATATCGTAGCCGAGGAAGCCGACAGCCCCCCCGTAGAACCGGGGGAGATCAGGGAGACTCACCGGTCGGTAGGGGCAGAGAAACGCTTGCAGGCGCTGCAGTGGAGCAGCACAATCTCCGGACTCGACCACTTTCCCCTGTTCGAGAATTTGGTAGGTCTTCCCCCGGCTGCGAAAAGCCCGCCCGGAACCGACACCGAGAAAGGAGTAACGCGCCCACTTCTCCCCCCCCTCGATACTCTCCAGCAGAAAAGTGCTGCAGCCGTCGTCAACCTTGCGGAAAGCAGAGACCGGTGTCTCCATATCGGCGAGGATTTCCCGGTAGACCGGGATCAGGTTGCCCTGCCGGGCCAGCTCGGTGAATTCGTTATAGCTGGGAGTATACATCCGGTTCCCATCGTCGGTCGCGGTCACTGCCGGCGACTCTGACAAAAAAGGACGGGAGAACCCGTCCTTTTCTTTTCGACATGTAATCCCTGGAGATCAGTTCTTTTGCTCGTCTACCTGCGGCGTCTCGGCCTCGGCGGCATCATGCACCTCGCCAGCGGTGTCCGCATCCTCGACGGCAGTGTCGCTATCGACGGCAAGCTGGGGCGTGACGGTCTCTGCCGCGGTGACCTTTTTCTTCGGCTTGGCGGTGAACTCCTGCTCGACCAGTTCAATGATCGACAGCGAGGCATTATCGCCGGCGCGATGGCCGAGCTTGATGATCCGCGTGTAGCCACCTGGGCGGTCCGCATAGCGCGGCGCGATCTCATCAAACAGGCGCGCCGCAACCTTCTTCTCGCGTACCACCTCCATGACCAGACGCCGGGCATGCAGATCGCCGCGCTTGGCCAGGGTAATCAGCTTTTCGGCAACCTTGCGCAGCTCCTTGGCGCGAGCGTCGGTCGTCTTGATCTTGTCATGCTGGAACAGCGAAGTCACCATGTTGCGCATCATGGCCTTGCGATGGCTGGTGTTCCGCCCCAGCTTTCTCCCTGACTTTCTGTGACGCATCGGTCTCTGATCCTTTCGTGTAAACTGTTACGGCAAAAGCGGCATGAGGAGATCAGATCTCCTCTTCGCTCTTTTCGATCATCTTCAGATACTCGGGGTCGGGGAAGTTGTCGATGACCATACCGAGGGTCAGACCCATATCCGCAAGAATGTCCTTGATCTCGTTGAGCGATTTACGGCCGAAGTTCTGGGTCTTGAGCATCTCGGCCTCAGATTTCTGCACCAGCTCACCAATCAGACGGATATCGGCATTTTTCAGGCAATTGGCACTGCGCACCGACAGTTCCAGCTCATCGACCTTGCGGTAGAGATTCTCGTTGACCGGCGCCTTGCCGCCTTCGACTGTCTCAGCGTAGTCAGGTTCGAGGTTCTCGTCAAAATTAATAAACAGCTGCAGCTGCTCCTTGAGAATCTTGGCTGCATACGCCAGCGCGTCATCCGGGTTGATGCTCCCGTCCGTGCTGATCTCAAGGACCAGCTTGTCGAAATCGGTCACTTGGCCGACCCGGGCATTGCTGACCGCGAAATTAACCTTCTTGATCGGCGAGAAGAGCGCATCGATCGGAATGGTTCCGACCGGCGCCTTTTCGTTACGATTGCGCTCGGCAGCACTGTAGCCCTTGCCCATGGCGACCACCATATCCATCTCGACATCCGCTTCCTTGCCACAGGTCGCGATATGGTGATCGGGGTTGAGAATCTCGACGTGGGAGTCAGTGACGATATCGCCCGCCGTAATCACCCCGGGGCCCTTTTTGACGATCCGCACATTACGGGTTTCAGTACCATGCAGCTTGAGCAGCACACCCTTGAGGTTCAGGACAATGTCGGTGACATCCTCGGCAACCCCGGGGACTGTCGAAAACTCGTGCAGAACATTCTTGATGCGCACCGAGGTAATCGCTGCACCCTGCAGTGATGAGAGCAGGACACGGCGCAGGGAATTGCCCAGGGTGGTGCCGAAGCCGCGTTCAAACGGTTCGGCTGTATATTTCCCGTAACTGTCCGTCAGGGAATCAGCGTCGACCTGCAGACGCTTGGGTTTAATCAGTTCCCGCCAGTTTTTATACATGCGGTTCCTCCCTCGTGAGGCTGCAGAAATGGGTTCAACCAGTCAAGCCAGGCTGGCGTTACTTCGAATAGAGCTCGACGATCAGGTGTTCCTGGAACGCAGGCGTCGTCATCTCGGCTCTGATCGGCAGGGTCTTGACCGTCCCCTTGAAGTCCTCACGGGTCAATTCGACCCACGACGGCAGCCCGCGGCGCATCACACCATCCAGCGACTCGTTGATCCTGGCCACCTTGCGGCTCTTTTCACGCAGTTCGATGCTATCGCCGGGGCGCACAAGATAGGAAGGGATATTGACCTTACGACCGTTGACCAGGAAATGGCTGTGGCGGACCAGTTGTCGAGCCTCGCTGCGCGAGGTCGCAAACCCCATCCGATAGACCATGCTGTCGAGACGCCGCTCCAGCAGGACCAGCAGGTTCTCGCCGGTTACGCCCCGCATCCGGTCGGCTTCCTGGAAATAGTCGCGGAACTGTTTCTCCAGAAGACCATACGTACGCTTGACACGCTGTTTTTCCCGCAGCTGCGTACCGTAATCAGAAACCTTGATCCGCCCCTGCCCGTGCTGACCAGGTGCGTAATTACGACGCTCAAGGGCGCATTTGTCAGTAAAGCAGCGATCGCCCTTCAGAAACAGTTTCATATTTTCCCGCCGGCACATCCGGCAGACAGGACCTGTGTATCTTGCCAAGGTTCGTCTCCTTATACTCGTCTACGCTTGGGTGGCCGGCATCCGTTATGCGGAATAGGGGTCACATCCTTGATCATGGTGATATTCAAACCAACCGACTGAATCGCCCGCAGTGCGGATTCCCGGCCGGAACCCGGCCCCTTGACCCAGACCTCGACACTGCGCATGCCGTGCTCTTGAGCTTTCTTGGCGGCATCTTCAGCGGCCACCTGAGCTGCAAAAGGGGTGCTTTTGCGGCTGCCCCGGAAGCCTTTGGAGCCGGAGGTGCACCAGGAGATCACGTTGCCGGTGATATCGGTGAAGGTGATGATCGTGTTGTTGAACGTCGCCTGAATGTGGGCAACCCCGTTCGGAACGTTCTTTTTTTCGACCTTTTTGCGTACTTTTCTGCCAGGCTTGGCCATGGTTCCTCCCGTTACTTCTTCTTGCCGGCGACGGTCTTGCGCGGACCCTTGCGCGTCCGGGCGTTGGTTTTTGTCTTCTGGCCACGGACCGGGAGCCCGCGCCGGTGTCGCAGACCGCGGTAGCAGCCGAGATCCATGAGCCGCTTGATGTTCATGGTCACTTCACGCCGCAGATCGCCCTCGACCTTGAGCTCCGAGTCGATGACCTTGCGGATTTTCGCGACCTCGTCCTCGGTCAGACTGTCCGACCGAGTATCGCAATCGACCCCGGCCTTGGCCAGAATCTGCTGGGATGTCGAACGCCCGATGCCGTAAATGTAGGTCAGGGCGACCTCGATCCTCTTGTTCCTTGGTAAGTCGATACCAGCAATGCGTGCCAATGTTCGATCCTCCTGCCTCAGCCCTGTCTCTGTTTATGCTTGGGATTGTCGCAAATCACTCTGACGACACCCTTGCGCTTGATCACCTTGCACTTGTCACAAATGGTTTTTACCGATGTTCGCACCTTCATCGTTCGTCCCTCGACACAGTCGGCCCTGGCCGACCGTCGGATTCTGTCGCTAATTCCTTACAGCCTGGTCAATATTTCCGGGCCTTGTTCGGTAATCGCGACGGTATGTTCAAAATGGGCCGACCACTTGCCATCCTGAGTCACTGCGGTCCAGCCGTCTTCCAGAATTCTGACCTCGGCAACACCGGCATTAATCATCGGCTCGATCGCCAGCGTCATCCCCGTTTTCAGCCGCGGCCCCTGGCCCGGCGGACCGAAATTCGGTATCTGCGGGGCCTCGTGCAGTTTGCCGCCGATACCGTGGCCGACAAATTCACGCACCACACTGAAGCCATGCGGCTCTACCAGGCTCTGCACGGCGTGGGAGAGGTCCGACAGCCGCCCCCCCGGTACCGCCTTGTCGATCGCCGCCGTCAGAGACTGTCGGGTGACGTCAACCAGGTGACGGATACTTTCGGCGATCCGGCCGACAGCAAAGGTTCTGGCCGCATCGCCGTAAAAGCCCTGGTAACAGACTCCGAAATCGATGCTGACTATATCACCTTCGACGAGCGGTTGCCGATTCGGAAAACCGTGTACAACCTGCTCATTGGGCGAGGCACAGATCGAGTAAGGAAAACCGCCATACCCCTTGAACGCCGGCAGAACACCCTGCTTGCGACACTCCCGCTCAGCAATGGCATCAAGCTCCGCGGTCGTCACGCCCGGGCAGATGCGGCTTTCCAAAAGCGACAGAACCTCGGCAACGATCCGACCGGCGACCCGCATTTTTTCGAGTTCGCGCGGGCTTTTGACAACAATCATCTTCAGTCGGCCTGCAGTGCCGAGAGCATCCTCTCCTGAACAACCGGGATCGGCAACATACCGTCCAGTTCCTCGAGCAGACCGGCGTCTCGATAGTAACTGATCAACGGTTCTGTCTGCTCGGCATAAACCGCAAGACGTTTACGAATCGTCTCTTCACGATCATCATCGCGTTGAAACAGTTGCTTGCCACAACTGCAACGATCCGGGGCCGGCGGAGGATCGAACCGGACGTGGTAACCGCGGCCACACTCGCTGCAGGTACGGCGGCCAGTCAGGCGTTCGACCAGCGCTTCCGTATCGACCGTCAGGGCAACGACCCTGTCGAGTTGTTTATCCAGTTCGCCGAGGGCTACCTGCAGGGCATCTGCCTGAGCGACCGTACGCGGAAATCCGTCAAGGATGAAGCCGGCGGTACAGTCGGTCTCCTGCAACCGGTCGCGCACAATGCCGATAACAACCTCGTCAGGAACCAGCTGGCCGGCATCCATAAACTCTTTGGCTTTGCGGCCGAGCGGCGTCTGTTCCTTGACCGCGGCGCGCAGGATATCCCCCGTGGAGATCTGCGGAATCGAAAACTTTTCCGTCAGCATCTTGGCCTGGGTGCCTTTACCAGCCCCCGGAGGGCCGAGAAGAATAAGTTTCATCGCTTTCTGCCTCGACGTTTAACCACGTCGCCCCTTGATACTCACTCCCTTCATAAAGCCTTCATAAGAACGGGAGATCAGGTGAGCCTCGATCTGCGAGGCCGTGTCCATACCGACACCGACGACGATCAGCAGCGATGTGCCGCCGAAGAAAAACGGAACATTGAATTGACCGATCAACAGGGTCGGCAGTACGCAGACCAGCGAGATATAGATCGCGCCGGCAAAAGTCAGACGCCCCAGGACCGTGTCCAGATATTCGGCCGTCGCCTTGCCCGGACGAACGCCCGGCACATAACCGCCCTGACGCTTGATATTGTCGGCAACATCGGACGGATTGAAGGTAACAGCCGTATAGAAATAACAGAAGAAGACAATAAATGCGACATAAAACAGATTGTACAGCCAGTGGTCAGGCATCATCATGGACGCAAAGGTCTGCACCCAAGGGACATCGACAAAGCTGGCCACCGTGCTCGGGAACATGATGATCGAACTGGCGAAGATCGGCGGGATCACCCCGCTCATGTTGATCTTCAACGGCAAGTGACTGCTCTGCCCGCCGAGATTGCGCGCGCCGACCACCCGTTTGGCATAGTGAATCGGCACCCGGCGCTGTCCTCGCTCCATGAAGATGATGGCCCAGACGACAGCGATCATCACAACCAGGATCAGCAGCATGATGGTCGGCGACATGGCGCCGGTACGCAACAGGCGAATACTGTTGACCAGTGCCGAGGGGATCAGGGCGACGATGCCGGCAAAGATGATCAGAGAGATGCCGTTACCGATGCCGCGCTCGGTGATCTGCTCGCCAAGCCACATAATGAAGGCCGTGCCGGCCGTCAGGGTGATCACCGTCAGGACGATAAAGCCGATCCCCTGGGCCGCAACGACCGGCTCACCAGCGGGGCCGCGCATGCTCTGCAGACCGACGGCGATTCCGGTCCCCTGAATGACCGACAGGACAATCGTCCCGTAGCGGGTCCATTTTGTCAGGGTTTTCCGCCCCTGTTCACCTTCCTTGGCGAGACGTTCAACCGGTTCGAAGACCACCGTCAGCAACTGCAGGATAATCGAGGCGCTGATGTACGGCATAATACCGAGAGCGAACACGGTCATACGCTCCAGAGCGCCACCAGTAAAAGCACTGACCATGCCGAGCAACGTGCCCTGAGTTCCTTCAAAGAACTGGGCGAGAACCATGCGGTCGACACCGGGAAGCGGGACATGACAGCCGATCCGGTAGACGACCAGCATCCCGAGGGTAAACAGGATACGCCGCCGTAGCTCAGGAATACTGAGGATATTCTGGATGATCGCAAACAAGTTCAGAGAACCTCGACAGTGCCGCCGGCAGCTTCGATTTTCGCTTGGGCGGATTTGCTGAATTTGTGTGCCTTGATATGCAACGACCTGGTCAGCTCACCGTCACCGAGGATTTTGACCCCATCCAGCAACTGTCCGATCAGTCCGGCCTGCCCCAATGCCTCCAGATCAACTTGACTGCCGGCTTCGAACAGTTCCAGGTCGCGCAGGTTGACCAGGCAGTAGACCTTGCGCTGCAACGGCGTGAAGCCGCGTTTTGGCAAACGGCGCTGCAGAGGCATCTGGCCGCCTTCGAAACCGGCCTTGACGCCGCCACCAGAGCGGGCATTCTGCCCTTTGTGCCCTTTACCAGCGGTCTTGCCGGTGCCGGAGCCGTGGCCACGCCCGATACGTTTCTTACTATGGGTTGAGCCGTATGCCGGCTGCAGATTGCTGAGATCCATGGAATTTTCCCTTGTCGGTTAGTCCTCGACTGTGACCATGTGGCAAACTTTCCGGATCATGCCACGCACTTCCGGAGTGTCTTTCAGGACAACAGTCTGGTTAAGACGGCGAAAACCAAGGCCCTTGAGAACCTTGTCAAAATATTCGGGCCGCCCGATACTGCTCTTGTTCAATGTGACTTTGATTTCACCAGCCATCTTGTCAACTCCCGTTTTCAGGCTTCGTTCGACGTGCCGCCCGTCAGCCCACGACGAGCCATGATTTCTTCAGGGCTCCGCAACATCTGCAGCGCCTTGATCGTCGCCTTGACCACATTGTGCGGATTGTTGGACCCAAGGCACTTGGAGAGGATATCACTGATCCCGACCACCTCGAGAATGGCACGAGCGGCACCACCGGCAATCACGCCGGTACCGGCCGAAGCCGGTTTGAGCAGAACCTTGCCCGCACCGTACTTGCCAATCACATCGTAGGGGATGGACGTCCCCTGCAGAGGCACAGAGATCATGCTCTTTTTGGCCTTCTCAACACCCTTGCGAATCGCCTCCGGGACCTCGCGGGCCTTGCCGAGACCGTAGCCGACCTGGCCGTTGCCGTCGCCGACCACGACCAGCGCAGAGAAGCTGAAGCGGCGACCGCCCTTGACGACCTTGGCCGTGCGGTTGATATGAATAACACGATCAATCAGATTGGTTTCGTTGGTTTCGACGCGCAGCAAAGCTCTTCTCCTTAATGGTGACTCAGAACGACAGACCGGCTTCGCGAGCCGCATCGGCCAGGGCCTTCACACGGCCGTGATAAAGAAAGCCGTTACGATCGAAGACCACCTGCTTGATATCCCTGGACAGCGCCTTTTCCGCAATCGCCTTGCCGACCGCCTTGGCTGCGGCAACGTTGCCACCATGGCTCAGATCGGCACCGATCTCCTTGGCAACGGTCGAGGCCGAGACCAGAGTCGAGCCGGTCACATCTTCGATGATCTGGGCGTAGATATGCTTGCTGCTGCGGAAGACACAGAGTCGCGGACGCCCTTCCGTACCACGAATCTTTTTGCGCACCCTCACTTGACGTTTAATGCGGCTTTCCCGCCTCTCTTTTGCTACATTCACGGTTCTCACCTCGAAATTTGTCTGCTGCTATTTCTTACCGGTCTTGCCGGCCTTGCGCAGGATGCGCTCCTCGGCGTACTTCACCCCTTTGCCCTTGTACGGCTCCGGCTTGCGGAACGAACGGATCTTGGCCGCGGTTGCGCCGAGAAGTTCCTTGTCGATCCCGCTCAGAGTGATCCGGTTGGCCTTCTGGTCATATTCCGCAGTGATCCCTTCCGGGAGCGTGTAGTCGATCGGATGGGAGTACCCCAAAGAGAGGTTGAGGACAGACCCTTTCAGCTCTGCGCGATAGCCGACGCCGTGGATTTCCAGGACACGACTGAAACCGCTGGTGACGCCGGTCACCATGTTGGCAAGCAGTGTCCGGGTCAGCCCCTGCAGTGCCGTGCCGGACTGGCCGGCAACCATACTGACACAGAGTTGCGCTCCATCCATGGCGACCTCGACCGCCTGGTGCACCTGCCGTTCGAGACGGCCCTTGGGACCCTGAACCTTAACGGTCTGGCCGTCGACTTCGACCTTGACCCCGGCAGGGATTTCAATCGGTTTCTTACCGATACGCGACATTTCCTCAAACTCCTTGTCAAAAACCGGTAGTCGGACTACCAGACTGTGCAGAGTATTTCGCCACCGACCATGGCGCTGCGAGCAGCAGAGTCATCCAGAACCCCTTGCGAGGTCGATAGAATCGCCGCACCCAGGCCGTTCTTGACCTTCGGGATCTCGTCGCTCTTGACGTAGACGCGCCGGCCGGGCGATGAGATACGGGTAATCTCATGGATCACCGGTTTATTGTTGCTGTCGTATTTCAGGTAGACCCTCAGGATGCCCTGGACATCGTCTTTGAGGACCTTGTAATTCTTGATATAACCGAGATTCTTAAGAACTTCGGCAATAGCGACCTTGACGTTGGACAGGGGGATGTCCGTCTTCGGGTGCTGCGCCATGCCCGCATTACGAATGCGAGTCAGCATGTCCGCGATAGGATCCGTCATACCCATGAATACTGCTCCTTATTACCCGTTACCAGCTGGATTTGAGCACGCCAGGAAGTTTCCCTTCCGAGGCCAGCTTGCGCAGGCAGATCCTGCACATATCGAATTTTCTGTAATAGGCCCGGGGGCGACCGCAGATCGGACAGCGGTTGTACTTTCGCACACTGAACTTTTGGGGCCGGGCAGCCTTGATACGCATTGACTTTTTCGCCACGAGAAACCTCCGCTATGCCGCGACAGACTGTTTGCGGAACGGCATGCCCATTCCGGTCAACAGAGCACGGCCCTCTTCATCAGTCCGCGCTGTCGTCACGATGGTAATATTCAGTCCCTTGACCTTGTCGATCTTCTCCAGGTCGATCTCGGGGAAGATCAACTGTTCGCGAATTCCGAGCGTATAATTGCCGCGGCCATCAAAGGCCTTGGCGGAGACACCCTTAAAGTCGCGAACGCGTGGAAGAGCGACATTGATCAGACGATCGAGGAACTCATAGGCGCGATCGCGACGCAGGGTCACCATCACCCCGATCGGCATTCCTTCGCGAAGCTTGAACTGGGCAATCGATTTCTTCGCCTTGGTCACCACCGCCTTCTGCCCGGTGATCTGTGACAGCTCCAGGGCCGCCGATTCCAGCACCTTGATGTTCTGAATCGCCTCACCGAGGCCCATATTGACAACGACCTTCTCAATGCGCGGAACTTCCATCACATTGCCGAGCCGCAGCTCCTCTTTCAGTCTGGGGAGAAGCTCGGTTTGATATTTTTCTTTGAGCCTTGCCATGAAAGTCTCCGTTATTTATCGACGATCTCGTTGCATTTCTTGCAGAAGCGCACCTTGCTGCCGTCCTCAAGACTGCGCTTGCCCGTCCGGGTCGGCTGGTTGCAAGCCTGACAAACCAGCTGCACATTCGCGGCAGACAGCGGTGCTTCCTTTTCGACAATCCCGCCGGTTGCATTGGTCTGAGATGGGCGGGTATGTCGTTTGATGATATTCAGGTTCTCGACCAGGATCCGG
The DNA here is from genome assembly GCA_032251295.1 of Desulfuromonadales bacterium. Lineage (GTDB taxonomy): Bacteria > Desulfobacterota > Desulfuromonadia > Desulfuromonadales > BM103 > BM103. The sequence goes on along the minus strand of JAVVDS010000004.1, from coordinate 23,526 downwards.
CCCTTGCCCGGCAGAACACGCAGCACCTTGCCGGTTTTGCCCTTATCCTTGCCGGCGATCACCATCACCAGGTCATTTTTTCTTACATGCAGGTTGTTCACTGACATGGAGCTATTCTCCCAGTTCTAGAGGACTTCCGGCGCCAGGGACACGATTTTCATGAACTGCCTGGCTCGCAGCTCACGGGCCACCGGGCCAAAGATCCTCGTTCCAACCGGCTCCCCGGCGGCATTGACAACCACAGCCGAGTTCTTGTCAAAGCGGATGTAAGAGCCGTCAGGACGATTAACTTCCTTGGCTGTGCGCACGATCACCGCACGGACGACATCGCCCTTTTTGACTTTCGAATTCGGCATGGCCTCCTTGACCGAGCAGATGATAACATCACCCACGCCGGCGTATTTACGCTTGGAACCGCCGATCACCTTGATACAGCAGAGCTTCCGGGCACCGGAGTTATCAGCCACATCAAGTATTGTCTGCATCTGGATCATGATCTGTCTCTCCTAAAGGGCGACACTCTTTTCGATAATCTCGCGAACCCGCCAGCGCTTGTCCCTCGACAGGGGACGGGACTCGACAATCAAGACCTTGTCGCCGACCGCACAGGCATTCTGCTCGTCGTGGGCCTTACAGGTCACCCGACGCTTGATGTATTTCTTGTAGATCGGGTGCTTGACCAGGTTGTCGACCTTGACAACGACGGTCTTGTCCATCTTGTCACTGACAACGATACCGACCCGACTCTTGCTTTTCCCACGCTCTTTCGCCATTTCCGACCTCATTCGTTCCGTTTAGCCGCGCGTCTCGTTGAGCACGGTCTTGACCCGGGCAATTTCCCTGCGCACCCGGGCGATACGCGCCGTGTTGTCGAGGTGCCCGGTATGCAATTGAAATTTGAGGTTGAACAGCTCCTGGTTCAGGTCGGTGACCTGCTTGTTCAACTCCTCCGCGGTTTTTTCACGCAGTTCCTGTGCCTTCATGTCTTACGACTCCTCGCGGACCACAATCTTGGTCTTCATCGGCAACTTGTGCGCCCCGAGCCGGAAGGCTTCGCGCGCCACGTCCTCAGCCACCCCCTGCATCTCGTAAAGGATCATGCCGGGGCGAACCACACAGACCCAACTCTCCGGCGAGCCTTTGCCTTTACCCATTCGAGTCTCAGCCGGCTTACGGGTCAGTGGCTTGTCAGGAAAGGCACGGATCCAGATCTGGCCGCCACGCTTGATATAGCGGGTCATGGCACGACGGGCAGCTTCGATCTGGCGCGACGATAGCCAGCCGCACTCAATCGCCTGCAGACCGAAGTCACCGAAATTGAGTTCGGTTCCTCGGGTGGCAGCGCCGGTCATGCGCCCTTTGAACTGTTTTCTATGTTTAACCTTTTTCGGCATTAACATGGCGGATCAACTCCTGTGACTGAACTTATTGCTGCGGCTGTTCTTTGCCGAGAACCTCACCCTTGAAAATCAGCACCTTCACTCCGATGATGCCGTAGGTCGTTTTGGCTTCGGCAAACCCGTAATCGATGTCGGCCCGCAGGGTGTGCAGAGGAACACGACCTTCACGGTACCATTCACGCCGACTCATTTCGGCCCCGCCAAGACGCCCCGAGCACTCAATCTTGATCCCCTCTGCACCAAACTTGAGCGACTGGGTCACGGCTTTCTTCATGGCGCGCCGGAAAGCGACCCGCCGCTCCAGCTGCAGGGCAACATTCTCGGCGACCAGCTGAGCATCGACTTCGGGCTTGCGGACTTCCTGGATGTTGATGAACACTTCCTTGTCGGTCAGCTTGCCGAGTTCCTGCTTGAGGGCCTCGACTTCCGCCCCCTTCTTGCCGATGATGATGCCGGGACGGGCAGCGAAGATATTCACCTTCGCCTTGTTGGCGGCACGCTCGATCTCGATACGCGAGATACCGGCATGGTAGAGGCGCTGCTTCAGGTAGTTGCGCAGCTTGATGTCCTCATGCACCAGGGTGGAATAGTTTTTTTCGGCGTACCATCTGGAATCCCAGGTGCGAATGACACCGAGGCGAAAACCGATTGGATGAACTTTCTGGCCCAAACCTCTACCTCCTCGAGCGATTACTTCTCGTCCAAAACCACGGTAATGTGGCTGGTTGGCTTGCGGATCCGTGTGGCCCGACCCTGTGCACGGGGCATGAACCGTTTCAAGACCGGACCCTGGTCAACAAATACCGTCTTCACATACAGGCGATCGATATCTCCGACGCCACCCTGTTCGGCATTGGCGATGGCCGAACGCACCAGTTTGGCGACTACGTCAGCAGGACGTTTACTGGAAAACTTCAGAATATTGAGCGCATCCTGAACACCCTTGCCACGCACCATATCGACAACCAGTCTGGTCTTTTGCGGCGACAGTCGCGCATATCTCAATTTCGCACTCGATTCCATGGTTCAAACTCCTTAAAGAGTCAGGCTACTTCTTTTTCTTCTTGTCCGCGCCGTGACCATAGTAGGTGCGCGTCGGGGCGAACTCCCCGAGTTTATGCCCAACCATATTCTCGGACACAAAAACCGGAATGAACTTCTTGCCGTTATGTACCGCGAAAGTCATCCCGACAAATTCAGGAAGGATCGTCGAGCGTCGCGACCAGGTTTTGATCACCTTGTGCGACCCCTCACCGGCTTTCTCTACCTTGCGGGTCAGACTCTCTTCGATATACGGGCCTTTTTTGATCGATCTCGCCACGTTCGTCTCCTATCAGTCGCTTACTTGGTCCGGCGCCGCACGATGAAACGGTCGGTCCGCTTGTTGGAACGGGTTTTGTACCCTTTGGTCGGTACACCCCAGGGGGTGACCGGATGGCGTCCACCGGAACTCTTGCCTTCACCACCGCCATGCGGATGGTCGACCGGGTTCATGGCAACACCGCGAGATTGCGGGCGCTTGCCGAGCCAACGGTTCCGACCGGCCTTGCCGATCTTGATGTTCTCATGATCCTGGTTGCCGACCTGCCCGACCGTGGCGCAACACTCCTGCAGCACCAGACGAACTTCGCCAGAAGGGAGTTTCAGCTGCGCGTACTTGCCCTCCTTGGCCGCGATCATCGCGTAGGTGCCGGCACTGCGCGCCAGCTGCCCTCCCTTGCCAACCTTGAGCTCCACATTATGGACCCAGGTCCCCAGGGGGATGGCACGGATCGGCAGGGCGTTGCCCGGCTTGATGTCGGCGGTCTCGCTCGCCACGATTGTGTCGCCGACATTGACGCCGACCGGCGCCAGAATATATCTCTTCTCTCCGTCAATGTAGTTCAGCAGGGCGATCCGTGACGAGCGGTTCGGATCATACTCGATACTGGCAATTTTGGCCGGTACGTCGCGCTTGTCTCGCTTGAAATCAATAATCCGGTACTTGCGTTTGTGGCCACCACCGGTATGGCGCTTGGTGATTCGCCCGTAGCTGTTACGGCCACCGCTCTTCTTCAACGGTGCGAGGAGTGACTTCTCCGGCGTGCTGGTCGTGATCTCTTCGAAAGTCGAAGAGGTCATGTGGCGACGTCCCGCGGAAGTCGGTTTGAACTTTTTGATCCCCATTATCGTTACTCCGTCAGATGGATGTCTGCTTCAGTTACACACCGAAAAAATCGATGTCGCCCTCGGCCAGAGTAATGTAGGCCTTCTTGGTGTTGGAGCGCCGGCCGAAAGTGCGACCGAAGCGTTTCGGCTTGCCCGCGACGACCATGGTCCGTACATCCTTGACCTTGACATCGAACGCCTGTTCGATCGCCCGCTTGATCTCGATCTTGTTGGCATTCATGGTCACTTCGAAGGCGACGGTTTTGGTGTCGTCCTTGAGCAACGTCGACTTTTCGGTGATCAGGGGCTTCTTGATAATCTGGTGTATCGGCTTCATTTTGTCAGTGCTCCTTCAATCCGCTCAACCGCCCCTTCCGTCAGAATCAGGTTCGGGTATTTCAGGATGTCGTAGACGTTGACCCCTTCGGCAGGCATCACCTTGACGAACGGCAGGTTGCGCGCCGACAACTCCAGATTACGATTGTCACCGTCGATCACGACCAGAGCACGTTCGGTTGCAAAACGCTGCAGAAGGGCCGCAAACGCTTTAGTGCTGATCGCTTCAAGGTCGATACTGTTGAGCACCGTCAGCCGTTCGCCCTTGTAGCGTGCCGACAGGGCGCTACAGAGAGCGGCCTGCTTGACCTTACGGTTCAACTTGAAGCTGTAATCGCGCGGACTCGGTCCGAAGGCGACACCGCCACCAACGTAGTGGGGCGCCGTGATCGTCCCCTGGCGGGCGTTGCCGGTCCCTTTCTGCCGGTACGGCTTTTTACCGCCACCACGCACCTCGCCGCGACTTTTGACCTTGGCAGTTCCCTGCCGGCGGGCGGCCAGCTGGTAGCGCACCATGTCGTGAATCAGATATTCCTTGATCTCGGCGTTGAACACGTTGTCGGCGAGTTCACGCTGCGACACCTGATTCCGCTCAATATCGTATACAGCAATCGTTGCCATGATGAAACTCCAGGATCGTTCGTTAATCTACTTGACCGCCTTGACGCCTTTGCTGATCAGCACAACACTCTGGTTGGCCCCGGGGATCGCTCCCTTGATCAGCAGCAGGTTTTTGTCCGGGCGTACTTCGACAACTTCAAGATTCTGCACGGTGATACGTTTATTGCCAAGCTGACCGGCCATCTTCTTCCCCTTGAAGACCCGGGACGGCCACGCACTGCAGCCGATGGCTCCCGGTGCCCGGTGAAACTTGGAACCGTGCGAGGCGCGACCACCGGAAAAGCCCCAGCGCTTGATGACCCCCTGAAAGCCTTTACCCTTGCTGGTGCCGGACACATCGATAATATCGCCTACCTTGAAGATGTCGGCACACGCAATCTGATCCCCGACCTGGTAGTCATCGACATTCCCGGTGGCAATTTCGCGCAGGTGGGCGAAGGCGCCGCGGTCGGCTGCTTTGAAATGCCCCATCATCGGTCGATTGGTCCGATGCGACTTTTTGACACCGAAACCGACCTGCAGAGCGGTGTAACCGTCGACAGCCTCAGTCTTCTTCTGCACGACGGTGCAGGGACCGGCCTCAACCACCGTCACCGGCACCCGCCGCCCGTCGGCAGCAAACACCTGGGTCATGCCGACCTTTTTACCCAAAATTCCCTGTATCATCGCTTTAATCCTCAAACGTCACGGTTACAGTTTGATTTCAACATCCACGCCGGCCGAGAGGTCGAGCTTCATCAGAGCATCGACGGTCTGCTGGGTCGGTTCAAGAATATCGAGCAGCCGCTTGTGCGTGCGCATTTCGAACTGCTCACGGCTCTTCTTGTCGACATGCGGGCCGCGCAGGACACAGTATTTGTTGATAATGGTCGGCAGCGGAATCGGACCGGCAACCCGTGCTCCGGTACGCTTGGCAGTGTCGACAATCTCATTGACCGACTGGTCAAGCAGTTTGTGATCATACGCCTTGAGGCGAATGCGAATCTTCTGGTTCTGCATGGACTCGACCTCTTTAAATGGTTTCGTTACGCAATAATACTGCTGACCACACCGGCGCCGACCGTCCGGCCGCCCTCGCGGATCGCGAACCGCAGACCTTCGTCCATCGCGATCGGCGTGATCAATTTCACCGTGACCGCCACGTTGTCGCCTGGCATCACCATCTCGGTCCCTTCCTGCAGCTCGACAATCCCGGTCACGTCCGTGGTCCGGAAGTAGAACTGCGGACGGTACCCCTTGAAGAACGGGGTGTGCCGACCACCCTCTTCCTTGGTCAGAATGTACGCCTCCGCCTTGAACTCGGTGTGCGGCGTGATGCTCCCCGGCTTCGAAAGAACCTGGCCGCGCTCGATCTCCTCGCGCTTGACACCGCGCAGCAGGATCCCGCAGTTGTCGCCGGCCTGGCCCTGATCGAGCAGCTTGCGGAACATCTCGACGCCGGTGACGACCGTCTTCGTCGTCTCCTTCATGCCGACGATTTCCACTTCGTCCTGAACCTTGATGATTCCGCGCTCAACACGTCCGGTCGCCACGGTGCCGCGCCCGGAGATCGAGAACACGTCCTCGACCGGCATCAGAAACGGCTTGTCGATCGCCCGCTCCGGCTCCGGAATGTAAGCGTCCACTTCTGCCATCAGCTTCAGAACCGGCTCGCACGCCGCGCAACCTTCGTTGCCGCAGCCACACTCCAGCGCCTTCAGGGCGCTGCCCGGGACGATCGGAATGTCGTCGCCGGGAAAATCGTAAGAGGAGAGCAGTTCGCGAATCTCCAGCTCGACCAGCTCCATCAGCTCTTCGTCGTCGACCATGTCCGCCTTGTTCAAAAAGACCACCATCGCCGGCACGCCGACCTGACGGGCCAGCAGGATGTGCTCACGGGTCTGCGGCATCGGACCGTCGGCCGCCGATACCACCAGAATCGCGCCGTCCATCTGCGCCGCACCGGTGATCATATTCTTCACGTAGTCGGCGTGACCCGGACAGTCGACATGGGCATAGTGACGATTGGCGGTCTCGTACTCGACATGCGCCGTGGCGATGGTAATCCCGCGCTCCCGCTCCTCCGGAGCGTTGTCGATCTGGTCGAACGCCTTGAACTCGGCACCCCCCTTCGACGACAGTACCCGGGTGATCGCCGCGGTCAGCGTCGTCTTGCCGTGGTCAACGTGACCGATCGTGCCGATATTGACGTGAGGCTTGGTTCTCTCAAATTTTGCCTTGGCCATGATACTCTCCTTGCTGCGGATAAGAACGGACTGACCGCCGCTGCCCGCGAATCAACCCTTGCCCTTGCTGATAATCTCTTCAGCAATCGCCTTGGGAACCTGTTCGTAATGATCGAAGGTCATTGTGTAGGTGGCACGCCCCTGAGTGGCGCTACGCAGGTCGGTGGCATAACCGAACATGCTCGAAAGCGGTACCTGGGCAATGACAACCTGAGCCGCCCCACGTGCTTCCATACCGGAGACACGCCCGCGCCGACTGTTCAGATCGCCCATCACCTCACCGAGATACTCTTCGGGAAGAACGACCTCGACAGCCATGATCGGCTCGAGCAGAACCGGACCGGCCTTGGCGGCCCCCTCCTTGAAGCCGAGAGAACCGGCAATCTTGAAGGCCATCTCCGAAGAGTCGACGTCGTGATAGGAGCCGTCGAAACAGGTCACACGCACATCGACAATCGGGAAACCGGCAAGAATTCCGTTTTTCGACGCTTCCTCGGCTCCGGCGCCGACCGCCGGGATATACTCGCGCGGGATAACCCCGCCCTTGATTTCATCAACGTACTCGAAACCGCTCCCCGGCTCGAGGGGCTCAACCCGCAGCCAGCAGTCGCCGTACTGGCCACGACCACCCGACTGACGAACGAACTTGCCCTGCACTTCGACCTTCTTGGTAATGGTCTCGCGGTAAGCGACCTGGGGTGCGCCGATATTGGCTTCGACCTTGAATTCGCGCTTGAGACGATCGACGATGATTTCCAGATGCAGCTCACCCATACCGGAGATGATAACCTGCCCGGTCTCCTCGTCGGTATGGACCCGCAACGACGGATCTTCCTGCACCAGCTTGCCCAGGGCGACCCCCATCTTCTCCTGGTCGCTCTTGGTCTTCGGCTCGATGGCGATATGGATCACCGGCTCGGGAAACTCCATCCGCTCAAGCAGGCAAACATCCTTGTCGTCGCAGAGCGTATCGCCGGTAGTGGTGTGCTTCAGACCGACGGCCGCAGCGATATCACCCGCGTAAACTTCTTTGATCTCTTCGCGCTTGTTGGCATGCATTTTCAGCAGGCGGCCGAAGCGTTCCTTCTTGTCCTTGGTGCTGTTGAGCATATGAGCACCGGACAGGGCAACCCCGGAGTAGACACGGAAAAAGGTCAGGGTACCGACGAACGGGTCGGTCATCACCTTAAAGGCGAGAGCGGCGAACGGACCCTTGTCATCGGCAGGGCGGGTCAGCTCCTCGCCGCTGTCCGGATGCACGCCCTTGATCGCCGGCACATCGAGAGGCGACGGCATGTAGTCGACCACGGCGTCAAGCAGGGTCTGCACCCCTTTGTTCTTGAACGCCGAACCGCACAGCACCGGATTGATCAGCAGGTCGGTGGTCGCCTTGCGGATACCGGCCTTGATCTCGTCGACCGTCAACTCCTCGCCACCGAGGTATTTCTCCATCAGCGCCTCATCAATGGCACTGATCTCCTCGATCATCTGCTCACGGGCAGCGACGGCCTCGTCGAGCAGTTCGGCGGGAATTTCGGTCACTTCATAATTGGCACCGAGCGACTCGTCGTCCCAGACAATGGCGCGCATCTCGACCAGATCGACCAGCCCACGGAACTGATCCTCACTGCCGATCGGCAGCTGGATCGGCACCGGGTTGGCGCCGAGACGCTCGCGAATCATGCTGACGCCGCGATTGAAATCGGCACCGACACGGTCCATTTTATTGATAAAGGCAATGCGGGGGACACCGTACTTGTCGGCCTGGCGCCAGACCGTTTCGGACTGGGGCTCAACACCGCCGACCGAACAGAATACGGCAACGGAACCGTCGAGAACACGCAGGGAGCGTTCGACCTCAATGGTGAAGTCGACGTGGCCGGGAGTATCGATAATGTTGACGCGGTGCTCTTTCCAGAAACAGGTGGTCGCCGCGGAGGTAATGGTAATACCCCGCTCCTGCTCCTGCTCCATCCAGTCCATGGTCGCCGCACCGTCATGGACTTCGCCAAGCTTGTGCGAGACACCGGTATAGAAAAGAATCCGCTCGGTGGTCGTTGTCTTACCGGCATCGATATGGGCCATAATGCCGATATTACGAGTATTTTCGAGTGCTACCTTACGTGCCACGACTAAATCGTCCTCCGAGCCTTACCAGCGATAGTGAGCAAAGGCCTTGTTGGCCTCGGCCATGCGATGGGTATCTTCGCGCTTCTTCACGGCGGAACCGCGATTGTTGGCGGCATCCAGAAATTCACCGGCCAGACGCTCCTCCATGGTCTTTTCACCGCGACCACGAGCGTAGCTGATAATCCAGCGCATCGCCAGGGCGTTACGCCGCTCCTGGCGAATCTCCACCGGAACCTGGTAAGTCGAGCCACCAACCCGGCGCGATTTGACTTCCAGGGTCGGCCGGACATTCTCCACAGCCTTCCGGAAAATATCGAGCGGCTCTTCGCTGGAACGACCCTTCACCAGATCAAAAGCACCATAGACGATCTTCTCGGCCGTACTCTTCTTTCCGTCCAGCATGACCGCGTTGATGAACTTGGCCAGCAGACGATCGTTGAATTTCGGGTCGGGCAGAATGATCCGCTTTGCGACTTCTCTTCTTCTTGGCATAACGTCCTCTTAAAAACTTTTCGCTATGAAGGGCTACTTGGGCCGCTTGGCGCCGTAACGTGAGCGCGACTGCTTACGGTCCTTGACACCGGCGAGGTCGAGGGCGCCGCGTACGATGGTATAGCGGACACCGGGGAGATCCTTGACTCGACCGCCGCGCACCAGAACCACCGAGTGCTCCTGGAGATTATGACCGACACCGGGGATATAGGACGTCACGACCATGCCGTTGGTCAGACGAACACGAGCCACCTTGCGCAGCGCCGAGTTCGGCTTTTTCGGTGTCGTCGTGTACACGCGGGTGCATACACCCCGCTTCTGCGGGTTACCCCGCAGAGCCGGCGCTGTCGACTTCTCTACTTTGCTTTCACGACCCTTGCGGATCAACTGATTGATCGTCGGCATCGAAACACTCCCGAATCTGCATATTCACGAGGTTGAAAGAACAGTTTCTTCCAGAGAAGAAAACCCGCAGAAGTTACCAAAGCGGGTTTCCCATGTCAAGCGCTATTTTTTTGCCTGTGTCGTTTTACCCGGAGGGGCCGTTCAGATATCCTCCGTCTCCTGGTCAACGGGCGGTTCGGCGTCATCCACTACCGACATCAGCTCTTCCAGAACGTCGTCATCGCTGGTGTCAGTTTCATCGATCTCCTCGATTTCCGGAAGCCGTTCCTCCGGATCCTCGATCTGCAGCTTGGCGCTCCGATACTTGCCGACACCGGTGCCGGCAGGAATCAGGCGGCCCATAATCACGTTTTCTTTCAAGCCACGCAAGGCATCGACCTTCCCTTCGATCGAGGCCTGGGTCAGCACCTTGGTCGTCTCCTGGAACGAAGCCGCCGAGATGAACGACTCTGTCGACAGCGACGCCTTGGTAATGCCGAGCATCAGAGGCTCACCGACCGCCGGCTGACCGCCTTCGGCCATGACCCGCTGATTTTCCTCTTCGAACAGCCAGCGCTCGATCTGGTCATCGGTCAGGAAGCGGGTGTTACCGACCTCCTTGATCCGGACTCGACGCAACATCTGGCGGACAATGACCTCGATGTGCTTGTCGTTGATCTTGACCCCCTGCAGTCGGTAGACCTCCTGGACCTCGTCGACCAGGTACTTGGCCAGCTCCTTCTCGCCGAGCACCCGCAGAATATCGTGCGGATTGCTGGAACCGTCCATCAGCGGCTCCCCGGCATGGACAAAGTCGCCTTCATGGACGCTGATATGCTTGCCCTTCGGGATCAGGTACTCCTTCGGCTCGCCGATCTCCGGAGTGACCACAACCTTACGCTTCCCTTTCGAGTCCTTGCCGAACGAAACGGTGCCGTCGATCTCGGTGATGACCGCGAACTCCTTCGGTTTACGCGCCTCGAACAGTTCGGCGACCCGCGGCAGACCACCGGTGATGTCCTTGGTCTTGGTCGTCTCGCGCGGAATCTTGGCCAGGATGTCGCCGGCGCTGACATCCTGGTCCTCCTGAACCTGGATGTTGGCACCAACCGGCATCATACAGCGTTGCAAGGTCTTGTTCTGCGCATCCTTGATCGAGATGCGCGGCCGCTTGTCGGCAGCACTGCTTTCGACAATCACCTTGCGTGACAGGCCGGTGACATCGTCAACCTGCTCCTCCATGGTGACCCCTTCCAGCAGGTCGCCGAAGCGAACCCGACCGGACGCTTCGGAGAGGATCGCCATGGTGAACGGATCCCAGTCGGCAATGCGGGTTCCCGGCTGTTCGGCACCGGTCTTGGCGTCACGTTTCGGGCCGCTGATCGCGCCACCCTCGGCGACGAACAGACGGGCGCCGTAGACCAGGCCGTAGCGCTCCCGTTCACGCCCGGTTTCATCGACCACCGCGACCTCGGCATTCCGGTTCATAACCACCAGGTAGCCGTCACTGTTCTTCGCCGTATCCAGGTTGATGAACTTGAGCGTGCCGTCGGAGCGCGCCTCGAGGACAGTCTGTTCAGCCTGCCGCGAGGCGGTGCCGCCGATATGGAAGGTCCGCATGGTCAACTGGGTGCCCGGCTCACCGATCGACTGGGCGGCAATCACGCCGACCGCCTCGCCGAGATTGACCATGTGGCCACGCGCCAGGTCGCGGCCGTAGCACTTGGCGCAGATCCCCCGTTTGCTCTGGCAGGTCAGGGCGGTACGGATCCGGACTTTTTCGATGCCGGCATCTTCGATCTTCTGCACCAACGCTTCGTCGATCTCGGCATTGGCCTCAGCAATCACTTCGTCGTTGACCGGGTCGACCACATCATCCAGGGCGGTCCGGCCAAGAATCCGGTCGCCGAGCAGTTCGATCACCTCCCCCCCTTCCACCAGGGAGGTGACCAGAGTGCCGTCGAGAGTGCCGCAGTCATCCTCGGTGATGATAGCGTCCTGAGCGACATCGACCAGACGACGGGTCAGGTAACCCGAGTTGGCGGTCTTCAGCGCCGTGTCGGCCAGACCCTTGCGCGCGCCGTGGGTCGAGATGAAGTACTGGAGCACCGTCAGCCCCTCGCGGAAGTTGGCGGTAATCGGCGTCTCGATGATCGAGCCGTCCGGCTTGGCCATCAGACCGCGCATCCCCGCCAGCTGGCGGATCTGCTGCTGGCTGCCGCGGGCGCCGGAGTCGGCCATCATGTGGATCGGGTTGAACGACGGGACTTTGCGCGTCTCCCCATCCGCAGACGTCACCACGTCGACCGCCAGTCGGGAGAGCATGACCTGGGCAATATCTTCGGTACACTTGGCCCAGATGTCGATGACCTTGTTGTAGCGCTCGCCATCGGTGATCAGGCCCTCGGTGTACTGGTTCTGGATCTCCTTGACCTCCTCAACCGCGTGATTGATTCGCTCCTCCTTGCTCTCCGGGATCTCCATGTCGTCAAGACAGATCGAAACCCCGGCCAGACTGGAGAAACGGAAGCCAGTATCTTTGAGCCGGTCGGCAAGGATCACCGTCTCCTTGTTGCCAGCCAGACGGAAACAGACATCGATCAGTTCACCGACCTGTTTCTTGTTCATGACCCGGTTGATATGGTGGAAAGGAACCTGGGGCGGCAGAATCTCGCGCAGCAGGATGCGGCCGATGGTTGTTTCAACCAGCCGCTCGCCCTCGCCATTGCCATCGTCCATGCGCACCTTGATTTTTGCCTGCAGGTCCGCTTCGCCGACGTCGTAGGCCATGCGCGCTTCATCCGGAGAGACGTAGATGCTGTTCTCCCCTTTGGCGAAGACGCGCTCTCGCGTCATGTAGTACAGTCCGAGGACCATATCCTGGGAGGGGACGATGATCGGCTTCCCGTGGGCCGGCGAGAGGATGTTGTTGGTCGACATCATCAGCACGCGGGCCTCGATCTGGCTCTCGATCGACAGCGGCAGATGGACCGCCATCTGGTCGCCGTCAAAGTCGGCGTTGAAGGCGGTACAGACCAACGGATGCAGCTGGATCGCCTTGCCTTCGATGAGAATCGGTTCAAAAGCCTGAATGCCGAGGCGGTGCAGGGTCGGCGCCCGGTTGAGCATCACCGGGTGCTCCTTGATGACCTCTTCGAGGACGTCCCAGACCTCAGGACGCTCCCGTTCGACCAGTTTTTTGGCGCTCTTGATGGTCGTGCAGAAACCGCGCTCTTCCAGGCGGTTGTAGATGAACGGCTTGAACAGCTCCAGGGCCATCTTTTTCGGCAGACCGCACTGGTGCAGTTTCAGCTCGGGGCCGACGACAATGACTGATCGGCCGGAGTAGTCGACCCGCTTGCCGAGCAGGTTCTGGCGGAACCGGCCACCCTTCCCCTTGAGCATGTCGGAGAGCGACTTGAGCGGCCGCTTGTTGGGCCCGGTGATCGCCCGACCGCGCCGACCGTTATCGAACAGGGCGTCGACCGACTCCTGCAGCATCCGTTTTTCGTTGCGGATGATCACTTCCGGAGCGCGCAGCTCCATCAGACGTTTCAGACGATTGTTGCGGTTAATGACCCGCCGATAGAGGTCGTTCAGGTCCGAGGTGGCGAAGCGGCCCCCATCCAGCGGAACCAGTGGCCGCAGTTCCGGGGGCAGGACCGGGATGGTCTCGAGAATCATCCACTCGGGGCGGTTGCCACTCTGCAGAAACGCCTCGGCGACCTTGAGCCGTTTCGAGACCCGTTTGCGCTTGGCTTCGCTGGTCGCGTCGATCATCTCGGTACGCAGGAAACCGGCCAGTTCGTCGAGGTCGATGGCGGCGAGCAGTTCGCGGACCGCCTCGGCGCCCATGCCGGCGCTGAACTGTCCGGCAAAGCTATCCATCGCCTCGCGGTATTTGTCCTCCGAAAGAATCTGACCGTTTTCCAGATCAGTGTCGCCCTTGTCGAGAACCACATAGGCCTCGAAGTAGAGGACCCGCTCGAGCTCCTTGAGGGTCATGTCGAGCAGAGTACCGATCCGGCTCGGCAGCGACTTGAGGAACCAGATGTGCGCCACCGGGCAGGCCAGATCGATATGGCCGAGACGCTCGCGACGCACCTTGCTCGGGATCACCTCGACGCCGCACTTCTCACAGACGATACCACGGTGCTTCATGCGCTTGTATTTGCCGCAGTTGCACTCGTAGTCCTTGGTCGGGCCGAAGATCTTGGCACAGAACAGACCGTCGCGCTCCGGCTTGAAAGTCCGGTAGTTGATCGTCTCCGGCTTCTTGACTTCACCGAACGAGCGCTCGCGCACCTTCTCCGGCGACGAGATCGACAGGCGGATCGCGTTGAAGTTGAGGGGATCTTTCGGCCGCTCAAACAGACTGAAAATGTCTTCCAAGACACATCCTCCTTATAACAGGACGGGGTTGTATTTTTAGTCTTCCTCTTCGAGAAGTTCAACGTCGAGGCAGAGTGCCTGCAGCTCCTTGATCAGAACGTTGAACGACTCGGGGAGGCCGGCCTCGAGGGTATGCTTGCCCTTGACGATCGCCTCGTACATACGGGTCCGACCGGCGACATCGTCCGACTTGACGGTCAGAAACTCCTGCAGGGCGTGGGCGGCGCCGTAGGCTTCCATCGCCCAGACTTCCATCTCGCCGAGGCGCTGGCCACCGAACTGGGCCTTGCCGCCGAGGGGCTGCTGGGTGACCAGGCTGTATGGGCCGATGCTGCGGGCGTGGATCTTGTCGTCGACCAGGTGATGCAGCTTCAACATGTACATGATGCCGACGGTGACCTTCTCCTTGAACGCGTCGCCACTGCGGCCGTCATAGAGGGTCATCTGGCCGCTGAGTGGCATATTGGCGCGACTCATCTCGCCCTTGATCTGCTCCTCGGAGACTCCTTCAAAGACCGGCGACGCCATCGGGACACCGCGACTTAACTGATGTGCCAGATCGAGGGTTTCCTCGTCGGAAATCCCGTCGATAAAGCTGTTGAGCTTGCTGTCGGCGTACATCTCCTTAATCTGCTGCCGCAGTCGCTGTGGGTCGGTCATCTGATCGATGGCCGTCTGAATCTGCAGACCGAGGCCGCGCGCGGCCAGGCCGAGATGGGTCTCGAGGATCTGACCGACATTCATACGCGACGGCACGCCGAGCGGGTTAAGGACGATCTCGACAGGGGTTCCGTCGGCCATGTACGGCATGTCCTCTTCGGGGAGAATCCGCGACAGCACCCCCTTGTTACCGTGGCGGCCGGCCATCTTGTCACCGACCGACAGTTTGCGCTTGATGGCGATATAGACCTTGACCATCTTGATCACCCCCGGAGGGAGGTCGTCGCCTTTTTTCAGCTTCTCGATCTTGTCGGCGAAGACCGACTTGATCAGCTCTTCGCGTTCGTTCAGCCGACGCAACGCTTCGCTGACACGCTCCTCGACGTCGGCATCGAGCAGGGAGATATCCGGCCAGAGGCTGAACGGAATGGTCTCCAGTGCCTTGCTGGTAATGGCGTGCCCCTTGGGAAGCAGCGTCTTGCCGTCGCGCCCCTTGACCGGCACGGCGACCTTCTGCTCCAGAAGCAGAGCCTCAAGCTTGCGCCGGGACGACTCACGGATGATCCGGATTTCGTCGTTCTGATCCTTGAGCAGCTTGTCGATCTCGGTCTTCTCGATAAACTCGGTACGGCTGTCCTTGTCCGACCCCTTGCGCGAGAAGACCCGCGCACCGATCACCACCCCTTCGACACCGGGGGGCACACGCAGCGAGGTATCACGGACATCGCCGGCTTTCTCGCCGAAAATGGCGCGCAGCAGCTTCTCTTCGGGAGAAAGCTGAGTCTCGCCTTTCGGGGTGATCTTGCCGACCAGGATGTCACCGGCCTTGACTTCGGCGCCGATGCGGATGATCCCGCTTTCGTCGAGGTCGGCCAAGGCATCCTCACCGAGGTTCGGGATATCGTCGGTAATCTCTTCCTTGCCGAGCTTGGTGTCGCGGGCGACGCACTCGAACTCTTCGATATGAATCGAGGTGTAGCGATCCTCCTTGACCAGCTTCTCGGAGATCAGAATCGAGTCCTCGAAGTTGTAACCACCCCACGGCATGAAAGCGACCAGGACGTTCTGGCCGAGAGCCAGTTCACCCCACTGGGTCGAGGGACCGTCAGCGATGATTTCACCACGCTTGACCCGGTCACCGACCTTGACGATCGGTTTCTGGTTCAGACAGGTGTTCTGGTTCGAGCGGATGAATTTAATCAGGTTGTAGATGTCGACACCGGTGCCGCTCTCGTCGACTTCGTGTTCATCGATCTTGACGACGATGCGGCCGGCATCGACACTCTCGACCAAGCCGTCATGGCGGGCGACCACCGCCGAACCGGAATCGTGGGCGACCACGCGCTCCATGCCGGTGCCGACCAACGGAGCATCGGCACGCAACAGCGGCACCGCCTGGCGCTGCATGTTCGATCCCATCAGGGCGCGGTTGGCGTCGTCGTTCTCCAGGAACGGAATCAGAGACGCGGCCACCGAGACCAGCTGCTTCGGCGAGACGTCCATCAGTTCGATCTCTTCCCGGTTGACCAGCATGAACTCACCGTTCTTGCGGGCGTTAACCAGATCGTTGACGAAACAGTTCTGCTCGTCGAGAGGGGCATTGGCCTGGGCGATGGCATGCCCTTCCTCGTCCAGAGCGGAAAAGTACTTGATCTCATTACTCACCAGACCGTTGCTGACGATCCGGTAAGGGGTCTCGACAAAGCCGTGCACATTGATGCGGGCATAGGTCGACAGCGAAGCGATCAGACCGATGTTCGGCCCTTCCGGCGTCTCGATAGGGCAGACCCGGCCGTAGTGGGTCGGATGGACGTCACGGACCTCGAACCCGGCGCGCTCGCGGGTCAGGCCGCCGGGACCAAGCGCGGACAGACGGCGCTTGTGGGTGATCTCGGAGAGCGGGTTCGTCTGATCCATGAACTGGGAGAGCTGCGACGAGCCGAAGAACTCCTTGACCACCGCTGAAACCGGCTTGGAGTTGATCAGGTCATGCGGCATCAGGCTGTCGATTTCCTGCAGGCTCATGCGCTCCTTGATCGCCCGTTCCATGCGCACCAGGCCGACCCGGTACTGGTTCTCGAGCAGCTCGCCGACTGCGCGCACCCGGCGGTTGCCGAGATGATCAATATCGTCGATCTTCACCGGAATCGCCCGCTTCTGACCCGTGCTGGTCGTCACCTGCCACTCGTTGACTCCGTTGCGCAGATCGATCAGGTAGCGGACCACTTCGAGGATATCTTCCCGGCTCAGGGTGGTCATCTCCAGGGGAGCGTGCAGTCCGAGCTTGTGGTTCAGCTTGAGACGCCCGACCACGGACAGGTCATAGCGCTCCGGATTGAAAAACAGGCTGTCGAACAGAGCTTCGGCACTTTTGAGAGTCGGCGGATCTCCGGGACGCAGGCGCCGATAAATTTCGATCTTGGCATCGTCGCAATTGGCGACCTTGTCGAGCAGGAGAGTTTCACGCAGATAGGGACCGACGTACAGGTTGTCGATAAACAGAACCTTGAAACTGACAATCCCCCGCTCCTTCAACTCTGTCAGTCTGGGAGCGGTGATCTCCTCGTTGCATTCGACAATCACCTCACCGGTCGACTCATCAATAATATCGGTCGAAGCGATTTTGCCGAAAACGTCTTCCTCGGGGACCGGGATATACTCGACCTGTTTCTCTTCGAGCTTGCGGATCGACGCCTTGGTGAATTTACGGTTAGCCTTGACGATCGTCTCGCCATCGTTGGCAACGATATCGACGGGACAACGCTGACCGATCAGAAGCTTCAGATCGACCTTCTTGCGGTAGGACTCTGCGTCGATGAAGATCTCTTCGGTCTTGTAATAGTAGTTGAGCAACTCTTCAGCGCTGTAGCCAAGCGCCATGAGAAGGACCGTGGCCGGCAGTTTACGGCGCCGGTCGATGCGCACGAAGAGAATGTCCT
The DNA here is from genome assembly GCA_032251295.1 of Desulfuromonadales bacterium. Classification (GTDB taxonomy): domain Bacteria; phylum Desulfobacterota; class Desulfuromonadia; order Desulfuromonadales; family BM103; genus BM103. The sequence continues at coordinate 5,799 of JAVVDS010000004.1, read as the reverse complement.
TGTGATCGAAATCAAAGTCGAGCCAGGAGCCGCGATAGGGGATGACCCGGGCGCTGTACAGCACCTTGCCGCTCGTATGGGTTTTCCCCTTGTCGTGGTCGAAAAAGGCTCCGGGAGAGCGGTGCAACTGGCTGACGATAACCCGTTCTGTCCCATTGATGATGAAGGTGCCGTTCGCGGTCATCAGCGGAATTTCGCCAAAATAGACTTCCTGTTCCTTGATGTCGCGAATCGACTGGACACCCGACTCCTTGTCGACATCCCAGGACACCAGGCGGACTTTGACCTTCATCGGCGCGGCGAAAGTCATACCGCGCTGATGACATTCATCGACATCATACTTCGGGGTTCCGAGGGAATACTCGACATATTCCAGCGAGCAGGTTTCACCGAAATCCTTGATCGGAAAAACCGAACGGAACACGGCTTCCAGCCCGATGCACTGCCGGGCCGAGGCAGGAAGTTCCGCCTGCAGGAAGCGGTGATAGGAGTTCTTTTGGATATCGATGAGATTGGGAATCTCGATAATCTGCTTGATTTCCTGGAAATGTTTCCTCAGTAACGGGTTATTCGCAACCGAGTAAGCCATGGTGTCTCCTAGTCCAGCAATGACGAAAGTAGAATAGCCAAGGCCGCTGACGCGACCTTGGCTAGGACGACCCTATCGAGCAAAGGTCCCTATTTCAGCTCCACCGTGGCGCCGGCTTCTTCCAACTGCTTCTTGAGATCTTCGGCCTCGGCCTTGGAAACGCCTTCCTTGACCGGATTGGGCGCACCGTCGACCAGATCCTTGGCTTCTTTCAGGCCCAGACCGGTCACAGCACGCACCACCTTGATGACGTTGATCTTCTTGTCACCGGCAGCGGTCAGGATGACATTGAACTCATCCTTCTCTTCAACGGCAGCAGCTTCCGCGCCTGCGGCTGGAGCAGCGGCCATGGCCACGGGAGCGGCGGCGGAGACCCCGAACTTCTCTTCGAGTTCCTTGACCAGTTCGGCGAGTTCCAGGACACTCATCTTCTCGATAAATTCAATCACCTGCTCTTTGGTAATGTCAGCCATGAGACTATTCCTCCATGATAGGTAAGTTGCGTTAAGGACTCGGGTGGTTGTCAGGCAGCGTCCTTCTGATCCTTGATGGCGCTGAGCACCTGGACCAGAGAACGGGGAATCGCCGCAAGGACTCCGACAAAGTTGCCAGCCGGTGCGTTCATCGAACCGAGCATCTTGGCCAGCAGCACTTCACGGCTCGGCAGATCGGACAACGCCATGATGTCAGCGGCACTGAGCAACTTGCCGTCGAGCACGCCGACCTTGATCTCGAATGCGTTGTTGGCCTTGGCGAAATCGACCAGGGCTTTGGCGGGCACTACCGGATCATCCTTGACCAACGCGATCGCGGTCGGCCCGGTCAGATGCTCATCGAGGCACGCCGCATGGGTCTCTTTAGCGGCAAGACGCAACAGGGTGTTCTTGACCACCCGGTACTCGATGCCGACATCGTGCAGCTTGCGCCGCAGAGCCGTCGCCTGTCCGACGCTCAGCCCGCGATAATCGGCCAGAAACGCCGCCTTGGTCTGCTTGAGTTTTTCGGCAAACTCCGCAACCAGAGCTTCTTTGGACTGTCTGTTCAAAGTCTCTCCTCCTTTCCTGTTAAGATAGTCGGGCCGACAGGCCCTCTCATCCCAGCCTTAACAGGAGGTGAGAGACAAAGGTCTCATGCACCATCTGTTTCGCCTCGGCAGGCGGTCGATCCATTAAACCGACGTGGTACCTGCTGTCTCTGGCCAGGACTGCTGCAGTTGTCGATGTCGCAGAACCTGGTGCCTGCGACAGGGGGGATTATTTTACCAGCGCCTGCAGCGCCGGCACATCGACGGCCACACCGGGCCCCATAGTGCTCGACACGCTGACCTTCTTCACATACGTCCCCTTCGATGTTGACGGCTTGGCCTTGAGCAGGGCATCCATCAGGCTGATCAGGTTCTCCTGCAACTTATCGGCATCAAAGGAGACCTTGCCGAGGGGCGCATGGACGATCCCGGCCTTCTCGACCCGATACTCGACCTTACCCGATTTGGCTTCACTGACAGCCCGCCCGACCTCGAAGGTGACGGTGCCGACTTTCGGGTTCGGCATCAGGCCGCGAGGGCCGAGCAATTTACCGATCTTGCCGACGGTGCCCATCATGTCCGGAGTGGCGATCGCCGTGTCGAAGTCGAACCAACCCTCTTTGATCTTGTCGACCAGGTCATCACCACCGACATAATCTGCGCCGGCTTCCTGGGCCTCCTGGGCTTTTTCACCCTTGGCAAAGACCAGAACCCGGACATCCTTACCAAGGCCGTTGGGCAGCACGACGGCGCCGCGGACCATCTGGTCAGCCTTGCGCGGATCGACACCGAGCTTCACGGCAACATCGACCGTTTCATCGAACTTGGCGAAAGAGACCTGCTTGACGAGGGCCAGGGCTTCCTCGATAGGATAGGATTTACTCCGATCGACCTGCTGCTTGGACGCTGCGTATTTCTTTGCTGTTGCCATTGTACTCTTCTCCGCAATCTGCCTGTTTGATTAACCCGCGACTTCAAGGCCCATGCTGCGCGCTGTCCCCTCGACAATCCGCATGGCGGCATCGATGTCGTAGGCATTCAGATCGGGCATTTTCAAGCGGGCGATCTCCTCGACCTGGGCGCGGGTCACTTTACCGACCTTGTCTTTGTTCGGGACCCCGGAACCCTTCGGAATGTTCGCCGCCTTGAGCAGCAACACCGCAGCCGGTGGGGTTTTCGTAATGAACGAGAAGGACCGGTCAGCGTAGACGGTAATGACGACCGGCGTGATCATGCCATCCTGATCCTGCGTTTTGGCATTGAACGCCTTGCAGAAATCCATGATGTTCACGCCATGCTGGCCCAATGCCGGGCCGACCGGCGGTGACGGGTTGGCCTTCCCAGCAGGGATCTGCAACTTGATCTGTCCAATAACCTTTTTGGCCATCTGGTTACTCCTTGAAAGTCTGTATCACCAGCCAGTCAGCTGGTTTTTTCCACTTGAATGAACTCGAGTTCAACCGGAGTGACCCGGCCAAAGATACTGACCATAACCTTGAGTTTGGCTTTGTCAGGCTTGACGTCCTCAACAATGCCGGTGAAGTTGAGAAAGGGTCCATCAACAACACGCACCGTCTCGCCAACCTCGAACGCGACCTTCGGCTTGGGGCTCTCGACACCCTCTTCCATGCGACTGGTGATCTTGGCAACTTCCTCATCGGGAATCGCCGCCGGCGTCGTCCCGCCACCGACAAAACCGGTCACCTTCGGAGTGTCCTTGACCACATGCCAGGTCTCGTTGTTCAACTCCATCAGGACCAGAATGTAGCCGGGGAAGAACTTGCGTGACGACATGCGTCGTTCACCGTTCTTCAACTCGACAACAGTCTCCGAGGGGATCAGAACTTCGCCGAAGAACTCTTCGACACCGAGCATGCGGATCCGCTCTTCAAGGTTGAGCTTGACCTTGTTCTCGTAGCCCGAATAGGTATGAACGCCGTACCACTTCTTTTCACCCATTGGGTTTCACCAGGTCCCTAATTGAGGAGGTTGCGAATCAGCAGGGAAAGCGCCGAATCGACCAGCCAGAGGAAAACCGCCACCATCAGAACCAGAACAACCACGACAACGGTTGAGCCGGTCGCCTCTTTGCGTGTCGGCCAGGTCACCTTTTCCAACTCGGCTTTGACCTGTTGCAGAAAATCGGTAACTTTGGAACTCACTATTCGCAATCCATGTCTGGAGAATTATCACATTATGGCAGGCCAGGAGGGATTCGAACCCCCAACACCCGGTTTTGGAGACCGGTGCTCTAGCCGTTAGAGCTACTGGCCTGCAAATCGCCCTTGCAGACTACTTGGTTTCGCGGTGCGGCGTGTGCTTGCGGCAGAACCGACAGTACTTGTTAAACTCCAGCTTATCCGGAGTGTTCTTCTTGTTCTTGGTCGTCGTGTAGTTGCGCTGCTTACACTCGGTGCAAGCCAGAGTCACGATATCGCGCATGTTTCAATCCTCGGCGCCCTGCCTCCCGCATGGAAGACAGGGCGCCCGTTGAAGAGAACCCTTTGGCAGGGTCAGTTTCAGGCAATAATACTGCTGACCACACCGGCGCCGACCGTCCGGCCGCCCTCGCGGATCGCGAACCGCAGACCTTCGTCCATCGCGATCGGCGTGATCAATTTCACCGTGACCGCCACGTTGTCGCCTGGCATCACCATCTCGGTCCCTTCCTGCAGCTCGACAATCCCGGTCACGTCCGTGGTCCGGAAGTAGAACTGCGGACGGTACCCCTTGAAGAACGGGGTGTGCCGACCACCCTCTTCCTTGGTCAGAATGTACGCCTCCGCCTTGAACTCGGTGTGCGGCGTGATGCTCCCCGGCTTCGAAAGAACCTGGCCGCGCTCGATCTCCTCGCGCTTGACACCGCGCAGCAGGATCCCGCAGTTGTCGCCGGCCTGGCCCTGATCGAGCAGCTTGCGGAACATCTCGACGCCGGTGACGACCGTCTTCGTCGTCTCCTTCATGCCGACGATTTCCACTTCGTCCTGAACCTTGATGATTCCGCGCTCAACACGTCCGGTCGCCACGGTGCCGCGCCCGGAGATCGAGAACACGTCCTCGACCGGCATCAGAAACGGCTTGTCGATCGCCCGCTCCGGCTCCGGAATGTAAGCGTCCACTTCTGCCATCAGCTTCAGAACCGGCTCGCACGCCGCGCAACCTTCGTTGCCGCAGCCACACTCCAGCGCCTTCAGGGCGCTGCCCGGGACGATCGGAATGTCGTCGCCGGGAAAATCGTAAGAGGAGAGCAGTTCGCGAATCTCCAGCTCGACCAGCTCCATCAGCTCTTCGTCGTCGACCATGTCCGCCTTGTTCAAAAAGACCACCATCGCCGGCACGCCGACCTGACGGGCCAGCAGGATGTGCTCACGGGTCTGCGGCATCGGACCGTCGGCCGCCGATACCACCAGAATCGCGCCGTCCATCTGCGCCGCACCGGTGATCATATTCTTCACGTAGTCGGCGTGACCCGGACAGTCGACATGGGCATAGTGACGATTGGCGGTCTCGTACTCGACATGCGCCGTGGCGATGGTAATCCCGCGCTCCCGCTCCTCCGGAGCGTTGTCGATCTGGTCGAACGCCTTGAACTCGGCACCCCCCTTCGACGACAGTACCCGGGTGATCGCCGCGGTCAGCGTCGTCTTGCCGTGGTCAACGTGACCGATCGTGCCGATATTGACGTGAGGCTTGGTTCTCTCAAATTTTGCCTTGGCCATGGTTCAACCTCCCTTAAATAGTTCTCTGCGTTTTTTAGGTGTGCACTAATCGTTGTTCAGCTGTTTTCGGGATCCATACCAAACGGCACCGAACAGTAAGATGGAGCCCACAACCGGACTTGAACCGGTGACCTCATCCTTACCAAGGATGTGCTCTACCTGCTGAGCTATGTGGGCCCGACACAACATCCTGCTCATGAGACAACTAATAAATTGGAGCGGGAAACGGGATTCGAACCCGCGACCCTCAGCTTGGAAGGCTGATGCTCTAGCCAACTGAGCTACTCCCGCCCAAAACCGAATTCTCTGCGTGAACAATCTTTTGTGGAGTCTGGAAACAAAACCTTAGCAGTCTATCGACCCCAGGCCTTCTGCATCGGCTTCGCGTCCGTTCCCCGGCATGTACAACTGTAAATGGTGGAGGGGGGAGGATTCGAACCTCCGAAGTCTACGACGGCAGATTTACA
>JAVVDS010000003.1:65966-93083 GCA_032251295.1 Desulfuromonadales bacterium | reverse complement strand
CCGTGATCCGTGATCTGTGATCGGTGATCTGTGATCGGTGATCTGTGATCGGTGATCTGTGATCTGTGATCTGAACCCGACTCCAGCGTCCAGCCTGTCCGCTACTGTTCTGGCGACAGCGGGTTCGTGTCTCTACCCTTTGTCAGCAATGAAGTCGAGGGCGGCGGCGTTGATACAGTAGCGCAGGCCGGTCGGCTGCGGACCGTCGCGGAAGACATGGCCGAGATGGGCCTCGCAGCGGCTGCAGTGGACCTCGGTGCGGACCATCAGCCAGCTGCGGTCCTCCTGTGTGCCGACATTTTCCGCGGCGACCGGCTGGTAGAAACTCGGCCAGCCGGTGCCGGAATCGTACTTGGCGCGGGTGTCGAACAGATCCTGGCCGCAACAGACGCAGCGGTAGATGCCGGAGGTCCCGCTGATTTTCCAGTAGGCGCCGGAGAACGCCGGCTCGGTGCCGTGCTCGCGGGTGACCTGGTACTGCTCGGCGGTCAGCTGCCGGCGCCACTCCTCGTCACTTTTGATCATTTTATCGACCATGGTGTAACCTCCTGCAGTTGCCGACCAGACCTTGAGCCGGCCTGGCTCTGTCGCCGCGGCCAGGTTGATGGCGAGGCACGGGGCGGTTGCGGCGAGCAACAAGCCGTTGCCGGCGGTATAAAGAAAGAGGCGGCGGTTCATGACAGCACCCCGTTTGGGCAGCGTTTGCTGCACGGTCCGGTTGGTCTCTGGCGGTTGTATGCAACACACGGCTTATTCAGTGCACCCATCATAGCACAGGGAGGGATTCACCGCTCGTCCCAGAACCGGCGCCAGTTGCGCAGGGCGGTCAGGGTCGAGCCTGCGGCGGGGAGGGTGCAGTGAATGGTGTCGTCGAGCAGGGTCTCGAGAACCGGTGTCAGCGCCAGGCACTGGCAGGGGCGCTGCGCAGGTGACAGGCGGCAGCCGTGGTCACCGAGGAACATGCAGCCGTCGTCGGTTTGTTGCGGTGCCGGCAGCGGGACGCCGTCGATCTCACGCAGTTCCAGATGGGACCCGGCGATTTGCATGCGCAGATCAGCTGGTGAGGCGGGGAGGGGCAGGCCAAAAATTGTCAGGAAACGCCGCGGATCGACCCAGATTCCTGCATGCCCCTGGCAGCAGCGGCCGCGGCACTGGCGGCAGATTCGCGGGTCGGTGTTGTTTGTCGGCAGAGTGTCGGTCATGGTGCATATCATGCATTAATTTTCCGGGGACGGATGTCTCTTGCGTAGAAGTCAATTATAGTCTTACTCTCTTGTCAACTCCCGGGGGCTTTATGTCACTATTTATCTGGAAACCGAGCTACGAAATCGGTATCAACGAAATCGACATGCAGCATCGTCAACTGGTCGGTATGATCAATGAGCTGTACGAAGCGATCAAGGAAGGGCATGGGGCGGCGACGGCCGATGCCATTCTCGATCGGCTGATCGATTACATGCGGATGCATTTTTCCACGGAAGAAAACTCCATGCAGGAACACTATTACCCCGGTCTGCTCGAACATGAGGCGATGCATCACGAGTTGACCAGGCATGTTCTCGACTTCCTCGAGAACAAGCGCACGGGGGGGAGGGTCAACACCTTTGAACTGCTCGATTTTTTACGTGACTGGCTTACCGACCATATTTCTGAACAGGACAAGCAGTTCGGTCGATTCCTGAAAAAGAGGTGGAGACCGTTGCCGTCGGACGGTTGAGGGAGGGCATGGTCCCTCAGCCGAGCAGGTGTTCGACCAGAATCTTCAGGCCGATGCCGATCAGCACCAGCCCGCCGAGGATTTCGACCCGACTCCCCCAGCGCAGGCCGATACGGTCGCCGATCAGCATGCCGGTGACGGTCATGGCGCCGGCGACCAGGCCGATCACCAGGGCCGGCAGCCAGATCGAGACCCCGAGGATACTCAGGGAGAAGCCGACCGCCAGGGCGTCGATGCTGGTGGCGATGGCGAGCATGACCATGGTCAGGCCGCGCGTCGGATCTTTGGCCTCTGCCGGCGGCTGTTCCTGACGCGCCTCGCGGATCATGCGGCCGCCGATGACGGCGAGCAGGGCAAACGCGATCCAGTGATCCCAGGCCGCGATCCAGTGGGTAACCGACAGGCCGGCCAGCCAGCCGAGGACCGGCATCAGAGCCTGAAACAGGCCGAAGTGGAAGCCGAGCCGGAACAGGTGCCGGCCGGTCAGTTTCTGCAGCACCACGCCGGCGCCAAGAGCGACGGCGAAGGCGTCCATCCCCAGGGCAACGGCCAGCCCGAGAAGGGTCAGGCCGTCCATGGTGGTCTCGTCGGCAAAAGGGACATGTCGCGTTTTGTAGCGATTGCCCGACCGGCTGTCAATCTTTTCGACAGGACACCATTGTCGTGATTCGCCGACAATCGCCGGCCGGTCACGTCGCTATCGTCAGCCTGCCCCTTGCCCGCGACAGTGTTTTGCCGTTAAAATGACGACTGTTTGCCGATTGACAGTGCTTCGCACCTCCGCGTTGACCTGCCTGCAACTTCCAGAAAAGGTCTGCCGATCATGAAACCGTTTGTATCTTTCTTCCTGTTTCTGCTGCTCTGTTCCGGTCCGCTCTGGGCCAAGGGTGCCGATGGCTGCGGTGCCGGCACCTGTGCCAGCTGCCACAGCATGGCGCAAAGCGAGGCCGAGCAGATTCTCGACGGTCTGGTCGACAAGGTGTTCGACGTCCAGTTCGCCGAGGTTCCCGGTATGTGGCTGGTCGAGGTCGAGAAAGATCGCAACCGGTTTCCGGTCTACATCGATTTCTCCAAACAGTATCTGCTGTCGGGGAATGTGATCCGTCTCGCCGATCTGGCCGATGCGAGCCGACAGGCGCAGACCGCCGCGAACCGCGTCGATGTCAGTCGCATCCCCCTGGACGATGCCCTGCTGCTCGGTTCGCCGCGGGCGCAGACCAGGGTGATTGTCTTCACCGATCCGGAGTGCCCCTACTGCCGCAAGCTGCATGTTGAGCTGCATGAGGTGGTCCGCCGGGATCCGCAGATCGCTTTCTACATCAAGATGTTTCCGCTGAAGATGCACCCCAACGCCTACGACATCTCCCGCAGCATCGTCTGCAATCGGTCGATGGAACTGCTCGAAGCGAGCTTTGCCGGCAAGCCGGTGCCGCCGGCCCTGTGTGATGCGACAGCAGTCGACGAGACCCTCGCCCTGGTGCGCGAGCTCGGCATCCGTTCCACGCCGACCCTGGTCCTTCCCGATGGACTGGTCGTGCCCGGCTACAAAACGGCCGATGACCTGCTGGCCCGGATTCGCCCGTTGGCTGCGCGGCAGTGAGCTTTGACGAAAGCTGACTTGTCTTTCCCCTGGTAATCTGCTAAAAAGACCGACTAAAGACATTCATGGAGGAATTCTGATGGGTCTGATGACCGGAAAACGTGGCGTCGTCTTCGGCGTGGCAAATGACAAGAGTATTGCCTGGGGGATCGCCCAGCAGCTGCATGCGGCCGGGGCTGAACTGGCCTTTACCTACCTGAACGACGCTCTGGAAAAAAGAGTCCGGCCCCTGGCCGAATCCCTCGGCTCGTCGCTCATTCTCCCCTGCGATGTCGGTTCTGACGAGCAGATCGCCGCAGCCTTCACCGAAATCGCAAAGAGCTGGGGAACCATCGATTTCGTGGTCCACGCGGTCGCTTTCGCCAACCGCGACGATCTGAAAAATCCGTTCAGCCAGACCAGCCGCGAAGGCTTCACCCTGGCCATGGACATCAGCGCCTACTCCCTGGTTGCGGTCACCCGCGAAGCGCTGCCGCTGCTCAAACAGGGGGGGAGTATCGTGACCATGTCCTATCTTGGCGCCATGCTGGCCGTGCCCGACTACAACGTCATGGGTGTGGCCAAGGCGGCGCTGGAATCGTCGGTGCGCTATCTGGCCGCCGAACTCGGCCGGCAGAATATCCGGGTCAACGCCGTTTCCGCCGGGCCGATCAAGACCCTGGCCGCTTCCGGCATCGGCAACTTCAAAAAGAAGCTGCACACCATGGAGGAGCGCAGCCCGATGCGGCGCACTGTGACTCAGGAGGAAGTCGGCAAGGCAAGCCTCTACCTGCTCTCCGATCTCTCTTCCGGCGTGACCGGTGAAGTCCATTATGTCGACTGTGGTTTCAATATCTCGGCCGAATAGCCGCAGTGCTCCTGACGATCAGAGCAAAAAGCCCCCGGCGCGGGGCTTTTTGCGTCTAGCGAACCCTTCGCGATGATTCACGGCGCGCTGACCGGACTCAAGACCAGCCAGGTCAAGGCTCTCGAGCGTCTTGAACACCGTCGATCGTCGGCCGAGCGGGTTCTGTCGCCGGAACTTGCCCGGGCACTGACCGAACTCTCTCATGAGCTGCGCCGGCAGATCGGCCTGATCCTCGATCGTTCCGGCGAGGTTCGCCACGTGATCCTCGGCGACGACCGGCAGATCGTCATCCCCGACCTGAGCAATGTCGGTCTCGGTCGCAGCGGTCTGCGCGGTCTGCGCTGCATCCACACCCATCTCAAAAACGAGCCGCTCTCCCAGGACGACCTGAACGATCTCGCTCTGCTGCGCCTCGACCTGATGGCGGCACTGCATGTTCGGGCCGACGGTCTGCCGGGACGTGTCGATTATGCCCACCTGATCCCGCCCGATCCGCGAGGTGAGATTCTCCTGCGACAGACAGTCGCGTCGTTCCATCAATGGGATCTCGATTACCCGGCCTTTATCCGTGCTCTCGATGCCGAACTGGAACGCTCCCGGGCTGAGACCGTCGATCTGGGCGACAGTCGCGAAAAGGCGATCCTCCTCTCGGTGACCAGGGAGTCGCGCCGCGAGGCGGAAGACTCCCTCGACGAACTGGCCGAACTGGCGCGAACCGCCGATGTGCTGGTCCTCGACCGGATCACCCAGCGGCCACGCCAGTTCAACCCGCGCACCCTGATGGGGGAGGGGAAGCTGAAAGAGGTGGTGATCAGTGCCCTGCACAAGGGGGCGACCCTGCTGATCTTCGACCAGGACCTGACCCCGGTGCAGATACGCTCGATCGCCGAAATGACCGAACTCAAGGTGATCGATCGCAGTCAGCTGATCCTCGATATTTTTGCCCGTCGTGCCCATACCCTCGACGGCAAGGTGCAGGTCGAACTGGCGCAGCTGAAATATATTCTGCCGCGCCTGACCGGCAAGGGCTCGGCAATGTCGCGCCTGATGGGCGGGATCGGCGGGCGCGGCCCGGGCGAGACCAAGATCGAGATCGACCGCCGGCGGATCCGCGACCGCATCCGCCGCCTGGAAAAACAGCTCGACAACCTCGGCAGGGGACGTCTGCAGCGGCGTCAGCGGCGGATCCGCGCCGGTGTGCCGATCGTCTCCATTGTCGGCTACACCAATGCCGGCAAATCGACCCTGCTCAACGCCCTGACCCAGAGCGAGGTCTTCACCGAGGATCTGCTGTTTGCCACCCTCGACACGTCGACCCGTCGCCTGCGTTTCCCGCTGGAGCGGGAAGTGATCATCACCGACACCGTCGGCTTCATCCGCCAGCTGCCGCCGAGCCTGCTGGGCGCCTTCAAGGCGACTCTCGAAGAGCTGGCCGATGCCCACATGCTGCTGCATGTGGTCGATATCAGCAGTCCGCGCTTTGATGAGCAGATCGCCTCGGTGGAACGGATTCTCAAGGAACTGGCGATCGACCATATTGAACGGCTGCTGCTGTTCAACAAGACCGACCTGGTCGATGCCGACGAGGTCGCGGCGCTCTGTCGCCGCTACGATGCCCTGCCGGTCTGTGCCCGCGATCGCCGCACCTTCGTGCCGCTGATGACCCGCATGGAGGAACGTTTCTGGGGGGACGAGTGCCGCCAGGACGATTGACCCGACCGCCAGCGATCGGCTAGTCTGTTCCCGTTTGCCGGTCTGCAAGGAATGAGTCAACAGGAGCCCCTTGCAAAAGTCCTGTCATCCCCGAGAGCCTTTAGCGAGGATCCAGTTGTTTCAGTCAGTTAAACGCTGGATTCCGGCTTAAAGCCTGCCGGAATGACGTCTTTTGGAGCTTAGCAAGACCCTCAACAGGAGTTGTTTGATGTTACGTGTTTTGCTCAGTCTGCTGTTTCCCGTGGTGCTGAGCGGTTGCCTGGCCGGTCTCACTCCCGAGCTGGATGGTGCGTCTGCGCTCGAGGTCGATGCCGTTGCCGCGGAGACTGCTCTGCCCGCCGGGGCCGATCTGGAGCTGGCGGTCCTTGACGCTGTCTCGACAACCGATCCTGCCGGGGTGTGTGTCGATAACGATGTGGCGGTGGAGCGTCCGCTCGATGCCGAGACGATGGCGGACAACCTGCTGCTGCAGGGGCTCGACCAGACCCCCCCGGATGATGCCGGTGAAACCGTCGCGCATCAGGAGCCGGAGTTCGACTTCCCCATCGTTGAGAACGACAAGGTCCGCTATTTTGTCGACTATTTCACCGGCAAAGGGCGCAAGACTTTCAAACTCTGGCTGGAGCGTTCGACACGTTATCTGCCGATGATGCAGGAGATTTTTGCCGAACACGGCCTGCCCCTCGATCTCGCCTACTTGGCGATGGTCGAATCCGGCTTTAACGACAAGGCCTACAGCTGGGCCCATGCGGTCGGTCCCTGGCAGTTCATCGAGAGTACCGGCAAACGCTACGGACTGCAGAACGACTGGTGGCACGACGAACGCCGCGATCCGGTCAAATCGACCGTCGCCGCGGCCCGGTTTCTCAGCGATCTCTACCGGCAGTTCGACGGCGACTGGTACCTGGCGGTCCCCGCCTACAATGCCGGCCCCGGCAAGATCCGCACGGCGATCAGGAAATACAACAGCCGCGATTTCTGGGTGCTGTCGAAGGGGAGCTATCTGCAGAAGGAGACCAAGAACTATCTGCCAAAACTGCTGGCGGCGCTGCTGATCGCCAAACAGCCGGCAGCCTACGGTTTCGATGACCTCGTTTATCACCCCCCCCTGGAATACGACACAGCCAGCTTGCCGGCAAGCACCGATCTGGACGTGATCGCCCGTCTGGTCGACGCTGACTACGAACAGCTCAAGCGCCTCAACCCCGAGCTGAAGCGCTGGTGCACGCCCCCCGGCAAACAGGATTATGCCTTCCGGCTACCGCCCGGATCGGCGGCGCTGTTCGCCGAACAATATGCCGCACTCCCGGCCGAAAAGCGCGCCAACTTTGTCCGCCACAAGGTCAAATCCGGGGACACCCTCCTCGGCCTTGCCAAGCGCTATGGGGTTCAGGTCAGCGACATCAAACGTCTCAACGGCATTCACAATCCGAAGGCCCTGCGCATCGGCACCAACCTGATCGTTCCGCTGAATCCCGATGCCCGCAGCGGCCGGGCCGTGGCCGAACTGCAGGACGATTACCAGCGTTCGCGCCGCAGCACCTACACGGTGCGCTCCGGCGACAGCCTCTGGTCGATCGCCCGCCGTTTCGGGGTCAGCGAAAAGCAGCTGCGGGTCTGGAACCGCCTCGGCTGGAGCAATGTCATCCGGCCCGGGCAGAAACTGGTCGTCTCCAGTCGTGCCGCCGGTACGCCGGTGGCCGCCAGCCGTTCCCCGCAGGGGAGCGGCGCGGTCACCCGCATGGTCTACCAGGTGCGGCCGGGCGACACCCTGTGGGGGATCGGCCGGCAGTTCTCGGTGGCTGCCGAGCAGATTCTTGCCTGGAACAACCTCGGTGAGAACCATGTGCTCAGGCCCGGCGAGCGCCTGACGCTGCTGGTCAGAGACCGCTCCAGTGGCTGAGCCGGAACGCTGTTACTGCCTGCACCGTCTGCCGGCTACGCCGCCCGCCGACGGCCGACGGCTCTATTTCGGCGCCGAATTCTGCTTCTGGCGCCTGCCTGCCGAATCCGAACTGCTCGCCGCCGTCGACTGGTGCCGACGTTTCGCCTGGGCGTTCACCCTGGTGACGCCGGTTCTCAATCAGGGTGAACTCGACCGGCTTGGCGTCTGCCTGCGACGCCTGTTGCCGCGACTCGCCGCCGGTGATGAACTGCTGGTCTCCGACTGGGGGGCGATCGCGCCGGCGCGACAGATCAGGGCGGATCTGCCGATTGTACTCGGTCGGGCCCTGTCGGCACAGAAGCGCGACCCGTTGACCGCTTCTCTCGATCTCTCCCCTGCTGAACTCGACGTCTTTCGCCACTCTGCCTGGCACAACCGGGCGGCGACGGAACTGCTCGCTGAACTCGGCATCGGCCGGGTCGAGCTCGACTCTCCGGTACAGGGTCTGGCGCCCCTGCCGGCGCCGCTGCACGGCACGCTGCATGCGCCGTATGCCATGGTGACCTCCAGCCGCAACTGTCCGTTCCGGCCGGTGCCGGCGGCCACCCCCTGTCCGGCGCCCTGTGGCGAGACATTTCGCCTGACGTCGGTGGACGGCAGCCGCACTCTGTTACAGTCCGGCAACACCCAGTTCGCCGAGCAGCACCTGCTGCCGGAGAACCTTGCTGCCCTCGGCATCGATCGTCTGGTCATCCACTCGCAGCTGCCACGCTGAATGCCGCTTTTCCCCGCGGTTGCCGCCGTGATTGCTTTTGACATTTTCCCGTTCAACTGTTAATTTCACTCGGTTGCCTGACTCCCTTTCAAAGGACCGTTTGCCCCATGCTGAGTCTGCTTATTTCTCTTGTGGTCGGTGCCCTGTTCGGCGTCGGCCTCTCCCTGACCACCAGCCTGCATCCGGTGGTCTACGTGATTGCCGCCCTGATTGTCTTTATGCTCCTCTACATTATTCTGATGCGGCGGGTCATGAACCGCATCAATGTGCTGGTGGAAGGCGCCCAGCGCGACCTGATGGCCAGCCGTCCGGAAAAAGCGGTGGCGTCGCTGCTGCTCGCCAAAAAGAAATACGCCCTCTGGCAATTTTTCATTGGCAAACAGATGGATGCCCAGGTCGGGGTGATCTTTTTTCTGCGCCGCGAGTTCAACAAGGCGTATGACTATCTGAAAAAAGGCTTTGTCCGCCACTGGACGGCGATGGCGATGCTCGGCGTCATCCATCACAAGCGCAACCAGACCAAAGAGATGATCAAGGTCTTTGACAAGGCGGTCGCCGTGACCCGCAAAGAGCCGCTGCTCTGGAACCTGTACGCCTACTGTCTCGAACAGGCCGGTGAGCGCGACAAGGCGGTCGATGTGATGGTCAAGGCGGTGAAGAAGGTCGGCAACGACGAACGCCTGCAGGCCAACCTCGATGCGTTGCGCAACGGGCGCAAAATGAAGATGCAGGCCTACGGCGACGCCTGGTATCAGTTCCACCTGGAGAAGGCCGGCGCCCTGATCCGCAAGCAGACCAAGGCGGTGCAAGGCCGCCGCAAGATTGTGCGGCGCTGATTTTCTGGCGGATTCAACACAAACAGGCCCCTGCCGTTTCCGGTATGGGGCCTGTTTTTTTTGTCGGATGCGGGAGTCAGGATTCAGAAGAACGGCGAAGCGTTACTCTTGCTTCTCTTCTGATTTCGCTGTTGCCGGCTTGCGGCGCGGTTTGGCGGGCTGTTTGCCGGCCTCGGTGACCGCCGTCTCGTCCGTTTTCTTTGCTGTCGCTGGCCGGCGGGTGCGCGGCCTGCTGGCCGCTTTCTTCTCTGTGGCTGTTGCCGGTGGTGTCGTCTGGTCTGCGGCGCCTGTGGCGGTGTCAATGCTTTCCGCTTTTGCCGGTGTCTCGGCAGCTTTTGTTTTGGCTCGACTGGTGCGCCTGGTCTTCGGTTTGTCCGCAACCGGCGCCGACGTTTCGTCGGTCGCCTGAGCGGTTTCGGCCGGGACTGCCGTCTCTGCTGCCGTCTCGACCGGTTCGGTCTTCTTTGTCCGGCTTCGGCTGGCCCGTTTCGCTGGCGGTTTGCTCGCAGCGTCAGTTGTCACCGGCCCTGTTTCCTCAACCGTCGCCGTGGCGACCGCAGCTGCTGGCGTTGTTGCGTCTGCTGTCTCACTCTGCTCGACCTTCTTTGTTGCCGTGCGTCTGGCTCGTCGCCGCTTCGGTGGACTCTCGACCGCTTGCGCCGGGCTTTCGCCGGCGTCGCCGGCTTGTGCGGCAGCCGGTTCCGTGGCAGGAACCGCTGCACCCTGTGCATCGGCGGCCTGTAGCGATTCTGTCGCCGGCGCTGCCTCCGCAGCTTCCGTAACCGCGACTGCCGCCAAGGGTTCGCCACTCTCTTCACTGTCCGATGCGGGGCTCGCCTCACCTGTCCGGCCCTTGCCGCGCCGGGAGCGCCGCCGCCGCGGTTTTTTGACGGCCTTTGCCGGTTCGGCTGGGTCGGCTTCCTCGCCGGGAACGACCGCTTCGGTCGCCGGTGCGGTGCCCTCAGTCGGTGCAGTCTCCGGTGAAGCGTCCGTCCCTTCCGGATTTGTCGCCGCAGCGCCGGTTGCTGTCTCTTCCCCTTCGTCTGCCGCGGATCCGCTCGTTGCCGCTGCCGTCGTTTCCGCCGTCTCGGCCGGTTTCGCGTCGCCACTCTTCTTGCGTCCGCCGCGCCGCCGCCGTTTTTTCGCCGGGGCAGCGACTTCGCTCTCCCCTGTCTCCGGTTGCGGCTCGACCCCTGCCGTTTCCGTCGCCACGCCGGCCGTCGTCTCCGCTTCCGGTCCGGCCGAGGCGACTTCGGTCATCGACTTGAGCATGCCGGCGGCCACCTGTTCGGCGTGGTCGTCGCTCTCCTTGCTCCGTTTCTGGAACTCGATCTCGACTTGGTCGGTCAGATAGTCGGGGCGGCCGTGGATCGCGATGCGCAGCTTGTAGCGCCGCTCCAGGTCGACCAGTTCCTCACGCTTGTTGTTGAGCAGGTACGTGGCGACATCAAGGGGGAGCTGGGCGATTACCTGGCCGATCTGCCCCTTGGCGACGCCGGTATGTATCCGGCGCAGCAGATTGACGGCCATCGCGTCGGGACTCTTGATCCGCCCCATGCCGTGACAGTGCGGGCAGGTCAGGTAGCTGCCGGCCGCCAGGGTCGCGCGGATCCGCTGTCGGCTCATCTCCAGCAGGCCGAACTGGCTGATCCGGCCGATGTTGATGCGTGCCTTGTCGAGGGCTGTCGATTTCTTCAGCTCCTGTTCGACGGCGCGAATGTTCTTGCGCTCGTACATGTCGATAAAGTCGATGACGATCAGGCCGCCGAGATCGCGCAGGCGCAGCTGACGACCGATCTCCCGCGCCGCTTCCAGGTTGGTTCGGGTGGCGGTCTCCTCGACCCCCTGGGCGCCCGACATCTTGCCGCTGTTGATGTCGATGGCGACCAGCGCCTCGGTGCTGTCGATGACGATGGAGCCGCCGGACGGCAGGTTGACCTTGTTGCTGCTGATGGTTTCGATCTGCTCTTCGATCTGGTAGCGGGAAAAGATCGGCCGTTTTTCCTGGTGCAGTTTGACCAGCTCGACCTGGTCGGGCATCACCATCTGGAAGAATTCACGCGTCTCCCTGAAGACCTCCGGATCGTCGACCAGCACTTCGTCCATGTCGGTGGTGAAGTAGTCGCGGATCGCGCGGATGACCAGGTTGCCTTCTTTGTAGATCAGGGCAGGCGACTTGCCTTTGGCGCTGAGCTGGCGGATGGTGTCGTGCAGGCGCAGCAGGTAGCGGCTGTCACGCTCCAGCTCCTCGCGGCTCTGGTCGAGGGCGGCGGTGCGGACGATGTAGCCCATGTTGTCCGGCAGTTCCAGGCTGGCGACCGCTTTTTTCAGCTGTTTGCGCTGGGCGTCGTTTTCCGCCTTGCGCGAGACGCCGCGGGTACTGCTGTCCGGCATCAGCACCATGTAGCGACCGGCCAGAGAGATGTAGGTCGTCAGGGCCGCGCCCTTGGTGCCGCGCTCCTCCTTGACGATCTGCACCAGGATCTCCTGACCGCGATGCAGCAGGTCGGTAATCCGCAGGCGGGCACGCCCTTCGCCGGACGCGGCGTCGGGGCGGACCGTCTTGAAGTTGATTTCGTCGATCTGCAGGAAGCCGAGCCGTTCGGCACCATAATCGACAAAGGCGGCCTGCAGTCCGGGTTCAACCCGCACGACAACCGCCTTGTAAATGTTCCCTTTGGTCTGTTCGCGCCCGGCGACCTCGATGTCGAGTTCACTGAGGAGGCCATCGTCGACGATCGCCACCCGGTTTTCTTCCGGCAGGAGGGCATTGATCAGCATCTTTTTCGACATACAGAGCTTTCCGGCTGCACGACCACGCCGGGCGGGTTCGGCAACCTTGATTCGAGGGGCGAGCCCGGCTCCGTTCGCGGGCTCGACCGGAATTGGGAGCGGGTAACGGAACCGGTTGATCGCCGGGATATGTGTGTATCGTCAGGGCCGGTACCACCGGCGCGATATGTCACGTCGGCCGTACGGGAAATCTGGTCATCATGCGTGCATTGCGGCGGTCAGGCAGCGCAGGCTCGCATCGCGTTGCGACGCGGCTTGTGAAACAGGCTCGGCGCACCGTGCCTTTGCCGTTCCGACGTTAAATTCCGATCGACTATAACATGAAGAGAGATTGACGGGCAAGCGGCATGGAGCGGCGGCATGGAGCGTCGCGGGACGTGGCAACAGGGGGAGGGCCGGGAGGCTTACCTCCCGGCCCGGTAGAGTGTCAGAGCGGTTTCGGGCTGCAGAGATTCTCGGCCCGGTTGACCTTGGAACCGCAGTACTCACAGACGAATTTCGGATCCTTGTACAACTGTTCGATGCGGTCGTGCATCTCCTTCGCCTTGAGCTGGCACATATGCAGTTCGTAGTGTTCTTCGGGAGTCTTGCACTGATTCTGGTCGGACATGGTGTCACCTCCTTGCATGTTTCATGCAAGATTAACCGCTCGGGACGATTCGTCAACCTCCGGAGTTGAGCGGACTGCATGACGTTGAAATTTTAACGCGGAGGCGCGGAGATGCGGAGGGAAAAACATAAAATTGGAGGTCACTATTCACCTGTCGCCCGGGGTTCGTCATCCCCGAACGGTTTTGTCGGGGATCCAGCCTTTGAGGCAGTCGCAAAAAAGCTCAAACTGACCTTGATCGTCATTCCCGTGAAAACGGGAATCCAGTATTTTCAGTCAGATACAAAACCCCTGGATACCCACCTTCGCGGGTATGACGACTTTTCACGAGGGTATCATATCTGGATTCCGGCCAAAATCATGCCGGAATGACGTCGCTGTGCAAAGCGATGCCGACAACGACGACAATAGCCGTTTCGCTATCGCTTCACTGACAACGAGTTGTCTCTGAGTTGATGCGGATGCTGCGCGTTCCAATTTAAGGGTGATTTCTCCGCGCCTCCGCCTCTCCGCGTTAAAGAGGTCTCCCTGCCGTTGCCTCGACTTTACGTCGGCTTCGGGCAAAGACAACGGCATAGATGACGAGGTTGATCAGCAGGGCCAGGCCGCCGAGCAGCCATTGCCAGTCGCGGTCGAGCCCGGCCGGGTAGATGACCGGCAAGAGATAGTGTTCGACGAAGCCCCCCTGGTAATCCTGTTCGCCGGCCTGCAGTCGGAAACGGTTCTCCAGGGGGGTCAGCGGGCAGATGTGAC
Organism: Desulfuromonadales bacterium; assembly: GCA_032251295.1. GTDB lineage: Bacteria > Desulfobacterota > Desulfuromonadia > Desulfuromonadales > BM103 > BM103. The sequence continues at coordinate 79,554 of JAVVDS010000003.1, read as the reverse complement.
CGGACCACTCGATCCAGACCCCCCAGACGGCCGCCGGCAGGTGCGGAACCAGCCAGCCGCGGTGTCGCAGACCGAGCAGTCCGCCCAGCAGCACATACAGGATGAACAGACCGTGCACAAGCAGCAACAGGTCGGCAAGCAGTCGGTCGGGCATGGTAGCGTCTTTGTTGAAGGCCTGGGGGACAAAATCCCTTGCATTTTTATTATAAAGCAAATATCTTCAAGAGGTTGCAGGTTTTTTCTATTTTTTGTCCGTGGGGGTTGTCAATGATTCGTCTGCCGTTTTTTTGTGGTCTGTTGCTGGTGTGGTCGGCTGTTTTTCCTGCCGGAGCGCTGGCCGAGCGCCTCTATGTCTCCGATCGTCTGGTCGTCTCCCTGCGGGTTGAGCCGCAGGCGAATGCGGCCGTGGTCACCTTTCTGCGCAGCGACCAGCCGGTGCAGCGGCTTGAAGAAAAGGGCGATTTCCTGCGGGTGCGCACCGCGGCGGGTGAGACCGGCTATGTGCAACGGCAGTATCTGACCGAGAGTGTGCCGAAGGCGGAAACCATTCGCCAGCTGGAGGCGCGCAACCGGCAGCTCGCCGAACGGATTGCCCAGCTGGAAAAGGCATCATCCCTCTCCACCGGGGAGCGTCAGGATGCCCTGCGCGAGACGACCCGGCAGCTAGAAGAGGCCCGGCGTGAACTCACTGAACTTGCCGCCGCCCTGCAACGCAGCGACGCCGAAGTGCAACGGGTCAGCGACGACTATCGCCAGCTCAGAGAGAACTCCGGCCGATTGGTGGAGATTGTCGCCGAGCGTGACGATCTGCAGCAGCAGCTGGAGACTTTGCAGGCAAGCCTCTCAGCCGTCGCGACGGAACGGGACGAGCTGCTGAAAAAAGGCGCCATCAAATGGTTTCTCGCCGGCGCCGCTGTGCTGTTGTTCGGCTGGCTGATCGGCAAGGCGTCCGCATCCCGGCGGCGCAGTTCATGGCTTTAGGAGGAGATCTACATGCTCGATCGTCTGTCGATCAATTTTGCCACCAAGGTCTGTGCCGTCATCGGCAATCCGGTCGGGCACAGCCTGTCGCCGGCGATTCACAATGCCGGCTATGCGGCCCTGGGGCTCGACTATCTCTATTTTCCCTGTCAGGTCGAGGATCTGCCGGGGATGCTCACCGGGATGCGTGCCATGCACAATTTTCGCGGTCTGAGCGTGACCATCCCGCACAAGGTCGCGGCGATGCAGCATGTCGACGAGGTCGCCGCCACCGACCAGATCATCGGCTCGATCAATACCATCATCAAGCAGGACGACGGCAGGCTGTACGGCTGCGGCACCGACGGGCCGGGGGCGCTCAAGGCGTTGACCGATGCCGGTGTCGAACTCGCCGGTCAGACCGTGCTGCTGGTCGGCTGCGGCGGCGCGGCGCGGGCGATCGCTTTCACTCTGGCGCGCCAGGCCGGCATCACCGAACTGCTGCTCCTCGATATCGACGCCCAGGTGCTGAGCTCTCTCGCTGCCGATCTCGAAGCGCACGGTGGCGTGCCGGTGCGTGCCTGGCCGATGACCGCGGCGTCCCTGGCGGCCGCCATGGCCGAAGCCGATACGATCATTCATTGCACCCCGGTCGGCATGCACCCGAAGGTCGGTCAGTCGTTGATCCCCGCCGAGCTGTTCCGCGCCGGGCAGACGGTGTTCGATATCGTTTACAATCCGTTGGAGACCCGCCTGCTGGCCGATGCCCGGGCCCGGGGACTGAAAACCGTCTCCGGCGTCGACATGTTCATCAATCAGGCGGTTCTGCAGTTTGAACTGTTTACCGGCGGGCCGGCGCCCGAGCAGGTGATGCGGCGTGTGGTCATGGAGCATCTGACATGAATATCGTCCTGATCGGTTACCGCGGGACCGGCAAAAGCCATGTCGGCCATCTGCTCGCCAGACAACTCGACCGGCAGCTGGTCAGCCTGGATGCCGAGATCGTCAAGGCCGCCGGCATGCGGATCCCCGAGATCGTCGCGCAGTTCGGCTGGCCGCATTTCCGTGACCTGGAGACCGAGCAGGCTCGCCGGCTCGCCGACCGGGATGGACTGGTGATCGACTGTGGCGGCGGAGTGATCGAGCGCCCGGAAAACGCAACGATTCTCAAAACCAACGGTCTGGTTTTCTGGCTCAAGGCGCCGGTGACGACCATCGTCGCCCGCATCGCCGACGACAGCGAACGGCCGGCCCTGACCGCCGGCAAGAGTTTTACCGAGGAAGTCGCCGAAGTCCTGGAGAGGCGTACCCCTCTCTATCGAGCCGCCGCCGATGTCGAGATCGACACCGATGACTGCACGCCGCAGCAGGTGGCCGAAGCGATCCTCGATCGGTTCCAGAGCAGTTAATCGCCGGTCTCCTCCCAGATCTTCTTCAGAAACTGATCCCGTCCCGAATTGTAACGGTAGAACTTGTAGCGCAGCGGGCTGTTGCGGTAGTAATCCTGATGGTACGCCTCGGCCGGGTAGAAGGGGCCGGCCGGGACGATCGCCGTGACGATCGGCGCGGAGAACCGTCCGGAAGCCGCCAGCGCGGTGCGGGACTCCTCGGCCCACTGTTTCTGCCGGTCATCATGGTAGAATATCGCTGACCGGTACTGCGAGCCGCGGTCGACGAACTGGCCGTCGGCATCGGTCGGGTTGATATTGCGCCAGAAGACTGCGAGCAGCTGCTGGTAGCTGACTCTGGCCGGGTCGTAGCGGACCTGAACCACTTCGGCGTGGCCGGTCCTGCCGGCGCTGACTTCGTCATAGGTCGGGTTCGCCGTTTCGCCACCCATATAACCGGAGATGGTGGCGGCCACCCCGTCGAGCTGGTCGAAGGGGGGCTCCATGCACCAGAAACAGCCGCCGGCGAAGGTGGCCAAAGCGAGTCTGGACTGGTCGCTCATCGGTTGCGTCTCCTTGTTGGCAAAGGCAAGTTGTGTCGGGCCGGCCAGGATGAGGCCGGCCAGCAGCATCGTCGGGAGTACGGAGCGCACATAACGGAACATGATCGACTCCTTTCGCCATCATTCTAGCATAACTGTCGCTGCGGTTCTGCTGCTGGTCGGGCTCTGTCTGAGGCCGGCAGACGTGCGCGCTGCAGAGCGCTTTGTGGTGGCCGTCTCGGGAGTGGAGGAGGCGTTACTGGAGAACGTCGAGGCGGCTCTGGCTCTGCCGCACGGTCTGGTGCGCGATGGCCGGGTGGAGCCGACCTGGGCGCGGCGCTTTGCCCGCCAGTCCGTGGAGAAGACCGCCAGGGCCCTGGAGCCGTTCGGCTATTACCACGCCACGATCGAGACCGATCTGACGATTGCCGCAGACGGCGCCTACCGGCTCGCGGTGCGGGTCGAACCGGGCGAGCCGGTGCGGGTTGCCCGCCATATCATCGTCCTCTCCGGGCCGGGTGCCGGCCATTCCCGCTTGCGGCAGCTGCGTGACGACTTTCCCCTGGTCGCCGGCAAACGGCTGCGCCATGACCGCTACGAGGAATGGAAGGCCGACCTGCTCGCTCAAGCGGTGCGTCTCGGCTATCTGCGCGCCCGCTTTGTCCGCCACGACGTGCGCGTCAGTCTCGCCGACCGTCAGGCGGAGATCGACCTCGAACTGGCTACCGGCTCTCGCTATTTTTTCGGTGCGATCGACTTCGTCGGCGTTGAACAGTACCCGGAGCGCGTGCTGCGGCGCTACCTGACCTTCCGGCCAGGGGAGCCGTTTGCCGAAGAGCAGCTGGCGCTCACCCAGGGCAACTTCCTCGACGCCGACCGCTTCCGCCGGGTCCGTCTGCAGGTTCTGGAGACCGCCGGGGACGAACAGACTCTCCCGGTCAACGTCGAACTCGAGCCGCTGCCGCGCTACCGGCTGCGTCCCGGCATCGGCTACGGCACTGATACTGGCGCGCGCACCAGTCTGCGTTTCCAGAATCTGAATGTCCTGCAGCTCGGCCACGATTTCCGCGCCGACCTGCTCTACGCCGAAAAGCGCGAGGCGCTGACCGGCACCTATGCGATCCCGGTGACCGAACGACTCGATAGCCTGCTGCAGCTCTCCCTCGCCTACCGGCGCGACCTGCAGGAGAGTTTCGACAGCCGGTCGCTGGCGACCGAAGTCAGCCTGACCCGCGGCCTGCCCAGGCATCTCAAGGCGAGCGTCTATCTCAGTCTGCTGCGGGAATGGTTCGAAATCGGCGATGACGTGGAGCGGCGGACGACGCTGCTCATGCCCGGAGTGCGCCTCGGCCAGCGGCGCTGGACATTTCATGCGCCGGGCCGGCCGCGCAACGGCTATGCCTGGCAGGCCGAAGTCCGTGGCGCCGCTAAGCAGCTCCTCTCCGACGTTAGTCTGTTGCAGGGGCTGCTCAGCGCCAATACCATCACGGATCTGCCGTACGGTCTGTTGCTGATTCTGCGCGCCGAAGGGGGGACCACGCTACAGGACGATTTCGAAGATGTGCCGGCCAGTATGCGTTTTTTTGCCGGCGGCGACCAGAGTGTGCGCGGTTATGCCTACAAGAGCCTCGGCCCGGAAGACAGCCGGGGGCATGTCATCGGCGGCCGTCATCTGGCGGTGGTCAGCGCCGAGATCGACAAGACCATCGGTGACAACTGGAGCGTGGCGCTCTTCTTTGACGCCGGCAACGCTTTCGATTCGCTGAACGATTACGAACTGGCCAAAGGCGCCGGCATCGGTATCCGTCGGCACACGCCGGTCGGGCCGATCAAACTCGACCTGGCAAGGCAGATCGGCGCCGCGGGGAGCTACCGACTGCATCTGAGTGTGGGGTTCATCTGGTGATGCGTCTGCTGCTTTCGATGATTGCGACGCTGGTTCTGCTGCTCGCCGGTCTGTTGCTGGCCGGCTGGCTGCTGGTGGCGACGCCGCAAGGGGGGCGCTGGCTGGCGGCGACTCTGTCGGAACAGCTGGCGCCGTTGACCCTCGGCGGCGTCGAGGGTCGGCTGCTCGATCGCCTGACCCTGTTCGACCTGCAACTGGATCTGGCCGGGGGAAGGCTGGCGATCGACCGCCTGGAACTGCACTGGTCGCCGGCAAAACTGTTCGAGAGCGAGCTGCGGATCCATCTGCTGGAGGTCGGCACGGTCGAGCTGACCCTGACCGATAGCGGCGAAAGCGGCACGGAGGATCGTCCCCTCCCGGCCCTGCAGTGGCCGAGTCCACCCACCTGGCTGCGCTCCTGGACCGCTGCCGTGGACACCTTCCGCCTTGCCGGACTGCACCTGCAGCCGGCTGCCGGCGAGCCCTGGCAGGCCAGGGCGATCGCGGCGAGTCTGGTCTGGCAGGACGGTCATCTCCGGGTGAGCGAACTCCGTGGCCGCAGTGGCGCGAGTGAGCTTTCCGGTCGTTTCGACATCGGCCTGTTCGCGCCCGCCTGTCAGGCCCGCTTCGAGTTGGGCCGCGGTTCGTCGGTGCAAGCAGAGCGTCTGGAACTCGATATCGCCCTGGACGGGTCGCGTCCCGGGAGCCTGCTGCACGGGCCGATTGCGCTCACCGTCCGGGATGCCGCGGCTCGTCACTACCGTCTGACCGGCACTCTCAACCTCGCACCGCGCCGGCTGGAGCTGGCCGATCTGCTCCTTGACCGCACAGAACTGCCGGGGACGGCGAACGGTCGGTTGACCCTCTCCTGGCAGGGGCGGCCGCATGCCGCTCTCCGTCTCGCTCTGCACGACTGGACACTGCCTCTGGCCGAAGGCGAAGCCGTGGTGTTCGCCGGGCAGATCGACGGCGACGGCTGGGTTGATAACCACCGCGGCCGCTTACGGCTCAGCAGCCAGGGGCTTCCCTGGCAGTCGGGGCGCCTTAACGGCGACTGGTCCGGATCGACGACCTCGTTGCTTCTGCGCCAGATCTCCGGCGACTGGCTGGGCGGCGAACTCGCTGGCAATGTCGACATTGATTGGGCCGGTCCGCTCGCCGCCCGCCTCGAGGTCAGCGCCGTCGGGCTCGATCCGTCCCGGCTCGACGCGGCGTGGACCGGCCGGCTCAATCTCGACGCTGACCTGGCGCTGCGCCAGCAGGACGGCGAGCCCCGGCTGACATTTGCCGCGGCCTTCCGCGACAGCGAACTGCGTGGTCTCCCCTTGCGCGGCGCGGCGCGCGGCAGCTGGCAGGCCGATACCCTGGAGTTCGAGCGCCTCGAGCTGGCGGGTGACGGCTTCAGTCTGCAGGCCGTCGGTTCGACCCGCCAGCGGCTCGATCTCGCCCTGCAGGTGGACGACCTGGGCGGTCTGCTCCCCGAGGCTGCCGGACGCCTCGCTGGAGACGGTTGGCTCGCCGTGCGGGACGGCATCTGGTACGGCGCCTTGCAGGCGCAAGGGGCGAAAATAGCGTACGCTGACCTCTCTGTCGCACAGGCCGCTCTCGACGTCCGCCGCGAGGCGCCCGCGGCCGCACTGCAATTCTCGCTGCTGGCCGAGGGGGGCGGTTACCGCGATCTGCGCTTCGAGCGGGTAACAGTCGATCTGCACGGCGACCCGGTCGAGCAGGCGCTGCAACTGCAGGTCGATCTGGCGGACGGCCGGTTGCAGGCCGGGCTGACCAACCGGATCGACGGCCAGGACTGGCTGCTGCGATTCGACGAACTGCTGGTCGAGCAGCAGGACTTGGGTGCCTGGCAGCTCGCCGCGCCGACTGAGGTGCGCATCGCTGCCGAGACCATCGACATCGGCACGCTCCGGCTGCGCGGTGATGCCGGTGAGATAGCTCTGGCGGCTTTGCTGAGCCGGCAGGGGCGGCCGAGACAGATCGATGTGACGCTGCGCGGTGTCGATCTCGCCCTGCTGACCCCCTGGCTCGCCCCCTGGAGTCTGAGCGGCCGGCTCGATGCGACCCTCGCCTGCGGACTGGACGACTGCCGGGTGACGTTTGCCGGGCTGCGCGAACTGCAGCGCGACGACTGGCAACTCGCTCTCGATGCGTTCGGGGGGGAGGGTCACTGGGATGCGGCCGGTCTGACGGCCCGGCTCGAGCTGGTGCCGGCGCGGGGCGGGCGCCTGGCGGCCCGGCTGGTGTCCGGCGAGCCGTGGCGCTGGAGCCGTCCGGCTGCGGGAGAGCTGATTGTCGAACTGCAGGAGCTGAATCCCGCCGCCCTGTGCGGCCGGGTCGCCGGCTGGACCCTGCCGGATCGGTTGCGCGCCCGGTTGACTGCCGACTGGGTTGAGCACCGGCCGCGCCATCTCGGGCTGGAGCTGGCCGGGCGCATGCAGCTCGCCGATCTCCCCGAACAGCCGGACGACCCGCTGACCATCAACTTCGCCGTGGAGGGAAAGAGCGACTGGCTGGACGATCGTCTGCGCGGCGCGCTCTCGTTGCGCCTGGCGGAGGAGGGGAGTGTGCAGGCCGACTGGCAGCTGCCGGTCGCGCCACAATGGCCCTGGCAATTGCGGCCTGACGGGCCGGTACAGCTGAGCCTGACCGGAACCTTCGCCGAAAGCGGTCTGCTCGGCTTCCTGCTCCCCAACCTGGTTCAGGAGACCGGCGGTGCCCTGCGGATTGCAGCAGAGGTTGGCGGGACCTGGCAGGCGCCGGTGCCGTCCGGGTCGATCGCCCTGCGCGAAGGGCATGCCTATCTGCCGATCGCCGGGATTTCGCTGGAGGGTGTGCAGCTGACCGCACAACTTGAACCCGACCGGATTGACCTTGTCGACCTGCAGGTAACCTCGGATGGCGGCCGCCTGGCCGGCGCAGGCTCGATCAGGCTGCGCGGCTGGCGCCCCGACAGTTTTCAGCTGCAGCTTGATGGCGAAAACTTCGCCCTGGTGCACCTGCCGGAGCTGCAGCTGCGGGTCAGCCCTGCTCTGCGCCTGAGCGGCACGCCGCAACGAGCCCGCCTGACCGGGGAGATCCGGATTCCGTCGCTGCTGGTTCGCGGGCGGGCGGTGCGCAATCCGGTCGGCGTCAGTCCCGATGTCATCCTGGTCGATGCGCCACCGGAGCCGGAGCCGACCTTCGCCATCGACTGGGAGACCGATGTGCGTCTGCTGCTCGGCGATCAGGTGCTGGTCAAACTGTTCGGCCTCGACGCCCGCCTCGGCGGCGAACTGCGCCTGAACGGCATCGAGGGGCGGCATCTCTCCGGCCATGGCCAGATCGAGATTGTCGACGGCGCCTTCTCCACCTACGGCGTCAAACTCGGCATCGAACGGGGGCGGGCAGTCTTTGCCGGCGGCCGGCTCGACAATCCGGCCATCGACATTTTGGCTCTGCGTCCGGTCGGCACGATCAAGGCCGGAGTGCGCATCGGCGGGCTGGCACGGACCCCCGAGGTCAAGCTCTACAGTGAGCCGGGCATGGCCGACACCGACATCCTCTCTTATATCGTCCTCGGTCGGCCGCTCGATCAGGCGGGGGGCGAGCTGAATCTGCTGATGATGGCAGTCGGCGGCCTGCTCTCAGCCGGCGATTCGGCGGTGCTGCGCAACCGCCTGCAGAGCCGGCTCGGGATCGACACCCTGGAACTCGGCAGCGAGACCGGGCAGACCGAGGATACTGTGCTGCGTCTCGGCAAATACCTGACGCCTGATCTCTACGTCAGCTACGGTTATTCCCTGTTTCAGCGCCAGAACCAGCTCGGTCTGCGCTACCGCCTGACCGAGAACTGGGAGGCCGAATCGAATCTCGGCGTCGACAGCGGCGCCGACCTCTACTACCGCTTTCAATTCGACTGATGTTTTCTCTGCAAAATTGGCCTTGTCTTTGCCGGCAAGTTGCTATAATGAGTCTCAACCACGGCCCGTCACGCCGCTTCCGGCTATTCGCGAATGTGGTTTCCCTTAAGAAATGGAAACCAGGCTCTCCCTCGATATCCTTCCCCAGCCGGACGAGATCAGTTGCGGGCCGACCTGCCTGCAGGCGGTCTACCGCTATTTCGGCGACACCCTGTCCCTCCCCCGACTGATCGACGAGATTCCGAAGCTCGACGCAGGCGGCACCCTCGGTGTCTGGCTCGCCTGCCACGCCTTGCGCCGTGGCTACGCGGCGACTATTTATACCTACAAGCTGCAGCTGTTCGATCCGACCTGGTTCGATCTGCCCGCCGCCGTCATTTGTGAGCGTCTGCAGGCGCAGCAGACGGTCAAGAGCGACGGCAAGCTGCAACTGGCCAGCGAGGCTTATCTCGAGTTCCTGCGACTGGGGGGACGCCTGGCCATGGCCGATCTGACGCCGGCTCTGATCCGGCGCTACCTGAAAAAACAGCTACCGATCATTACCGGCCTGAGCGCCACCTTTCTCTACCGTTGCCCACGGGAGTTCGGGCCGAATTGCGATTATGACGACGTGCGTGGCGACCCTTCCGGCCACTTCGTGGTGCTGTGCGGTTATGACCGCGTCTCCCGGGAAGTGCTGATTGCCGATCCTTTGCATACCAACCCCCTGGGGCCAGGCCAGAAGTATCGCAGCACTGTCGCCCGGGTTATCAACGCGGTCCTGCTCGGGGTGTTGACGTACGACGGCAACCTGATCATTCTCCAACCGTCTGCAACGAGGAACAGTATCCATGCCAAGCCTGATTGTTGTCGATGACCCTGTCGACTGGCGCCACGCCCTGCCGGATGTCGAGGTCGTCTCAGCCCGGCAGTACCTGACCGATTCCAGCTTCGTTGCCCGCCGGGCGCTGAAGGTCTTCAACCTGTGCCGCTCCTATCGCTACCAGAGTTCCGGGTATTATGTGTCGCTGCTGGCGGCGGCCCGCGGGCATCGGCCGCTGCCCGGTGTGCAGACGATTCAGGACTTCAAGACGCCGGTGATCGTTCGCACCATCTCCGAAGAACTCAACGAACTGATCCAGAAGAGCCTCGGACATCTGCAGTGCAAGGACTTCACTCTGAGCATCTACTTCGGCCGCAATCTGGCCAAGCGCTACGACCGGCTCAGCCGCAAGCTGTTCGGCCTGTTCCCCGCACCGATGCTGCGCGCCCAGTTCAGCTGGAGCATCCGCATGAGCCGCTGGCTGCTGCAAAGCATCGGCCCCGTCTCGGTTGACGATCTCCCCGAAGATCATCATCCTTTTCTGCTTGAAGCGGCCAGCAGCTACTTTTCCGGCAAGGGGCGGCCGCCGAAATCGAAGAGCCCGTCGCGCTACGACCTGGCGATTCTGGTCGGCCCGCCCGATGGAGACGATCTCCCCTCAAACGCGCGAGCCCTCAATCTTTTCGAGCGAGCGGCCCAAAAACAGGGCTTTGCGGTGGAACGGATCGGCCGCGACGACTACGGGCGTCTCGCCGAGTTCGATGCGCTGTTCATCCGTGAGACGACCAGCGTCAACCATCATACCTACCGTTTCGCCCGGCGTGCAGCTGCTGAGGGGCTGGTTGTCGTCGATGATCCCGATTCGATTGTCAAATGCACCAACAAGGTTTTTCTGGCGGAGCTTCTGGAGCGACACCGTTTGCCGCGCCCGAAGACCCTGGTGGTCCATCGCGGCAACCGGGAGAGGATTGCCGATGAACTCGGCTTCCCGGTGGTGTTGAAGCAGCCGGATTCCTCTTTTTCCCAGGGCGTGGTCAAGGCGGTGGATCCGGCGCAGCTCAAGGAGCATCTCGACCGTCTGCTCTGCCGTTCCGATCTGGTGATTGCCCAGGAGTATCTGCCGACATCGTTCGACTGGCGGGTCGGCATTTTCGATCGCCAGCCGCTGTACGGCTGCCGCTATTACATGGCCGACGAGCACTGGCAGATCTTGAAGCGCGATGATCAGGGGAAAAAAACCGAAGGGCGCTACGATACCCTGCCGGTGGAGAATCTGCCGACACCGGTGCTGCGCCTCGCTCTCAAAGCCGCCAACCTGATCGGCGACGGTTTTTACGGGGTCGATCTGAAACAGGTCGGCAACCGGGTCTATGTCATCGAGGTCAACGACAATCCGAACATCGATGCTGGAGTTGAGGACAAGGTGCTGAAACACGAGCTCTATGAACGGATCATGCGGGTCATGCTGCGACGGGTCGAGCGGCGCAAGGGGAAGAGTCTGTGAGCGAAGACGTTCTTGGACTGTTTCAGGGCTATGGTGTCGAACTGGAGTACATGATCGTCCAGCGCGACACACTGCAGGTTCTGCCGATCGCCGACCTGCTGTTGCGTTCACCCTCCGGTGAACCGGTTGAAGAGGTCGAGCACGGCCGGCTCTGCTGGTCGAACGAACTGGTCCTGCATGTCGTCGAACTGAAGACCAACGGCCCTGCGCCGGGACTCGACGGGCTGGATGCGGAGTTCGGGCGACAGCTGGCCGAAATCAACCGGCGGCTTGCGCCGCTGCACGGCATGCTGATGCCAGGGGCGATGCACCCCTGGATGGACCCGGAGACGGAGACCCGGGTCTGGCCCTACGGCAACCGGGACATCTACCACGCCTACGACCGGATCTTCGGCTGCCGCGGTCATGGCTGGAGCAATCTGCAGAGTGCTCATCTGAACCTGCCGTTTGCCGATGATGCTGAGTTCGGCCGGCTGCATGCGGCGATTCGGCTGGTGCTGCCGCTGCTGCCGGCGCTGGCCGCGGCCAGTCCGGTGATGGGGGGACGCGTCACCGGGCTGCTCGACAACCGCCTGGAGGTCTACCGTTTCAACCAGGTGAGCATCCCTTCGATTACCGGTCAGATTATCCCCGAGGCAGCTTTTACCATCGAGGCATACCAGCGCACCATTCTGGCCGCCATGTACCGGGATATCGCCGCTGAGGACCCGGCTGGCATTCTGCAGAAGGAATGGCTGAATTCGCGTGGTGCCATCGCTCGTTTCGATCGTCAGACCATCGAAATCCGCCTGCTCGATGTTCAGGAGTGTCCGCAGGCCGACCTGGCGATCCTGCAGCTTCTGGTCGCGGTCTTAAAGGAGCTGACGGCTGAACGCTGGACATCCCTGGCCTCTCAGCAGGCCTGGCACGAAACCATCCTGGCCGATCTGTTGCAGCGGGTGTTGCGCGAAGGTCGGCTTTGTCTGATCGAGGATGAGCGCTATCTCTCCATGTTCGGTGTCGAAAACGGGCGTATGACCGTCGGTGAACTCTGGCCTCTGCTCGCAGAGCGCCTGATTCCGTCAGCGAGCCCGGCCTGGGCGGTTCTGCAGACCCTGTTTGACGAAGGCCCTTTGGCCAGGAGGATTGTTGCCGCCCTCGGTGAGGCCCCGTCCCCCGGACACCTGGTCGATGTGTATCGGCAGCTCTGTGACTGTCTGCAGCGCGGAGAACTGTTTCATGCCTGAGACGGCACTGCTGGCAGGTTTGCGGCGGGGCCTCGATCTCTGAGCGAGGCAGCGGGGATCTGTCGTTTTCTGGTCATGCAATCCATCCCATGAGCTGCAGATGTTTGATCAGGTTGATGATCCCCATGCCGGCGACCAGCAGGCCGGCGATGCGCAGCATCCAGGTGCGGGCGCGGCCGCTCAGCCAGTGCGCGGCGCCGCCGAACAGCAGCAGGGCCGGGGCAGTGCCGAGACCGAAGGCGAACAGCATCAGGGCCGCGGTGGCGACGTCGGCACTCTGCGCAGCACTGATGGCGACGGCATACAGGTAGCCGCAGGGAATGAAGCCGAACAGCAGGCCGAGGGGGAGGGCGGAAAGGGCCGGTGGCAACCGGCGCAGGCTCTGTACGGCCCTGGTCATCAGCTGCATCGGCCCGGGAAAATCGAGGCTGGCCGCGTTCAGCCAGGCAAACAGCCCGGCAGTGCCGAGGCCGACCAGGATAATGAACAGGTCTGAGGCGACCAGCAGGGAGCGGGTCACCAGACGAAAATTGTCGGTGTAAGCCAGGGCCGAGCCGAGCCAGCCGACCACGGCGCCGATCAGGGTGTAGGTGGTGATCCGCCCGGTATTGTACAGCAGGTGAAACAGCCAGCCGCCAGCGCGTCCCGCCTCGGAGAGGGAGAGGGCGCTGACCAGCCCCCCGCACATGCCGATGCAGTGCCCCGCCCCCATCAGGCCGGTCATGAAGGCCATACCGATCAGGGAACCGCTCATTTCATCCGGACCACGCCGAGGTTGAAGCCGATGGTCTCTGCCGCCTGCCCCGGCCGCGCGATCTGCAGGTCGGCGGTCCACTCGCCGGCCATGGTGAAGATGGCCACACCGTGATAGGCGTCGTTCTGCCAGAGCGCTTGCGGTTTGTTGGGGGGCATCGGCATCGCCGGCATGTCGAGATCGAGCCGGAGATCGGCATCGGCGATGGCGTTGCCGGCCGGATCAGTCAAAACGACCCGAAACGGCACCTCGGTCATGGTCTCCAAAGGCGATCGGGCGAAGATCAGCAGCGCTTTGCCGCCGTCAGCGCGCTCCTGTTCAAAGCGGGTCTCGCCGGCCAGGCTCGGCGCGGCCAGCAGCAGGGCGATGATCAGCAGGGCGAGGGGGCGGTGGAGGTGAAGATGTGTCATGATCTGCTCCTTGTCGGCGTACGGTCGGTTCCGGCTCGTCGTCATCGTCATCGAGCATCCGGTATTTCGGTCCTTCAAGATCATCGAATTCACCCCGCCGGACGGCCCAGAGAAAGACCAGCCAGACGCCGAGACCGACGCACAGGGAGAGGATGATCAGGATGATGGTCGATTGCAGCATCGTTTAAAACCGTTGATGGTTGATG
>JAVVDS010000003.1:18155-65866 GCA_032251295.1 Desulfuromonadales bacterium | reverse complement strand
GTTGATGGTTGATGCGTTGATGCGTTGATCATCAGCCCCCCGCCCTACATTCTACCGAGTCGCAGCGAATTGCCAACCACGCAGATCGAACTGAGGGCCATGGCGGCGGCGGCGTGGATCGGCAACAGGGCGCCGCAGGCCGCCAGGGGGAGGGCGGCCAGATTGTAGCAGAACGCCCAGAACAGGTTCTGGCGGATGATGCGCAGCGTGCGCCGGGCAATCTTCAGGGCGAGCAGCAGACGCTCCAGATCTGGCCTGGTCAGCACCAGATCCGAGCTGTCCAGAGCGATATCGGTGCCGCCGATCATGGCGCAGCCGACGTCGGCCGCTGTCAGAGCCGGAGCGTCGTTGATGCCGTCGCCGACCATCAGCACGCGTTGACCGGTGCCCTGCAGAACGGCGACCCGATCGCTCTTCTCCTGGGGCGACAGGCCGGCGGCGACCCGGTCGATACCGAGTTCTGCGGCCAGCTGTTCGCCGGCAGTGGCGGTGTCGCCGGTCAGCAGGCTGGTCTTGAGTCCCCAGCGCTGCAGCTGCCTGATGACCTGCACTGCTTCAGGCCGGATCTGGTCGTGCAGTTCGATGCGGCCGCGATAGCGGCCGGCGTCTGCGACCAGCACTGAGGTGCCGGTGGCGTCATCCGCCGGGACGGCAACGCCGTTCTCGGCGAGCAGTTCGCGGTTGCCGGCCAGTAGCAGGCCGTTGGCGGTTCGGGCCAAAAGCCCGCGGCCGGCCATGGTCTGCACCCCGGTCAATGGTGCGATCGGCAGATTGCGCCGACGCGCTTCGCGGCAGATCGCCTTCGCGAGGGGGTGTCGACTCTCCGCTTCGATGGCCGCCGCCAGGGTAAGCAGATCGTTGTCGCTCCCGGTTGCCGGAAGGATCGCGCTGACTGCCGGTGCGCCGACCGTGAGCGTCCCCGTCTTGTCGAAACAGGCATGGTCGAGTCGCGCGGCGGCTTCGAGAATGTCACCGCCGCGAAACAGGATGCCGCGCGCCGCCGCCGCGCCACTGGCGACCAGCACGGCGGTCGGCGTCGCCAGGCCGAGGGCGCAGGGGCAGGCGATCACCAGCACGGCGACCGCGGCCAGCAGCGGGTTGACCTCAGTCGCCGGGATGAGGGTCCAGTAGAGCCAGGTCAGGCCGGCGATGACAATCACCAGCGGTACGAAGGCGGTGGCGACCCGGTCGGCCAGTCGCTGGATCGGGGCGCGCCTTGCCTGGGCCTCCTCGACCAGCCGGGCGACCCGGGCAACAAAGGAGCCGGCCGCCGGCTGGCTGACCGCGAGTGTCACCGGACTGAGCAGGTTCAGGGTGCCGGCCAGCACGTCGCTGCCGCTGGCGGCCGGCTGCGGCAACGGCTCACCGGTGGCGGCCGACACGTCGATCTCGGTGCTGCCGGCAACGATCCGACCGTCAGTCGGCAAGCGCTCGCCGGGGAGCACCCGGATCTGGTCGCCCGGCTGCAGCAGATGACTGTCGACCCGTGTCGTCTCCCCCCTCTCGTCGAGCTTCCACGCCATGTCCGGCGCCAGGTGCAGCAGCCGGTCGACCCCGCTGGCGGCCTGGCGCCGCGCGGCGTTTTCGAACAGGCGGCCGGCGAGAATCAGGGTGATGATCATGGCCGCCGTGTCGAAATAGACCTCGCCGTGGCCGAACAGGGCCGCCAGACTGGTGCCGTAGGCGGCAAGCACACCGAGGGCGATCAACAGATCCATGCTCGGTGCGCGATTGACCAGACTGCGCCAGGCGCCGGTGAGAAACGGCCAGCCGCTGTAGAAGACCACCGGGGTGGTGACCACGGCGGCAAAGACCTGCAGCAGCTGGCGGGCGGTCGGATCGATCCCCTGAAAATAGCCGGCATAGAGTGCCAGGGAGTAGCCCATCAGCTGCATGGAGAGAAAAAAGGCGGTGCCGAAACGGATCAGCAGGGCACGCCGCTCCCGGTCGAAGGCGAGTTGGGCGCTGTCGCGGGTAAACGGCCGCGGCTGGTAACCGAGGCGGGCCACGGCCTGGAAGAGTTCCGCCGGTGAGACTTTCGCCGGATCGAAGCGTACCCGCGCCCGGTGGGTGCCGTAATTGACCCGCGCCTCATCGACGCCGGGCAGACCGCTAAGGATCTTCTCATTCAGCCAGACGCAGCTGGCACAGCGCAGCCCTTCGAGGAGGAAGTTCAGCTCCGCTGTGCCGTCAACGGTCTGTACGTGCCGCTGCAGCGCGTCGTTGTCGTAGCGGGTGGTGAAGGCATCGGCCGGCAGGCCGGCATCGTCCCACTGCCGTTGCCGGTAGAACCTGCCGAGGCCGCTGCCGGTGATGATCCGGTAGGCGCCCCGACAGCCCTGACAACAGAAATGCAGGGTCTCACCAGCGATCTCATCGACCACCAGGTCGGCGGGCGGAATCGGCAGTTCGCAATGGACACAGTGCAGAGGTGCGGCTGACGGTGTGCCCGCGGTCGGCGGGCTGACAGAACACATGCCGCTCGCTTACGGCAGGGAGAGTAGCAGACGCTTGCTGAGGCGGGCGCCATCGCGGATAAAGTTGATCTCGGCGGCTCGCTCGCCGCGCAGCGTCTCCGGCAGGATCGCCAGATAGCGTCCCGGCCGCTCTTCGGTCAGCAGGATCTCGATGGCCGGCAGCTGGCCGGAACCGGCCAGTTGCAGCCGACCGTTCGCCCGGTGGACCGGCTGTTGCTCGCGATCGCGGAGTTCGATCGCCAGGCGGTGTCCGGTCAGTTCGATGCCGGTCGTCCAGCCGAGGGATGCGGCAGCGCGCTTCTCCAGCATGGTTTCGTTGTAGCGCAGACCGTGGCTGTAGTAGTCGGGATCGGTGACGCCGCTGCTGCGCTGACTGGCGATCAGGATCGACCAGGCGGTCAAAACGAGAAAGCCGCTGCCGAGCAGGATCAGTAGCCAGGGAATCGGTGTCGATCTAGTCATGGTGCTCCACCGGGGCGGTCAGATAGAGTTTGGCACGATTCAACGGCTTGCCGGTCGTATCGACAATCAGCAGGGTCGCCGGTCGTGGTGCCCTCAGGCCGGCCGCATCGGCGTGAATGGCGACGTTGAGCCGGCGTTTCTCGCCACCGGCCAGCTGCTGCGGGCCGGTCGGGCCGCTCAGGTGCAGAGTATCGGCAGCCTCGTCGAGACGCAGCGCAATGGTCAGCGGTTCCTGGCCACGATTGGTCAGGTAGACACTATAAAAATTGACGACCTGCTCCGCGCCGATGCTGCGTGGCGGCAGCTCCGGGTTTCTGGCGAGTTTGACGACCACCGGCGCGCGCAGGGTCACGGTCAGAAAGAGCGCCGCGACGGTTCCGGCCAGGGCGAGACCGAGCAGGCCGGTGCGCCCATTAACCAGCGCCCGGACCCCCCGATCGTGCAGGCCGAAGGTGTAGCGGATGATGCCGTCCTGCTGGCGGCGCGCCATCACCTGGCGGCAGGCGTCGAGGCAGCGGCCGCAGTTGATACATTCGATCTGATAGCCGTCGCGAATGTCGATGCCGGTCGGGCAGGCGCGCACACAGGCGCCGCAGCGGATACAACGGGGCGCCTCGGCCGGGTGGTAGTGCAGGGTCAGCGTCCCTGGGTCGATCAGCACGGTCTGGAACCGGCCGTAAGGACAGAACTCCTTGCAGAGCAGCCGGCGCACCAGAGTCAGGTCGAGCCAGGTGCAGAGTGCGACCAGGCCAAAGGTCAGTACGGCGAAGCCGTGCAGTTCACCGCTGAACAGCTGCCGGAAAAACCGGTCCGGCGGCACGAAGTACCAGACCAGGTTGGCGCCGACCAGCAGGGAGAGCGCGACAATGAACAGCTGCAGGCCGAATTGCTGGCCGCTGGTCGCCGTCAAGCGGCCGGCACGCACGCCGATGCCGAGCTTGCCGGCGAACCATTCGACCAGATCGACCAGGGTGGTCTGTGGGCAGGCCCAGCCACACCAGGCACGGCCGAAAGCGAGGGTGACCAGCAGAAACAGCAGGGTCAGGGCGATTGCCAGCAGCAGAAACAGCGACAGGTCGGTGACCGGAAAACGCTGGCCAAAAGCGTGCAGCGTCAGGGTCGGCAGATCGAGGCGCAACAGGCTGTCGCCGCCGACCCGCACAAACGGGATGCCGAGCAGGGTCAGGCTGGTCAGCCACTGAAAGAGCGCCCGTTTCGGCGCGATCAGACCCGGTTTTGCTGCCGACGGTCGTCTAGAGGGCGAGCAGGTAGTCGACAACGGCGTCGATCTGCGCCCCGCTCATCTGGGAAGCGAACCCGGGCATCCCTTTCGGCCGCCCCTGGCTGATACTCTCGGTAACCGCCTCCCGCGTCTTGCCGTAGTTGTATGCAGCGGCGGTCAGGTCGGGGCCGATCCCCCCCTTGGCGTCCTGACCGTGGCACATGGCACAGCGCTGGGCGTAGATGGCAGCCGCGTCGATCTTCTCCTCGACCGCGGCCACCGCCGGGACGGCCGCGGCGGCCGGCTTGGCCGGCTCAGGCGGCGGCGGGCTCTTCTGGTAGGTTTGCTCGTGCCGCGTCATCTTCTCCTGGAACTCGGCCTCGGAACTCCAGCCGGAGAGGAGGTAGAAGGCGCAGAAGGCGACTCCCCAGATGATCAGGCCGTAGAAGAGGACGGTGAAATAGACCGGCGGGCGCTGCTCGCGGTCTTCACTGATGCCGTCATGGTCGTGGTGCAGTGTCTCCTGGTGTGTCATGGGGATCCTCCGGCAGTTTTCATGTTTGGTTGTGCCCAGAAGTAACGAATCAACAGCCTCACCTCTCAGTCATCATCGAGCATCCGGTGCTTCGCTGCTTCCATGCGCTGGCGGTTCTTGCCGCGATAGGTGCGCCAGACCAGCAGGGCGAAGACGACGAACAGGCCGAAGGTGACGCCGAGGTAAAGGAGTGAGGCCCAGTCCATCGGTCAAGGCGTCCCGTAGCGGATGAAGTTGACGAGCTGCCAGACCTTCTCGCTGCCGAGGGTGGCGAAGGCCGGCATGCCGTTGTCGCTAATGCCGGCGTAGATCAGTTCGAACAGGATTTCGTCATCGTAGTTGCTGCCGTCGAGTTCCGGGCCGATGCCGCCTTCCAGACGACTGCCATGGCAGGCGGCGCAGTTCTGCGCATAGAGCGTTTCGCCGGCGGCGATGGCCGTTGCCGCCTGCGGGAACGGGTTGCGCAGGTCACCGACGATCTCGACCGCTGTTGCCTGACGCCAGTCGATACCGGTGCCGAGTTTCTGCAGGTAGGCGACCATGGCGTCCATTTCGTTCTTGCTGCCTAAAGCGTCGATCTCCGCCTGGGTGTAGGGGAAGCCGAGGACATCCATTGACTTGGCGATGGTGGCCGGCTTGAGCGGTCGATCGCTCAAAAACGGATAGGCCGGCATGTTCGACGCAGGGATCATGGCGGTCGGCGCCGCCATGTGCTGATAGTGCCAGGCGTCCGGATACTTGCCGCCGAGGCGGGCGAGGTCGGGGCCGGCCCGGCGCGAACCCCAGAGGTGCGGCCGGTCAAAAACGAACTCGCCCGACTTGGAGTAGTCGCCGTAGCGCAGCACGTCGGCCACCAGTGGCCGGACGGTCTGGCTGTGACAGTTGTTGCAGCCTTCACGGATGTAGACGTCGCGCCCGGCCTGCTCCAGGGCGGTGTACGGAGTGACGCTGGCGATGCGGTCGGCCTCGCTGTTCACCCAGGCGAACGGCAGGACCATGGTGATAATGGTGCCGACGGCAATGGCCAGGGTCGCCAGGACCAGCAGAAGGATCGGATTTTTCTCGAAGGACGGTGTGCTCATGGTCGTGATCCCCCTTCCTTAAGCGACTGGTGCGGCTTGCAGGGCCGGCTGCTTGCCCCCCTGGGCCGTCTTGATCAGGTTGTAGATAAAGACCGCCAGGCCGGCGAGGTAGATGACGCCGCCGATACCGCGGATCCACCAGTAGGGGTACATCTCGACCAGGGTTTCCATGAAGGTGTAGGTGAGGCTGCCGTCACTGTTCAGGGCATGCCACATGCCGGCCTGCTGCAGGCCGGCGATCCACATGCTGATCGAGTAGATCAGCTGGCCGATCAGGGCGAGCCAGAAATGCAGGTTGGCCAGGGGGATGCTGTACAGCTCTCGGCCGTAGATGCGCGGCGCCAGGTAGTAGATGGCGGCAAACAGCACCAGGGAGACCCAGCCCATCGCCCCCATGTGCACATGGCCGGGAACCCATTCGGTATAGTGGATGAACGCTGAAAAGGAGCGGATCGCCTGCAACGGACCCTGCAGGGTCTGCAGGCCGTAGAAGGTGATGCCGAGGATCAGGAACTTGACCAGATAGTTCTCGCGCATCTGATGCCACTGCCCGTTCATCGACAGGTAGCCGTTGAACACCGATCCCCAGGAGGGGGCGATCAGCATGATCGAAAAGGCCATGGCCAGCGTCTGCACCCAGTCGGGCACCGGCGTCCAGAGCAGATGGTGGGCACCGGTCCAGAGGTACATGAAGATCAGCGACCAGAAGGCGACGATCGACAAACGGTGGCTGAAGATCGGCACCCCGGTCGATTTCGGCAGGAAGTAGTAGAAGACCGCCAGCGGCGGTGCGGTCAGAACCATGGCGACTGCATTGTGGCCGAACCACCACTGCACGTTGGCGTCGTTGGTGCCGGCATAGGCCGAATACGACTTGAAGAGGGTGACCGGGACTTCCGCGGCGTTGACCAGGTAGAGGATGGCGACCCCGACCAGCGCAGCGAGCATGTACCAGAGCGAGATATACATCTGCTCTTCCCTGCGCTTGACGATGGTCATGATGATATTGACGGAGAACGCCACCCAGAGGACCACCACCATGATGTCGATCGGCCACTCCAGTTCGTGGTATTCCTTGGAGGTGTTGAAGCCGAGCAGCAGGGTGACCGCCGCAGCGATGATGGTGGCATTGAAGAACCAGAGCTGGAAGCGGGCGAGACCGTCACTCCAGAGCGGGCGGCGGCAGAGGCGCTGCACCATGTAGTAGAAGAGGGCGAAGAAGCTGCCGATCCCCCAGCCGAAGATGGCGGCGTTGGTGTGCAGCGGCCGCAGGCGACCGTAGGTCAGGTAAGGGGCGAAGTTGAGATCCGGGTTGACCAGCTGAAAGGAGATCAGCACGCCGACGAGCACCGCGACCAGTCCCCAGAGAATGCTCCAGGTGATGAAGCTGCGCACGATGGCGTAGTTATACTCGACAGTCTCCATAACGCCTCCAGAAATATGGAATGAAAAAGCGGTTAACAGTTTAGAATGCTTCAGCCGTATGTCAAGATGTTCTAATTGTGACCGATTCGGTCGCAAATATACTGGCCGGCCCGGGGCGTGTCAATGGAAAATTTGGGTTGATGGTTACTGGTTGAGGGGCGGTTGAATCGTTGATTCGTTGATTCGTTGATTCGTTTCAATTCGCTATCGAAATCGCTATCGGGAACGAAAGGCTGTTGCTGGTTTGCTGGTTCAAGGGCCGTATGTTCGTTATCCAGTCCCCAGCCCCTGCTTCTTGACAGCAGAATCGCGGCCTGCCTATGATGCCCCTGTTCCGTGGCACTCCCGCCCGCCCGATCCGCAAAGGCCAACCGGATGCGCACCTCCCTGAGTCGCCGGCTGCTGCTCTCTGTCGGCAGCCTGGTCATCCTGCTGCTGGCCACCACCTTCCTGGCCATGGATCGCCACCAGGCCCGCGTCTGGGAAGACTATCTAATCAGTCAGAGCCTCTCTTTCGCCCGCCTGGCGACGCCGGAGCTGCTCAAGCGCTTTCGCGGCTCCTTCCCTCCCGACGAACCGGCCGAAATGTCCGGCATGTACGATTTTCTCGCCCTGAACCGTGAACTGATCCAGTTCTCCCTGGTCTCCGCCAGCGGCCGACGGCTGTACGATTCGGCGGTTTTCCCCAGTTTTACCGACCTCGACCTGCAACCGTTTGTCGAGGAGAACCTGGCCACACGGCTGGCGGCATCACGCACCACCCTGGTGACCCGCCGCCTGGCGGATGGCCGACGCATGCTCGATCTTCTCGAACCGGCCTTCGGCCCGACCGGCGGACAGATCCTGTCGGTCCGTTACCTGATCTCCTACGACACGGTCGACCTGCGCATGCGCGAGGTGCGGGCCCACTTCGCTCTGGTCGGCGCCGTCGCCGTCATTGCCTGCCTGCTGCTGACCGGTCTGCTGGCGCGGCGCATGGCGCGACCGATCGTCGATTTGACCGCCGGGGCGCGGGCTTTGGCGCGGGGCGAGCTCGAAACCCGGATCGCTGTGCAGAGTGCCGACGAACTCGGTGTCCTCGCCAGGGCCTTCAATGACATGGCCGCCAGTCTGGCCGCCAGTCAGACGGAGCTGACCGGCAAGAACGCCGCGCTCAGCCAGGCCTATGCCGAGCTGCAGGCGGTGCAGAGCCAGTTGCTGAGCAGTGAGCGGCTGGCCGCCATCGGACAGCTGGCGGCTGGAGTCTCACACGAGATCGACAATCCGGTCGGCATCATTCTCGGGCACGCCGAACTGCTCCGGGAGGATCTGGAGCCGGACGACCCGCGCCGCGAGGATGTGCAGGCGATCATCGACGAGTGCCGGCGCTGCAAGCGGATCACCGGCGGTCTGCTCGGCTTTGCCCGCTCCTCGCCGGCCCGCCCGGAGCAGGTCGATCTCTGCGTTCTGCTGCGCGATGTGGTGGCGTCGCTGACGCCGCAGCGTCTGTTCCGCCACATCCGGATCAGCCTCGATCTTGCCGATACGCCCGTTTCGGTGACCGGCGACGCCGACCGGCTGCGCCAGGTCCTGATCAACCTGCTGCTGAACGCCGCCCAGGCGATGGCCGGTGACGGCCGCATCGCCATCGGTCTGTGGGGCGAAGCAGGCCAGGCCCGGCTGACGATCGATGACAGCGGACCGGGGATCGCCGCGACCGACCGGGAGCAGGTGTTCGAACCCTTTTACACCACCAAGCCGCCGGGAGAGGGGACCGGCCTCGGCCTGGCGGTCTGTCGCAAACTGCTGCTCGAGCACGCCGGAGACATCGGCCTCGACACCAGCCCGGCGGGCGGTCTGCGCGTTCTGGTGCATCTGCCGCTGGCAGGGAGCGGTGCAGAGGTCGATTCGGAATCCTCAAGTGCAAAAAGTCTTTGACAACCTTTCCTCTCATTCTTTAGGATGGCGGGACTCTTTCTCCCCGGTTTAGACATCCCTATGGATCGTGTTCTCAGTCTGTTACAACAAGACCTGCTCGATGTCGAACAGCAGTTTCGCGTCGATCTGGAGTCCCGTGTCCCTCTGATCCGCAAGGTCGGCGAGTATGTCCTGGCGAGCGGCGGCAAACGGGTCCGGCCGATTCTGCTGCTGCTCAGCGCCCGGCTGGCCGGCTATCAAGGGCGTGCCCATATCGGCCTGGCCAGCGTCGTCGAGTTCATCCATACCGCCACCCTGCTGCATGACGACGTCGTCGACAGCGCCGTGCTGCGCCGCGGCCAGCAGTCGGCCAATGCCGTCTGGGGGAACGAGGCGAGTGTGCTGGTCGGCGATTTTCTGTTCGCCAAATCGTTCTCCCTGATGGTGCGCGACGGCAACCTCGGTGTCCTCAAGGCGCTCTCCGACGCCACCACGCAGATGGCCGAAGGCGAGGTGCAGCAGCTGATCAACACCTGTGACCTGGCCCTCGACGAAACCGCCTATATCGACGTGGTGCGCAACAAGACCGCCGTGCTGCTGTCGGCGGCCAGTCGTTGCGGGGCGCTGCTCGGCGACTGCACGGCCGCACAGGAGGAGGCGCTCGCCGATTTCGGCATGCTGGTCGGCATCGCTTTCCAGTTCATGGACGATGCCCTCGACTACGTCGCCGAACAGGTCGATTTCGGCAAGGCTCGCGGCCACGACCTGCTGGAAGGGAAGGTGACCCTGCCGCTGATCCACGCCCTCATCCGGTGCAGCGCGGTGCAGCGGCAGCAGATCGAGGCGATTGTCGAGCAGGACGCTCTCCCCGAGAGTGACCTCGCCGAAGTGATCGCCATCATCGAAGAGTACGACGGCATCGGTTACACCCGGCGGCGCGCCGTCGACTTTGTCGAAGAGGCGAAAAGCCGGCTGGAAATCTTCGCCGACAGCCCGGTGAAAGAGGCCCTCGTCGAGCTGGCCGACTACGTTGTCAGCAGGAACAAGTAAGCATACAGACGAAACCATTTTGACGCGGAGACGCGGAGACGCGGTTTCTTTCTGTCTGCGAATGACTTCAGCTTTTCTCCGCGACTCAGCGTCTCTGCGTTGAACGGATCTTGGGTCGAATCCTGAATCCCCGGTTTCCGCCCCTCTCCCAACCGATAAACGTCCACCCCGGAATTCATGTCACGTCGATCGTTTCACCGCAAGGTCCTGTACGCCTTCTGTGGCCTGACCCTGCTCCCCATGGCGCTGCTGGCGCTGTATGCCGCGCAGAATCTCGGTCAGGTGCAGAAACATCTGCGTGACAGCGCGATTGCCGCCCTCGATGCCCAGGCCGGCGAGATGCTCGAACTGCGGGCGATCATGGTCGCCCGGGAGGTCGCTGACTTTCTGCGCGACATCGAGGACGATCTGCACTTCCTCGCCGGTCTGCCGCCTGCCGTCGAAACCTATCTGGCGTTCGCCCGCAGCCACGATCGACCGCTCTGGCTCCAGGCCGGTGGCAACGCCGCCCCGCATGAGGAGCGTCCGGTCACCCCCCTCTACAGCGAGATCGCCTTTGTCGATGCCGCCGGCCGCGAACGGATCCGCGTGGTCGACGGCGCACCGAGCGAGGAACTGCGCGATGTCTCGGTGCCGGCCAACACCAGCTACCGCAGCGAGACCTATTTTCTGGAAGCGAGTGAACTTGCCGACGGCGAGATCTACGTCTCCCACGTCACCGGCTGGCACGTCAACAAACAGGAGCAGCTGCAGGGAGCGGCGAGCCCCGAGGAGGCGATCGAGGGGGTAAAATACCGCGGGGTGGTCCGCTTCGCCCGGCCGGTGCGCGACGTTCGGGGCGAGCTGGTCGGACTGCTGGTCCTCTCCCTCGATCACCGCCACCTGATGGAGTTTACCCAGCACATCACCCCGACCCGCGAACGTTTCGTGGTCTTCCCCTCTTATCAGAGCGGTAACTACGCCTTCATGTTCGACGATGAGGGCTGGATCATCACCCATCCGAAGTTCTGGGATCTGCGCGGCCTCGACCGCCAGGGGCGGCTGGTCCCTCCCTATACCGAGCACTCATCCGCGGCGGCGATCGCCCTCGGCCGGATCCCCTACAACCTCGCTGCGGCCGGCTTCATTCACCCCAATTATCCGGTGGTGCACCGCGCGGTCCTTGACGGCCGTTCCGGGGTGGTCGATGTCACCAATGTCGGCGGTTCGCGCAAGATCATGGCGTATGCGCCGATTTTTTACGACACGGGCCCCTATGCGCGCAGCGGGGTGTTCGGGGGTATCACCATCGGTGCCGAAGTCAGGCAGTTTCACAGCGTCACCGACGCCGCCTCGGCCCGGATCGACCGTCTCTACAGCTCGTTTGTCAGCGGTACCTGGATGCTGATCGGCCTGACCGTGGTGCTGATGCTGCTCGCCGCCTACCGGCTCTCCCTGGCCGTGACCCATCCGCTGTCGACCCTGGTCGCCGGCACCCGGCAGCTGGCGCGCGGCAAACTGGCGCCCTGCATTGAAATCGATGGCCCGGACGAACTGGCGGAACTCGCCGCGGCCTTCAACAGCATGACGAAACAGCTGTACGACCGGCGTGAGCGCCTGCTGCGAACTCTGGCGGAACTGCGCCGCTCGCGGCACCAGATCGGTCAGGAGCGCGATTTCAAGCAGACCATTGTCGAAAATGTCGATGCCGGCATCCTGACCCTCGACGAAAACCGGCGGGTGACGTCAAGCAACGGTCCGGCTTGCCAGCTGCTCGGCATCGACGGGACCGGGCAGAGTCCGCCGGTCTGTGACCTGCTGGCCGGCTGGCCGCAACTGGTCGCCGCCATCCGGCGCCATGACGAGCAGGATCGCTGGAGCGAATATGTTACAGTTGAACGCGCCGGGCGCACACAGACATTCCGCCTGGCCATGCACCGGCTGTCGTCGGGGCGCTACGGGGGGAGTATCCTGACTGTCGAGGATCTGACCGAACGGGTCAATATGCGGCAGCAGATGGCACGGATCGAACGTCTCGCCTCCCTCGGCCGCCTGTCGGCCGGTATCGCCCATGAAGTGCGTAATCCGTTGACCGGCATCAGTCTGCTCCTTGATGAACTGCACGACCGCCTGCTGGCCAGTCCGGCCGATCGCGCCCTGATTCAGAGAGCGTTGCAGGAGATCGAGCGCCTCGAAGGTCTGGTTGGCGAACTGCTGAATTTTGCCGCGCCATCGACAGCCCAGCTGGTTCAGGGAGATGTCGCCGCCATTCTGCGCGACATCCTGTTTCTGATGGGGAAACAGGTCCAGAACAGCGGTGTCGAATTACGGCAGTCGATCCCTGCCGAGCTGCCGCATCCGCGGATCGATGCGCCACGTCTGAAACAGGCGCTGCTGAACCTTTTGACCAACGCCCTCGACGCCATGCCAGCGGGTGGCGTTCTGACTGTCGCCGCCGCCCGCGAGGCCGACCGGGTGCGGATCACGGTGGCCGACAGCGGCGAGGGGATTCCGGCTGATCGCCTGCCGTTGATTTTCGAGCCGTTCTACACGACCAAAGGGGAAGGGACCGGTCTCGGCCTGTCGATCACCCACACGATTATCGCCAGCCACGGCGGCCGCATCGAGGTCGACAGCCGGGTCGGTGCGGGGACGCGCTTCGACATCCTGCTGCCGGACCCTTAACTTCCTGTCAGGACAGACCGATGGAACGCATTCTGATTGTCGATGACGAAGACTTCATCCGCGACAACCTCGAGCGGATTCTCGCCGAAGACGGTTTCCGTCCTTACTCAACGGACAACGGTGATGACGCCCTGCGCCAGGTGAACGAACAGGAGATCGACCTGGTGCTGCTCGACCTCAATCTCGGCCGCCAGAGCGGTCTCGATGTCCTGCGGGCCCTGCGCGAGGTCGACCCGGAGCTGCTGGTGATCATCATCACCGGCTACGGTACCGTCGAGAGTGCGGTCGAAGCGCTGAAGATGGGGGCGTACGACTACATCAAAAAACCGTTCAAAGCCGACGCCATCCGCCTGATCGTCCGTCTGGCTCTGGAAACGCAGAACCTGCGGCGCAAAGTGCGGCACCTCAAGCGCAGCGGTCCCGAAGGCGATCTGCCGGGCGATACCCTGCTGGTCGGCTCCAGTCCGCAACTGTTGCAGGTTTCGCGGCAGATCCACGAAGTCGCCAGGCACGAATCGGCGACGGTCCTGATTACCGGCGAGTCCGGTACCGGCAAGGAGCTGGTCGCCCGCTCGATACACGATCTGTCGACACGCGGGGATCGCCCGTTCATTGAGATCAACTGCGGCTCACTGCCGTTCAATCTGCTGGAAACCGAGCTGTTCGGCCACGAGCGCGGTGCCTTCACCGATGCCCGTCTGCGCAAGATCGGCCTGTTCGAAGAGGCTAACGGCGGCACCATCTTTCTCGACGAGATCGGCGAGATGGAGATCAACCTGCAGGTCAAACTGCTGCGCGTCCTTGAAGACCGCAAGATCCGCCGGCTCGGCGGCACCCGTAATATCGAGATCGATGCCCGGGTGATCGCCGCGACCAATCGCGATATCAAGGAGGCGATCGAGCAGAAGGCGTTTCGCGAAGATCTCTACTATCGCTTAAACGTCTTCCCGATTTTTGTCCCTCCGTTACGCGAGCGTCCCGAAGATATCCCGGCTCTGCTCGATCACTTTCTGCGTCATTTCCGCCGGCAGTTCAACGCCAATGTCCGTGAAGTTTCGAAAGAGGCTCTCGATCTGTTGAGCCGCTACCACTGGCCGGGCAACGTCAGAGAGCTGCGCAATCTGGTCGAGCGGGTCTGCATCATGCAGCGCGGCACAATCATTACAGCCGATTCTCTCCCCGCAGAAATCTTTGGCAAGGAGCCACGCGGCGAGGCCCCGTTCGATTTCCATATTCCGCCGGAAGGGATCGTCCTTGAGGAGATCGTCGAGCAGGTCGAACACGATCTGATTGCCCAGGCGGTTCGCATCACCGGCGGCAATGTCGCCAGAACCGCCAGGATCCTGAATCTGCCCCGCGGCACTCTGCGCTACAAAATGGAGAAATACGGCTTGCAATGACCGGACTGTCATTATAATTTTAATCAATCTCGGAAGAGGTTTCTGGTTTTTTGTGACAAAAATGTAAGACGCATGTGGTATACGCCATCTCATGATCAATGACACAGCCAGGCACCCGGCAGCAGACCGGTCTCAATCGCAGGTGATGGCCCTGACCAGGCGACCAACGGCAATTATCGTCGATGACAGCGCCGCCTTCCGTAACTCTCTGGCGGTTCTCCTCGACCGTATGAATATCGCCCCCTTGCCAGTCGCCCTCTCGAAAGAAGTTCCCGAACTGGCCAGGGTGACCCGGCCGGAGTTGATCTGTCTCGACCTGATCGTCGACGGCAAGCCGGATCTCGGCATCCTGCGCCAGCTTCGTCAGGATCCCGATCTGGCCGAAGTCCCGGTCCTGATCTTCTCCAATCATCCGGAACGCACACTGCATTGGGAAGCTCTCAGTCTCGGTTGTGTCGATATCCTCGACAAACCGGTCAAGTTGCGGCGTCTGCACAAGGCGTTGCAGCGCTGCAAGCTGTTCGGCGGCACCCGGCGCTACCTGCGCGCTCCTTTCCCCTGGCCGGTTGAGCTGATTTATGAGGGATGTCAGAGCACAATGCAGAGCCTGACCCTCTCCGAACGGGGGATTTTCCTCTGCTGTGACGAGCCGTTGCCGAAACAGAGCGACGT
Source organism: Desulfuromonadales bacterium (assembly GCA_032251295.1). Classification (GTDB taxonomy): domain Bacteria; phylum Desulfobacterota; class Desulfuromonadia; order Desulfuromonadales; family BM103; genus BM103. The sequence goes on along the minus strand of JAVVDS010000003.1, from coordinate 50,981 downwards.
CTGGGTGCGGATTCCGGTGCCTTCCGGGCAGACCCTCGAGGTCGGCGGCCAGGTCATCTACAATTACCTGGCTGAACGCGACAATCCCGCATCACCGGCGGGGATGGCGATCAAGTTTGACCGTATGACGACCGTGGACGCCGAGCAGCTCACCGAACTGGTGACCAATCAGCTGATCGGTGACATTCTGAGCGAGCAGCCCGAGCCGCTGATTCACCCCGAGCCGGAGTCGTGAGGAGGCGTTGGCAGAGCATGATCTGACCCGACTGCGGGTTCTGGTCGAGGGGATTGTGCAGGGGGTCGGTTTCCGCCCCTTTGTCTATCAGCTGGCCCGCCGTCTCGAGCTTGCCGGCTCGGTCTGTAACGACACGGCCGGCGTGACCATCGAAATCGAGGGTCCGGCGGCGCAGACCGACCTGTTCCTGCAGCGCCTGCAAACCGAACCTCCCCCCCTGGCGCGCATCACCGCATTCTCGCACCAGCCGTTGCCGCCGACCGGTGAAACCGGCTTTGCCATTCGTCACAGCCGGGCGGCTGACAGCGTGCGCATTCAGGTCGCACCCGACACCTTCGTCTGCGCCGACTGCCGGCGCGAGCTCTTCGATCCGGCCGATCGCCGTTTCCGCTATCCGTTCATCAACTGCACCAACTGCGGTCCGCGTTACACGATCGTCACCGGGATCCCCTACGACCGGCCGGTGACCACCATGGCCGGTTTCGTCATGTGCGCCGCCTGCCAGGGTGAGTACGACGATCCTGCCTCCCGCCGGTTTCATGCCCAGCCGAACGCCTGCCCGACCTGTGGCCCACGCCTCAGTCTCCTCGACGAGCAAGGGACGCCACTGAGCGTTGATGATCCGCTGGCGGCGGCGGTCGCCGCCCTGCGCCAGGGACGGATCCTCGCGGTCAAGGGCCTGGGCGGCTACCATCTGGCGGTCGATGCCGCCAATGCCGCCGCTGTCGCCGAGCTGCGGCGGCGCAAGCGCCGCGACGAAAAACCGTTCGCCTTGATGGCCGCCGAGCTGACCGCCGTGCGGCGGTTGGTCGTCTGCAGCGACCTGGAGGCGAGACTTCTCGAAGGTCCAGAGCGGCCGATCGTGCTGCTGGCAAAGCGCCCCGATCACGGTCTGGCCGCACAGGTCGCGCCGCACAACCGCTATTTCGGCATCATGCTCCCTTATACGCCGCTGCACTATCTGCTGCTGGAGCGGCATTTTCCGGCCCTGGTCATGACCAGCGCCAATCTGAGCGACGAACCGATCGCCTACCGGGATGAGGAGGTGCGCGACCGTCTGGCCGGTATTGCCGATCTCTTCCTGGGGCACGACCGGCCTATCGAGACCCGCACCGACGATTCCATTGCCCGCACGATTGCCGGGCGGCCGCTGCTGCTGCGCCGTTCGCGCGGATATGTGCCGGGGACTCTCCGGCTGCCGCGCTCCCAGCCGGCGGTGCTGGCGGTCGGCGCCGAACTGAAGAGCGTCTTCTGCCTGACCCGCGGCGATCAGGCGTTTCTCAGTCAGCACATCGGCGATCTGCAGAATCTCGAAGTCTACGACTCCCTGGTTGCCGCTATCGCCCACCTGCGGCGGATTCTCGAGATCGAACCCGAGCTGATCGCCCATGATCTGCACCCCGACTACCTGTCGACCCGCTTCGCCCGCGAGCAGAGCGACCTGCCGGTCATCGGCGTACAGCATCATCATGCCCACCTGGCCGGCTGCCTGGCGGAGCATCGCGTTGAGGAACCGGCGATCGGCGTGATTTTCGACGGCCTCGGTTACGGCAGTGACGGCGGTCTGTGGGGCGGGGAGTTTCTGGTCGGCGATCTGCAACGCTTTGAACGGGTCGGTCATTTCCGCACCGTCCCTCTGCCGGGGGGCGATCTGGCCGCCCGCCAGCCCTGGCGCATGGCCCTGAGTCACCTGCTCGATGCCTGTGACGGTGAACTGCCGCCGCTCGCCTGCTTCGACGCGGTCGCAGCCGAGGAGCTTGCTCTGGTGCGTCAGGCCATCGGCAGACGGCTGAACGCCCCGCCGGTCTCCAGCTGCGGCCGGCTGTTCGACGCCGTGGCGGCGCTGCTCGGCCTGCGCAGTTACTGCAGTTTCGAAGGTCAGGCCGCTATGGAGCTGGAGATGCGGGCAGAGACCGGCGCTCTGCCACCGTACCCGTATGAACTGTCGCTGCAGGACGGGCTGCTGGTCTTCGACAGCCGACCGTTGATCCGGGCGCTGGTTGATGCGGTTCTGGGTGGCGAGGCCGTTTCCCGCAGTGCCGGTCGTTTTCACCAGACCCTGGCCGATCTGATTGCCACGACCTGTGAAAACCTGCGTGAGCGCACCGGGCTGAATCGGGTGGTTCTCACCGGCGGCGTGTTTCAGAATGTCCTGCTCACCGAACTCGCCGATCTGCGACTGACGCGCGCCGGTTTCCAGGTGCTGAGCCATTCCCTGGTGCCGCCCAACGACGGCGGCATCGCTCTGGGGCAGGCGGTGGTCGCCGCCCGACAGCCGTTGGGGTGACGGGATCCTGAATCCATCAGATCCCCAGCGTTCCCGCCAGCTGCATCAGGGTCGGGTCGATGGGGCGGGAGCCGGCGTCGACGGCTTTGTGCAGATCGGTCAGGACCAGCCGACCGCAGTTCAGCCCGAGCATTTTGGCGGAATCGCCGGCAACCAGCGCCTCGACGGCGGCGACCCCGAAGCGGGCCGCCAGCAGCCGATCGAAGGTGGACGGCGAACCGCCGCGCTGGTAGTGGCCGAGCACCATGATCCGGGTCTCGAAACCGATGCGATCCTTGATCTGTTCGGCGATGCCGGCGGCACTGGCGACCCCTTCAGCGACCATGATGATCGAATTGTCGCGCCCCTCCTGGAATCGTTGCCGCAGGTTGGCGCAGATGGCGTCGATGTCGTAAGGTGACTCCGGGATCAGGGCGTACTCGGCACCGCAGGCGATGGCCGAGACCAGGGCGAGGTAGCCACAGTTACGCCCCATGGTCTCGACCACGAAGGTGCGGTCGTGGGAGGAGGCGGTGTCCTTCAGGCAGTCGACGGCGCGGATGATGTTGTTCAGGGCGGTATCGACGCCAAGAGCCATGTCGGTGTAGGCGATATCGTTGTCGATGGAGGCCGGGATGGCGATCACCGGGATGCCGTGTTGCTGAATCGTCAGGGCGCCGCGATGCGAGCCGTCACCGCCGATCACCACCAGCCCGTCGATGCCGAGCTGCCGCAGGTTGTCGACCGCCCGCTGCTGCCCCTCTTCGCTGTGCATCTCCTGACAGCGGGCGCTCTGCAGAAAGGTTCCGCCGAGCTGCAGCTTGCCGCTCACTGATTTGGTGGTCAACAGCTCGTACTGCGACGAAATCAGCCCCTGGTAGCCTTTCTGAAAACCGATCACTTCGATCGCGCGGCTCAGGCCGGCCCGGACCACGGCCCGGATCGCCGCGTTCATCCCGGAACAGTCGCCGCCACTGGTGAGTACTGCCAGACGTTGCATGGTTTGCTCCTTTAATGCCGTCAAAGATTGAGGTTGTCGTCAAAAAGACGATTTAACGCGGAAGTGCGAAGACGCGGAGGTCACAGATCCAACTTACAGAAATGCCTGTTTTCTCCGTGTCTGCGTTAAGTCAGCAGTTTCCTCACATCATTCTAGCCGAGCCGATGATGATGAAAAGGGCGGATGCGAATTTTTACGTGCCGAACGGCGCTTTTTTCATGCGGCGCGCCCGTCTCCGGTCCCGCGCAGCCAGGTCGCCGATCTCCCGGTTTTTCCTTGACAACCGGCGACTGACAGCTAATTTTTACAGTGAGTTAACATTTGATGCGTTTGTCTCTGCCACGAGCGGTTGCCACCGATGAATGAACAGATTATGTCCTTGCCGATCTACTTCATGCACGAGCATGTGGTCTTTCCGAACATGGTCTTTCCGCTGTTCGTTAACGCCGACAAGCTGGCTGTGGTCGAAGAGGCGGTGCAGCGTGAGCACCTGATCGGCCTGGTGCTTTGCCGGGCCGGCGAGGACTGCCGGTTCAGCGACCTGGCGGCGATCGGCACCCTCTGCCGTATCCGGCAGATGCTGCGCATTCCCGGCGGCGGTGCCAAGGTGATCATCGAAGGTCAACAGCGCCTGCGCCTGATCGAGCCGCTGCAGGAGGGGCCGTGGCTGCTGGCGCGGGTCGAGATCCTGCCGGACCCGTCGAGCGACAGTCTGGTCGCCGAGGCTCTGGTGCAGAGTGTCAACGCCCTGCTCAAGATCGCTCTCGCTTATGGCCGGCCTTTGCCGGGTGATGTGCTGAAAATGATCGACCAGATCGAGGAGCCGGGGCGCCTCGCCGATCTGGTGACGGTCTACCTGAGCCTCGATCTCGCTGCCCAGCAGCGGGTTCTGGAGATTCTCGACCCGGTCGAGCGCCTCAAAGAGGTCTACCTGCACCTGACCGGCGAGGTCCAGAAGATGCAGGTGCGCGGCGAGGTGCAGAGCGAAGTCGCTAAACGCATGGGGCGCACGCAGAAAGAGTACATCCTGCGTGAGCAGCTCAAGCAGATTCAGCAGGAACTCGGCGAAGACGACAACCCCAAGTCGGATCTCGATGATCTGCGTCAGGCTGTCGAGCAGGCAGAGATGCCCGAACAGGTGCGGGAGGTTGCCGACAAGGAGTTGAACCGTCTGACCAGGATCAACCCGGCTTCGCCGGAACATACCGTGGCGCGCACCTACATCGACTATCTGTGCAGCGTCCCCTGGAGTCGCTCCAGCGAGGACAATCTCGATATCGCCCACGCGCAGAGCGTGCTCGATGAAGATCACTACGGTCTTGACAAGATCAAGGAGCGGATCCTCGAATACCTGGCGGTACGCTCGTTAAAGGCCGACACCAAGGGGCCGATCCTCTGCTTTGTCGGCCCCCCCGGCGTCGGCAAGACCTCCCTGGGACGCTCCATCGCCCGGGCGACCGGGCGCCCCTTTATCCGCATCTCCCTGGGCGGCATGAAGGACGAAGCGGAAATCCGCGGCCACCGGCGCACCTACATCGGCGCCCTGCCGGGACGGATCATCCGCGAAATCTGCCGGGCCGGCGCCAACAACCCGGTCTTCATGCTCGACGAGGTCGACAAGATCGGCCAGGATTTCCGCGGCGACCCGGCTTCGGCCCTCCTCGAAGTCCTCGACCCCGAGCAGAACGACAGCTTTACCGACCACTACCTCGATGTGCCGTTCGATCTCTCTCGGGTGATGTTCATCGCCACCGCCAACGTCCTCGACCCGATCCCGCCGCCCCTGCGCGACCGCATGGAGGTGATCTCTCTGCCGGGCTACAGCGAGGAGGAGAAACTGGCGATTGCCCGGCGCTACCTGGTCGATAAACAGCAGCACGAGAACGGTCTGGACGGCCAGCTACTCGACTTGCCGGCAGCGACCCTGCAGCGACTGATTCGCAACTACACCAGGGAAGCCGGGGTGCGTAGCCTGGAGCGGCACATCGCCTCGCTCTGCCGGAAAGTTGCCAAGCAGATCGCCCAGGGCGACCAGCCGCACCTCGTCGTCGCCGCCGAGGATCTGGAGACGCTGCTCGGCCCGCGTCGTTTCTTCACCGACGTTGCCGACGAGCAGGACCGGGTCGGCGTGGTCACCGGCCTGGCCTGGACCGAGGCCGGCGGCGATATCATTTTCATCGAGGCGAGCCGGATGGCCGGGCAGGGGGGGCTGACTCTGACCGGCAGCCTCGGCGAGGTGATGCAGGAATCGGCCCGGGCGGCCCTCTCCCTGGTCCGCGCCAACGCGGCCCGTTTCGGGATCGACAGCCAGGCCTTTGCCAGCCAGGACATTCATATCCACGTCCCGTCGGGAGCGATCCCCAAGGACGGTCCGTCCGCCGGAGTCGCTATGGCGATTGCCCTGATCTCCCTGTTCACCGACAGCGCCGTGCGCCGCGATGTCGCCATGACCGGCGAGTTGACTCTGTCCGGGCGCATTCTGCCGGTCGGTGGTATCAAGGAGAAGGTGCTCGCCGCCCGCCGCGCCGGTGTGACCTGCATCCTGCTGCCGGAGAAAAATCGCGAACACCTGGTCGATATCGAGCCGGAACTGCGTGAAGGGCTGCGCATCGAATGCGTCGCTGACCTCGAAACGATCGTGCGGCTGGCGCTGCTGCCGGCTACCCCGGTTGCCCCGCCACAGCCAGATCCGGCCGTGCCGGCAATGCCGACCGGTTTCGATGTCCCCTCGACCGCGACCGACCTGTCAGGCGGCTGGCAGCCCGGAGCAGAACGCAGATGAAGGTGACTCCCTGCCGCAAATACGGCCTTGCCATGCTTTTGATCAGCTTTCTGCTGGTCCTGTCGGTGGTCGTGCTGATCAAATACTGGCACCGGCAGGCGACGGTGCAGGAAGTGCTTCACGAAGCGCGCAGCTACTATCTGCTCAATGTGCACTACCGTTCCTGGAACGCCGACCTCGGCGGTGTCTATGTGCCGGTCGACAAGGTCGAGCCGAACCCCTACATGGCGCACCATCCGCGCCGTGATGTCACCCTCACCGACGGGACCACGCTGACCCTGGTCAACCCGGCCTACATGACCCGCATGGTGCTGCAGCGGGTGCAGGCCGATCCGCATGTAACAATCGAGAGCCGGCTGATCGGTTTTCAGCCGATCAACCCGGAAAATGATCCGTCCGGCTGGGAAGTTGCTGCCCTGCACGAGATGGAAAAATCGCGAGGCGATTACGTCCGCGTGAGCCGGGTCGATAACCGGGATCTCCTGCACTATCTCGGGCCGCTGCTCATGGACGAGTCCTGCCTCGATTGCCATGAAGCCCATGGCTATCATGTCGGCGATCTGCGTGGCGCCATCAGTCTCACTCTGCCCGTCGACCATGCGCACACGATGAACGAGCTGGTCCGACAACTGGCTGTCGTGCTGCTGACCCTCTGGTCACTGTTTGCCGTCTTCTGGGTTCGCCTGTCGCGCAAGCGCTGCGAGCAGGAGCTGGCCCTGCAGGAGAGCCAGGCGCAGATGCAGCTGCTCCTCGATTCGGCGGCCGAGGCGATTGTCGGCATCGACATGGAGGGGATCTGCCGCTTCTGCAACCGGGCGAGTCTGGAGATTCTCGGCATGCCGGATGAGTCGCAACTGATCGGCGCGCAACTGCACGACCGGATTCACGATCATGGCGACGACGAACCACTGGCACAAAAGGCTTGCCCTATTTTCCACTCGCTGATCTCCGCCGAACGGATTCATCTGGAAAAACTGATCCTGCGGCGCATGGACGGCGCGCCGTTCACCGCCGAACTCTGGTCGTATCCGATCGTCAAACAGGGCCAACAGGTCGGCGCAGTGGTCAGCTTCATCGATATCAGCGACCGGCTCGCTCTGGAGGAGCAGAATCTGCGTTCTTCGCAGCTCGCCTCGGTCGGCGAACTGGCCGCCGGCGTTGCCCATGAGATCAACAACCCGATCACCGGGGTGATCAACTACGCCCAGCTGCTTCTCAACGGCACGAAAGTCAGCCTGCCGCCCGAGGAGATCCTGAAGCGCATTATCAAGGAAGGGAACCGGATCGCCAGTATCGTCAGGGCGCTGTTGCATCTGTCGCGCGATACCCATGGCGAACTCTACGATTGCCACATGGCCGAGCTGCTGGCGAACGCCTTGACTCTCGCCTGTGCGCAACTGGAGAAAGACGGCATTGTCCTCGATTGCCAGGTTGCCGAAGACCTGCGGCCGTTGCGCGCCAACCCGCAGCAGATCGAGCAGATGATCATCAACCTCTTGCACAATACCCGCTACGCGCTCAACGAAAAGTTTGGCGGCAAGCCGCTCGACGGTGAGCTGCCGTGTCTGACCATCTGTCTCGAAACGGTCGAACTGCCGGGTCACCAGGCCGGCTGCCGGCTCACGGTCCACGACAACGGCACCGGCATCGCCGCCGAGCTGCTGCCGCGAGTGACCAATCCGTTTGTCACCACCAAACCGGCCGGGGTCGGCACCGGCCTCGGCTTAAGCCTCTGCCAGGAGATTGCCACCCGGCATGGCGGCAATTTGAGTATCAAGAGCCGGCAGGGCGCTTTCACCGAAGTGGTTATTACCCTCCCGTACAGCCGTGGTGGCAAGGGCAAGGGGGCGCAGACAGCGAACGCCCCCGCTCCCGCGCCAGAATCGACCAACTGACGATCGCCCCTCGACCTCACCCCTGTCAGCCGGTATAATGAGGAGAAATTCCTGAAGGATTCCGGTGTTGACCTTGTTTAACGCCGAGGCGCGGAGATGCAGAAAAGCCAGGGGAAAATGCCGAGGTACAACATGATACACTCGCGAAAAGTCGGTATACCCGTTTTTACGGCGATGACCATAGGGGGCGGTTTTAACCTGATATCTCAGCTTTTCTCTGCGCCTTTGCGCCTCCGCGTTCAATATCAGCCCATGGAGCAAATGATGACTCACCGAACAATCCAGCATTGGCACAGACGCCAGTGTCCCGCTCTGTTTCTGTTGGCTCTCTGTCTGCTGCTGTTGCCTGTCGCCCCGGCTCTTGCCATCGGTCTGGAAGAGAAGGTGGTGGAGCACCGGCTGGCCAACGGTCTGCAGCTGCTGGTGGTCGACCGGCCGGAGACGCCGGTGGTGACTGCCTACATCACCATCGGCGTCGGCGCTGTGCATGAAACCAGTGAAAGCCGCGGCGTGGCCCATCTGCTCGAACACATGCTGTTCAAGGGGACCCAAACCATCGGCACCACCGACTACGCCCGGGAAAAGCCGCTGCTCGAAAGGATCGAGGCGGTCGGCAGCGAACTCGATCGACTGCGCCCCGACCCGAAGGTCGATCCGGCGCGGCTGGCCGATCTGGAGGTGGAACTGGCCCGACTGCAGGCGGAACACAAGCAGTACGTCGTCAAGGATGAGTTTTCCCGGATTTACGGTGAGAACGGCGGGGTCGGCTATAACGCCTTCACCAGCAAGGATCTGACCACCTATCTGATCTCCCTGCCGGCCAACAAGCTGGAGCTCTGGGCCCTGGTCGAATCAGACAGGATGCAGAATCCGGTGCTGCGCGAATTCTATACCGAGCGCGAAGTGATCCGTGAAGAGCGGCGCCGCTCCTACGAAACCAGCCCGCGCGGGCTGCTCTATGAAACCCTGATCGCCAATGCCTTCACCGTCCATCCGTACCGCGAGCCGATCATCGGCTGGCACTCGGATATCGCCAACCTGACGATCGCCGAGACCCGCGACTTCCTGTTGCGTTATTACGCACCGGTCAACACCGTGATCGCTCTGGTCGGCGATGTCCGCCCCGCTGAAGCCATCGCCCTGGTCGAGCGCTATTTCGGCGATATTCCGGCCGGTACCCCGGTGCCGCCGGTGGTCGCTGTCGAACCGCCGCAAAAAGTGGAGAAACGGGTGCGGGTCGCTTTCGATGCCGAGCCGCAACTCGCCGTCGCCTTCCACAAACCGACCCTGCCGCATCGTGACGACTACGTCTTCGACCTGCTCGACCAGGTCCTCGGTCAGGGGCGGACCTCGCGCCTCTATCGCGCCCTGGTCGAGGAACAGCGGCTGGCGACCTCGGTTGCCACTTATGGCGCCCCCGGAGCGCGCTATCCCAACCTGTTCGTCATCAACGCCGTACCGCGTCATCCGCACACTGCGGATGAGGTCGAAGCCGCCATCTTCGCCGAACTTGAGCGGCTCAGACTGGAACCGGTCAGCGATGCTGAACTGCGCAAGGCTCGCAACCGCCTGGTGACCGACCAGTTGCGCTATCTGCGCAGCAATTCCGGGCTGGCGCGCATTCTGACCACTTACCAGAGCCTGCTCGGTGACTGGCGCTACCTGGTCAGTTATCAGGAGCAGATCGATGCGGTCACTGCGGCAGAGATCATGCGGGCCGCGCAGACCTATTTCCGACCGACCAACCGGACGGTGGTCGTTCTCGACCGTGAGGAGGGGTGATATGCCGGCTCGCTGCCTGCGCAATTTTCTGTTGCTGCTGTCACTGTTTCTCCTGGCGGCTTGCGTCGCCGGCCCACTGCTTCATCCGGACCGGCTCAATTATCCCCCCCTGGAGTTCAACCCCCCTGATGTCGATCGCCTGACCCTGCCGAACGGCATCCGGCTCTATCTAAAAGAGGACCACGAGCTGCCGCTGATCCAGGTGTCGGCGATTATCGGCAGTGGTTCCCTGGCGACCGACCCAGCTAAAACCGGTTTTGATCAGCTGTTCGCCGGAACCTGGCGCACCGGTGGCACCGAAGTCTGGACACCCCGCGAGTTCGAGGAGCATGTCGATCAGCTGGCGGCCAATCTCGGTGCGCAAATGGGGCCCTACTTCACCCAGCTCGACCTGTCGCTGCGCGCCGACAATCTGGACGAGGGGCTGCAGATCATCGGCGAACTGCTGCGCCGGCCGGTTTTCGCCGCGGACTATCTGGAGCTGCAACGCCTGCAGTCGATGGAGCGGGTGCGTCGCCAGAACGACAGTCCCGGCAATATCGCCCGGCGACTGCTTGCGGCGAGTAACTACCCCGGGCACCCCCTGGGGCAGACACCGACTCTGGCGAGTCTGGCCGCGGTGGCCCGCGCCGATCTGCAGGCGTTTCATGCCAGCTATTTCGCGCCCAACAACCTCTGGCTGGCGATCTCCGGCGACTTCGACCGCGACCGTCTGCTCGATCTGCTCGACCGCGAACTGGGCGACTGGCAGCCGGTCGCTCTCGCGGCGACGCCGATCCCCGAGGTGGTAGCCGATCCACGAGGGAGCATCCAGTATGTTCGCCGCGATATTCCCCAGACCACCCTGCTGGTCGGCGATCTCGGCCTGACCAAGGATCACCCCGATCAGTATGCGGCCCGGGTGCTCAACTATATTTTCGGCGGTGGCAGCTTCAATTCCCGCATGATGCGCGAGATCCGCTCCGACCGCGGGCTGGCCTATTCAGCCTACTCCTACTTCCAGGTCGGCCGGCGCCTGCCCGGGGCGTTTGTTGCCGGCACCGAAACCAAAAACGAGTCGGCCTGGGAGGCGTTGCAGCTGATCCGCGCGATCATGGCCGATCTGCGCGACCGGCCGGTCAGCGAACAGGAACTCAATCTCGCTAAAGACAGCCTGGTCAATTCCTTCGTGTTCGGTTTTGATGACACCCATGCGGTGGTCACCCAGCAGGTTCGGCTCGACTTTTTCGATTTCCCGGCCGACTATCTGCGCGAGTACCGGCAGCGGACCGCCGCGGTGACCGCCGCCGACGTGCAGCGGGTCGCCAATGACTTCATCCGCTTTGACCGGCAGAAGATCGTCCTGGTCGGCGACCCGCAACCCTGGCTCGACCGGTTGACGGAGTTCGATCTGCCGGTGATCGAGACGCCGGTCGACAGTTCCGAATAACCGGCCGGGGAGGCTGACATGAAAGCGCAACGATCGGTTCTTGAGCGCTGGCGGCAGTTTCTTGAACACGACCTCTGGGACGCCCGGCTGAGTCAGGCGAGCTGGTGGCAGCGTCTGCTGGTTCACCAGGGGCAGCTCTGGACGCTGGTGATCCGTGATTTCATCGCCGATCGCTGCATCCTGCGCGCTTCGGCGCTGACCTTCACCACACTCCTCTCCATTGTGCCGCTGCTGGCGCTGATGTTCGCCGTCCTCAAGGCGTTCGGCGTTCAGAACGAGCTGGAGCCGCTGCTCCTCGAGCATCTGGCGGCCGGTTCAAAAACTGTCGTGCCGCAGATCATTCAATACATCAACAATACCAACGTCGCCCGTCTCGGGACCATCGGTCTGGTGCTGCTGGTTCTTACGGTGCTGACGCTTTTGTCGAATATCGAGCAGGCCTTCAACCGGATCTGGGGGGTGACCGAGACCCGGCCGATTCTGCGGCGTTTCACCGACTATTTCTCCGTAGTGACCATCGGTCCGGTGTTCGTCTTTGCCGCGATCTCCATGACCAGCGGCCTGCAGAGTCAGGGGCTGGTCCAGGCGCTGCTCGATCAGGCGTTGATCGGCGAACTGTTGCTGCTGCTCTTCAAAGTGCTGCCGTTCATGGTGATGTGGCTGGTATTCGCCGGGCTCTATCTGTTCATCCCGAACTACCGGGTCAGTCCGAAGGCGGCGCTCATCGGCGGCATTTTCGGCGGCACCCTCTGGCAACTCAGCCAGTGGGGCTACGTGCACTTCCAGGTCGGGGTGGCCCGTTACAATGCGATTTACGGCACCATGGCGGCTCTGCCGATCTTCATGGTCTGGATCTATTTCTCCTGGATGATCGTGCTGCTCGGCCTCGAGGTGACCTACGCCGTGCAGAACCTCCGTTCGGTGCGTCAGGATGTGCGCGGCAACCAGATCAGCTTCGCCAGTCGCCGCGCGGTGATCCTCGGAGTTCTGCTCTATCTCGGCCGCTGTTTTCATCGCGGCGAACCGGCGCCGGACCAGCAGCGGATCGTCGACTACCTCGGCATCGCCCCCCGTCTGCTGCGCGACATTCTCGATGAACTGCAGCGGCTGCACCTGGTGGCCGAGGTGTTGAGCAGTCCGACCCAGACCGGCTACCAGCCGGCACAGGCTCTCGATACCGCCGATCTCGCCGAGGTCTTGCGGCGTCTGCGCTGCGACGGCGAGGAGTACCGTCACCTGCGCACCACCGGCGAGAATGCCGCCGTCGACCGCCTGCTGCAGCGGCTGCACGATGCCGAGGCGGTCTCTCTGCAGGGTCAAACCTTGCGTGATCTGGTTATGGATGTGGGGGAGGGCGAGGGCGACTGATCGCGCCCGTTGAGCGGTTGATGCGCTGAATCGTTGATGCGTTGAATCGTTATCGAAATCGCTATCGAAATCGTCGCTTCATCCGTTTGTTCGGGACGCTGCGTGTTGCGCCTTGGAACTTTTTACGTTTGAATGTCGGCCCGCTGCAGTTCAAACCGCCCGTCCGTATAGCTCAGGAAGGAATACTGGGCGATCCAGTCGCCGAGGGCGATCAGTTCACCGTGCGGCAGTTGCAGACGCAGCGGCAGATGGAAATGGCCGGTCACCACCAGGTCGTGGCCGGCGGCGAGAATCGGGTCGGCGTAGGCGGTCAGCAGCCGGCGCACCCGTTCCTGCCGGCCCCGTTCATTGCGGCGCGCCCGACTCTGTCGGCTGGAGTGCATGGCGATGGCCAGCACCAGATCGATGGGGAGGTGGCGGATCAGCAGGCGCAGTGGCGCGCTGCGCAGCAGACGGCGCAGCAGCAGGTAGCCACGGTCGTCAGGGTTGGCGAGGTCGCCGTGGGCGAGAAAAACCTGCTGGCCGTCGAGTTCGATGCTGCCGCCGTCGGCTAAAACCCGCGCACCGAGTCGGTCGCGGAAATGCCGGCCGAGATCGAAGTCGTGATTCCCTTCGACACAGATCAGTCGGGTGCCGCTGCCGGTCAGTCGTTCCAGCGCGGCGAGCAATGGCTGGTAGCTGGCGTGCAGAACCTTGCGGTCGCCGGCCCAGAATTCGAACAGGTCACCGAGCAGCACCAGCAGATCGAGCCGGCCGCACTGCTTGTCGAGCAGGTCGAGAAGTGCCCGGTAGTTGGCGTCGGTCGGTCGGCGCAGATGGGCATCGGCAAGAAAAAGGGCACGCATGACAGGCAATATAGATGTTTTACGGGAAAGTCTCAAGACGGACGGCCCGAGAGCCTGTCGATGTCAGCAAGGATATCGATGTGAATACGACTGACAGGCAAGAACTCGAATTGCAGATCGGCGGCATGTCCTGCGTCAATTGCGCACTGACTATCGAGAAGGGGCTCGCCAAGCTCCCCGGTGTCGCTTCGGCGCGGGTCAACTTCGCCGCCGAGCGGCTGGCGATCCGCTTCGATCCGGCGCGCTGCACCGTCGACCAGATCGCTGCCAAGGTCGCCGAACTCGGTTACCGGGTGGCCGAAAATCGTTCGGATGACGACCGTCAGGCGCGTCGCGAGCGCTTCTGGCTGATCTTCGCCGCGGCGCTCTCCCTGCCGATCATGCCGCTGATGTGGACCATGCCGTTCGGCGCCGCCACCGACAGCCTGATCGCTCTGCTGGCGACCATCGTCCAGTTCAGTGCCGGCCTGACCTTCTATCGCGGCGCTTTCCATGGGTTGAAAAACGGCACCGCCAACATGGATGTGCTGGTGGCCATCGGTATCAGCGCCGCCTGGATCTATTCGGTGCTCGCCTGGAGCGGCCTGTTCGGTGCCGATGCCGAGGTCTTTTTCGAGACCAGCGCCATGCTGGTGACCTTCATCCGTTTCGGCAAGTGGCTGGAAGTTCGCGCCCGGGGCAAAGCGAGCGCGGCCCTCAAGACGCTGCTCAACCTCCAGGCCGACCGGGCCCGGCTGCTGGTCGATGGCGAGGAGCGGGAGGTCGATGCCGATCGACTCGAGGTCGGTGATCTGTTGCTGGTGCGCCCCGGTGAAACGATTCCGGTCGATGGCGAGGTGGTCGATGGCGGCTCGGCGGTCGATGAGTCGATGCTGACCGGCGAATCGGTTCCGGTCGGCAAGGAACCGGGTGACCGGGTGATCGGTGCGACCATCAATCGCAGCGGCCGCCTGACGATCCGGGCGACCGGCGTCGGTCAGGAGACGGTGCTGGCCAAAATCGTCCGTCTGGTCGAATCGGCCCAGGCCGACAAAGCGCCGATCCAGCGCCTGGCCGATGCGGTGTCGGCCTGGTTCGTGCCGGTGGTGGTGCTGATCGCCCTGCTCACCTTTGCGATCTGGTACTACGGGGCCGGCGCCGGTTTTCTGTTCGCTTTCAAGCTGGCGATCGCCGTGCTGGTCATCGCCTGCCCCTGTGCTTTGGGTCTGGCGACGCCGACGGCGATCATGGTCGGCAGCGCCGTCGGCCTGGCACGCGGCATCCTGTTCAAGAAGGCGTCGGTGCTGGAGAATATCGCCCGCCTGGACGTGCTGCTGTTCGACAAGACCGGCACCCTGACCAGCGGCGTGTTTCGCCTGACTGACCTGGTCACTGCTCGCGGCGTCGAACAGGACCGACTGCTGAGTGCAGCAGCCGCTGCCGAGCAGGCGAGCAACCACCCGCTGGCAACGGCGGTGGTCGAACGGGCCGGGCAGGAGGGGCTGTCGATCCCGTCGGTCAGCGAGGTCGAGGAGATCGGTGGCCACGGTGTGCGCTGCCGGCTCGATGGGGAGGAGTTGCTGGCTGGCAGCCAGCGCCTGCTCGACCGGCAGGACGTCGACACGACAGCACTGGCCGAGGCCGCCGATCGTCTGGCCGGGGAGGGCAAGTCCCTGGTCTATGTGGCGACGGCCGGGCGCCTGCTCGGCCTGCTCGGGCTGGCCGATACCCCGAAAGAGGGGGCCGCACAGACCATTGAGCGGCTACATCGTCTCGGCCTGCGCACGGTCATGCTGACCGGCGACCGCCGGCTGGCGGCGGAGGCGATGGCCGCTCAGCTCGGTATTGACGAGGTCGAAGCGGAACTGCTGCCGGAGGACAAGCTCGACAAGGTGCGCGCTTACCGTCGACAGGGACAGCGGGTCGGCATGGTCGGCGACGGCATCAACGATGCGCCGGCCCTGGCTCTGGCCGATATCGGCATCGCCATCGGCAGCGGCACTGACGTCGCCAAGGAGACCGGCGACCTGGTGCTGGTCAAGGGGGATATCCGCGATGTCGAACGCGGTATCCGTCTCGGCCGCAAAACCCTCGCCAAGATCAAGCAGAACCTCTTCTGGGCCTTTGCCTATAACGTGGTCGGTATCCCGATTGCCGCCGGCCTGCTTTACCCGACCTTCGGTATCGTCCTCAAGCCCGAGTTCGCCGGTCTGGCCATGGCCCTCTCCAGCGTCTCGGTGGTCAGCAACAGCCTGTTGCTGAAGCTGTACGCGACCAGACTCGATGAATGAACGTCTCCGGTCTCCGTCTGCTTGGTGCCATTTGCCGGCGGCGCGTTGACAGTCCGCGCCCTGCTGGAGTATAACCCTGCCCCATGTCGCGATGTCTTCTCCTGATCGTTCTGCTCCCGCTCCTGCTGCTCTGCAGCACACCTGCTCTTGCCCTGGTTGAAATCGGTCTGCTCGGCAAGGAGCCGCTGCTGATCGAAGAGGTCTACCAGCGGGAGGGGACGTCCTTTGTCGGCATCGACGAGGTGCTCACCGCGCTGGAACTGGACGGCGACTGGGATTCCGTCCAGCACATCTACCGGATCAGGACAGTGTTCGGCACGGCCACGATCTCCCCCGGCAGCCAGTTCGTCAAAATCGGCGACAGCATTACGCCGATCGCTCACCGGCCACGTTTCATCGACGGCAGACTGCGTGTCTCCGAGGCGTTTGTCCGGCGCCAGCTGGCGCCGCTGCTGACGACGCCCCTCCATTATCTCAACCACGATCCGCCTCAGGTCAGTGGGGGCGACGATCTGCTCGACCGCTTCTTCTCTTTTCTGCTGCGGCGCAAGGCGCCGGGCAGCGAACTCGGGCAGCGGGTGGTGGTCATCGATCCCGGCCATGGCGGTCAGGATCCGGGAGCCATCGGTCTGCATGGCAGCAAGGAAAAAGACGTCAATCTCGATATCGGTCAGCGGCTGGAGAAGCTGCTGAAGATGCATCAGGATGCACCGGTCGTGCTCACCAGGAACGACGATTACGCCCTCGACCGGCAGCGCCGCCTCGAAATCGTTGCCGAGGCTGCCGCCGATGCCCTGATCTCTCTGCACACACAGAGTCTGTTCAGTCGGGAAGCGTCCGGCATCATGCTGTTCGTACAGCCGCAGTTCGAGGAAGGCGGGATCGAAGAGATGTTCGATCCGGCCAGCAGTCTACGCCTGGCGACCGCATTGCATGAGACCCTTGGTGCCGCCGGCTTCCCTGTGCATGAGATACGCCAGCAGACGATTCTGCCCCTCGGCAGGGGGGATCTCCCCAGGGTGCTGGTCGAAATGGGCAACCTCAACAATGCCGATGACCTCGCTATCCTGCAGGATCCGACCCGGCAGCAGGATCTGGCCCGGGCGCTTTTCGATGGTCTGCAAAACTACTTCCGGGCACAACAGGAGTCAGCTCATGAGCCAAAGTCCCGCTCGTCGCAGTGATCAGCGGCGCGACGATCAGTTGCGCCCGGTCACGTTCGTCCGTGATTTTACCCGTTATGCCGAGGGCTCGGTGCTGGTCAGCTTCGGCGAGACCCGCGTGCTCTGCAACGCCTCGGTCGAGGAGACGGTGCCGTCGTTTCTGCGTGGCAGCGGCAAGGGGTGGGTCACTGCCGAATACAGCATGCTCCCCCGAGCCACCCAGACCCGTACCGTCCGCGAAGCGAGTCGGGGTAAACTCGGCGGACGCACCCAGGAGATTCAGCGGCTGATCGGTCGTGCCCTGCGCGCCGTGGTCGATTTCCAGAAACTCGGTGAGCGGACCATCGTCATCGACTGCGATGTTCTGCAGGCCGATGGCGGCACGCGCACCGCCTCGATCACCGGCGCCTGGGTCGCCCTGGCCGACGCCATCGATCGGCTGCTCGTCTCCGGGCGGCTCGCCGTATCGCCGTTGCTCGGCAGCGTCGCCGCGGTCAGTGTCGGCATCGTTCACGGCCGGCCGCTGCTCGATCTCGACTACAGCGAGGATTCCGGCGCCAGTGTCGATATGAATGTGGTGATGACCGGCGACGGCCGTTTCGTTGAACTGCAGGGGACCGCGGAAGACGAACCGTTCACGGTCGCCGAACTGGAGGCGATGCGCAGCCTGGCCGCAGCGGGGTGTGCATCGCTGACGGAACAGCAGCTGGCGACGAGGTGTTGTGGTGCATGAGCTGATTGTTGCCAGTCGCAACGCCGGCAAGCTGAAAGAGATCGGCCGACTGCTGGCCGACCACGGCATCCGCGTCCGCGGCCTCGACGAGTTCCCGGAGATCGGCGAGATTGCTGAAGACGGTGAGACTTTCGCCGCCAACGCGATCAAGAAGGCCGAAACGGTGGTCACGGCGACTGGTCAACCCTGCCTGGCCGACGATTCCGGGCTGGTGGTTGCCGCCCTCGACGGTCGTCCCGGCGTCTATTCCGCCCGCTATGCCGGAGCGGCTGCCGACGATGCCGCCAACAACCGCAAACTGCTCGCCGACCTGCATGCTGTGCCGGCCGGTAGCCGTCAGGCCGCCTTCTGCTGTGTCATGGCGCTCTGTCGTCCCGGCGCGACGCCGCGCCTGTTCGAAGGGCGCATCGACGGCGAAATCCTGCACACACCGCGCGGCACCGGCGGCTTCGGCTACGATCCCCTGTTCTGGCTCGCTGCGCACTCCTGCACCATGGCCGAACTCCCCCTCACCGAAAAAAACCGCATCAGCCACCGCGGCCAGGCCTTGCGTCGCCTGCTTGCCGTCATCGACGATCTCTGATCGCGTTCGCCGAGCATCCAGCGGAGCAACGATTCAACCCGCCTTCGCCATGGCTGCGGCGGGCAGGCTGTCTCAATGAATCAGCCCGCGAAGGATGAATTTTTCCTGAACTTTTTCCTTTATTTTTTCAGAAACGATGTTTAGTATACGCGGGTCTGTATACAGTATGCAGTCTGTTGCGTGCGGGCCGGAGAGAGGCTGAAACGTCGGTCTGCACGGTTTGCGAGGTAAGGGCTGAACATGGGTTTGTCGACCAGTTGGCGAGGGCCACCCTGAATTCTTCCGGTTTGGCGGCCGGACAGAGTTGTTTTCGTCAATTGACCTGGAATTGGGAACCAATCACAGCAAAAGGAAAACATCATGCAACTGACGCAAAGTTCCGTGGGCAGAAAGATCATCATGGCCGTCACCGGCATCGTGTTGGTCGTGTTCGTCTGCGTGCACCTGCTCGGCAATTCGTCGATGTTCGTAGGTGCGGACGCTATCAACGCCTATGCGCAGAAGCTGCACAGTCTGGGCCCCTTCGTCTGGGTGTTCCGGCTGGTGATGCTGGCGGCTTTTGTGATTCACATCTACTTCGGCATCCAGCTGACCATCGAAAACAAGGCCGCCACACCTGAACAGAACGTGCAGACCCGGCGCCTCAAGACCGGCTTCGCTGCCGAATCGATGGTCATCTCCGGCCTGATCCTGCTGGCCTTTGTCATCTACCATCTGCTGCACTTCACCGTGCGGGTCACCAACCCCGACATCTACATTCCGCTGGGCGACCACGGCATGGTCGATGTCTACCGGATGGTGGTGCTCGGCTTCAGCAGCCTGCTGCCAGCCCTCATCTACATCCTCGCCATGGGCTTTCTGTTCCTGCATGCCAGCCACGGCATCCAGAGCCTGTTCCAGACCCTCGGTCTGAGCAACGACAAGTCCCTGCCGGTCATGGGCAACGTCAGCAAACTCGTTGCTGTCGTCCTTCTGCTCGGTTACATCTCCATCCCGATGGCTATTGTCATCGGCCTCGTGAAGTAGGGGGTAGCATAGATGATACTCGACGGCAAATGTCCTACCGGACCGATTGAAACTTCCTGGGATCGTCACCGTTTCGAATCGAAACTGGTCAATCCCGCCAATAAACGCAAATTCAAGGTTCTCTGTGTCGGCACCGGCCTCGCCGGTGGCGCCGCCGCCGCGTCCCTCGGCGAGCTCGGCTACCAGGTCGAGGCGTTCTGCTATCAGGACAGCGCCCGCCGCGCCCACTCGATCGCTGCCCAGGGCGGGATCAACGCCGCCAAGAACTACCCGAACGACGGCGACTCGATCTACCGCCTGTTCTACGACACCATCAAGGGGGGCGACTTCCGCGCCCGCGAAGCCGACGTCTGGCGTCTGGCCCAAGTGTCGAACAACATCATCGACCAGTGTGTCGCCCAGGGCGTGCCGTTTGCCCGCGACTACGCCGGCTACCTCGATAACCGCTCCTTCGGCGGCGCCCAAGTCTCCCGGACCTTCTACGCCCGCGGTCAGACCGGTCAGCAGCTGCTGCTCGGCGCCTACTCGGCGCTCTCCCGCCAGGTGAAGGCCGGCACGGTCAAGCTCTATGCGCGCCGCGAGATGCTCGACCTCGTCGTCGTTGACGGCGTCGCCCGCGGGATCACCTGCCGCAATATGGTGACCGGCGAGATCGAATCGTACTGGGGTGACGCGGTCATCCTGGCGACCGGTGGTTATGTCAACGTCTTCTACCTGTCGACCAACGCCATGGGCTGCAGCGTCACCGCCGCCTGGAAGGCCGCCCAAAAAGGCGCCTACATGGCCAACCCCTGCTACACCCAGATCCACCCGACCTGCATCCCGCAGCACGGCGAGCACCAGTCGAAGCTGACCTTGATGTCGGAGTCGCTGCGTAACGACGGCCGCTGCTGGGTACCGAAGCAGATTGAAGACTGCGAAAAGCCGGCCGGTGACATCCCGGATGCGGCCCGTGACTACTACCTGGAGCGCAAGTACCCGTCCTTCGGCAACCTGGCCCCGCGTGACATCGCCTCCCGTGCTGCCAAGGAGCAGTGTGACGATGATCGCGGCGTCGGCCCCGGCAAACGCGGTGTCTACCTCGACTTCGCCGATTCCATCAATCGTCTCGGTGAGGATACGATTCGCGAACGTTACGGCAACCTGTTCGAGATGTACGAAAAAATCACCGCTGAAAACGCCTACAAGCAGCCGATGCGCATCTACCCGGCGCCGCACTACTCCATGGGCGGTCTCTGGGTCGATTACAACTGCATGAGCAACGTCCCCGGGCTGTTCGTTCTCGGCGAAGCGAATTTCTCGGTGCACGGCGCCAACCGCCTCGGTGCCTCGGCGCTGATGCAGGGTCTGGCCGACGGCTACTTCGTCATCCCCTACACCATCGCCAACTACCTGGCAACGGTCAAGCCGGGCGAAATCAAGGACGACCATGCGGAGTTCGTCAAGTCGAAGGAAGACGTCTCGGCGCAGATCGACAAGCTGATGTCGATCAACGGCAAAAAGACGCCTTCGGAGATGCACCGCGAACTTGGCAAGGTCATGTGGGAAGATGTCGGTATGGCGCGCAGCAAAGAGAGCCTTGAACATGCTCTCAAGCGCATCCCCGAGATCCGCGACGAGTTCTGGAACAACATCAAGGTGGTCGGTGACAAGAACCAGTTCAACCAGGAACTCGAGAACGCCGGCCGCCTCGCCGACTTCCTCGAGTTCGCCGAGATTCTCGCCAAGGATGCCCTGCATCGCGAAGAGTCCTGCGGCGGGCACTTCCGGGTCGAACACCAGACCGATGACGGCGAAGCGATGCGTAACGACGAGGACTACTGTTACGTGGCGGCCTGGGAATTCAAGGGCGCCGGTGTTGAGCCGGAGTTGCACAAGGAGCCCCTGAAGTTTGAAAACGTAAAACTTGCCGTAAGGAGTTACAAATAATGAAACTCAAACTGCACGTATGGCGCCAGAACGGCCCGAACGACAAAGGGAGGCTGGAGACTTACGAGGCTCCGAATGTCAGCCCGGACCAGTCGTTTTTGGAGATGCTTGACGACGTCAACCAGGAACTGGCCCTGGAAGGCAAGGATGCGATCGCCTTCGATCACGACTGCCGCGAAGGGATCTGCGGCATGTGTTCCCAGGTGATCAACGGCGTGCCGCACGGTGGTCAGGAGAGGACCACGGTCTGTCAGCTGCACATGCGCGAATTCAACGACGGTGACGAAATTTTCATCGAGCCGTGGAAAGCCCGCGCTTTCCCGATCATCAAGGACCTGGTTGTCGACCGCAGCTCCTATGACCGCATTATTCAGGCCGGTGGCTACACATCCTGCCACACCGGCGGAGTCGCTGACGGCAACGCTCTGCTGGTCGGCAAGGAAGCGGCCGACTACTCCATGGACGCTGCCGAGTGCATCGGCTGTGGCGCCTGCGCCGCTTCCTGCCCAAACAGCTCGGCGATGCTGTTCACCGGCGCCAAGGTTGCCCAGCTCGCCGTGCTGCCGCAGGGCCAGGTGGAAGCGCACCGCCGGGTGACGGCGATGCTGGAGGAAGCCCAGGCCTGTGGTTTCGGCAACTGCACCAACCACTACGAGTGTCAGGCGTCCTGCCCGAAAGGAATCGACGTCAAGTTCATCGCCAAGCTGAATCGCGAGTATATCAAAGCGATGTTCAAGTAAGGTGACCATTCTCGGTAAATACTGAAGATCAACAGGGCGAACTCGCAAGGGTTCGCCCTGTTGGCATGGTGCACCCGGCAAGGCACGTGTGTGCTGACTCCATCCTGCGGAGGAGGACTCGTGGCCGAAAAGCGTTTTGCTACACGGCGCGGCAAGCGGATTAAATTGCTGTTTGGTGTCGATGCGCCTACCCGGATGGCTTTCACCGAAGATATTACTCGTGAAGGACTGTTCATTCGTACGCCACTTGTGATCAAAACCGGTACGCACGTCAAGGTGGAACTGCACTCGCCCGAAGGACCGATAAAGCTTGTGGCTCAAGTTCGCTGGGGGAAGAAAATTCCGCAGCAGCTGCTGCACACGCTCAAAGGGGGAATGGGGTTGAAGATCATCGCCTTTCAGGCGGGTGAAGAAATCTACGAGAATCTCTGCACGGAGCTTTACGGAGCGAAGGAGTGACGCCGGTCTCATCTCAGCCGCAGAGGCAAAAAGGTCGACGTTGCTTCAATCGTTGCCAGCGACCCAAAGGGCGTCGGGCATTTGGTCGCCGCTGGTTATCATGAACCGTCAAATCGCAAAACCCGTAACATGCCATTCGACCCGCAGAACCCGGCTAATCAGTCGTCGAACTGGCTGATTATGCGACCTTGCATGTCGTCAAACATTCTGCCTGCTGCCGCGAGGAGCCTGGAACGTCAATGAAGCATCGCGACACTCGACCGATTGCCGTCCTCGGCGCCACCGGTTACATCGGTGCCCGGCTGGTGCCACGCCTGCTCGATGAAGGCTGGCGGGTGCGGGCGGTCGGCCGCAGCCTCGACAAACTGCGCGGGCGGCGCTGGGCGCATCATCCCCGCGCTGAGCTGGCCGCCGCCGATGTCCTCGACGCCGACGCTCTTGCCGGCGCACTGGCCGGCTGTCAGGCCGCTTACTATCTGGTCCACTCGATGTCGCCCGGTGTCAGCGACTTTGCCGCCGCCGATCGGACTGCGGCCCGGAATATGGCGCGGGTTGCCGAAGACATCGGCCTGCAGCGGATCATTTATCTCGGTGGCCTCGGCGACGACGCGCCGAACCTGAGCCATCACCTGCGCTCCCGTCATGAGGTCGGCGTCCTGCTGCAGGAGGGGCGGGTGCCGGTCACCATCTTTCGGGCCGCCATGATCATCGGCTCGGGAAGCGCCTCCTTCGAGATCCTGCGCTACCTGGTCGAGCGGCTGCCGGTCATGATCACACCGCGCTGGATCTTCACCGAGTGCCAGCCGATTGCGGTGCGCAATGTTCTGCACTATCTGGTCGCCTGCCTCGACGAACCGCGTACGGCGGGCGAGAGCTTCGAGATCGGCACCGAAGAAGTCGTCACCTACGAGCAGCTGATGCGCACCTATGCCGAAGAGGCGGAGCTGCCGAAGCGGCTGATCCTGCCGGTGCCGGTGCTCACGCCGCGCCTCTCCTCCTACTGGATTCACCTGGTGACGCCGGTCCCCGCCGCTCTTGCCCGACCCCTCGCCGAAGGCCTGTGCAATCCGGTCCTCTGTCACGATACCCGCATTCGTGAGCTGCTCCCCCAGGAACTGCTCGACTGTCGCCTGGCGATCCGCCTCGCCCTGGAAAAGATGCGCCTGCGCCAGGTGGAGACCTCCTGGAGCGATGCCGGCCTGCCGGCGCCGGTCGAGTGGAGCCAGCATGACGATCCGCACTGGGCCGGCGGCACGGTCTTTACCGACGACCGGCGCATGCTGGTGGCAAGCACGGCGGAGGCCTGCTGGCCGGCGGTGGTCGGTATCGGCGGCAAGACCGGCTGGTATCACGCCGATTGGCTCTGGCAGGTGCGCGGCTGGATCGATCGTCTGCTCGGCGGCCCCGGCCTCGGCCGCGGCCGGCGCGATCCGGCTACGGTACAGCCCGGCGATGCCCTCGATTTCTGGCGGGTGCTGGCCGTCGAACCGGCCTATCGCCTGAAACTGGTCGCCGAGATGAAGGTCCCCGGCGAAGCGGTCCTGGAGCTGCGGCTGCTCGAATGCGCCGACGGTACCACCGAAATCCGCCAGTGCGCCTGGTTCAAGCCGCGCGGGCTGTTTGGCCTGCTCTACTGGTACTCTGTGCTGCCGTTGCACAACCTGGTGTTCGTCGGCATGCTGCGCGGCATCGCCCGGGCCAGCGGCGCCCGCATCGTCCAGGGTCCCGAACGGCTCGGGTCCGGAAAGTGAGCTCGCTATGGTGAGGGCACCCGTGCAGCGTCTCGAATACGTTCAGGATCTGCCGCTGTCGCCGACCGCGGCCTGGGATTTTTTCTCGCGACCGGAGAATCTGGCGCAGATCACTCCTGCCAACCTCGGTTTCGAGGTGACTTCGCCGTTGCCGGAGCGGATGTACGCCGGCCTGATTGTCAGCTACCGGGTGCGGCCGCTGCTCGGGGTGGCGGTCCCCTGGACGACCGAGATCGTCCATGTCCGCGAGCCGGAGTTCTTTGTTGACGAGCAGCGCAGTGGCCCCTACCGCTTCTGGCACCATCAGCACCTGTTCGTGCCGAATGAACGGGGGGTGCGCATGACCGATCTGGTGCACTACCAGCTGCCGTTCGGCCTGCCCGGTCACGCACTGCTGCACGGGCTGGTGCAGTCCCGCCTGCGGGAGATTTTTGCCTATCGTCGGGAGCGGTTGCGAGAACTGTTCGGCGCTATCACGCCGTCTGCCGCAGGGGATTGACACCCGTTGCGTTTATGAAAGACGAGCTTTAACGCGGCGGCGCGGAGCTGCGGAGAGAGAAATTCGACCTGAAAAGAATTTTTCCGCGTCGCCGTGCCTCCGCCTTTTCTGCAGTTTGCCGAGAGCCCGTCAGCTTTTCCGCAACAGTACCGTACTGTACTCCGCCAACAGCCGGTTCTTGAGGACGGTGCAGCCGAGGCGTTCATAGGTCTGGCGCACGCTGTAGTTCTCTTCCCAGGGGATGCCGGAGAGGAGCAGCTGCCCGCCCGGCCTGGTGCGATTGATGAGTTCGGCGGCACAGGCGAGCAGGATGTCGGCATAGATATTGGCCAAAATCAGGTCGAAGTCGCTGGCGGTGAGTTGGTCGAGCGGGGTTGTGGTGTGCGTTGTCTGTGCCAGCAGGCCGTTCAGGTCGGTATTGTCGCGAGCGGTCTGCACGGCGCGCGGATCGATGTCGAGACAGACCGTGTGCGCCGCGCCGAGGCGGAGGGCGGCGATCGACAGGATACCGGTGCCGCTGCCGAAATCGAGCACGCGCGCGCCGACAAGGTCGTCGAGCTGTTCGAGAATCTCCAGGCAACTCGCGGTCGTCTCATGCTCCCCGGAGCCGAAGGCGCCGCGCCGCATGATCAGAGCGATCCGGCCGTCGTCCGGCGCGGAGCAGCCGGGCGGCTGAATCCGGAAGCGGTTGCCGATGGTCAACGGCTGGTAATTCATCTGTGTATCCTTGAGTTTTGCGACGCCATCATTCTTGTCGACTTCAAGATGAGGCGAAGACGGAGCAACGCTGCGAGAATCGAGAACGTCGATTTTTAACGCGGAGGCGCTGAGCCGCGGAAGAAGCCGGTAAATCTCGCCTCTTGTAAAAGCCATCAGCCCAGGGTTTGACAAGCTCACCATGAACGATATTTCAGCTGGCTAAACAAGCCAGAGCCGTTCGCCCTGAGCTTGCCGAAGGGTGAATATACCTGACCTCAATTCAGAGCCGTTCCGCTGCGTCTCCGCACCACCGTGTCAAGTCGGTTCTTTCTCCTGCGGGATCGCCCTGCTCGTATCTGCCTTATGGGGCAAGTGTTCAGGTGACGCACAGAAAATCATCCCCTTCATGTAGCCCTCTTGCGGCGGCGAATTCCCGGATCTGCTGGCGCGCGCCTTTGGCGCCGACGGTGATCAGGATCTTGCCCTGACCGGCGGTCAGCTGCTGCAGATCGACCACCGGTGCGCCGTGGATGGTCTGGCCGATCTTGTTGCGGTCGATCTCGATCCAGCGCTCGACGGCGATCCCTTGCCCGGCCAGTGCCAGCCGCCAGGCTTTCCCCTCCTTGCCCGCTCCCCACAGGGTGACTCTGTCGGTTCCGGCGAGATAGTCCCGGCAGAGAAAGTGAACCTTGCAGGCACGGAAAGCGGCCAGAGTGCAGTGGTCGCCGGTACGGCTGAGGCGATCTGCCCGGTCTCGCCAGTAGAGCAGGGTCTCGGGGCGGCGTGCGAAGCGGGCTCCGGCCAGCTTCAGCCGCAGCCAGAGATCGTAGTCTTCAGCCCAGCCCATATCGCGGTAACCGCCGACGGCTTCGACCGCCCGGCGGCGAAAGACCACACTCGGATGGGCGAACGGTGATTCGACGTAAAAATCGCGCACGATCTCGGCGTGGGTGAGCAGACTGTTCTGCCAGGCTTCATAGGCGAGAAAGCCGCCGCGAATCGCCGAACGCGGGAAATGCCGGACGCGGCAGGCGAGCAGGGTGGTGGTCGGCTCGTGTTCAAGCTGCGCGACCTGCAGCTCCAGGCGCCGCGGGTCACAGATGTCGTCCGCGTCCATCCGCGCCACCAGCTCGGCCCGGCATACCGCCAGACCGTGATTGAGAGCCGCCACCAGTCCCGCAGGCGGACGCTGCAAAACCCGGATGCGTGCATCCTTCCGGGCGGCCCGGGCGAGAATCGTGGCTGTGCCGTCGCTGCTGCCGTCGTCGACGGCGATCAGCTCCCAGTCCTGCATTGTCTGCCGGGCCAGGGACTTGAGTGCCGCGGGGAGCAGCCGCTCTTCGTCACGGACCGGCAGCAGGATCGAGACTCGCGGCATGTCAGAGCCCCTGGCTGCGCAGGAGCAGCAGGGCAATGGTATACGTCACCGCCGACAGCAGGGTGGAGAGCATGACAATCCCTCCGGCCAGCTCGGCATCGCCATGCAGCTGGTGCGCCATGATGTAGTTGGCGGTCGCCGCGGGTGTGCCGGCAATCAGGACACCGATGGCGAGATCCATCCCGTCGACGCCGAGACCGATCAGCAGCAGAGCGGCGAGGAGCGGCATCCAGACCAGTTTGGCGCCGGACGCCAGGCTGGCGGTGAACAGGTCGCCACGCAGTTTTTCCAGAGAAAACGAGCCGCCGATCGCCAGCAGGGCGAGGGGCAGGGCCATGCCGGTGGCGATCTTCAGGCTACGGTCGAACAGCACCGGAATCGGCAGTTCGAAAAAACTCCAGGCAATCCCCAAAAACGAGGCGAGGATCAGCGGGTTTAAAGCGAACTGGCGGACCCAGAAGGTCATGCCCCGCTGGCCGGTATTGCCGCGGTGCGGCCAGAGCAGCGCCAGGATGGCGAACAGGTTGAGAAACGGCACCAGAAAGCCCATCAGGATCGCGGCCCGGGTCAGTCCGCTTTCGCCGTAGGCGTTCATGGCGATTGCCAGCCCGATATAGGCGATGTTGCCGCGAAACGATCCCTGACTAAAGACCCCGCGTTGCGCCGCCGGGTAGCCCCGCGCCACGGTGTAGGCATAGGAGATGAGAAAGGTGATAGCGACCGTTGCGATCGAAGCGACCACCAGGCGACCGTTGAAGTTGATGCCGAAGTCGGCCGTGCCGATCTTGTAGAACAGCAGCAGCGGCAGGCAGACATAATAGACCAGCTGGTTGGTCATCTGCAGAAACGGGGCATCGATCAGGCCGATACGGCGCAACAGCCAGCCGAGGGCGATCACCACGAACACTGGCAGAACGATATTGAGGATGTCAAAAAAAAGTGCCATTGAGACCGGCCGAGGGTGAAGTGGCTGTGAGGAGACAAGATACAAAAAACAGCTGCTGGAATACAGAAGAAAATCGGCCGGTTGTGCGCCGGGAGACCATACGGGTCGCGAGTGCGGGCCAGGCCAGTTCGGACTTCCTTTTTGTCCGGTTGTATAATAGTCTACAGACCGGTCGTGACGTGTTCAGCAAACCGGAAAGGTCATCATGCTCAATCGTTCGTCAATGATCCGCCTGTCGATCGTGGCTCTGCTGCTGCTGGCGGTTACGGCGCTGCATTACCTGACCGCGACCCAGCACGGCTATGCCCACGACATCTATCGCCGCCTCTACTACATCCCGATTGTGCTCGGCGGACTCTGGTTCTCTCTGCGCGGCGGCGTGGTGACGGCGCTGATCACTTCGGCTCTCTATATGCCCCATGTCCTGTTTCAGTGGGGTTACCACCCGGTTCCGCGGCTGGAACAGTATCTGGAAATTATCCTCTACAACGTCATCGGTCTGTTGACCGGTTTTCTCGCCGGACGGGAACGGCAGCAGAAGCTGCGTTATCGGCGTACCGCGGAATCTCTCGAAGAGAGCTATCGCAAACTGCGCGAGCAGGCTGACCAGATACTCGAATTCGAGGAGCAGTTGCGCCGGGCCGATCGCCTCTCCGCCCTCGGTGAGCTGTCGGCCGGCATGGCCCACGAGATCCGCAACCCTCTCGGCGCGATCCGCGGCACCGCCGAGATTCTGCGGGACGGCGTCGCCGCCGACGACCCGAAAGCCGAATTTACCGAGATCCTGATTCGCGAAGTCGAACGCCTCAACCGGGTTCTTGAGGATTTTCTTCGTTTTGCCCGGCCGCAACCGGTCGAGCCGGGACGGTTCGATGTCAGCCGGCTGGTGCGGGAAGTCCTCGATCTGACTCGACAACAGGCGGTGAAGAACCGGGTCGAGGTCGATTTCCGGCCGACGGAGATGGCTGAGATCCCTGGTCAGATGGAACAGATCAAGCAGGCGCTGCTCAACCTGGTGCTGAACGCCCTGCAGGCGATGCCGGACGGCGGACGGTTGACCGTGACGACGGCCGTGGTTCAACAACACGTAATGATCGCCGTCGCCGATACCGGCCCGGGGATTGCCGAGGCGGACCGGCAGCGGATCTTCAACCCGTTCGTCACCACGCGGGACGAGGGGACCGGCTTGGGGCTGGCGATCACCCAGCGGATCATCCACGGGCACAACGGGCGCATCGATCTGGAGAGTGTTCCCGGCAAGGGGTCGACCTTCACGCTCTGTTTGCCAAAGGCTTGAAAGATGACCGAACCGCAAAACGTCGATTCTTAAACGTGGAGGCGCGGAGGAAACTGCCTGAAGCCGAAGGGCACCGCGCCTCGGCGTCTTTACGGTCAACCGGTTCTTTCTGCGCCGGCATCAGTTGTGAGGTGTGCGGGTGAGGAATGAGGCGAAGAGACAGGAGGGACAGATGGGTTCGAGTTCGCAGACGGTGCTGCTGGTCGATGACGATGCGTCATTGCGGCGGGTCACCGAGTACAATCTGCAGCAGGCCGGCTATCAGGTGCTGACGGCGGTCGATGGCAGCGAGGGCCTCGAACGGTTCCGTGCTGAGCGGCCGGCGGTGGTGATTACCGACATCCAGATGCCGGGTCTCACCGGTCAGGAACTGCTACAGCAGATCAAGGTCGACAGTCCGGAAACCCTGGTGATCGTCATCACCGCCTTCGGTTCGGTGGAGACCGCCGTCGAGGCGATGAAGGCCGGCGCTTTCGATTATCTGACCAAACCGTTCAGTCGCGATGAGGTCAGCCTGACTGTGGCGCGGGCCTTCAAGTTCCTCGGCCTGCAGAGTGAAAACCGGCAACTGCGCGACCAGCTGAGCGCCCGGCAAGACTTCGGCCAGATGGTCGGTCTTTCCGAGGCGATGCAGGAGGTGTTCGCCCTGGTGCGCAAGGTCGCGCCGAGCGAGGCGTCGGTGCTGATCACCGGCGAATCGGGGACCGGCAAGGAACTGGTCGCCCGTGCCCTGCACCAGGGGAGCGATCGCAGTGACGGGCCGTTTGTCGCGGTCAACTGCGCGGCAATCCCCGGCGAACTGCTGGAGAGTGAACTGTTCGGCCATGTCAAAGGTTCGTTCACCGGCGCGGCCCGCGACCGGGTCGGCAAGTTCGAGCAGGCCGACGGTGGCACCCTGTTCCTCGACGAGATCGGCGAAATGCCCCTCGATCTGCAGCCGAAACTGTTGCGGGTGCTGCAGGATCGGCTCGTCGAACCGGTCGGCGGTCGCCCCCGTGGCATCGATGTCCGCCTGGTGACCGCCACCAACCTCGATATCGAAGCCGCTGTGGCCGACAACCGTTTTCGCGAGGATCTCTACTACCGCCTCGCCGTCATCCCCATCGAGCTGCCGTCCCTGCGCGAGCGCCGCGACGATATCCCGCTTTTGATCCGGCATTTCGTCGAGCGCTACGCCGCCGACCGGCCGATCCGGATCGACGACAAGGCGCTGGCGGCGCTGCAGGCCTTTGACTGGCCGGGCAACGTCCGCGAACTGGAGAACGCGGTGCAGCGGCTCTGTGTCCTCCACCGCGGCGAGAGTGTGAGTCTGGCCGCCCTGCCGGCGAAGCTGCGCGGCATGCCGCCGCGCAACGGTCAGGTGCTCAATCTGCCGGATGATGGCTACGCCCTCGAAGAGATCGAACGGGAAGCGGTCCTGCAGGCGCTGCAACGCAACGACTGGAACCAGACCCGCGCCGCCGCCTTCCTGCGCATCCCCCGACACACCCTGATCTACCGCATGGAAAAGTATGGTATTCGCAGGGGGTAAAGCGGCGACTGAAGCTGGTTTTTAACGATTAAACGCATTAACGGTTCATCGCATCAACCGCTACTCAAGGAGTCACCCATGCAACTGTTTGTCGAACCGGAGGAGTTGCGTCGCCAGGGTGTGCGACAGTTCGGTCTGGATGCCTGGATCGACAGCGCGCCGTTTGAAGAGCTGGTCGGCCTGACCATCGAAGAGGCCGGCGGAGGGCGGGCCGTGCTGACCCTGCCGTTTCGTGTCAAGCTCGCCAACGGCGGCGGGGTGATGCATGGCGGGGCCATGGTCACCTTGGCCGACACGGCGGTCGCCATGGCGATCAAGAGTCTGCTCCCTGAGGGGACGATTTTCGCTACGACCGATTTGCGCATGGAGTTCATTGCGCCGGTTCTGGAGGGGGTGGTGACCGCCCGCGCTGAGGTCGAAGGGCCGGATGGACGGGTCTTTCTCGGCCGGGCCGAACTGGCCGGCGCGGACGGGCAGCTGTTCGCCCGGTTCTCATCAACCTTCCGTGTCGCTCGTCGACAGAGTCGGGGCGACGGTTGACTTTTAGCGAACGGAGCGGTTACAAGTGGAGTAGGGTGATCGGATCGTTGAATCGTTGAAATTTTGTAACGATTCAGCTCGACACGTCTGGAAATACCGCAACGGAAAGCCAGAACACGTCCTTGCGGCTTGGTTCGCGTTGCCGTTCATTCCCTCCCAGCGGGGGAGGAGCAAGGCAGGAGAGATGGCCTCTCACTGTCGAAGGCTGGAATCAGCAGCCCTGGATGTGCTGAACAGTTACGAAACTTTTATGTCTCCGGGCCGGAATGCCGAAGGTTTTTACATGCGCCGTATCGTCATTATTACCCTGTTGTTGCTGATCAGTTTCGGCCTCTATTTTGTCTTTGCCGGCAGTCTGCGGCCCGGACAAGGGCCGACTGTTCGTTCGGCCGTCGCTGTCGGGGAGATGGCTCCCGATTTTTCCCTGGAGGCGTTCACCGG
Source organism: Desulfuromonadales bacterium (assembly GCA_032251295.1). GTDB lineage: Bacteria > Desulfobacterota > Desulfuromonadia > Desulfuromonadales > BM103 > BM103. Next base: position 19,394 of record JAVVDS010000003.1, on the reverse strand, counting down.
CGAAACCTACCGGCTCTCCGAGCTGCGCGGCAAGGTGGTGCTGATCAACTTCTGGGCGACCTGGTGTCCTCCCTGCCGGGCCGAGATGCCGTCGATGGACAGACTGCATCAACTGATGGCCGGTGAGGATTTCCTGATCCTGGCGGTCAACGTCGAGGAGAGCGGTCGCGCCGCCGTTGCCCGATTCCTGCAGAGTACCCCGCATGAGTTTCCGATTCTGCTCGACGAGACGGGGGACGTGCAGAAACGCTACGGAGTTTACAAATTCCCCGAAACCTTTGTCGTTCGCAAGGACGGTGTGATCGACGACAAGGTGATCGGGGCCTTTGACTGGGCCGATCCGCGCACCGTCGCCTATGTCCGTGACCTGCTGAAAGGCTGAATGAATGCCTCCTGCCGGTGATATTACCCTCTGGATCGCTTTGAGCGCCGGCATTCTGTCGTTTTTCTCCCCTTGTGTGCTGCCGCTGATCCCGTCGTATCTGACCTACATCACTGGCCTTTCGTTCGCCGAGTTACAAAATAATCGACCGTCGGCCAAGGTGCGCTGGACGGTTCTGCTGCACAGTCTCTGTTTCATCGCCGGCTTCAGTCTGGTTTTCATTCTCCTCGGCGGTATCGCCGGCATCGCCTCGGCCCGGTTTCAGCTGCATCTGCGCGAAGGACTGGTCTGGGTCGAACGGATCGGCGGCCTGCTGATTTTTCTGTTCGGCCTGCATATTACCGGGCTGTTCCATTTCACCATGCTGCTTGGCGAAAAGCGGATCAATCTGCAGCGCAAGCCGAGCGGCTTTCTCGGCACCCTGCTGGTCGGCGTCGCCTTTGCCGCCGGTTGGACGCCGTGCATCGGCCCGATTCTCGCCTCGATCCTGATGGTCGCCGCCACCTCCGGCCAGGCCGGGCAGGGGATCGCCCTGCTCACAGTCTACTCCCTCGGTCTGGGACTGCCATTCCTCCTCTCCGGCCTGCTGTTTCATCAGTTTCTGCAGGTGTTCAACCGCTTCCGCAAGCATATCCGGTTGATCGAAATCGGCACCGGCCTGCTGTTGATGCTGGTCGGTATCATGCTGATGTTCAACCTGATGGGACGCCTCACCATCTACCTCTACCAGATTCTGCCGCCCTGATCCCGCATGGCGGTGGCTCTTCTCTTGCCCCATAATCGGTTGCAAGATAAAATCATCTCCTGAATCCTGAATCCTGAATCCTGAATCCTGAATCCTGAATTTTTTCCTGTCT
>JAVVDS010000003.1:0-18055 GCA_032251295.1 Desulfuromonadales bacterium | reverse complement strand
TCCTGAATCCTGAATCCTGAATCCTGAATCCTGAATCCTGAATTTTTTCCTGTCTCAAATTTTTCCCTTGACGCCAACGATACACTGCATTAAATTGAATTTCGTTTTCATCGAGGAGCGCCATGAGCAAGGCGAAATCAAAAGCCCGTGAAACGTTTCGGGCCTACCTGGGTGGGCAGGGTCTTAAATCGACCCGCCAGCGCGATCTGATCCTCGAAGCGTTTCTGCGTGCCGGCAGTCACCTCTCCACCGAGGAGCTCTATCTGCGGCTGCGCAAGCAGCACCCGACCATCGGCTACGCCACGGTCTACCGGACCCTGCGCCTGTTTGCCGAATGCGGTATCGCCGAGGAGCGTCATTTCGGCGACGGCCAGACCCGCTACGAGACCGTCGCCGTCGATGAGCACCACGACCACCTGATCTGTACGCGGTGCGGGCGGATCATTGAATTCGAGGATCCGCGTATCGAAGAGTTGCAGGACGAAGTTGCCGCCCGGCACGGCTTTGTCATCGAGCGGCATCGCCTCGAACTGTACGGCCACTGCCAGGACTGCCGGCGCTGATCTCTTTTTTTGCCATTTGCGTGAAAATGATTATCAAAAACACTGAAAAGGTCTGGACGCCAGCATGAGTGAGCAGCAGGGTGCGAAGAAAATTATCCTGGTCGGCAACCCGAACGTCGGCAAGAGTGTGGTGTTTAACACCCTGACCGGCGCCTACACGACCGTCTCCAACTATCCCGGCACCTCGGTCGAGGTCAGTCGCGGCTATTGCGAGATCGACGGCGAGCGCTATGCGGTGCTCGATACCCCGGGGATGTATTCCCTGCTGCCGATCACCGAAGAGGAACGGGTGGCGCGGCGCATCCTCCTCGAAGAGCGGCCGCATCTGGTGGTACACGTGGTCGATGCCCGCAATCTCGAGCGGATGCTGCCGATGACCCTGCAGCTCAGTGAAGCGGGTCTGCCGGTGTTGCTGCTGGTCAATATCATCGATGAGGCCGAGCGGCTCGGCATGCGTATCGACATCGACCTGCTCGCGGAAAAGTTGCACATTCCGGTGATCGGCGCCGCCATCGCCCGCAAGCGCGGCCTCGTCGAATTCCGTGCCGCCATTGCTGCCTATGACGGCGCGAGGGCGTCGTTCAGCTACGCCATCGACCTGGAAAAGGATGTCCAGCGTGTCGCCGCCACCCTGCGTGGCGACTACCTCCTCGACAAGCGCAGCCTGAGCCTGCTGCTGCTGCAGCGCGATGACGAACTGTTCGAGCTGGTGCGCGCTGCCGAGGGAGCCGGTATCGATGATGTCGAAAGAACCGTCAACGAGGTGGTCTTCGAGCGCCGCGTCGACCTGCATCTGCGCATCAATCTGGAGCGGCGGCGCATCTGCAAACGGCTGCTCGACGAAGTGGTCACAGAGAGTCAGGGCGGCCGGCCGCCTCTGGCCGAGCGGCTGTCGAGCCTGACCATGAACCCCTGGACCGGCGTCCCTCTGCTGCTGTTGATTCTCTATTTCGGCCTGTACCAGTTTGTCGGCGGCTTCGGCGCCGGGACCATCGTCGATCTCCTCGAAGGGTCGATTTTTGAGGAGTATCTCAACCCGTGGGCGATTGACCTGGCCGAGCGGACGCTCCCCTGGTACTGGCTGCGCGAGCTGGTGGTCGGTGAGTATGGACTGTTCACCCTGGGGGTTCGCTACGCGGTCGCCATCATCCTGCCGATCGTCGGCACCTTCTTCATCGCCTTTGCCGTTATCGAGGACAGCGGCTATTTCCCCCGGCTGGCGATGCTGGTCGACCGCCTGTTCAAGAAGATCGGCCTGAACGGCCGGGCGGTCATCCCGATGGTTCTCGGTTTCGGCTGCGACACCATGGCGACCGTGGTGACCCGGACCCTGGAGACCCGCCGCGAGCGGATCATCTCGACCCTGCTGCTCGCCCTGGCGATCCCGTGCAGCGCACAGATGGGGGTGATTCTCGGCCTGTTGTCGTCGGTGGAGGGGGCACTGCTGGTCTGGCTGCTGGTCATGACCGGCGTCTTCCTGCTGGTCGGCCTGCTCGCCGCGCAGATTGTGCCGGGTGAGCGTCCTATGTTCTACATGGAGCTGCCGCCGATGCGCCTGCCGCAACCGCGCAATGTGCTGATCAAAACCCTGACCCGGATGCGCTGGTACTTTCTGGAAATCTTCCCGCTGTTCATGATCGCCTCGGTGATCCTCTGGGCCGGCAAGATGAGCGGTGCTCTCGATGGCTTAATCCGGGTTATGACACCGGTCATGGCCGTTCTCGGTCTGCCGGCCGAAGCGTCGACGGCGTTCATCCTCGGTTTTTTCCGCCGTGACTTCGGCGCCGCCGGTCTGTATGACCTGCAGACCGACGGGCTGCTCGATCCGGTACAGCTGACCGTGGCGGCGGTCACCCTGACCCTGTTCGTCCCCTGTGTCGCCCAGTTCCTGGTGATGTTCAAGGAGCGGGGCTGGCGGGTCGCCCTGGTCATTTTCGCCCTGGTGACCACGCTCGCCTTCGTGGTCGGTACGGCACTCAACCAGTTGCTGCTGTTGACCGGAGTGCTCGCATGAAATGCCGCTTCTGTGGTCACGAGCTGAGCAGGGAGATGCTGCGCGCCAAAGGGTGCGGCGCCTGCGGCGGCGGCTGCCGCAAGATCCATTGCCCGTATTGCGGCGAGGAGAACCCGCTGGTCGATAAAAAGGGTGATAGTGCCAAGGGTGAGTAAATGCAGTTGTCCTGGAGTTTTGCCTTGGTGATTGCTTTTTGAAACGTAACGATTCAGCTTGACACGTCTGGAAATACCGCAACGGAAAGCCAGAACACGTCCTTCCGGCTCGGTTCGCGTTTCCGTTCATTCCCCCAGGCGGGGGGAGGAGCAGGGAAGGAGAGAGCCCCTTCTCCCTGTATCAACGTTTTCTCGAAAGGATCTGATTGATGAAACTGTCAGCGAAGGCTGAAGAGATTCTGGAAAGTCTGTGGATCAGAACGGTTGAAGGGGACGAGGATGCTGTCCCGATGGAAGCGCTGAACATTCCGGCCGATGACGAAGGCCTGGCCGAACTCGATCGTCTGGCCTATGTCGAAGTGCGTGGCGAACGGGTGCAGCTGCGCCGTGAAGGGCGCGAGGAGGCGCGCATGACCGTGCGCCGCCACCGTCTCGCCGAGCGGCTGATGATGGACATCCTCGATATCAAGGATGCCTCGGCCAACGATCGCGCTTGCGAGTTCGAGCACCTGCTGCATCACGGCGTCGATACCAAGATCTGCACCCTGCTCAACCATCCGACCACCTGTCCCCACGGCAAACCGATTCCGCCGGGAGCCTGCTGCGAAGAGGCGCGTGCGCAGGGTGAGGTCGGCGTGGTCGCCCTGACCGAGCTCAAAGCCGGTGAGCAGGGGGAGATCGCCTACCTCGCCGCCACTGATGTCAGCAAGATGCAGAAGCTGATGAGTATGGGCGTGCTGCCGGGCAATGTCCTGCAGCTGTTGCGTGCCTATCCGGCCTTCATTTTCAAGGTCGGCCATTCCGAGTTTGCCGTCGATAACGATCTGGCCCGGGAGATTTTTGTCCGCAAAGGGTAACGTCCTGTTAGTCCTTGCAAACCTCGGGTCGATTCCCTATAGTTTGTCATGTTTGTGTATTCTGCTGCTTAAGGAGAGGAAATCGTGGAAATTCTCGGTATCGACATCGGGTTCGGTTTTACCAAGGCGACCGACGGCCGGCAGAACCTCGTGTTCAAGTCGGTCCTTGGCGAATCGACTGACATTCAGTTCCGTGAAGCACTGCTTGGCGAGAGCGGGGCGGAACAGATCCATCTGCAGGTGGAAATCGACGGCAAGTCCTACTTCATCGGTGAACTCGCCGAGCGTCAGAGCAACGTACGTTTTTTCACCCTCGACCAGACACAGTTCATCAGCAAATTTGCCAAGGTTCTCGCCCTGGCTGCCGCGGCGAAGATGGTCAAGGGGTTTGTGCCGGTCAATCTGGTGACCGGTCTGCCGATCGGTTTCTATCGCCAGCAGAAGGACGAGCTGGCGAAACTGCTGACGGGCGAGCATCAGATTGTTTTGACCGATGTCTCCGGCAAGCGCGAAGAGAAGTCGATCAAGATCGACAAGGTGCGTGTGATTCCCCAGCCGTTCGGTTCATTGTTCAATCTGATGCTCAATGATGTCGGCGAACTGCGTGACCGCCGGCTGGTCAAGGACAAGATCGGCGTCATCGATATCGGCTTCCGCACCTCCGATTACACCATCTCGGACAAGATGCGCTACTCCGAGCGCGGCAGCCGCACCACCGATTCCGGCATCGCCCGCGCCTTCAACGTCATTGCCGCCAAGCTGCGGGAAAACAGCGGTGTCAATGTCGAACTCTACCGGCTGTTCGAAGCGATCGACAAAGGGAGCATCAAGATCCGCGGCAAAGTCTATGACCTGAAGGGGATCTCCGAACAGGTCTTTAATCAGCTGGCGACCAGCGTGGCCAACGAAATCGACCGGCTCTGGGTCGATGACTGGGATATCGACGCCATGGTAATCACCGGCGGCGGCGGCGCGGTGCTCGCCAAATACCTCAAGCCGCTCTTGAACGGCGAAGTTCTCGAATCGAACCCGGAAGACGACATGCGTCTGTACAATGTCCACGGCTACCGCAAATTCGGCCAGCACCTCTGGGACCGGGGCGCTGCTCCGCCGAAGGTCCCGGAACCGCCGAAGGTCTGAAAAAACAACGTAACAACGCCCCCGGCTTCTGGTGAAACGGGGGCGTTTGACTGTGGGGGTGCCAACATGCCGGAACTCGACGAGATTGTGCAGCTGCTTGCCCAGCGCGCCAAACGGCCGATGAGCCTCAAGGAGATTCAGGCGGCTTTCGATCTGGACGCGGCCGGGCGCAAGGAGGTCGGCCGGCTGCTCAAATCCCTGGTCCGTGCCGGCAGTCTGGTGCAGCTCAAGGGGGGACGGTTCGCCCTGCCGGACAAGGTCAACCTGGCGATCGGCCAGCTGAGCCTGCATCGCGACGGCTACGGCTTCGTCACGGTCGACGCGCAGCAGCCCGACCTGTTCATCCCCGCCCGGTTCGTCCGCCCGGCGATGCACGGCGACCGTGTGGTGGTGCGGGTCGAGCGCGGCCAGCGCAGCGGTAAACCGGAAGGACGGGTCATCCGCGTCGCCGAACGGGCCCGTAGTCAGGTGGTCGGCCGCTTCGAGACCGGTCGGGGGATCGGCTACCTGGTGCCGGCCGATCCGAAGCTCACCGACGACCTGCTGGTTCCACCGGAGAACCAGGGCCAGGCGCGCCCGGGCGACATGGTGGTCGCCGCTATCGTCGACTATCCGCAGCAGGGGCGCAGTGCGGTCGGGCGGATCGTCGAAGTCCTCGGTGCCGCTGACGACCCGGCCGTCGAAGTTCAGGTGGCAGCGATCCGCTTCAATCTGCCGCGCGAATTTTCGCCGCAGGCGCTGGCCGAAGCCGACGCCATGCCGCAGACAGTCCGCCCCGCCGACCTTGCCGGGCGCGAAGATCTGCGCCATATTCCGTTTGTCACCATCGATGGCGAGACGGCCAAAGACTTCGACGACGCCGTGGCGATTGCCGCCCGGCCCGACGGCGGCTTCCGCCTCTGGGTCGCCATTGCCGATGTCGCCCACTATGTCGCGGTCAACAGCGCCATCGATGGCGATGCCGTCGAGCGCGGCACCAGCGTCTACTTCCCCGGTATCTGCCTGCCGATGCTGCCGGAAGCGCTGAGCAACGGCATCTGCTCCCTCAATCCGGAGGTCGACCGGCTGGTCATGGTCGCCGAACTCGACTTCGATGCCGCCGGCAATCGGCGTGCGCTGCGCTTCGCGCCGGCGGTGATGCGCAGCCGGGCGCGCCTCACCTATACCGAAGTCGCCGCCGTACTGGTCGCGCACGACCCCGCAGCGCTGGCGCGACAGGGTGAACGGCTCGCCGATCTGCAGCTGATGGCGCGGCTGGCCGAACTGCGCATCGAGCGCCGCCATGAACGGGGCAGCCTCGATTTTGACCTGCCGGAAGCCGATATCCTCCTCGACCTGCAGGGGCGGCCGGAGAGCATCGTCCGCAGCGAACGGAACCTGGCGCATCGTCTGGTCGAAGAGTTCATGCTGGCGGCCAACGAGGCGGTCGCCGGCTGGCTGGAACAGCAGCAGATACCGCTGGTCTACCGGGTGCACGATGCGCCGTCCATCGAGAAGATCGGCGCATTTCAGGAGTTCATCGCCTGGTTCAACCAGGGGCTCGCCATTCCCGCCGAAGGGATCAAACCCCACCATTTGCAGCAGCTGCTGGCGCGGGTCGCCGGCCGCCCCGAGGAGGCGGTGATCAACCATGTCCTGCTGCGCAGTCTCCCCCAAGCGATCTACACCACCGAGAATCGGGGCCACTTCGGGCTGGCGAGTTCCAGTTATTGCCACTTCACCTCGCCGATCCGCCGCTATCCCGACCTGCTGGTGCACCGGATACTCAAGCAGCGCCTCGCCGGCACGTCCGCCGGTCGCGTCGGCAGCAGCGGCCTGGCCGAGTTGGCCGAGCAGGCGTCCCGTGCCGAGCGCCGGGCGATGCAAGCGGAGCGGGACATCGTCAGCCTGAAGAAGTGTCAGTTCATGCGCGACAAGGTCGGCACGGCTTTCGCCGGCCTGGTCGTCTCCGTGCAGGCGTTCGGCTTTTTTGTCGAACTGCGCGACATCTTTGTCGAGGGTCTGGTGCATATCTCCAGTCTCGACGACGATTTCTACCAGTTCGAAGAGGAGCGTCACCGTCTGGTCGGCATGAACCGCCGACGCACCTTCGAGATCGGTCAGGCCGTCGAAGTCACCGTCGACAAGGTCGATCTGGAGCGGCGCGAAATCGATTTTCGCCTGGTCGCGCCGGAGCCCCATGAACCGGTTGCCTCACCCCGACCGCGTCGACCGCGCCGGCGGAGCGGGAGGAGCTGATGAAGGTTGTTCGCTCCCTGGACGCCTTGCAGCCGCCGCCCGGCGGCAGTGTCGTCACCATCGGCAATTTCGACGGTGTGCATCTCGGCCACCGCGAGATTTTCCGCCGGGTGGTCGGCAAGGCCAGCACTCTCGGCGCCGCGGCGGTCGTTTTGACCTTCGAACCGCACCCGTTGCGTCTGCTCGCCCCGGAGCGCGCGCCGCTGCGGATCAACACACCCGAAGAGAAAGTCCGCCTGATCGAAGCGTCCTGTGTCGATCTGCTGCTGGTCCTGCCGTTCGATCGCGCCCTGGCCCGTCTGCCGGCCAGGGCTTTTGTCGAACAGATCCTGATCGAGCGGCTCGCCCTGCGCAGTCTGGTGGTCGGTTACGATTATGCCTTCGGTCGCAACCGGGAAGGGGATCTCGATTTTCTGCGGGGTATGGCGCAAAAACACGATTTCGTACTGGAGGTGCTGCCGCCGATTGCCCGTGGCGAAGTTGTCTACAGTTCGAGTCGGATCCGTTCTCTTTTGCAGGCCGGGCAGGTCAACGACGTGGTTAACGTCCTGGGAAGGCACTTCACGTTGGACGGCATTGTCGTTGCCGGCGCAGCGCGTGGCCGTCAGCTCGGCTTTCCGACCGCCAATCTGCGTACCAGCAAGGAGCTGTTACCGAAAGATGGCGTCTACGCGGTCAAGGTCAGGTGGCGCGACGCCGTTTACGACGGCGTGGTCAATATCGGCCGGCGACCGACCTTTCCTGGCGCCGCCCCCAGCCTGGAGATTCACCTCCTCGATTTTGCCGGCGATCTCTACGGCGAGACCCTGCGGATCTATTTCGTCGAACGTCTGCGTGACGAACTCCGCTTTGCGACTGTCGGAGACCTCCAGGCCAAAGTGAGCGAAGATATCGCCGCGGCCCGTCGACTGCTCACCGAACGAACCGTCATCGAGTATCGCGACTCTCTCGACTGTGGTCTGCAAACATAAAGGTCACGAGATTTCAGGACGTTGTTGCTCGCGGCCGATCTTCTTGACAGTCCAGGACGGCACAGCTAATATTGCCGGTGACTTAAACTTCTGGGGGGATGTGCGTTTTTTATGTCAGCCAATCGACTCGGCGAACTGTTGGTTCGCAACAAAATGATTGACGAAAAGCAGCTGGACAAGGCTCTGGCCGACCAGAAAACGTCTGGCGGTCGCCTCGGTGCCAGTCTGGTCAAACTCGGTTTCATCAAGGAAGAAGATCTAGCGGCCTTCCTCTCCCGTCAGTATGGCGTTCCGTCTATCAACCTCAGCGAATTCGAGATCGATACCAACGTCATCAAGCTGATCTCCGTCGATGTGGTGCAGAAATACCAGCTGGTACCGGTCAACCGGGCCGGGGCGACTCTGATTGTCGCCATGGCTGACCCTTCCAATATCTTCGCCATCGACGACATCAAGTTCATGACCGGCTACAACGTCGAGGTGGTGGTCGCCTCCGAGACCTGTATCAAGCTGGCCATCGACAAATATTACGATCAGTCGGCCAGCTTCGACGAAGTCATGGGCAACCTCGACGATATCGACCTGGAGGTTGTCGACGAAGAAGATGACATCGATGTCGGCGCCCTGGAAAAGGCGAGTGAGGATGCGCCGGTCGTCAAGCTGTGCAACCTGATTCTGACCGACGCCATCAAGAAGAAGGCTTCGGACATTCATATCGAGCCCTACGAGAAATCGTTCCGGGTCCGTTACCGGATCGACGGTGTGCTGCACGAAGTGATGAAGCCGCCGATCAAGCTGCGGAACGCCATCATCTCGCGTCTGAAGATCATGGCGGAGATGGATATCTCCGAGCGTCGCCTGCCGCAGGACGGCCGGATCAAGATCAAGCTCCCCGGTGGCCAGGATATGGACTACCGGGTCAACTGTCTGCCGACCCTGTTCGGCGAGAAGGTGGTTCTGCGCCTGCTCGATAAATCGAATCTGCAGCTCGACATGACCAAACTCGGCTACGAGCCGCAGGCGCTCAAGTGGTTCAAGGAGCAGATCCACAAGCCGTTCGGCATGGTGCTGGTCACCGGGCCGACCGGGTCCGGCAAGACTGTCTCCCTCTATTCGGCCCTGGCGGAACTGAACAAGGTGACCGAGAACATTTCGACCGCCGAAGATCCGGTCGAGTTTAACTTCGCCGGGATCAACCAGTGCCAGATGCACGAGGAGATCGGCCTCAACTTCGCCGCCGCCCTGCGCGCCTTCCTGCGTCAGGATCCGGACATCATCATGATCGGCGAGATTCGCGACTTCGAAACGGCTGAAATCGGAGTCAAGGCGGCGCTGACCGGGCACCTGGTCCTGTCGACCCTGCATACCAACGATGCGCCGGCGACGGTCAACCGCCTGCTGAACATGGGGATTGAGCCGTTTCTGGTCGCCTCGGCAGTCAACCTGATCACCGCCCAGCGTCTCGGGCGCCGGATCTGTCAGGAGTGCAAGGTTCCCGAAGAGATTCCGAAAGAGACCTTGCTGCAGGCCGGTGTCACTGAGGACCAGCTCGAAGGTTTTGTCTGCTATCGTGGCGAGGGCTGTGCGGTCTGCAACGACACCGGTTACAAGGGGCGGGTCGGCTTCTATCAGGTCATGCCGATGTTCGAGGAGCTGCGTGAACTGATCCTGTCCGGGGCCAACACCGCCGAACTGAAACGCGAGTCGATGCGCCTCGGCGTCAAGAGTATGCGCCAGGCCGCCCTGACCAAACTCAATGAGCAGGTCACCTCGTTCGAGGAGGTGCTGCGTTGCACCATTGCCGATGATTGATCTTGTTGAATCGGTTAATCGTTGAATCGTTGTTTTGTTTTTTATTCTGAATCCTGAATCCTGAATCCTGTATTCTGGTTCCAGCATTCGCGCTCCGGACGGATATTCTGATCATGGACGAACCGAAGACAACCGACTTTTCGATCCAGCAGATGCTGCGCACCATGGTGGAGCAGGGCGCATCCGACCTGCATATTACCACCGGCACGCCGCCGCAGATCCGGGTCAATGGCCGGATGACGCCGATGAAGACCCGGAAACTGCTGCCGGCCGATACAAAAAATATCTGCTACAGCATCCTCACCGAAATGCAGAAACGCAAATTCGAGGAAAATAACGAACTCGATTTTTCCTTCGGCGTCAAGGGGCTGGCCCGCTTCCGCGGCAATGTCTTCATGCAGCGCGGCGCCCTCGGTGGCGTATTCCGCCTGATCCCCTACGAGTTTCTCACGTTTCAGCAGCTCGGTCTGCCGCCGGTGATTACCGAAATCTCCAAGAAGTCCAATGGCCTGGTCCTGGTCACCGGGCCGACTGGCTCGGGTAAATCGACGACTCTGGCGTCGATCATCGACGAGATCAACAACACCCGACATGAGCACATCATCACCATCGAAGATCCGATCGAGTATATCCACCCGCACAAGAAATGTGTTGTCAACCAGCGCGAGGTCGGCACCGACACCTTCTCTTTCCAGAACGCCCTGAAGTATATTCTGCGTCAGGATCCGGACATCGTTCTGCTCGGCGAGCTGCGCAACCTCGAGACCATCGAGGCCGCTCTGACGATCGCCGAAACCGGCCATCTCTGTTTCGCCACCCTGCACACCAACGGCGCTGTGCAGACCATCAACCGGATCGTCGATGTTTTTCCGACCAATCAGCAGCAGCAGGTCCGTACCCAGCTGTCGTTTGTCCTGGAAGGCGTGCTCTCCCAGACACTGATCCCGAAGATCGGTGGCGGCCGGACCCTTGCCCTCGAAATCATGGTGCCGAATACGGCGATCCGTGCCCTGATCCGCGACGACAAGATTCATCAGCTCTACTCGCAGATGCAGATGGGGCAGGACAAGTACGGCATGCAGACCATGAACCAGTGTCTGTTCTCCCTGTATCACAACAAGAAGATCACCATGGAGGATGCGATCGGCCGTTCGCCGGACATCGAAGAGTTGAAAGAGATGATGTCGAATCCGCAGGCCGTTTTGAAGCGCGGGGTTCAAACCGGCGGCAACAAACGCTAACACGCACCTTCTGAGCGAGGTTGATTATGGGAAAATTTGCCTGGGAAGCGACGACCAAGTCCGGTTCGGTGATGAAAGGCGAAATGGAAGCCCCGAACATCGAGGCCGTCCAGGCGCAGTTGCGTCGCCAGGGTCTGTCCCCCGGGGAGATCAAGGAGCGCGGCAAGGGCCTGGACATGGATATCACCATTCCCGGCTTCGAACCGAAGGTGACCACCAAGGATCTGGTCGTCTTCACCCGGCAGTTTTCCACCATGATCGACGCCGGTCTCCCCCTGGTGCAGTGCCTCGATATTCTCGGCAAGCAGCAGGAGAACAAGACCTTCAAGAAGATTCTGCTCAAGGTCAAGGAAGATGTCGAATCGGGTTCGACCTTTGCCGATGCTCTGAAAAAACACCCCAAGGCGTTTGACGATCTGTACGTCAACCTGGTCGCCGCCGGCGAGGTCGGCGGTATCCTCGATACCATCCTCAGCCGTCTGGCCGCCTACATCGAGAAGGCGATGAAGCTGAAGAAGAAGGTCAAGAGCGCCATGACCTATCCGGCCACGATCGTCGGCATCGCAGTGATCGTTATCGCTGTCATTCTGGTCTTTGTTATCCCGCAGTTCCAGGAGATGTTCGAGTCGTTCGGCCAGCAGCTGCCGGCGCCGACCCTGATTGTTATTGCCCTCAGCGAGTTCATTCAGAGCTACATTCTGGCGATTATCGGCGGATCCTGGCTGACGATTTTCATCCTCAAACGGATCTACAAGACCAAGGCCGGTCGCCTGCAGATGGATGCACTGTTTCTCAAACTGCCGGTGATGGGGGTTTTGATCCGCAAGGTCGCCGTCGCCAAGTTCACCCGGACCCTCGGCACCATGATCTCCAGCGGTGTGCCGATCCTCGACGGCCTGGAGATTGTCGCCAAGACTGCCGGCAACAAGATTGTCGAAAACGCCATCTACAAGGTGCGCCAGAGCATCAGCGAAGGGAAGACCATCGCTGAACCTCTCGAAAAATCAGGTGTTTTCCCGCCCATGGTCTGTCAGATGATTGCTGTCGGCGAGCAGTCCGGGTCCATCGACACCATGCTCAACAAGGTCGCCGACTTCTATGACGATGAAGTCGACGATGCCGTCGGCAACCTGACGGCGATGATGGAGCCGCTGCTGATGCTGTTCCTCGGCACCACCGTCGGTGGTCTGGTTATCGCCATGTACCTGCCGATCTTCCAGCTGGCCGGCGCTGTCGGCTGACCGGCCGGGGACGATGACGGGAGCATCGAGCGAGGGTAAAGTTCCATCTCCATCCCGCAAACTGGTCAACTGGTATCTTGCGGTTCGCCTGGTCGTCATCTGTTTCTTCCTTGGCGGCACCATCGTTTTTCAACTGCGTGAAGCGACCTGGGAAACTTCCCAGGTCGCCCGATTCCTTGCCTACCTGACCGCCGCCGCGGTTCTGCAGACCATCATCTCCTCGGCGATTCTCGGCCGGGTCTATCATTTACGCCGGTTCGTCAATATCCAGCTCTGCTGGGATCTGCTGTTTGTTCTGCTGGTCATCTACCTCACCGGCGGGGTCGAGAGCCTCTACTCGTTTCTGTTCATCCTGGTAATTATCGCCGCCAGCCTGTTTCTGCCGCGTGCCCGGCTGCTCGCCGTCGCCTCTGCCTCGGCGATCTTGTATGGCAGTCTTCTCGACCTGCAGTTCTTCGGTTATCTGCCGATGTTCAGTGGCCGTCCGTTCCCGGAGGGGGTACAGCAATCGGACGTGTTCTATGCGGTTTTTCTGCATGTCAGCGCGTTCTTCCTGACGGCTCTGCTCAGCGGCGCCCTCGCCGAGCGGCTACGCCGCAGCGAGCAGGCGCGCGAACAGCGCGAGATCGATTATGCCGAGCTGGAACGCCTCAACCAGTCGATCCTGGCCAATATCAACAGTGGCCTGATGATCATTAATCTGCAGGGGAGGATCCGTTCCTTCAACGAAGCCGCCAGCCGTATGACCGGCTACCGTCTCGATCAGGTCTATAACCGGCCACTGGCGACCCTGTTTCCGGGGATCGCTTCCGATGATCTGGCCGCCAAAGAGGAAATCGAGCGCGGTGAGACGCGCTATCTGAAGGACGGCAAGGAGCTGGTGTTCGGCTATTCGGTCAGCCGTGTTCATGATACCCACGGGCAGAATCTCGGCTGGCTGTTCGCATTTCAGGACCTGACCGAGTACAAGACCCTTGAGGAGCAGCTCAAGCGCAACGACCGCCTGGCGGCTGTCGGTCGGCTCGCCTCCGGTCTGGCCCATGAAATCCGTAACCCCCTCGCCTCCATCAGCGGTTCGGTGCAGCTGCTCGCCGAGGAGCCGCGTATCAGTGAGGAGAATCGGCGACTGATGGGGATCGTCGTCCGGGAGGCCGATCGACTCAACAAGCTGTTGAGCGATTTTCTCAATTTTGCCCGGCCGACACCGCCGCATCTGGAAGATGTCGATGTCGCGGCCCTGATCGAAGAGCTTGTCGAGCTGCTGCAAGCCGGCGGCCAGCTGGGCCGGGTTGAGGTCGTCAGGGACTACCCGCCTCGCCTGTTCCTGCAGGTTGACCGGCAGAAGTTGCGGCAGACCCTCTGGGATCTGCTGCTCAATGCGGTCGAGGTCTGTCAGCCCGCCGGCACCGTCCGGATCGCCGCCGACCGGCTGATCTGCCAGCTGACTATCGACGATTCCGGCCCGGGAATTTCCGAAGAAGAACGGCAGCGGATTTTCGAGCCTTTCTTTACCACCAAGGAGAGCGGGACCGGCCTGGGGCTGGCCAACGCCTATGCAAACATCGAAGTGCACGGCGGCCGGGTGTTCGTCGAACCGAGCGATCTCGGCGGCGCACGCTTCATCATCGAGCTGCCGCAGCGCTGTCGTCCGGACGCTGCAGAGGCCGACGTCGTTGCAAAGAAGGAGCTGTAAAAGATCATGATCGAAACCCATCCAGTCAGGCATCGGATTCTCGTTGTTGACGACGAGCAGAGCATGCGCGACTTCCTGAGCATCATGTTGCACCGCGAAGGTTACCAGGTCGAGGTCGCCAATGACGGCGCGCAGGCGGTGCAGCATTTACGGCAGCACAGCTTCGATCTGGTGATCTCCGATATGAAGATGCCGCGCATGAACGGTCTGGAGCTGCTCACCCATATCAAGGAGCGTACGCCGGAAACGGTCGTGCTGATGATGACCGCCTTTTCCACCACCGAAGAAGCGGTCGAGGCGATGAAGCAGGGGGCCTACGACTACATCACCAAGCCGTTTCGCAATGAAGAGATCCGGCTGATTGTCAAGAACGCTCTGGAACGACGTGACCTGCGCCGGGAGAACCTGGCGCTTAAGGAGCAGTTGGGGCGACGCTACTCTTTCGAAGGGCTGGTCGGCAAATCGAAGGCGATGCGCGATGTGTTCGACATGATCCGCAAGGTGGCGGTCAGTCCGGTCAAGGTGCTGATTACCGGCGAGTCCGGCACCGGTAAAGAACTGGTGGCCCGTGCCATCCATTTCAACAGCGACCGGCGCGACCAGCCGTTTGTGCCGATCAACTGCGGCGCTATCCCCGAAAACCTGCTGGAAAGCGAGCTGTTCGGCCACGAAAAAGGATCGTTCACCGGCGCGATCAAGCAGAAGGAGGGGCTGTTCGAAACCGCCGCCGGCGGCACCCTGTTCCTCGATGAGATCGGCGAACTGCCGCAGATGATGCAGGTCAAGCTGCTGCGGGTGCTGCAGGAGAACGAGTTCCGCCGGGTCGGCGGCAACCGCTCGATCAAGGTCGATGTGCGGATTGTCGCGGCGACCAACCGACATCTCGAGGAGGCGGTCGCCGCCGGCAGCTTTCGCGAGGATCTCTACTACCGGTTCAACGTCATCCGCATCGATCTCCCGGCCCTGCGCCAGCGCCGCGAAGATATCCCGAGCATGATCGAACATTTCTGGATGCAGTTCACCGGTCGGGACAACGTCAAGGTCAGTGAGGACGCCATGCGCCGCCTGATCGACTACCACTGGCCGGGCAACGTCCGCGAACTGGAGAATGTGGTCGAGCGGGCGACGGTTCTCGGTCATGGTGAAGGAATTACCCTTGAATGCCTGCCGCCGAACCTGGTCACGGGCATGGCGAGCACCTTAACGCCGCTCACCGACATCCCGGAGACCGGTATGGATCTCGATGCCTATCTCGGGGAGATCGAGAAGGAGATCCTGCTCAAGGCCCTCAACCGGACAGGCGGCGTGCGTAAACAAGCGGCGGAGCTGCTCGGCATCTCCTTCCGCTCGATTCGCTATCGCCTGGCCAAGTTCGGCGTCGAAGTCGACGATCATGACGACTAAAGCGGCGTTATTGTTCCGGCTGACCTGCTCGTGCTACGATGCTTGGCCATGTAGCCGGTAAACATCAAATAAAACGCGGAGACGCGAAGACGCAGAGAGAAAATCTTGAGGACATGCTGTTTGCTCCGCGTCTCGGCGTCTCCGCGTTACAACGATTGTCGTGCGAAAACGGCAAGTGACTGCATAGACTATGACCTCCAAACGATCCACACGCCCCTGTCCGCAGTGTCGCAAGTCCGCGACCTGGGAAAACAATCCGTCGCGGCCGTTCTGCAGTGAACGCTGCCGGCTGATCGATCTCGGCCAGTGGGTCGATGAAGGCTACCGGATTGCCGGGCCTGCGGCCGGCACAGAGCTTCCGGAGAATGTCATCGACCTGGAACACGAGAGAGACAGAAACCTGAAAGGCCAGAACTGATGTATCACCTGATGATCAAGACCCAGTTTGCTGCCGCCCACAACCTGATCAATTACCAGGGCGACTGCGAAAACCTGCACGGTCACAACTGGCGCGTCGAAGTGACGGTGACGGCGCGCGACCTCGACAAGGCGGGGCTGGGGATCGATTTCAAGCTGCTGAAGAAGAAGACCAATGAGCTGCTCGACGAACTCGATCACAAGTACCTGAACGATCTCGATCCGTTTCGCGAGACCAGTCCGTCGTCGGAGAACATCTGTCGCTACCTGTTCGAGCGTCTGGCCGCTTCTCTCGACAACGACAATATCAGGGTCGAGCGGGTGAATGTCTGGGAGTCGGAGAACGCCTGTGCCAGCTACACCCCCGATTGAGCTGCCGCTGATCGAAATTTTTTCGTCGATTCAGGGGGAAGGGCTGCTGATCGGCTGTCGTCAGCTGTTTGTGCGTCTCGCCGAATGCAATCTGAACTGCGCCTACTGCGACACCCCGTATCGTGCCGGGCGCAGCTATCGGGTTGAGCAGAAACCGGGCAGCGGCCAGTTCGCAGCGGCACTCAATCCGGCCAACGCTGCCGACCTGACCGGCCTGGTGCGTGACTGGACGGAGCCGTTCCCCGGACTCCACCACGCGCTGGTTCTGACCGGTGGCGAGCCGTTGCTGCACGCCGAGACTCTGTGTGCCTGGCTGCCTGATGTGACGCGCTATCTGCCCGTTTTCCTCGAAACCAACGGCACTCTCCCTGCGGCACTTGCTCTGGTTCTGCCATCGCTGCGCTGGGTGTCGATGGACATTAAAATTGCCAGTACCGCCGGATTCGCCACGCCATGGGCGCAGCATGAGCAATTCATGCACGTTGCCGGGGAGACGCTCTGCCAGGTCAAGATTGTCGTTGACGACAAGACGACACGCCAGGAGCTGCTGCGGGCTGCTGAGTTGATGAATGCGGCAGGGCAGGGTGTGCCGCTGGTGCTGCAGCCGCGCACCTGCCGACAGAGGCCGGCTCTTGCTGCTGACAGGCTCCTGGCTCTGCAGGCGGAACTGCTCGCCACCTATGCCGATGTGCGGGTGATCCCCCAGGTCCATGCATGGCTGGGTGTTGCTTGATTTTTCAGCGCTTGGTGTCAATCTTTAAGCGGCTGTTCCCGTCTCTGGCCTTTTTTCTGAATTGCCTGGTCGATTGACAAAAGGAGTGTGTCATGAAGAGGAAGCTGTCGTCTGTTCTGATCGTTTTGCTGGCCTGTGGCGTTCTGGTGAGTACGGCTGCGGCTGCCGAGGAGCAGGTCGCCAAGGTCTATCGTGACTATCCCGGCTATCTGAGTCCGCCGCTCTGCGACAACCCGCGCCTGACTAAAGCAGAAGGTGCCGTCGCTGCCGGCGAGACCTGCCGGGTCATGGCGCATCAAGGGCTCTATCTCGGGGTCTGGGGCGGCGGCACGACCCTGCGGGACAAGAGCTATTCCGCACCGGGAGGAGCGCTCAAGGTCGACTACGACACCGGTTATGCCGTCGGCGTTGTCGCCGGCTATGACTTCGGCCACCTGCGCCTTGAGCTGGACGGCGGTTATCGCGATCTCGACGTCGACCGGCTCGGCGATAGCCCTCTCGTCGACGGCTCCCGGGCCGATCTGACGCTCTCCTCGGTTCTGCTTAACCTCTACTACGACATTCCGGTCAGCAGCCCGGTCACCCCCTACGTCGGGGCCGGCGCCGGGGTCGCCTGGGTCGAACTCGACGATCTGAGGATTGTCGGCCAGAAACAGTCCGATGAAGACCGCGTGCTGGCCGGCCAGATCGGTGCCGGGGTCCGTTTTCCGCTCTGCCGGCACGCCCTGGTCGATTTCGGTTATCGCTATCTATTCACCGAAGATCCGGAGTTCAAGGTGAACAGTGTCAAGGCGGAGACCAAGATCTCCAATCACACGGTGCTGGTCGGGCTGAATGTTCTGTTCTGAGGGCTGGATTCTCAACGAAAAATAACGTCGATCCCGATCCCGATCCCGATTTCGATAGCGATGTAAATTGGTCCCGAGGGAGTTTTTTATCGAAATCGCTATTCTAGTTTTGAATATCGGGTTTTGCGCAAAGCGAGGGTTGTCCGGCGGTTTTTGCACACATCCGGTTTTTGGGTCGAAAAAGGCGATCTCCATGGATAAAGAAATCATATTAAACTTTCTCAGGAGCCACAAAGACGTGCTTTCTGCAAAGTATGGTGTTGAAAAGATTGGACTTTTTGGTTCATATGCCAAAGGTGAACAACATCAGGAGAGTGATATCGACCTGGCGATTCTAACAAGAAAGAAAGATTTTT
>JAVVDS010000002.1:0-98846 GCA_032251295.1 Desulfuromonadales bacterium | reverse complement strand
GTTTCAGGACGTTGACTTCATCGCTGCCGTAATTGCTCATTGATCCTCCTCAAGGAGATTCTGCCAGGAGGAGGCGTCGGATAACCACAAAAGCAATCTATACGTTGCTCTTCGGGCGGGCCTTCTCTCGAATTTTACCGCAGGATGACAGCGCAGTGCAGCGGCGCGCCAATGGCCGACCTGTTTAAAGTCCTGGGAGACGACCAAACACGTTATCTTCAGAAACTTGAAGACACCAATTTCTGACGGAAGGATAACGCCTCCCTGCGCCGCAAGCGCGGTCATTTTCAAGATTTTACAATCTCCCACTTGACACAATCGATCAAACCCATAAGATAGTAATTAATTACTTGCTTATGGAGACGTTATGAACAAACGCAGTAAAAATCTTCCGGCAGAGGAACGCCGTGCAGTCACCGTCGAGGCTATGGTCGCATTGGCTGCGGAGCAGAACCCCAACAGTATTACCACGGCAGCAATCGCCGAGCGCATGGGACTGACCCAGGGGGCGCTGTTTCGTCACTTTCCCAACAAAGAGGCCATCCTCCAGGCGGTAATGGAGTGGGTGGCCGATCGGTTGCTGGCTCGGGTGGACAAGGCACTGCAAACAGCAACCTCTCCACGGGTTGCGCTTGAGGCTATGTTTATGGCCCATGTGGAGTTTGTCGTTGAGCATCCGGGCGTGCCGCGCATGTTGTTTGGCGAGTTGCAGCGCGCTGAAGAGACGGCACCCAAGCGTATGGTCCAGGCGCTCATCCAGCGTTACGGGGAGCGGTTGAGGAGATTGCTCGAAGAAGGCAAAACCCTCGGCGAACTGGACGCCCATCTCGACATCGAAGCTTCGATCATCCTCTTTATCGGCACCATCCAGGGGCTGGTGATGCAATCGCTGCTGGCCAGTGACCTGGAGCGCATTCGCGAGGATGCACCGAAGGTCTTTGCCATCTATCGACGTGGTATCGGGAGCACGCCATGAACCGCTTTCCAATCCAGAAACGTACCCTGGCCATTTTGGTGGTGCTGTTGCCCCTGCTGGCCCTCTTTGTCTATGTCGCTTTGCGCTCCGGGCCGCTGGCACCGGTGCCGGTGACGGTGACCAGAGTGGAAGACCGCTCGATCGCGCCGGCACTCTTCGGTATCGGTACGGTCGAGGCCCGTTTCACCTACAAGATTGGTCCCACCGTCGCCGGGCGGATCAAGCGCCTGGATGTCCAGGTGGGCGACCAGGTCAAGGCCGGGCAGATCCTCGGTGAAATGGACCCGGTCGATCTCGACCAGCGCATCAAGGCCCAGGCAGCCGCGTTGCAGCGAGCCAGGGCGCACCTGAGGGAGGCGCGGGCGCGTCAGAGTTTCGCGCAAACGCAGGCGCGGCGCTATGCAGAATTGCTGGCTGCCCGCTCGACCAGCGAGGAGATTTTGGCCGGCAAAAACAATGAATTGCAGCTTGCCGAAGCAAGCCTGAGTGCGGCGCAAGAAGAGGTTGCACGCATCAGCGCTGAACACGAGGCGTTGATCGCCCAGCGCAAGAACCTCTCCCTGATCGCCCCGGTTGACGGTCTGGTGACTCTGCGCAACGCCGATCCCGGCACCACCCTGCTGGCGGGACAGGCGGTGGTGGAACTGATCGACCCGCAGAGCCTGTGGATCAATGTGCGCTTCGACCAGATTCATGCGCGAGGGCTGCGCGCCAACCTCGCCGCTGAAATCGCCCTGCGCAGCCAGGCAGAAGCTCTCCAGGGCCGCATCATGAGGGTAGAGCCGATGGCGGACGCGGTGACCGAGGAGATGCTCGCCAAGGTCGTGTTTGACCAGATCCCCGAACCGTTGCCGGCCGTCGGTGAACTGGCCGAGGTCACCGTTGCCCTGCCGGCGCTTGCGGCGGCGCCGGTTGTCCCCAATGCCGCCATTCAGCGACACGCTGGCCAGTTGGGGGTGTGGCAGGTCAGCAACGGCGATCTGCACTTCACAGCCGTCACCCTGGGGGACGCCGACCTGGAGGGTCAGGTCCAGGTCCGCAAAGGGCTGGCTGTCGGTGATCAGGTGGTCGTCTACAGCGCAAAGGCCCTGACCCCGCACAGCCGCATCGATGTGGTTGAGCAGCTGCACGAGGTCGGCCGATGATCAGCCTGGCCGGCCGCGACATCATGCAAGCCTGGGGGAAGTTCGTCTTCACCGGCCTGGGCCTTGGGCTGCTGATCGGTGTGACGCTTTCAATGGCGGGGATCTACCGCGGCATGGTGGATGACGGCAAGGCCCTGCTCGACAACAGCGGCGCCGATCTCTGGGTGGTACAAAAGGACACCCTTGGCCCCTATGCCGAACCGTCGAGCGTCTACGATGACGTCTGGCGCGGCATCCGCGCCATACCGGGGGTGGCGAGGGTGGCCAATGTCACTTATCTCACCATGCAGGTGCGGCAGGGCGAGCGCGACGTGCGATCGATGGTCACCGGCGTGACTGCAGGCGAACCTGGCACCCCTGGCTGGCCGCCCTATCTGGTCGCCGGCCGCCAGATCACCCGGGGCCATTACGAGGCGGTGGCCGATATCGCCACCGGCTTCAAACTCGGCGACCGCCTGCAGATCCGTCGCAATCACTACACCGTGGTCGGCCTGACCCGGCGAATGGTCTCTTCCGGTGGCGACCCGATTGTTTTCATCCCTCTCAAGGATGCCCAGGAAGCCCAGTTTCTCAAGGATAACGACGCTATTTTGCAGCAGCGCCGTCGCACCGCCGCCAACCCGAACTTTAACCGGCCGCAGGTCCCGGGGCTGCTCGCAGCCGTCATCGACTCGCAAAGCAGCAACACTTATGTCAACGCCGTTCTCGTGCAGGTTGCCGCAGGGCATGACGCCGAGGAAGTGGCGCAGTCGATCCGTCGCTGGAAGCGTCTGACGGTTTATACCCGCAGCCAGATGGAAGAGATCCTCATCGGCAAACTGATCGCCACTTCGGCCAGGCAGATCGCCATGTTCCTGGTCATCCTTTCGATTGTCAGCGCGGCGATTGTCGCCTTCATCATCTACACCTTGACCCTCGGCAAGATCCGGGAGATCGCGGTGCTCAAACTGATCGGCACCAGAAACCGGACCATTGCCGGCCTGATCATGCAGCAGTCGATCGCCCTGGGGGTCATCGGCTTTGTCATCGGCAAGATTGCCGCCACCCTGCTGATGGCACCGATCTTTCCCAAATACGTGCTGTTGGAACCGCTTGACTCGGTGATCGGCTTTGTCGCCGTGGTGGTGATCTGCATTCTCGCCAGCGTCATCGCCATCCGTGCCGCCCTCAAGGTCGATCCGGCCGAAGCCATCGGGGGCTGATATGACGGGCAAAGGGATTCGTATCGAAGGTCTGAAAAAACGCTATGGCCGTGGCGATACCGCCGTCGATGCCTTGAAAGGCGTCGACATGCAGGTCGCCCCGGGTGAGGTGGTCGGTCTGGTCGGGCCTTCCGGCTCCGGCAAGAGCACCTTGCTCAAGTGTCTGGGCGCGGTGATCGAGCCAACCGCCGGACGGATGGTTCTCGGCGATGAGGTGATTTATGACGACGGCTGGCAGGTGAAGGATTTGCGCGCCCTGCGTCGCGACCGCATCGGCTTTATCTTCCAGGCGCCCTATCTCATCCATTTTCTCGATGTGACCGACAACGTCGCCCTGCTTCCGATGCTCGCTGGCAAGTCGAACGCCGAGTCGCGCAAGCAGGCCGTCGAACTGTTCAAAGCTCTCGATGTGGAGCATCGCGCCAGGGCCATGCCAGCGCAACTCTCCGGCGGGGAGCAGCAACGGGTGGCTATTGCCCGCGGCCTGGTCAATCGTCCGCCGGTAATTCTCGCCGACGAACCGACCGCGCCGCTGGACAGTGAACGCGCATTGGCGGTGATCCGGATTCTGAACGAGATGGCGCGCAAATTCGACACCGCGATCATCGTCGTCACCCATGACGAAAAGATCATGCCGACGTTTAAACGGGTCTATCACATCCGCGATGGCGTGACCTACGAGGAAGCCGGCGAAGGGCGGGGTTTCGAATGAAAGATGACTTAAAGCGAAAGACGCCGATGAGACACCAGCGCATGCTTAAAATGATGGCCTCAGCCATCGTGATTGGCCTGCTGGCGGGCTGTGCGGCTGGTCCCGATTTCAAGCGCCCGGCTCGACCCGCAGTGACGACCTACACCACCTCCCCACTATCGGATATCACCGCCTCAGCACCTACGGTACTGGGGGAAGCCCAGCGTTTTGCTGCTGGCGAAGGGGCCAACCCGCAGTGGTGGCGGGAGTTCGGTTCAGCCAAACTCGATGCCCTGGTCGAGGAGGCTTTGCAAGCCAGCCCCACACTGGCCGGGGCACAAGCCACATTGCGCCAGGCGCAGGAGGTTTATACCGGGCAGGCCGGCTTGATTCGTTATCCCCAAGTCGATGCCAGCCTCGGCGCTCAGCGCCAGCGCTTCAACCCCAACTCCTCGGGGTTGCCAGGGGCCACCCGGGAATTCGATCTTTACAACGCCAGTGTCGGCGTACACTACAAGTTCGACTTAACCGGCGGCGACCGGCGCACCCTGGAAGCTCTGGCTGCCCGCAGCGATTACCAGCAATACCAGCTGGACGGGGCGCGACTGACCCTGGTGGCCAATATCGTCACCACCGCCGTCATCCAGGCCAGCTTTTTGGCTCAAATACAGACCTCGGAGGCCATCCTGCGGGCCCAGGAAGAGCAGCTGACACTGACCCGGGAGCGGCGGCGTCTCGGCCAGGCCTCGGAGAGTGAGGTGCTAAGTCTGCAAACCGAGGTGGAACAGACCCGCGCCGGCATTTTTCTGCTGCGTTACCAGCTGCAGCAGAGCGAACATCTGCTGGCGGTGCTCGCCGGCCGACCACCGGGCGCGGGAGGGCTGCCATCTTTCTCCCTGCAGGAGTTCACCCTGCCCGCCGTCCTGCCGCTGACCGTCCCCTCCGAGTTGGTGCGGACGCGCCCGGACATCCAGGCCGCCGAGGCGCTGCTGCACGCGGCCAATGCGGACTATGGCGTCGCGGTCGCCAAGCTCTATCCTCAGCTCAGCCTCAGCGCCAATCTCGGTTCGCAAGCTTTGACAACCGGTGCGTTGTTCGGCAGCGGTTCGGCCATCTGGCGCCTGGTTGCGCAGCTGACACAACCGTTGTTCAACCCTGGTTTGCCGGCTGAAAAACGGGCGGCCCTGGCCGCCTTCGATGCGGCGGCGGCGCACTACCAGGGTGTCGTTCTTGAATCCCTGCGCAATGTGGCCGATGTGCTGCGAGCGCTGGAGAATGACGCCCGGAGGCTGGCAGCTCTCTCTGCCGCCGATGCTGCAGCCCAGGGATCTCTCAAATTGATGCAGCGCAGGTATCGGCTGGGTGCGGCCAGCTATGTCCAGCTGCTGATCGCCCAACAACAGGCACGGCAGACCCAAATCGATCTGATCGACGCACAGGCACAGCGCCTGGTCGACAGTGCCGCACTTTATCAGGCCATGGGCGGTTAAAACTGCTCCCGTTGTTCATTCCCGTGAAAACGGGAATCCTGTCTTTTCAGCGAGATAAAAAACTCTGGATACCCGCCTGCGCGGGCATGACGACTTTTTGCGAAAGCATCAAACTTCGGTAGCACAAGGGCAGAAACATTCCTGTTTTTCAAAACGGATGTTTTGTGCTTTTCCCAGAGACGGGACATGTTGCGCCCACACGCCAGTTCGCGGTCGAGAATATTGATCAGGTTAGTCGGTTTGACCCCTGCAATAACTTCCGCTCCCTGCCAGGCAATAAAGCTCGCCAGACACTGCTTTTCATCAGGAAAACGATGGGTCAGTTTTGCCCAGTGGATGTTCATCTCAGGGAAAATCTTTCCACATGTGATCAAGCGGTTATTGTTCCCCTCCCGAGTGTTTTGATCGGGAGGGGGAGACAGGTTAAAACTCAAGGGCCAATTGCGCTGTGACAACATCGACCGTATCATCCACGGCGACATCCGCATCGGCCCTCAGGTATTCCAACGCAACGACGACGTTTTTGTGTAATCCGTAAGAGGCGGTTGCACCGTAACGCTGCACATCATCCTGGAAGTCATTGGCCGCTTCGTAACGCACTGCAAGCTGAATTTTTTCAACGGGCATCCAGGCCAGTTCGAAATTCCACGCTTCAGGTCGTTTGCCTGTAAGACCGTCCCCAGGAGCAATCAGTGCCCTGTCGAAAGCATCGAGGGCGGCGAGATACTCCAGTTCGAGGTCAAACTGACCCCAGCGGGCCGACAGGAAGGCACTGGCCCCGGCAACATTGCCTGAATACAGGTCTGTGTCCTGGACAAGTTCACGATCGCTCTCTGCCAGGTCATTGATGTAAGAGACTCCGAAGGCGAGATTTTCAACAGACCGCAGCTCAAGCGATGCGACAAAGTTGTCGATGTGATTGTTGTCTCCGTCAGCATCCGCATCGCCATTAAAGACCCCGGCTTTGAGAACCCACACATCTCCGGTCAACGCAAACAGCGCAGCGGTCTTCCTGGTTTCACCGAGCTCCAGGGTCAGCGGATCACTGACCATGAAGCTGTTGAACATGCCGAAAGGAACATACATCCGCCCCACATGCACGGAAGCGGTCTGGCCAAAGACAGGGGTCGGTGAGGTCAGGCTGAGCACCGCTTCATCGATATCAATATCGTCATCTTCACCAGCCTCTTCTTCATAGAGAAGGATGACGTGGCCGCCGACCATCTCACTCAAAGTTGCCTCGATGGACAGTTCTGCCGTGGCCAGAGTCAGGTCACTTTCATCGTCGCTGTCGCCCGATTGCGCGTAAAAAGCGTCTGCCTCCAAAAGACCATGCAGCGTGACGTATTTGCTGAATTGTCCGAAATCGAGGTCTTGGCCGTTCGTCGGAACGGCAGATTTCTGCTGCGATTCGAGCGCTTCAATGCGTTTTTTCAGATTTTCGATTTCTGCCTTGGTATCCGGATGAATGGCCAGGGCCGGAGCTGCGCAGAGAAAAAGAATCGCGACTGAAACGGCAATCTTTTCGACAAAATATTGTTGATACCTGAACACGTTTTTCCTCCTGTCTCAGTGGCTATGCCCTCTTGTGAATTCCTGTTTCAGCCCTTACGGTTGCCCAATAATGTCTTGCGGACATCACTGTCTGGATGAGCAGCATCGCGAACCGTCCATCTGATTATGCGCTCCGCAGCAGCCACCACCCGAGGGGCAGCCGCTCCCGCCGCTTTTGCTCCGGGCAAACTTGCGGTAGAGATAAAAGGCGGCTCCGATCACGATGCCTGCGGCCATCATTGTTTCAAATCTCATCGTCTGTTCCTTTCATCCCTGGCTATGTCAGGAACAAGATCCCGATCTGGTACGTCGCCACCGCGAGCGAAAAGCCGAGAATCGTATTGAAGGTGGTGGAGAAAGTAGCCCATCGTTACGAAGACTCCCTGGCCATGGTGACGACCGTGACAAAGGAGGGCGCGTAGAGCAAAACGAAGGTCATCAGGAACATGATGGCGATCAACGGCACAAAGCCCAGAACGCCACCGGCACCATCGATGATTCCGGAGACAACCAGTGACCGAACCAGCCCTTGCGGGACGATTGCAGTCGATGATTGCCGCCATGTCAACCAGCGCCCTGTCCAGGTCAGGACCATAAGAGAGCTGCAGAGGCTCCCAGGCGCCGCCGCGTTCCCTGGCATGCCTGAGCGCTTCCTGCATCAGCTCCTGCTTGCCCTGCCCGGAACGGGCAACGGTTTCGACCACAGGGCATTTCAGCAAAACGGCCAGGCGCTTATGGTCGATACGCAGACCCTGCTTGTTCGCCTCGTCCATCATGTTGAGGGCCAGGACAACAGGGATGCCAAGCTCGAAAACTGCACGGCCAGATACAGGTGGCGCTGCAGCCTGGTGGCATCAACGATATCGACAACAATGTCCGGGCGTTCGTCCACCAGGATCCTGCGGGCAATCAGCTCTTCCTGAGAATAGGCCGAGAGGGAGTAGCAACCCGGCAGGTCAACCACGTTGACCTTGATATCATCAAGATTGACGCTGCGTTCTTTGCGCTCAACAGTAATGCCGGGATAATTGCCAACCCGCTGACGTGCGCCTGTAATGGCGTTGAACAATGTGGTTTTGCCGGAGTTGGGGTTGCCTGCCAGGGCAATGGTTGCCGTGTTACCCATTGTTCATCTCCGTTTTCTCGACCATGATGCAATCGGCCTCGTTGTTGCGCAGGCTCAGAGTGAAGTCGCGCAGGCGCAGCGCGACCGGGTCCTTGAGCGGCGCGCGGCCGACGACCTTGACTTCGGTTCCGGGGACCGGCCCCATATCGCGAAGGCGCCGGCTCATTTCTCCGCTTGCCGTGATGGAACAGATCCGGGCCTTTTCATTGACCCGCAAACTTTGCAGTGAGTTCTCCATGCTTTATGCTCCTGAGCTGTTCCCCGGCGTCCGACGTCGCGTGGCGCCAGGGGCTTGAAGTCACCGGCCTGTCATTTGGGGACACGACCTGAAACCAAAAGAAATTGAAAACCGTTATCAACCCATGGGCGGGGACATTACGCGAATTAATCTTGACCGTCAAGAAAAAATAAGCGCTATTTTTGTCCGTATAACTGGATGTTTACATATTATATATCTTGATAATCAAATTACTTGATATTCAAGACAGACCAGGACATATTGCCCGGCAGTCCTGACGTTTATTCCCGTAGAGGTTCAGAGGTATGGAGCTAGACAGCTTTTTCTGGGTCGCTTTTCAGAGCAGCATGATTCTCGGGCTGGTCCACGGGGTCAACCCGTGCGGGCATAGCTGGCTGGTGCTTGCGCCTTTTGTCGGTGGGAACGGCACTGATGCGCTGTGCGGGAGTTATCACCATTGTTTTCGCGGGTTATTCAATGAGCACTTATCTGACGCAGGGTTGACATATGAGCGTAAAAGATCTTGCCCGCAACATTGTGGAGTTTTACGAAAAGCGTTCCAGCTGGGAATATGAGGTCGTGCGCGGTAGTGATTTAACGCCGAACCAGATGCATGCCATCGAGATTATTGGTCACGAAAAATCCCTGCGGATGAAAGAGCTTGCTGAAAAATTAGGGGTCACGACAGGCACCCTGACAGTGACTGTCGACCGCCTCGAACAGAAAGGTCTTATAGAGCGCCAGCCGCACGAAACAGATCGCAGATCTTATCGTGTTGTCTTAACCGCGGAAGGGAAAAAACATTTTAAGAGGCAGCACGAGTTTCATCTCAAATTGACCGAGGAGATTGTCTCGGTTTTGTCTCCTGCAGAACTTGCAGGATTCAGTGCCATCCTCGGCAAAGTCGTCAAACAATTCTGAATCCTCGGTATTGACGCGTGACCGTCGGGCCAAGTGGCATTTGGCATGAAAAGGCCTCAACTCCCCTGACAATCCATTGCGGCGCTTGCCAGCATGTCAGCCATCGATACGCACCAGCCAACAAAAGGAGAACGACCATGCCGTACGTCAACATCAAGATCACCCGCGAAGGGGCGACCGCGGAACAGAAGGCGCGCCTGATCAAGGGCGCAACCGACCTGCTGGTCGATGTCCTTGGCAAGAACCCGGCAACGACGGTTGTCGTCATCGATGAGGTGGAGACCGACAATTGGGGGGTCGCCGGCGAAACGATCACGGTGCGCCGCCAGGCGGGGAAGTAGCCGCGCCAGCGACCACGGCGGCGAGCGCGGCGCACGCCCGTCGCTAGGAATGAGGAGTGCCGACGAGTCCTGCCGTCACCCTTTTCAACACCGAGAAAATTTCTTCGCGGCCGGCCTGGCTCTCGATGGCTCCCCTGAAGGCCGCGTCCCGCAAGGCGAAGCTGAGCGTCGACAGCAGGTGCAGATGGGCGCGCAGGGTCGGTGAAATCAGACAGAACAGGGTGTGGATCGGCCGGCCGTCGAGGGCACGGAAATCGACCGGCTTTTCCAAAAAGGCGAGGGTGACGCTCGGCCTGGTGATGTGCAACAGAACCGGGTTGCGCGGGTGCGGAATGGCAATGCCGCTGCCGATGCCGGTCGACGCGAGCTGCTCGCGGGCGATCAGCACCTTGAGCAGGTAATCGCGGTCGACTTCTTCGGGCAGCCGTAATTCATCGACGAGGCGTGTCAGCACCGCCTTGCGGGTCTCCCCGTCGAGACGATAGACAATCCCGCCGGTCTCCAGAGCCTCGACCAGGCCGGGCAGAGGCGCGCCACTGGCCTCCGGTTCATGAAAGGCGTCCGGCGAAATCCCCATGCGCCTGGAGGTCGCCCATTCCAGCAGCTCCGCCCGGTTGAACCGGTATTGCTCGTTGATCCGGTAGACGGGGAGAATTTCCTGCTTGATCCAGCGGTAGATGGTCTTTTCCGAGACCCGCAGCAGTTCGGCGGCCTCTTTCACGGAAGTATTCATGGGCGTCCTTGAACGTCGCGGGTGGACAGACCGCGACATTATCAAGTCATTGAAATGATCTGTCAATTGTCGTGACGTGCCCGCCGCCTCCCCCTGACGAACTCCCCATCCTCTCGCGCCCAGACCGACAAATCGCTCTCGCAACTTTCATGTTGACATCTGTCTCTGCCTGGAACTAATGTCCAAGAATGTCCTATAAGTAAGACATTTGATCTTTGTGGAGCATCGATGAACCTTTCGGTCAAAGACGCTGCTCTTCTGCTGTCGGTTTCGGAAAAGACCATCTACCGGTGGCTCAAACAGAAGCTCCTGCCGAACATCAGGATGCAGGGGAGTTACCGCTTCAACCGGGCGGAGCTGCTGGAATGGGCGACCTCCAGGCGCCTGGGCGTATCGGCCGAAGCCCTGCAGGAGCCGGAGTCGGCGGCTCAGCCGCTGCCGACCCTGTCCGCAGCACTGGAAGCCGGCGGCATCTTCTACCGCATCGCCGGAAACAGCCGGGACGAGGCCCTTGCCGAAGCGGTCGACCACCTGCGCCTGCCCGACGAAGTCGATCGGGATTACCTGTGTAAGGTGCTGATCGCCCGCGAGCAGCTTGCGTCAACCGGCATCGGCGGCGGCATGGCCCTCCCCCATCCCCGCAGTCCCGGGCTATTGAGTATTGTGCGCCCAACGGTGACCCTCTGCTTTCTGGAACAGGCGATCGATTATCACGCCCTCGATGGCCAGCTCGTCGATCTTCTGCTGATCATTCTTTCCCCGAATCTCCGGACCCACCTGCACCTGCTGTCGCGCCTCGGATTCGTCCTGCAGGATCCGGTGCTCCGCAGCGTTTTGCAGACTCAGGGGAGTCGGGAGACGATTTTTACCGCCCTGGCAGCGGCCGAGCAGATGTTCGCAGCGGGCAGCGGCGGTTCCCCCCTGGCAGGAGGGCAAACCGAACCATGACCCTCTTGATCCTTGCAGTGCTGATACTCGCCGGCGGGAGCCTGCTCGCCCTGGCGCTGCGCGGGGCGCAGCCAACGACTGTGGCGGGGATCCTGACGGCAGTGCCTGGGGCAGTGCTGGCCGCGGCTGCGGCCCTGCAGGTGCTGCTCAGCGGCAAAGTCGTCTCACTGACGTTGCCCTGGGCAGTGCCCGGCGGCGCGTTCGCCTTGCGGCTCGACCCGCTGGCCGCTTTTTTCCTCCTGCCGATTGCCGTGCTTGCCCTGTTCTGCGCGCTGTACGCCGGAGCTTACCTGCGGCATGATGGCCTCTCTCGGCGGCTCGGGTCTCACTGGTTCTTTTTCAACGGCATGGTCGCGTCCATGCTGCTGGTGGTGACGGCGGCCAACGCGGTGCTCTTTCTGGCGGCCTGGGAAATCATGACGATCTCGTCCTTCTTTCTGGTCGCCTGGGACCATCACAAGGAAGAGGTGCGCAAGGCGGCCTGGCTCTACCTGCTCGCCGCCCACCTCGGCATGACGTTCCTGCTGGCCCTCTTTCTGCTCGCCGGCCGTTATAGCGGCGGTCTCAATTTCAGCCAGTTCGGCCCCCTCGGCGAGCTGCCCATGGGGGAGGCCTCCGCCCTGTTCCTGTTGGCCCTGATCGGTTTCGGCGTCAAGGCCGGCCTGTTCCCCCTGCATATCTGGCTGCCGGACGCCCATCCGGCGGCGCCCAGCCATGTTTCGGCCATCATGTCGGCGGTCCTGATCAAAACCGGCATCTACGGCATCCTGCGCATCGTCAGTCTGCTGCCGCCGGCCCCGGCCTGGTGGGGCTGGCTGCTCGCCCTGTCCGGTGCGGCAGGCGCCCTCTACGGCATCGCCCTGGCCACGCAGCAGCGCGACATCAAACGCTGCCTGGCCTATTCAACGGTCGAGAATGTCGGCATCGTCTTCCTCGGTCTCGGCTTCGGCATGGTGGCCAAAGCTCACGGGCTGCCGACCGTCGCGCTACTGGCTTTTGCCGGCGGTTTATTACATCTCTGGAATCATGCTCTGTTCAAGGGGGTGATGTTTCTGGGTGCCGGGACTCTGCTGCACGCCACCGGCACCCGCGACATGAACCGGATGGGCGGCCTGCTGCGGCGTATGCCCCTCACCGGGCTGCTCTGGATCGGCGGCAGCCTGGCGATTACGGCCCTGCCGCCTTTCAACGGCCTGGTCAGCGAATGGCTGATCTACGTCAGTCTGGCAACTGCCGGGATCGGCGCGCCAGGGCCTAAGGCCCTGATGGCGTTTCTGCTGTTCGGCCTGCTCGGCCTGGTCGGCGCCCTGACTCTGGTGACATTCACCCGCCTGATCGGTCTCTGCCTGCTTGGAGAACCGCGTGAGCCGGGCACTGTTCAGTTCCATGAGGCAACACCGTCGATGCTCACCAGCATGGGCATGCTGCTGGCGGGCTGCCTGGCCATCGGGTTGTATCCCCAGGGGACGTTGGCGCTCCTGGCTCATCCGCTGGCCGCAATTGCCGGCCAACCGGTTGATGCCGAGCTCGGTCGCACCGTGGCTCCCCTTGGCCAGGGCGCTCTGCTGCTCCTGGCCGGCCTGCTCGTCCTGACGGCGCTGCTCGTCTGGCTGCGCCGCAGTCGTCCCCAAGCACTGGACGCCACCTGGGGTTGCGGGTTTCGGTTTCCGTCCCCGCACATGACCTACAGTGGTGAAGGGTATGCGGAACTCGCCTTTCGACACCTGCTGCCGCGATTCATGCGGCCGACGATGACGGGAGGAAACGTCGCAGGGATCTTTCCCGCACCTGCCCGCCTCGACCTGATCTCCAGAGATCCGGTTCTCGTACGTCTGCTGCACCCCGTGTTCGCGGAGATTGCCGACCGTTGCCAGCGGCTGCGCTGGCTACAGCAAGGGCAGCTCTGGATCTATCTGTTCTATATCCTCATCGCCAGCGCAGTCCTCATGGCCTGGAGTCTCATCACCGGAGGACACGGCGGTGGATAATATGACCTGGCTGGTGATGGCCATCGTGCTGACGGCGCTGGCCGGCGTGCCGGGGCTGTTCTGTCGTCGGGACGGTTCCGGGGCGGAGCGGCTCGCCTGCCTGCTGACATTGGCCGGCTGCGCCGGCGGACTGACGGCGGTCGCCCTCTCCCTGAGCGGCACCGGGACGCCGCCCCTCACCATGCCCTGGACCGTCCCCGCCGGTGCCTTCGCTCTGGAACTCGACCCGCTCAGCGCGCTCTTTTTGCTCCCCCTGTTCGTCGTGGTGGCGGCCGGCTCGATCTATGGGCTGCGTTACTGGCCACAGCGGCAGAATCCGGCCAACGGCCGCAAGCTGCGCCTGTTCTACGGCCTGATCAGCGCCGCGATGATCCTGTTGATGGTCGCCCGCAACGGCGTGCTGTTTCTGCTCGCCTGGGAAGTGATGGCGCTGGCCGGATTTTTTCTTATCAGCACGCAAGATCACAAGGAAGAGGTGCGCCGGGCCGGGTTTCTCTACCTGATCGCCACCCATACCGGTACCGTGGCTCTCATCGGCCTGTTTGCCCTGCTCGACCACGCCGCAGGATCCCTCGACTTCCCGGCCGCCGGAACGCTGCCAGCCGCCGGCAGCAGTGCGATGTTTTTGCTCGCGCTGCTCGGCTTCGGCATGAAGGCCGGGCTGATGCCGCTGCATATCTGGCTGCCCGGCGCCCATGCAGCGGCACCCAGCCACGCCTCGGCCCTGCTCTCCGGGGTGATGATCAAGACCGGCATCTACGGGCTGGTGCGGTTCACCTCCTTCTTCGCCGCTATCCCCGCCTGGTGGGGCTGGACGCTGCTGGCCCTGGGAGCAGTCTCGGGGATCCTCGGTGTCGCCCTGGCGCTGGCCCAGCACGACATCAAGCGCTTGCTGGCCTACCACAGTGTCGAGAACATCGGCATTATCGTCCTCGGCCTCGGCCTGGCTCTGCTCGGTCGCAGCCATCAGCTGCCGGAACTGGTGACCCTCGGTCTGGCCGGCTGCCTGCTGCACGTCGTCAACCACGGACTGTTCAAGTCATTGCTGTTTTTGAGCGCCGGCTCGGTGATTCACGCCGTCGGCAGCCGTCAGCTTGACGGTTACGGCGGCCTGCTCAAACGCCAGCCCTGGACGGGACTGCTGTTTCTCGGCGGGGCAGTGGCGATCAGCGGGCTGCCGCCGTTCAACGGTTTCATCAGTGAATGGCTGATCTATCTCGGCGCGTTTCGGGCGCTGCAGGCACCGGTCGCCACCCTCGGCATGGCCGCCCTGACAGCACCGGCCCTCGCCCTGATCGGCGGTCTGGCCCTGGCCTGCTTCGTCAAGGTGTTCGGCATCGCTTTCCTCGGCGAGCCCCGGAGCGCGGCCGCCGCCGGTGCCGGCGAAGCGCCGCCGGCAATGCTGGTCCCCATGGCGATCCTGCTGGCCGCGTGCGCCTGGATCGGTCTGCTGCCGACGACGCTGGCACCGCTGTTGAGCGCCGCGGTCACAAGCTGGAGCAGCGAGACCACGGCCGCGGTGAGCCGCACGGCTTTCGCTCCGCTGGCAGGGGTGAGTCTGGTCGGCTGGCTGCTGCTGTTGCTTGCCGGCGGGATCGGCTTCTGGCTCTATCGGCGCGCTCGCCAGACAGCGCGCGACAACGCCACCTGGGGCTGCGGCTACCGCTGCCCGACGCCACGCATGCAGTATACCGCCTGCTCCTTTGCCGACGGCCTGGTGCGGCTGTTCCAGTTCAGCCTCTGGAGCGAACGGCAGGGAGGCCAGGTCGCCGGACTGTTCCCGGCAACGACATCGTTTGCGCGTCACACCCCCGACGCGGTCCTCGACCGGCTGCTGCGGCCGCTGTTCCTGCAGATCGCCCGGCTGTTGCGCCGGATCCGCGCGCTCGTCCAGAACGGCGTGATTGCGATTTACCTCTTGTACGTCGCCTTGACCGTCATGGCGCTGCTGGCGTTTGTCACCTTATGAAAGGAGATCTCCGCATGATCGGTAGTCTCGCTCTGCATGTGGCGCTCTTGCTGCTGTTTGCCCCGCTGCTGCAGGGTGTGATCAACAAAACCAAGGCCTGGTTCGCTGGCCGGGTCGGTGCTCCGCTGTTACAGCCCTACCATGACCTGGCGCGCCTGTGGCGCAAGGGGTTCGTTTTCAGCCGCACCACGACCTGGGTCTTTCTCGCCGGGCCAGTCGTCGGCCTGACCGTGCCGGTGCTCGCCGCCCTGCTGCTCCCTTTCGGGGCGGTGCCGGCGCCGATCTCCTTTGAGGGCGATCTGATTCTGTTCGTCTATCTGTTTGGCCTCTCCCGGTTTTTTACCGCGGCGGCGGCTCTCGACACCGGCTCAAGCTTCGAAGGGATGGGCGCGGCGCGCGAAGTGACCTTCTCCTGCCTGGCGGAACCGACGGTACTGTTCGCCCTGCTGGTCCTGGCCCGTCTCTCCGGCGGTCTGTCCCTCAACAGGCTGCTCGGCGACCACCTGCTGGCGGCCTGGCAGAGCGGGGCCGGCGCCGCTCTCGGCCTGATTCTGGTCTGCCTGTTCGTGGTGCTGCTGGTGGAAAATTCGCGGATTCCGTTTGACGATCCGAACACGCACCTGGAGCTGACCATGATTCACGAGGTGATGGTTCTCGACCACAGCGGTCCGGCCTTCGGCATGATCGTCTACGGGGCGGCGCTCAAGATGATGGTGCTCGCCGCCCTACTGGTGCGGCTGGCGCTCCCCTGGCAGACCGGCTGGTGGGCGACGGACGTCGCGGTCTTTCTGGCCGAGCTGTTCGGGGTCGCGATCCTGATCGGAGTCATCGAGTCGACCATGGCCCGCCTGCGCCTGCCCCGCGTGCCGCAGGTGCTGATCGGCACCATGCTGCTCAGCATGTTCGCCCTGGTGCTGGTGCTGCGCTGAGAGCAGCGCCACGTTCTCAGACATTGCAGACCTCCCGGAGAAGAGAGTCATGACGGCATTGACCAACCCCCTGCTACTCGCGGTAATCCTCATCAATTTTTTCACCCTGGGGAGTACCCGGCTTGGCGCCTGTATCCGGATCGTGGCGATTCAAGGGGCTCTGTTAGCGATGCTCCCCTTGGCAATCCACGGCTTTACCCTCCACGCCATCTTGCTGGCGACGGGAGCCTTCTGCTTCAAAGGGCTGCTCATCCCCTGGCTGCTGTTCCGGGCCATCCGTGAAGTGCGCATCCGGCGCGAGCTGGAACCGATCATCGGCTTCGTGCCGACTCTGGCCCTGGGCGTGTTGACCACCGCCGGCGCCTTTCTGTTCGCCGATGTTCTGCCGCTGGCGGCCGAACATCATGAGGGGCTACTCGTGCCGACTGCCCTGGCGACCATGTTCGCCGGCTTTCTGCTGCTGATCTCGCGGCGCAAGGCGATTACCCAGGTGCTCGGCTACCTGATGCTGGAAAACGGCATCTTTGTCATCGGCGTCCTGCTCAGCGATGCCCTGCCCCTGATGGTCGAGGCCGGGGTCCTGCTCGACCTGCTGGTTGCCGTTTTCGTCATGGGGATCGTGATGAACCACATCAGCCGGGAATTTGCCACCATCAACACCGAGGGCCTGTCGGCCCTGAAGGAATGAGACCATGCTTGCCCTCCTCATCGTCATCCCCCTGGTCGCGGCGGCGGCAAGCTCTCTGATCCCCTGGTATCAGGTCCGCTCCTGGCTGGTGCCGGCCGTCAGCGCACCGCATCTGCTGCTGGCGATCCTCCTCGCCGGCGGCGTTCTGCCGGCCAGCGGGGTCTGGATCGGCCTCGATGCCCTGTCGAGTCTGGTGCTGGTGGTGACCAGTCTGCTCTTCTTCGGCTGCTCTCTGTACGCGGTCGCCTACCTCGATCTGCGGCGGGACCGGGGCAATCAGGTGATGGTCCCCTGCCTGCTGGTCTTTCTCAGCGCCATGACCCTCGCGGTCGCGGCGCGGCATCTCGGCCTCCTCTGGATCGCCGTCGAGGCGACCACCGTCGCCAGCGCGCCGCTGATCTATTTCAACCGCAACCGCCTCTCCATCGAGGCGACCTGGAAATATCTGCTGATCTGCTCGGTGGGGATCGCCCTGGCGATGCTCGGCCTGCTGTTTGTCGCCTATGCCGCCCTCGGCAACGGAGTGCCGGTCAGCCTGCAGTTCGACAAGCTGCTCGGCGAGGCGACCACCCTGAGCAAGCCGTGGCTGCACGCCGGGTTTGTCTTCATGCTGGTCGGCTTCGGCACCAAGATGGGGCTGGCACCGCTGCACACCTGGAAGCCCGATGCCTACGGCGAGGCGCCGGGGCTGGTCGGCGCGCTGCTCGCCGGCGGACTGACCAGTGTCGCCTTTCTCGCCATCTTGCGCGGAGTGCAGTTGATGACCGCCGCCGGCGACGGCATTCTGGCCCGCCAGGAACTGCTCGGCATGGGACTTTTGTCGCTGCTGGTCGCAGCCGTCTTCATGGTCGGCCAGCCCGATATCAAACGCCTGCTGGCGTACTCCTCCGTCGAGCACATGGGGCTGCTGGCGATCGGCGTCGGCATCGGTGGTCTCGCCACCTTCGGCGCCATGCTGCATCTGGTCAACAACGCCCTGACCAAGGGCGGGCTGTTTCTCGCGGCGGGCAACATTCAGCGCGCCTACGCCAGCAAACACCTCGCCGAAGTGCGCGGCGCCATGAGCGCCCTGCCGATATCCGGCTCCCTGTTCCTGGCCGGATTCCTCGCCATCACCGGCTCGCCCCCCTTCGGACCTTTCATGAGTGAATTCACGATCCTGCGCGGCATCTTCGGCAGCGACCACCTGGCCGTCGGCCTGCTGGTGCTGCTCCTGCTCGCCACGGTGTTTATCGGCATGGGCGCGACCGTCCTGGCGGCGACTCAGGGGGAAGCGACCGCAGACCCCCCGGAATTTCGCGATCGCCCGCTGCTCTGTCTGGCGCCCCTCGGCTTCATGCTGCTGATCCTGCTGCTCGGCGTCTATATCCCCGAGTCGTTGCAGCACGTGCTGCGGCAGGCAGCGGCCCTGCTGGAGGTGCAGCCATGATCTCTGCCGATGTGACCCGCCTGCGGCCCGGCGCCTCTGTCCCCCTCGCCGGGCTGCCACGTCTCGATTTTTCGGCCTTTCGCAACGCCCTGCTCGCGGCGGTCGCCGCCGAGGCGCGCGTGGTCAGCCTGTTCGGTCACCCCGCTGCCGAAGGGCTCGATCTGTACGCGGTCCTCGCCCGCGACGAAGAGGGTGAACTGACCCTGCTGCAGACCCGGGTGCGGGAGAGCTTCCCGTCGCTGACGCCGGCGTGCCCGCAACTGCACCTGTTTGAACGCGAACTCGCCGAGCAGTACGGGGTCTGTCCGCAAGGGCACCCCTGGCTGAAGCCGGTGCGCTTTCAGCGCCGCTGGCCGGGCGCTGACGACATCCGGGGGGGCAAGGACGAATGCCGGCCGCTCCCCGGGGATATGGATTTTTACCGGGTCGAGGGGGCAGCGGTGCACGAGGTCGCGGTCGGTCCGGTGCACGCCGGTGTCATCGAACCGGGGCATTTCCGGTTCCAGTGTCATGGCGAAGAGGTCATGCATCTGGAGATCTCCCTCGGCTACCAGCACCGCGGTATCGAGCAGCTGTTGCGCGGTGGACCTCAGCCGGCCAGCATTCAGCAGATCGAAACCGCGGCCGGCGATACCACCATCGGCCACGCCTGCGCGTACAGTCAGCTCATCGAGAGTCTCGCCGGCATCGCGGCGCCGCCGCGCGCTTTGGCCATCCGCGCCATCGCCCTGGAACTGGAGCGGCTCGCTAACCATGTCGGCGATATCGGCGGACTGGCCACCGATGTCGGTTTTCTACCGACCGCAGCGTTTTGCGGGCGGTTGCGCGGCGACTACCTGAATCTGACCGCCGAGCTGTGCGGCAGCCGTTTCGGGCGCAGCCTGGTTCGACCCGGCGGAGTGCTCTTCGACCTCGATCCGGCGCGGGTCGAGGCCATGGCGCAACGTCTGCAACAGCTTGCCGAAGAGACTCGTGGCGCCATCGAACTCTGTTTCGACAGCCCTTCGGTGCTGGCCCGCTTCGAGGGGGTCGGCCGGGTGACCGCCGCCGACGCGGCAGACCTGGGGCTGGTCGGCGTCGCCGCCAGGGCGAGTGGGCTGGTCCGCGACGCCCGTTTGCATGACCTCTTGCAGGACAGCGTGCCCCGATTCGACACGCCGGTGATCGAAACCGACGGTGACGTCTTCGCCCGCGCCAATGTCCGCCGCCGGGAAATCGATGTCTCGCATCGGCTGATCGCTGAGACTCTCCAGCGGCTGCCGGCCGGGGAGCTCAGGACGCCATTGCTGGCGTTGGCCCCCGACTCTCTGGCGCTGGCCCGGTGTGAAGGTTGGCGCGGCGAAATCGTCCATGTCGGTATCACCGACGCCCGGGGGAGACTGGCGCGTTACAAGATCGTCGATCCCTCCTTTCATAACTGGAGCGGTCTGGCCCTGGCGCTGCGTGGCGAGCAGATCTCCGATTTCCCGCTGTGCAACAAAAGTTTCAACCTCTCTTACTGCGGCTTCGATCTCTAGCCGGTTGACAGGGAGCCATCAACATGCTGAACATTGTTCGTGAACGTCTGCGCCAGGGGCATCGGACCGGCAAGTTTCCGAAGGAGGCGCCGCGCCTGCCGGAACGCTTCCGCGGCCTGCCGCGCATCACGCAGAATCTGACGGCGGCGGAATGCAGTGCGGCGGTCGACGACTGCCCCTTCGCCGCTCTGAGCGATGCCGACGGCAGCCTGCGGGTCGATCTCGGCCGCTGCCTCTTTTGCGCCGACTGCCCGGCGGTGGCCGAAGGCGCCCTCAGCTTCAGCGGCGACTACCGCCTCGCCACCCGCAAGCGCGAGGATCTGCTGCTGGCAGACGCCACCTGCCGGCTGGCCGGGAAGCTCGACCAACGGATGCACCGGCTGTTCGGCCGCTCGCTGAAACTGCGTCAGGTCTCCGCCGGCGGCTGCAACGCCTGTGAAGCCGATCTCAATGTCCTCGGCACCCTGGTGTTCGACCTCGGCCGTTTCGGCATCCAGTTCGTCGCCTCGCCCCGGCACGCCGACGGCATCGTCGTCACCGGGCCGGTCAGTGAAAACATGCGGAGCGCCCTGCTCGACACCTACGCCGCTGTTCCCGCACCGAAGCTGGTGATCGCCGCAGGCGCCTGCGCCATTGCCGGCGGGCCGTTTCGCAACAGTCCCGAAGTCAACAACGGCATCGGCGACCTGCTGCCGGTCGATCTCTACATACCCGGCTGCCCGCCCCATCCCTACACAGCGCTCGACGGACTGCTGCGCCTGCTCGGCAGGCTTTGACCCGCAAAGAAGAGCCGCCGGAAACTTATGGAGAGCAATATGACCCTTGATGACCAATTGATCGCACAGTTGCGCCGGGTGCTGGCCGCGGCGGAGCAGATTCTCCCCCGCCCGGTGCCGGCCATCGACTGGGCGCGCTGCGCCGCCGCCAACTGGCGGCGACATGCCCTGACCGGCTACCTGGAACCGCTGCCAGCCCTCGATTCGATCGAGCTGGAGGAACTGCTCGGCATCGACCAGCAGAAACAGGTGGTCGAGGAGAATACCCGTCAGTTCATCAACGGCTATCCGGCCAACAACGTCCTGCTCTGGGGGTCGCGCGGCACCGGCAAATCATCCCTGGTGCGGGCACTGCTCAATCGCTACGCCGACCAGGGTCTGCGGGTTATCCAGATCGACAAGGACGACCTCCCCTCCCTCCCCGACATCTTCAGCGAGATCAAGGACCATCCCTATCGCTTCATCGTCTTCTGCGACGACCTCTCCTTTGAATCGGGCGAGAAGAGTTACAAGATCCTGAAAAGCGCCCTCGACGGTTCGGTCTATGCCGCGCCGCCGAACACCCTGATCTACGTCACCTCCAACCGTCGCTATCTGATCCCCGAGTACGCCACGGACAACCTCGGCGGCAAACTGGTGAACAACGAGGTTCATCACGGGGAAGGCGTCGAGGAGAAGATCTCCCTCTCCGACCGCTTCGGCCTCTGGGTCGCCTTCCACGTATTCTCCCAGGAGCAGTATCTCCAGGTAGTGCGACAATGCCTGGAGAGCCTCAGCCGCGAGCATCGGCTCAGCATTGACTGGGGACGCGATCTGGAACACGCCGCTGTCGCCTGGTCCCACGACAAGAGCAAGCGCTGCGGGCGGACCGCACTGCAGTTCGCCCGGCGCTGGGTCGGCCGGGCGCTCCTGACAGAGCCCGAGCGCTCAGCGCAGACAATACGCTCAGAAGAATCGTCCCGATGTTGAGCTCCGACAGAGAGTGTGGCAGACTTCTAGAACAACCTCGCACCAGGGAGTCTGAAGATGCAACCACTGCACGACAGGACCGCTGCAACGACTGACGGGCAGGGCTTAAGGGCCGTGCTGTGGCCGACGGACAGGGATCTGGGCGGTTTCTCGGTGCGCCGGCTGCTGCCGGCCGCGACGGTCAGGGCGGTCGGCCCGTTCGTCTTTTTCGACCATCTCGGCCCGGCGCGGTTTGCTCCCGGTGCCGGCATCGATGTACGACCGCATCCGCATATCGGTCTGGCGACGGTGACCTACCTGTTCGCCGGCGAGATCCTGCACCGCGACAGCCTCGGTTCGGTACAGCCGATCGAGCCGGGGGCGATCAACTGGATGACTGCCGGGCGCGGTATCGTTCACTCCGAACGCACGCCGCCGGCGGTGCGGGCGGCGGGGCACGAGCTGCACGCTCTGCAGCTCTGGATCGCACTGCCGGAGGCCGTCGAGGAGACCGAGCCGTCTTTTCGCCACTACGCCGCCGAGCTGATCCCGGAGCGCGTCACGGACGAGGCGACCATCCGCGTCATGGTCGGCGCCGCCTTCGGCCTGCAGTCACCGGTGACAACCTGGTCGCCGACCCTGTACGCCGAAGTCGTCCTGCAAGCCGGCGCCGCGCTCACCCTGCCGGACGATATCGATGAACTGGCCGTTTATGTGGTATCGGGTGCGGCACGGCTTGCCGAGACCGAGCTGCCGCAGCAGACCATGGCCGTGCTCGACACGGCGCCGCGCGGCGCAGTCGTCGCCACCACCGGGAGCCGCCTGGTGCTCATCGGCGGCCAGCCCCTCGGCAAGCGCACAGTCTGGTGGAACCTGGTCGCCAGCCGCAAGGAGCTGATCGAACAGGCCAAGCGTGACTGGCGAGCCGGTCGCTTCCCGCAGGTGCCGGGCGAGACCGAATTCATCCCGCTGCCGTGAGATGCCGATGCCGCTCAGGGGCCTGACCGGAATCGTTCTGCTGCTGGTTCTCGCCGTTGCTCCGGTGTACTCCGTCGCGGCGACACAGGTAACGGGATGCACGCCGACGCCGGAGGATGAACTGGGGCCCCTCTACCGACCCGACGCACCGGTTCGTCGCAGCGTCGGCGACGGCTACCTGCTGATGGGCCGGGTCCGGTCGGCGACCGACTGCAGCCCGCTGGCCGACGCCAGAATCGAGATCTGGCTGGCTGGCCCGCACGGCCTGTACGGCGACGACTGGCGGGCCACCCTGTTCAGCTCCGCCGACGGAACCTACTCCTTCCACAGTCACGTCCCGCCCCGTTACGGCCTCGGTCGGCCGCACATCCACGTCAAGGTCAGCACGCCAGGGCATCAGCCGCTGACGACCCAGCACTACCCGCAGCCGGGAG
The DNA here is from genome assembly GCA_032251295.1 of Desulfuromonadales bacterium. Taxonomy (GTDB): domain Bacteria; phylum Desulfobacterota; class Desulfuromonadia; order Desulfuromonadales; family BM103; genus BM103. The sequence goes on along the minus strand of JAVVDS010000002.1, from coordinate 75,825 downwards.
CCGGTGCCGCCGTTTTCGACCTGGTGCTGCGGCCACTCGAGTAAGGATTCTCCGCACAGCGCGTGCCAATCGGGTTCTGCCGTTGCGGTTGTGGTCAGCCGGCGGTCTGGTCAGCGCCGTTCGATGGTCAGCAGGTGGGTGGCACAGCTCAGGCAGGGGTCGTAGGAACGCACCAGTCGCTCCAGGTCCGACTGGAAAAGCGGCTCGGCGCAGTCGATGATCTGCGGCACCCGGGCACGCAGATCGGCTTCGAGATTCGCCAGATTCTGCGCGGTCGGGATTACGCAGTCCGCTTCGAGCAGTGTGCCGTCTTCGGCATAGCGGTAGGCGTGGATCAGCAGGCCGCGCGGCGCTTCCAGGGCCGCCGCCCCGGTTCCGCAGCGGCGGGGTGGCCCGAGGGTTTCGGTGTGCAGCCCGGCAAGCAGCAGCTCGTCGATCAGGTGCATTGCCTGCTCGACCACCTGCAGCACTTCGACCATGCGCGCCGCCTGGGCCAGGTAGGGGTTGGCGGTGCGCGGCGACAGGTTGAGCAGAGCGGCGACGTCACGGGCCAGGGGGCTCAGGTGATGGTAGCCCTGGCGGAGGCGGGCCAACGGGCCGACCAGGTAGGAGTCGGTGCGGGCCCGGGCGTGCCGGGCCGTGGCATGACGGACGGTATATTCGCTAATCAGTTCGCTATAGCGCTCCACCGGAACCTGCAGTCCGGCACTGGAGATCAGCGTCTCGCCGAACAGCGGATAGCCGTGCGGGTCGTGCAGGGCGAGACACTCCGACTCCCGCTCGAAGTCGGGCCAGTCGAGACCGGCGAGCAGCTCGACGGTCTGCTCCAGGTCGGGGAGCGCCCGAGCCAGCTGCCGACGCAGCTCCTGCAGTTCCGCGGCAACCGGCAGGCGCAGGAAGCCGCCGACGCAGGTGGTTACCGGATGGACCGGCCGGCCGCCGATCGCCGCACACAGTTGGCTGCCGAGTTTTTTCAGGCGCAGCGCCCGGCCGACCAGTTCGCGCCGGTCGCGGGTCAGGGCGAGCAGGCTGGGGACGCCGAGGTAGTCGGGGACCGCCATGAAGTAGAGGTGCAGCAGGTGGCTCTGCAGAATCTCGCCGCACATCAGCAGCCGGCGCAGCGCCAGAGACTGCTCGCTCACCTGGATACCGAGGGCCCGCTCCGTCGCCATGAGCGACACCAGGTTGTGCGAATGGGAACAGACGCCGCAGATGCGGGCCGCCAGACCGGCGACCTCGCTGTAGTGGCGACCGACCAGCAGCTGCTCGAACAGCCGGGGGGTCTCGATCACGTCGAGCCGACACGCGACCACTTCCCGGGCGGCGACATCGACCACCAGGTGGGCATGCCCTTCGATGCGGCTCAGGTACGGAACCGTGATGTTCATCGGCCGCCTCCGCTGCGCAGATTAAACAGCCGGTACTCGGCGATCAGGTCGTCGACGGTCCGGTCGAAGACGCCGAGAACCCGCTGATAGGACTGCTCCCGGGGGTTGTCGACCAGCCCGCGACAGCCGCGGCAGCGATCACCGCCGGCGATGCAGAGGGCGCCGCAGCCGGCCCGCACCACCGGGCCGAGGCAGACGATCCCCTGCTCGAAGGTGCAGGGGAGCTCCGCCAGCTTGCACTCGACGCAGACGGCGTATTCCGGCAGCTGCACCGGCCGGCCGAGGAGGAGGGTTTTCAGGACCGCCAGAAACTCCTGGCCGTCGACCGGGCACCCGGGGATGCGGCCGTCGACCGGGACGAAATCACTGACCGGCCGGGCGGCGCCCCGCTGCAGGTGCGGCGCGTTCTCGCCGTAAACCCGGGCGATCACCGGCTCGAGATCGCCATCGCCAAGGGTGTTGATGCCGGCGAGGTCGGCACAGGCGCCGAGACTGACCAGCAGCCGGCTGCGGGCACGAATGGTGCGCAGCCGGGCGATTTCGTCGTCCCGACAGATACTCCCCTCGACAAACGCAATCTCCAGATCGCCGACCGTACCGCTGTGCACTTCGCGAAACTCGACCACCTCGACCAGATCGAGCAGGTCGAGCAGCTGGTCAGCGAGGTTGAGCACGGTCAGCTGGCAGCCTTCGCAGCCGGTGAAATCGAAAAAACCGATCCGGGGCTTCGTCATCGATATTCCCGCAGAAAGTCCAGGGTGATGGGCAGGCAAACAACGCCGCCTCCGGTCGATTTGCGCGCCACCGTCATCGTTCGATCGCTTCCTTGAGATGCTTGATCCGCCGGTAGGGGAAGATCGGCCCCTCTTCACAGACACAGACATCGTTGATCCGGCACTTGCCGCACTTGCCGAGGCCACACTTCATATGTCGCTCCAGGTTAAGGTAGAGGCGCTCTTCGGCGAACCCCATGCGCAACAGCAGCGGATTGATGAAGCGGTACATGCCGGCCGGCCCGGACATGGCGACCACGCCGCGCGGCGCCGCGAGATCGAGATCGCGGAACAGCAGGCTGATATCGCCGGTCGGCACGCCCCAGGCATTGCCCGGGGCGCGCACGGCGAAGCGGCAGTCGACCTGGCCGCTGGCGTGCAGAGCGTGCAGCTCCTCGCGAAACAGCATCTGCTCGAGGCTTTGCACGCCGTAGAGGAGCACGATCCGGCCGTAAGCGGCGCGCTCGGCGAGCAGGCTCAGCAGCAGGGAACGCAGCGTCACCAGGCCGAGGCCGCCGGCCACCAGCAGGATGTCGCGATCGCGCAGGGCGTCGCGGTCGAAGCCGCGGCCGAAGGGGCCGCGCAGACCGACGCTGTCGCCCGGCTGCAGGCGGTGCAACGCCCGGCTGAGGGCGCCCTGGGCGCGAACCACGATCTCCAGAAAGAGATCGTCGCCCGGCGGCGAGGCGATGGTGAACGGCGCCTCGCCGAGGCCAAAGATCGAGATGGCGACGAACGCCCCCGAACGAAACGTCCACGGTTCAGCCAGGCGCAGCCGCAGCAACCGATCCTGGCCGGTCAGTTCGCTGACCGCGACGATCTCGGCCAGCTGCGGCTGATATTCATTGGCCGGTACGCTCAGTTCGGCCGGACCGGCCTGCTCGGCGAACAGCCGGTTGAGAACTTCGACCGGCGTAATGCTGGCCAGACATTCGCGACTGCAGCGGCCGCAGCCGACACAGGCGGTCTTGGCATGTTTCTGCCACAGGTAGTTGTATTTGCGGAAGAAGCGATGACGTTGCCGGTCGGCCTGGTCGGCGCGGAACTCGCGGCCGCCAGCCACCCGGGTGAAATGATCGAACTGGCAGGAATCCCAGGTGCGGACCCGCTCACCGCTGTCGAGATCGAGATCGAGACGGTCCTCGACGGTGAAGCAGTAGCAGGTCGGGCAGAGCAGGGTGCAGGCGCCACAGCCGAGGCAGCGCTGGCCGAGCTCCCACCAGAGCCGATGCTCATAGGCCTCTTCGAGAAGCGGTGCCAGCTGCGCGGCGGCGAAGTTGAGTTGCTCGCTGCACGGCTTGTGCTGCAGCGGCAGGGGGGCCTCCTCGGCACGGTCATCGACCCGCGGCGCGTGCCGAGCGAGCAGGGCCGCGCCGCGCTCGCTGCCGGTCTGCACCAGGTAACCGTCGCCGCTGCGATGCAGGAACAGGTCGAAGCCGACGGCAGCACGGTCGGTGCCGACACTGCTGCAGAAGCAGTGCTCGTCCGGCTGGCAGTCGACGCCGATCAACACGGTCGCCTCGCGCTTGGCCTGGTAGAGGCTGTCCGACTCCCCCTCGAACAGACAGGTATCGAGAACCCGCACTGCGTGCAGGTCGCAGGGATGCATACCGAAGATCACCCGTGGCGTCGCCGCCCGGTCGGCGGCCAGACTGACCTTGCCGGCTAGCCGGAAGCGGAACAGTTTCTCCCAGTTGGGGAACAGGTACTTCTTCGGTGAGTGGACCCGCGGCGGGAACTCCAGGCAGAGGCGGGTCGGATCGTCGAGGGGCGCCAGGGTCAGCCGGCCGGCAATCTCCTGGACGCCGACCACCTCACAGGCGGTCAGCAGGGAGCGGACCAACTGGTCGATTTCGGCGCGGCTGATGGCCCGCCAGGGGGTATTGACAGCCTCGGCGCAGGTCGGCGTCTGGTTGGTCCGCATCGGCAGAGAGCCTCGTCTCGTAAACACATTTACGGCCGGCGACAGCCGGCCATCCGTCTCCAGTGTACGAAACGACATCTTCTCCCGTCAAGGGCAGAGCCCGCCCGCGGGCGGGCTCTGCTGCAGGCCGGTCAGGAGAGAGGGTGACCGGTGGGACAACGTGCTTATGGCTGCTGTTCGAGGATCGGCAGGTAGTTGACAGCCGTCTTGTAAAGCAGCAGACCGAAGGCGACGAAGGCGAACGTGACCGCAAACTCGCCGACCGACGGGAAGTAGTTGAACTCCGGACCCATGTCCATACCGATCAGAAAGACGTTGAAGCGGTTCAAAACGACCCCGGCAATCACTGAGACCGCGCACAAAAACAGGCTGACCGCATCACAGCGGAACCGGTCCTGTTTCAGCAGAAAGTAGGGGACGGCGAACAGGGCGAACTCGGCCAGAAAGGCGTTCCCCTGCACGCTGCCGTCGAAGGCGGAGGCGAGCACGCCGCGGTAAGCGAGGTCGCCGAGGCGCAGCAGCAGGTAGGTGCCGAGAAACAGCGGAATGTAGCGGGCGATGTCGGCGAGCAGTTCGGTCTCCGGCTGGCGTTTGAACAGCCAGGTGGCCAACGACGCCTCGAAGATCACCATCGGCAGGCCTACGCTGACCGCCGAGGTCAGAAACAGCAGCGGCGACAGCGGTGTGTACCAGAGTTCGTGCAGCTTGTAGGGGGCGATCAGCATCATGGTGCCGAGGGACGACTGGTGGCCGAAGGAGAGGACCACCCCGGCAATGACGAAAAACGCCATGGTCCGGTTGAGGATGCCGTCAGCGCGGCCGAGCAGCCAGTCGACCGGACGGTTGAAGACCGCCAGCTGACCGGGCAGATGGACCCGGCCGCGAAACTGTTCGACCACCGCCGGGATGTTCTCGATGCCGAGCACCGTCAGGTAGAGCATGACGCACCAGGCGACTTCGAACAGCACGGAAGTGCCGTTCCAGTAGATCAGGGCATGCCAGATATTGTAGTACTTGCCGAGGTCGAAGAAGACCGCCAGGCCGACCAGGAAGTAGCCGATGAAGGCGGTCAAAATCGCCGGCCGGACCAGGGGATGGTACTTCTCCCGGCCGAAGATCTCGACGATGGTCGCCGTGGTGAAGCCGCCGGCCGCCAGGGCGACGCCGCAGGCGACATCGAAGGCGATCCAGAGTCCGAACGGGTAGGCGGCGTTCAGGTTGGTGACACTGCCGAACCCGTAAAAGAAGCGGAAGAAAGCGAACACCACGCCGCTGCCGATGAAGAACAGCAGCATCCAGGTGTTGAACGTAAAAAACGGCTGGCGCAGGGGGGCGGCCTTATGCATGGGGCTCTCCTTGCTGTTCGGCCAGCTTCTTGCGTCGCTGGTTGTAGTACATGATGCCGCCGAGCAGGCTGTAGACCGCAATCGGCGGGATGAAATACTGGAAGATGCGGTGCTGGATGCTCTCGGTCAGCCCGGCGACGGTCCGGTATTCGAACGCCGGCAGGCCGAGAGCGGCAAACTGCATCTTCGGCGCGGTCAGATAGAGGACGCTGGTGCCGCCGACCTCCTTCTCGCCGTAGACATGATCCTGGTAGCGCTCCGGCTCGGTGGCGATGCGCTGCCGGGCCAGCTTGATCAGCTCAGTGCGCTTGCCGAAGACGATCGCCCCGGCCGGACAGGCACTGCTGCAGGCGGTCGGTTTCCCCTCCTTGAGGCGGGTTTCACCGCACAGGGTGCATTTCTTGATCGAGGGGATCGCCCGCTGCCATTCGAACTGCGGGACACTGAAGGGGCAGGCGACCATGCAGTAGCGGCAGCCCATGCACATGTCGGCATCGTAGGCGACCGCGCCGTTCTCCTGCTTCTGCAGGGCGCCGACAATGCAGGCCGAGGCACAGGCCGGCTCGTTGCAGTGCATGCACTGGGTCTTGACGAAGGTGGCCCGGCCGGTCTCGTCCTTGTGCATCTTGATCAGGGTGTAGGTCTGATCCGACAGGCCGCTCGGCGCGTCGTAGATGGGCTGGCCGAGCTGCTCCTGTTCGTTCAGGCTGCTCTCCTGCTCCAGCCGGTTCTCCCGTTTGCAGGCGACCTGACAGGCCTTGCAGCCGATGCAGCGGGTGGTGTCGTTGAGCATGCCGTTCCAGTTCGGGTCAGGTTCGCGCAGGTCACGTGCTTCCGCCGTTTTGCTCCCGGCACAGACCAGGCTGCCGCCGGCGGCAGCGCCGATCTGCAAAAATTTTCGCCGATTGATCTCCATGGCCTACTCCCCCCCGTCAGCCTGCGCCGCACTCTCCGGGCGGTCGCTCTTGCGCGTCATCTTCACGCCGGCGGCACCGGCGACGGCGCCGGCCAGGGCGGCGTAGGCCGGGGTCACATCGAGGGTCCTGGTCCGGTCGGTGCTGATCGGCGGGAAGCCGGCCGGCGGCGTGGCGTCCTGGATCGGCACGGTGGCCCACAGGCTGCCGGCGTAGGGATATTCCGGCTCGACGCAGCCGTTGCAGGGGTGGCGGTTGTCGATACACCAGTTGGTGCCGCTGTTGAAGCGCTTTTCCGGGCAGTTGGCGCGGGCCACCGGCCCCTTGCAGCCGAGTTTGTACAGACAGTACGGGTCGCCGAACTTTTCGGCGAAACGGCCGGCGTCGAAATGGCCGCGCAGCGGGCAGTTGTCGTGGATCAGTTTGCTGTAGAACATGGTCGGCCGGCCATGCGCATCAACCGGGACCGACTCCGGCCCGCCGAGCAGTACGGCGGCCAGGGTGCCGACAAACCAGTCGGGGTGAACGGCACACCCGGGAAGATTGATGATCGGCGTGGCAATCCTGTGTTCCTGCAGCACGGCACGCACCCCCCTGGAACCGGTCGGGTTCATCTCTGCCGCGGGGATGCCGCCGAATGCGGCGCAGGTGCCGACGGCGAGCACTGCCTTCGCCTTGCGGCCGAGGCGCAGCACATGGTCGAGACCGGTGATGCCGTGGTCGTCCTTCTCGCCGATCTCGCAGTGGATACCGCGTTCGGCGGTCATGACCGATCCTTCCACCACCAGGATGAACGGCTTCTCCTCGGTGTCGTACATCGCCTGCATGGCGAGATCGCCGGCCGCGGCCATGATGGTCGGGTGGAACGCCATTTCAACGTGGTGGCCGGGGAGCACCTGGTCGAGCAGCACATCCTGGATGCGCGGCGACAGGCTGTTGAGCAGCGATACACTGCAGCCGCTGCAGGCACCGGCGGCCAGCCAGATCACCGGTGTCTCCTGGATCGCCTGAGCGAAGGCCTTGCGCAGCAGCGGGTTGTCGAACAGGCCGAGACCGAGAAAAGCACCGGTTCCCGCCGAGTATTTGAGAAAACTTCGTCTGGTGACTGTCATGATCGTCTCCTGTCAGATCTGAATATCAGTGTTGCTCGAGAGTGGCGAGCGCTTCGTCGAGTTCGCGCCGGACCAGTCGACCGGCGGCCTCGATGGCCGCGTCGACTGCCGGCGAGAGGCCGATGCCGAGGCCGGTTGCCGCCGGTTGCACGCCGATGACCACGGTCTGGGTCGGCCGGCAGTCGATCAGATCGGCGAGCTTGAGGGTCTCCAGCAGGCCGACCTGGTGCAGGGAGTCGGCCGGCACGGCAGCGGTATCGACCTGTTCCGGGCTGAAGCGGTACAGGGTGCCGGCCGGCTGATCGCCGCGCACGGCATCGATGACCACCAGCTTGCGGCGGCCCCGCAGTTCATCGATCAGATCGACGATGCTGGTCCCGGCATCGAGGAGTTCGACACCGGCCGGCAGCGGCTGTCCGGCGAGATGTTCGATAACCCGCACACCGAAGCCGTCGTCGCCACGCAGCAGGTTGCCGACTCCCATGACCAGCAGAGGGGCGCGTTCCGTGGCCGGCATGCTATTCGGCTCCGACGACAAAGCGCCCGAGGTCTTCGCCGCGCGGGCTGACGGCATGCACCGCGCAGGAGAGACAGGGGTCGTAGGCGCGCACGATGCGGACCAGTTCGAAGGGGTTGCGCTGGTCGCGGACCCGGGTGTTGAGCAGCGACTGCTCGATCGGTCCGGGCTGCGAGCGGGCGTCCATCGGTCCGGCGTTCCAGGTGGTCGGCACCACAGCCTGGTAATTCTTGACCTTCCCCCCTTCGACCAGCACCCAATGCCCGAGGGCGCCGCGCGGCGCTTCATGCAGGCCCATGCCGCGGCTGGTGACATCGAGGGGGAAGTCGACAAAGGTCGGTTCACCCGGCTTGAGCTGCAACACCCAGTTGCGGATCTGTTCGGCGACCAGCCGGCATTCGATGGCGCGCGCGGCGTGCCGGCCGAGGACCGAATCGAGGGCGGCCGGCGAGGCGTTGAAACGGGCCAGCAGGTCGTTGACCTGTGTCTGCACGCTGCGGTTGCCGGCGGCATAGGCGGCCAGAATCCGCGCCAGAGGGCCGACTTCCATGACTTCGCCGGCATAGCGCGGCGCCTTGACCCAGCTGTAGGCCCCGGCCTTCTCCCGGTTCGGCACGGTCTGGCCGTCGTAGGGGTGCAGAGCGCCGCTGTCCTCGAACCAGCTGTAGTCGACCTCTTCGGTGATCCGGTTCGGCTCGAACCGGCGCAGCTTGAGATCGTCGAGGCGCACGATCCCCTGGGGAAAGTAGCGCTGCCGCTTGGTCAGATCGGGATCGCTGTCGAGGTCAAAGACGCCGAACGACAGGAACTGCCCGCAACCGGCGCCGACGCCGAAGTAGTCGCTGTAGCGGCTGGCGACCATCAACACATCGGGGAGGTAGCGGGTGTCGATGAACTCGATCAGCCGCTCGATCTTCCAGTGGAATGCGGCGATGGTGTCGATGGCGGGGGCGGCGGTGCAGCCGCCGGCGAGGATCGACATGTTGTGCGGCATCTTGCCGCCGAAGATGGCGGTCGCCTCATGAGCCAGGCGGCGCATGTCGAGGGCTTCGACGTAGTGGGCGAGCGCCGCCAGATTCTCCTCGCGGCTCAGCCGGTAGTCCCCCTCGTAGCGCGGCACGAATGGACCGAGGTGCCCCCGGGCGATGAAGTCGCGGACTTTTTTCAGGGTCGGGTCGTTCCCCTGATAGTCGGCGGCGGCGGTGACGTCGACATAGTCGAGGGCCGCCAGGTGGTAGAAGTGCAGGATGTGCGACTGGACGAAATTGGCCCCCTGGATCAGGTTGCGCAAAATCCGGCCGTTATCCGGAATGACCCCGTTGACGCCGTAGGCTTCGTCGAGGGCGAAGGCGGCGGTCAGACCGTGTGAGGTCGGGCAGACGCCGCAGATGCGCTGCATCAGCCGCGCCGCGTCACGCGGGTCGCGGCCACGCAGAATGTTTTCCAGCCCCCGGTACATCATGCCGGAACTGCGGGCTTCCTTGACCACGCCGTTGTCGAGGACCGCCTCAATCTTCAGGTGGCCTTCAATCCGGGTGACCGGGTCGATGACGATACGATTTGCCATGCTCTCTCTCCTGTCGGGATATTGTCGGCACGCCACATGTGGCGAAGTGACACAGCCAGGGAGTATGGCAAGGAGCGTGCCTTAACCGCAGCTAAGGCCTTTTATTGACTGAAAAACGCGGGGTTGGGTGAAAATTGCGGTGAGGGCGGCGGCAGCAGCCAGCGCAGCGATCCGGACAAAATGAAACAGGGCGGGACTTTTTGTCACAATCGGGCAGCAATCGCCCGGGCGCTCAGGCCGGCTCGCGGCCGATGGCGAACAGCTTCAGCTTGCGATCGAGGGTTTTGCGCGAAACATCGAGAATCCGTGCGGTATTGACCTTGTGAAAGCCGGTCTGCCGGTAGACCTGTTCAATATAGAGACGCTCCACCTGTTCGAGGGTCATCTCGCCCTGCGGTAAGGCGAAGACCGCTGGCTGCGCCTGACTGATCCGGACCGGCAGATGCTCCAGTTCGATGGTCCCCCCTTCCGCCAGGATACAGGCCATTTCGACGACGTTCTCGAGTTCGCGGACATTGCCCGGCCAGGCATACTGCTGCAGCAGTTCGATCACCTTGGGCGAGAACCTCTGGTCGGCACTCATCCCGTAGCGCTCCAGAAAGAACGAGGTCAGCGGCACGATATCGTCGCGGCGCTCGCGGAGCGGCGGAACCTGCAGGGTGACGACGTTGAGACGGTAGTAGAGGTCTTCGCGGAAACTGCCGTCGGCGACCGCTGCCTCGAGATCGCGGTTGGTCGCGGCGAGGAAGCGGACATCGGCGTTCTGGATACGGGTCGCACCGACCGGCAGATATTCGCGCTCCTGCAGCACCCGCAGCAGCCTGGCCTGCAGGCCGGCGCTGATGTCGCCGATTTCGTCGAGGAACAGGGTGCCCCCCTCGGCCGCTTCGACCAGACCGCGCTGGTTACTGGTCGCACCGGTGAACGCCCCCTTGACATAGCCGAACAGCTGGCTCTCCAGCAGGGTTTCGGTGAGAGCGGCGCAGTTGATCGACAGAAAGTTGCGCTCGCAGCGCGGGCTGGCATGGTGAATGGTCGAGGCGATCAGCTCCTTGCCGACGCCGCTCTCGCCGAGAATCAGCACACTGGCATCGCTGGCCGCCACCTTGCGCGCCAGAGTCAGCGCCCGGGCGAACCCCTCGCTCTGACAGACAATGCGGTCCGGTTCGAAACGCCGTCGCAGTTCGGCGCGCAGGGAACGGTTCTCAGCCAACAGCTGGCGACGCTCGTGACTCTGTTCGAGCCGCTGCAACAGGTCGGCGACGACGACCGGCTTGGCCAGATAGTCGGCGGCCCCAAGCTGCAGCGCCTGGACGGCGCCCCGGACGGTGGCACGGCCGGAGACCAGCACCAGCGGCACGTCGGCCAGCCGCGCCTTCAGCTGGCGCACCAGCTCGGCCCAGTCCGTCTCGCTGTCGGTATCGAGGACGATCAGCGCCGGTTCGCTCACCAGCGGTTCCGCCAGGGCCTTGAGCAGCTGGTCGCCCGCGGCAAAATGCGTCAGGACGAAGCCACGCGCTGCCGCTGCGCGAGCCAGGTCGGAGTCCGGGCCGAGTTGCGGGTCGCAGAGGTAGAGCTGGCGGCGCTGATCGCTCATGAGGTCTCCTGAACGGGAATCGCGCCGACTCTAGCAGACTCCCGCCACCTTCGGCAAGGACTGTCGCTGACGCCGTGTGAACTCGGCATTCCCCCGGTCTCTCCCCGTCGATGGCGACGGGGATTTCTTGACATGAACAATAAAGATCAACTACATATGAAGAACTGAAAATCCGGAGGTTATCCCCATGCGACTGTCCACCAAGAGCCGTTACGGCCTGCGCGCCCTGTTCGATATGGCCTACCATGCCGGCACCCTGCCGGCCCAGATCAAGGATATCAGTCGCCGGCAGAACCTCTCGCCGCGCTATCTCGAACAGATTTTCCAGGACCTCAAGCGTGCTGGCCTGCTGAAGAGCCGGCGCGGTCCCCAAGGCGGCTACCTGCTGGCGCGCAAGCCGCAGGAGATCACGGTCTTTGATATTGTCACGGCGGCCGAGGGGGAGATGGCCCTGGTCGACTGTGTCAAGGAGAAAGAGCGCAAGACGGAGTGCCTGCTCGACAACAACTGTGTGACCCAGACCGTCTGGGCCGAGGCGAGCAAACGGCTTAACGATTACCTGCGCTCCGTCACCCTCAAAGATCTCTGTGACCGTGGCCAGGCCCTCGGCATGGAGAAAGAACTCGACCACCGCTTCATGTATTACATCTGAACTGCGGTTGATGCGCTGAACTGTTGACTTTCTAACGGTAGACAGGCGGGAGAGCTGATGGTACCGACAGAGACGACCGGGAGCGAGCCGATCGCCCTTGATGACAAATACGCTGCGCTGGTGCGCCTGGTGGCCGACTGCGGGTCGGCGGCGGTCGCTTTTTCCGGCGGCGTCGATTCGACTTTCCTGCTGCGGGTCGCCCGGGATGTTCTCGGCGCCGACCGGGTGGTCGCCCTGACCGCCACCTCGCCAACCTACCCGGTGCGCGAGTTCGCTGAGAGTGTGCGCCTGGCCGAACAGCTCGTCGTCCGCCAGATCGTGGTCGACAGCAACGAGCTGGAGATCGACGGCTTTGCCGAGAATCCGCTGCGCCGCTGCTATCACTGCAAGAAGGAGCTGTTCGAGATCTGCCTGGAGCAGGCCCACCAGCTCGGACTGCGGCAGGTGTTCGATGGCGCCAATCTCGACGATCTGGCCGACTATCGCCCGGGGCGTGACGCCGCCGGCGAGCTGCAGATCCGCTCGCCCCTGCTGGAAGCGGGCTTGACCAAGGCCGACATCCGCGCCCTGAGTCGCCGGCTCGGCCTGCCGACAGCCGACAAGCAGCCGTTCGCCTGTCTGGCGTCGCGCTTTCCCTACGGCACCCGGATCACCGCCGAGCGCCTGCAGCAGATCGATCGCTGCGAGAATTTCCTGTTCGAGCGCGGGCTCAAAACCTTCCGGGTTCGCTACCACAACGAGGTCGCCCGGATCGAAGTCGCCCTTGACGACCTGGCAAAAATCCTCGATGATGGCCTGCGCCGGGAGCTGGTGGCGGCCTTCAAGGCCGCCGGCTTCACCTACGTCGCTCTCGATCTCGAAGGCTACCGGACCGGCAGCATGAACGAGGGGGTTGTCACGGACTGACGTTTTCGCCACGGGAGGCCTGATGAATCGACCCGGTGCCATGCTCGCCGTCTGTTTCTGCGCCGGACTGCTCGGTGCGCTGGTCAGCAGCCTGTTCGCTTGGCAGGTCGGCCAACTCGGCCTGCCAGCGCTGCTCGACGTTCGCCTCGCGCCGACGCTGAGTGCGGCCTGGCTCTACCCGCGGCTGGTCTGGGGCGGGCTCTGGGGCCTGGTCTATTTCGTCTGTGTCGGCCCGCAGAGTGCCCGTCGCCATTGGGCCCGCAAGGGGCTCTGGGTCAGCCTGCTGCCGACGGCCCACCAGTTGCTGTTCGTCTTCCCCTACCAGACCGATCTCGGCTGGCTCGGCTTCGGCCTCGGCCAGGCAACCCCGCTGTTCATTCTGGTCTACAACCTGGTCTGGGGATTTGCCACCGGCTGCTTCTGCCGGCTGCTCTGGGGTGGCCGGCGGTGAGCCGCCACGCCCGCACCGCCTTTCTTTCGCTCCTCTGCCTCCTTCTCCCTCTGCTCATTGTCGCCGTCGTCCCGGCGCAGGACGTGTCGCTCGCGGGAGCGCGGCGCGGCACCGTCACCTGGGTCTATGACGGCGACACCCTGCATGTCGACCCGATCGGCAAGGTCCGCCTGCTCGGCATCGACTGCCCGGAGCGGACCCGTTCGCCGGAGCGGGATCGCAAGTTCACCGCTCTCGGCGCCGATCCGGCCCGGCTTGACCAGATCCAGCACGCCGGGCTGCGCTACAACATCGCAACCGCCAAAGGGAAAAGCGTCACCCTGCAGCTCGACCGGCAGCCGTACGACCGGCACGGCCGCCTGCTCGCCTATGTCGTGCTGCCGGACGGCCGCCTGCTCAACCGCCTGTTGCTTGAAGAGGGGTTGGCCGTGGTCTACCGGCGCTTTGATTTTGCGCGGAAAGACGATTTTCTGGAAGCCGAGGCCGAGGCCCGGCAAGCGGGCGTCGGCCTCTGGCAGTGAGGTGAGGTTACAGGGAGTCGACCAGGTGTGCCGCCATGCCGGTGTAGTCGGCCGGGGTCAGGGCGAGCAGACGCTGTTTGTCGGCGTCAGCGAGGTCGAGACTGTTGATGAAGGCGTGCAGGGCGGCGCGATCGATCTGCCGGCCGCGGGTCAGCTCCTTCAGCTTTTCGTAAGGCTTGTCGACCCCCGCCTTGCGCATCACCGTCTGGATCGGCTCGGCCAGCACCTCCCAGGCGCCGTCGAGATCGGCGGCCAGCTTTTCCCGGTTCAACTGCAGCTTGCCGAGCCCTTTCAGAGTCGAGCGATAGGCGATCATGCTGTAGCCGAAACCGACCCCCATGTTGCGGATCACCGTCGAGTCGGTGAGATCGCGCTGCAGGCGGGAGATCGGCAGCTTGGCGCTCAGGTGGGTAAAGATCGCGTTGGCCAGGCCGCAGTTACCTTCAGAATTCTCGAAATCGATCGGATTGACCTTGTGCGGCATGGTCGATGAGCCGATCTCTCCGGCCACCGTTTTCTGCCCGAAATAGGCGAGGGAGATGTAGCTCCAGAGGTCGCGGTTGAAATCGGTCAGGATGGTGTTCCAGCGCGCCAGGGCGTCAAACAGTTCGGCCATGTAGTCATGGGGCTCGATCTGGGTGGTGAACAGATTCTGAGTCAGTCCAAGCTCCGATTCGATGACCTTGCCGCTCAGGGCGATCCAGTCGACGTCGGGGTAGGCGGCGAGATGGGCGTTGAAATTGCCGACCGCGCCGTTCAGCTTGCCGAGCAGTTCCACCGCTTCGATGCGTACGGTCTGGCGTTGCAGCCGGGCTGCGAATACCGCCAGCTCCTTGCCGAGGGTGGTCGGCGACGCGGTCTGGCCATGGGTGCGGGCGAGCATCGGCACCGCGCAATACTCCCGGGCCAGCATTGTGATCTGCTCGATGATCTGCCGCTGCAAGGGGAGCAGGGCGTCAAGGCCATCTTTGAGCATCAGGGCATGGGCCAGGTTGTTGATGTCCTCAGAGGTGCAGGCAAAATGCAGGAACTCGGTGAGTGCGGCCAGAGAGGTGCCGGCCAGCTGCTCCTTGAGGTAATACTCCACCGCCTTGACATCATGGTTGGTGGTGCGCTCAATCGACTTGACCCGTTCGGCGTCGGCGACGGCGAAGCCCTCGGCCAGACCACGCAGAAACTGCTCTTCCTCACCGCTGAGCGCCCGGCACTCGGCAATCGCCGGCTCGGCACAGAGGGCGAGCAGCCAGAGGATCTCAACCCGGACCCGGTTGCGGATCAGAGCGAACTCGGAAAAGCAGTCGCTGAGCTCCTGAACCTTGTCGGCATAGCGGCCGTCGATGGGGCTGATGGCGGTAATCATAAATGGCCCTCCCGGAATGAAAATATCTACGGCGGAGCAGAGACTATAGCCGAGTCGCCGTGGGGCCGCAACCCTCTTGGCGCCAGCCCGGGCTGGCGATCAGGCCTTGCCGCCTGCGGGCAGAAAGTCGACCGCCAGGGCGCCATCATGCAGAGCAACGTGCACCCGCCCGCCCGGCACGACCTCGTTGCCGATCAGGGCCCGGCCGATGACGGTCTCCAGCTTGTGCTGCAGATAGCGCTTGATCGGCCGGGCGCCGAACACCGGATCGTAGGCGGCACTGGCGATGAAGCGCCGCGCCGCGTCGCTCAGTTCGAGACCGAGTTCACGTTCGGCCAGCCGGCGGCGCAGATCCTCGACCTGCAGCTCGATGATCTGCTCGATCTCGCCCATGGTCAGCGGCTTGAACAGGACGATGTCGTCGACCCGGTTGAGAAATTCCGGCCGGAAGGCGTGGCGCAGCTCCTGCATCACCCGGTCGCGCACTGCCGCGGCGATCTCGCCGGAGGCGTCGACGCCCTCGAGCAGGTGCGGCGAGCCGATGTTCGAGGTCATGATCACCACGGTGTTCTTGAAATCGACGGTTCGGCCGTGGCTATCGGTGATCCGGCCGTCATCGAGGACCTGCAGCAGGACGTTGAACACGTCGGGATGGGCCTTTTCGATCTCATCAAACAGCACCACGCAGTAGGGGCGGCGGCGGACCGCCTCGGTCAGCTGCCCCCCCTCCTCGAAGCCGACATAGCCCGGCGGTGCGCCGATCAGCCGGCTGACAGCGTGCTTCTCCATGTACTCCGACATGTCGATGCGCACCATGTTCTCCTCGCTGTCGAACAGCGCCTCGGCCAAGGTTCTGGCCAGTTCGGTCTTGCCGACCCCGGTCGGACCGAGGAAGATGAATGAGCCGATCGGCCGGCGCGGATCCTTGATGCCGGCTCGGGCGCGGATCACCGCGTCGGCGACCAGCTGCACCGCCTCGTCCTGGCCGATCACCCGCTGGTGCAGCAGCTGGTCGAGCTTGAGCAGTTTTTCGCGTTCACCCTCGACCAGGCGCGTCACCGGAATCCCGGTCCAGCGCGAGACGATGCCGGCAATCTCGTCTTCGGTCACCTCTTCACGCAGCAGCCGCTCGCCCTGCGCCTGCCGACTCAGCTCCTCCTCGGCCTGCCGCAGCCGGCTCTCCAGCTCCGGCAGGCGGCCGTGCTTGAGTTCCGCCGCCCGGTTCAGGTCGTAGTGACGTTCGGCATCCTCGACTTGCCGGCGTACCTGCTCGATCTCTTCACGCAGGCCCTGTACCGCCTTGATCGAGTGCTTCTCCTGGTCCCACTGCGCCTTGAGGGTGCTGGAGCGCTCGCGCAGGTCGGCCAGCTCCCGGCGCAGGCTCTCCAGGCGGGCCTGGCTCGCCCTGTCCTTCTCCTTGTTCAGCGCCGCCTCCTCGATCTCCAGCTGCATCGACCGGCGGCTCACCTCATCGAGCTCGGTCGGCAGGGAGTCGATCTCGGTACGGATCATGGCGCACGCCTCATCGACCAGGTCGATCGCCTTGTCCGGCAGGAAGCGGTCGCTGATGTAGCGGTGGCTCAGTGTCGCCGCGGCAACCAGGGCGTTGTCCTGGATACGCACGCCGTGGTGGACCTCGTAGCGCTCCTTGAGACCACGCAGGATGCTGATGCTGTCCTCAACCGTCGGCTGCTCGACCAGCACCGGCTGGAAGCGCCGCTCCAGGGCGGCGTCCTTCTCGATGTACTTGCGGTATTCGTCCAGGGTGGTGGCGCCGATGCAGTGCAGTTCGCCGCGGGCGAGCATCGGCTTGAGCATGTTGCCGGCGTCGATCGCCCCTTCGGCCTTGCCGGTGCCGACGATGGTGTGCAGCTCGTCGATGAACAGCAGGATGCGGCCGTCGCTCTCCTGGATTTCGGTAAGGACCGCTTTCAACCGCTCCTCGAACTCGCCGCGGTACTTGGCACCGGCGAGCAGCGCGCCCATGTCGAGGGCGAACACCGTCTTGTCTTTCAGCCCCTCGGGCACGTCGCCACGCACGATACGTTGCGCCAGCCCCTCGACGATCGCGGTCTTGCCGACCCCCGGCTCGCCGATCAGCACCGGGTTGTTCTTGGTCTTGCGCGACAGGATGCGGATCACCCGGCGGATCTCGCCATCACGGCCGATCACCGGGTCGAGTTTCCCCTTCTTGACCTCCTTGACCAGATCGCGACCGTACTTGTCGAGGGCTTCGTAGGTCCCTTCCGGGTCGGCGCTGGTCACCCGCTGGTGGCCGCGCACCTCGCTGAGCACCTTGAGTAGCCGGTCGCGGGTCAAATTGAACTGCTGCAGAATCCGCCCGGCAGCCGTCTGCTTGCCCTCCTCGACCAGTGCCAGCAGCAGGTGCTCGACGCTCATGTATTCGTCCTTGAGCCGTTTGGCCTCGTCTTCGGCCCTGACCAGCAGCCGGCTGAAGCGCTGACTGACATAGACCTTGCCCGGCTCGGCACCGGGACCGGAGACCGCCGGGCGCTGCTGCAGTTCGGCGCGCACCGCCTGCGCCAGGCTGGCGGCGTCGCTGTCGAGACGGGCGACCAGCCGCGGCACCAGCCCCCCCTGCTGTTCAAGCAGGGCGAGGAGCAGGTGTTCGCCGTCGACTTCGACGTGGCCGTGTTTCACCGCCAGGCTCTGGGCGGCCTGCAGGGATTCCTGGGTCTTTTCGGTCATGCGGTTGATATCCATGGTCTTCCTCTTTTCTGCTCGGGGGGTGCGGCTCAGGATAAGCTTAGCGCAATCAGGCAGAAGCGCATCACCGCCTGCCAGAAGGCCGGAGGATTCCCTCCGGCCTCTGACGATCGGCGACCGGTCAACAGGGCGATCAGTGGGCGGTAATCTCGATGCGCCGCGGCTTGGCCGCTTCGACTTTCGGCAGGTGCAGGGTGAGCACGCCGTGCCGGACCTCGGCTTTCGCCTTGCCGGCATCGAGACTGTCGGGCAACTGGAACTGCCGCCAGTAGCCGGCCATGTTGAACTCGCGGTAGAGGTACTCGCCGCTGCCGGCGGGGGCTTTGCCCTCGATGGTCAAAATCCCCTGGTCGACACTGATTTCAAGACTCCCCTCGTCGAGCCCAGGCACATCGGCGACCAGAGTCAGCCCCTGATCGGTCTCGCAGATGTCGACCGCCGGGCGGACGTAGTTGCGGTCGGAGCGGGTCGCCTCCATGGGGGAAGCGGTCTGGTTGCTGCCGGTGGTCAGATTCTTCTCAGTCATGGCATATTCTCCTTGGCGTCATATCTGTGGTCTGTCGTTTCACTCAAGCGACCTTGATGGCAATCTTCTGCGGCTTGGCAGCGGCCGCTTTCGGCAGAGTCACCAGCATCAGGCCGTTTTTCGCTTCGGCCTTGATCCGGTCGACATCGACTTCGGCCGGCAGCTCGATGCTGCGCAGGAACTTGCCGGTGCCGCGTTCCAGGCGGTGCCAGATGCGGCCGTTGCCGGCCTCGTCTTCGCCGGCCCGTTCACCGCTCAGGGTCAGGGTGTTGCCGAGCATGCTCAGATCGACCTGTTGCGGATCGACCCCGGGCAGGAGGATTTCCAGATAGAGGTTGTCGGCATCTTCCCGCAGGTTGACTTTCGGATAGCGGCGCAGGCCGAAGCCGCTGGTGGCCGGGTCGCCAAATCCGGTGCCGCGGAAAGCACTATCGATCTCCCGTTGCAGTTGTTCCATTTCCCTGAACAGATCCCAGCTACGCATGGCGGATACCTCCTTGGTGTGGTTGGTGGGTTGAGTTGCAATCCGTTTCTGCCCTATGGAGATATCAAGGGGTGTGCCAACCTTGATGCGGAGGGGATAAGTGAGAGATAACAGGATCTTGGGCCTGACACGGCAAAAAGGGGAGAAGACCCTGCGACGTCGCGGCGACAGGAGCTTGCGACACTTGCGACGTTTGCCGGTGTCGCCTGCTCCACCCGCTTCAGCAATCTCTGCGCGGGGTTGCCGGGCTCTACTCGCAAATCACCGGCAGCGGCTCTGACAAACAACCACCATCGGCTATACTTGGCCGAGATCGGGAGTCGACCATGAACCCAAGCAGCCCCCCTGGAGGTGACTCATGTTCCGCCGTTTCCGCTGCACTACGCTGGCCCTTGCCGCTCTGCTCGCCATCTCCTTGCCGTGTTCGCTGTCGGCCCAGACTGACTGGCTGAAACGGGGGCAAAAGCTTCTGGACTCGACGGTCGACAGCCCGGCACCGACCGCCACCGACACCCGCCAGGTAGCCGCCGGCCTGAAGGAGGCGCTACGCGTCGGCAGCGACGCCGTGGTCGCACAGCTCGGCACGACCGACGGCTTCAACGCCGACCCGGCCATCCACATCCCGCTGCCCAAAAGCCTGCAGACCGTTCAATCGACCCTTAAGCCCCTCGGCATGGCCCCCATGCTCGACGACCTGGAGCTCAGGCTCAACCGTGCTGCCGAGCAGGCCACGCCCAAGGCGAAGGAGCTCTTCTGGTCGTCGATCGAACAGATGACTCTCGACGATGTCATGGGGATCTACAACGGCCCCCCCGATGCGGCGACCCGCTACTTTCAGGAAAAGATGACGCCGCAACTGGCCACGGAGATGCAGCCGATTGTCGACCAGGCCCTCAGCCAGGCCGGGGCGGTACAGGCTTACGACAACGTGATGGGGCAATATCGGACCGTCCCCTTCGTCCCCGATGTCAAGGCGGATCTGACCGGCTATGTGGTCGAACAGGGGATGAACGGCGTCTTCCACTATCTGGCCATCGAAGAAGCGACCATTCGTCAGAACCCGGCGAAACGGACCACGGAGCTCTTGCAGACAGTTTTCGGCAGGTAAGCCCGCTGCGCCATGCTGTTTACGGCCGCCCGGTTGCTTCCCTTGCGCGGTAGCGCCCATCGTTGACTGCGCATTGCAAGTCCGGGGGCACTTTAATCCTGCCAGCCACTGGCTGGCGCACACCGTTGTGCCAGGGGTGTGCCGTGGCACAGAGGGCACAGCGACCCGCCGCCTGAAAAGCCGGGGCACCTTCCCGCAAGGTAACGACAGGAGCACGTCATTACAGCAAGCTAGAAAACAGGCCCGCGCTGTCTCCTGTCTTGGCATTTCCCATGCATATAGATTGAAGGTCCGGTACAATTCTTCGGGGGGTATTGCCATGAAACCAAGAATCCTGGTGGCCGACGACGAGGAGTCGATCCGCTTCACCTTCAAGGAAATCCTCGGTGACGCCGGTTATCAAGTCGATACCGCCGAAACCTTGTCGCGCTGTGTTCAGCAGATGCAGGCCCATGCTTACGACCTGCTGCTTCTCGACATCGGCTTCGGTCAGGACAACGGCGTTGCCGCGATCCAGTCCCTCAAGGGGCTGCAGCCGGACTGCGCCATCATTATCATTACCGGCAGCCCCGGCGCCGCCTCACTGATCGCGGCGAAAAAGTACGGCGCTGTCGACTATCTTCACAAGCCGATCCACCCGGCAAGCCTGTTGTACAATGCCCGTAAGATCCTCAAGCAGGATCTGCCGGCCAGCGACGACGGCCGCCTTTGAGCCCCTTGCAAACGTCCTGTCATCCCCGAGAGCCTTTATCGGGGAACCCGTCGTTTCAGTCAGTTAACCTCTGGATTCCGGCCTAAAGCCCGCGGAATGACGCCTTTTTGGATCTTTGCAAGACCCTCCTTTGCCAGAACGTTTCATTAACGATTCCGCAGCGCCCCGCCCCCGTTTGCTCACTGCCGCCCGGTGCGGCGGGTGGCGCGCGCCTGCCAGGGGTTGTCGGGCCAGGGGTGTTTCGGGTAGCGCCCGCGCATCTCCTTCTGCACCTCCGGGTAGACGTCCTGCCAGAAATGACGCAGATCACCGGTGATCGCCAACGGCCGCCCGGCCGGCGACAACAGGTGGACCAGCAGCGACACACGACCGTCGACCAGCCGCGGCGTCTCCGCCAGACCGAACATCTCCTGCAGCTTGACCGCAAGGACCGGCTGTTCCCCCTGCAGATAATCGATACGGATCCGTGACCCGCTCGGCACCTCGAGCCGTTCCGGGGCGAGGCGGTCGAGCTCCTTGAGCCGGTTCCAGCCGAGCCTGGCGGCCAGGGCCTCTTCCAGGGGGACGGTCTGCAGCCCCCGGCGGGTGGTCACGCCTGCCAGCCACGGCGCAAGCCAGTCCTCCAGGGTGACCAGCAGAGCGCTCGCCGAAAAGTCCGGCCAGCTGCGCTCGGCGAGGTGCCGGTGCAGCAGGTCGGCGCGGGCCTGGAACTGGCGACAGTGCGGTGTCCAGGGGAGGGCGTCGAGCCCTTTGCGGCGCAGCAGGGCCAGCAGCGCCGGAACGGTATCGTCGACTGTGACATCGACCGGCCGCTCCTGCAGGACGATGGCGCCGAGGCGCCGGGTTTCCCGGACGACAACCCGGTCGGCACGCTCGTCCCAGCCGGCCTCACGCTGCCAGTGCGCTGCGTGACCGAACAGCTCTTCGACCGTGCTTGGGTCGAGACGGCTGGCGAGGCGGATCTCACCATCACCGCCGGCCTGCCCGGCGATCTCGATCGCCACCAGCCATTCAGCAGCGTGCACCTGTGACGTGCTGGCCAGAGTCGCGCCCTGCCCGCTGCGCAGCAGATAGCGCCGGCTCGCCGGACTGCGCTGTACACCGAGACGATCGGGCCAGGCGCGGGCCAGCAGACGGGCGATCTGCCGGGCGTCGACCGGCGTCCGGCCGTTTGCGCCGGTACGCCGGCGCCAGTCGGCGGCGGCACGTTGTATGGCTGCCGTCTGCGGCAACTGCCGGTTGCGCAGCCGTTCGATGCCGGGGAGCAGGTCGCAGGGGGCGGCGACGACCGGCTGCCGGCGGTCGCCGGACGGCTCGCGCTCGCCAAGCAGCGCCACCAGGTCGCAACCGAGGTCGGCGCAACCCTCCTCCAGGGCGGCGAGCAGCAGGCGCGCCAGACGCGGGTGGGTCGGATAGCGGCTCATCTGCCGGCCGGTCGAGGTGAGCCGACCGCCCTCGTCGACAGCACCGAGCTGGGTCAGCAGCTGGCGGGCCGCCGCCATCGGCCCCGCTGCCGGCGGATCGAGCCAGGCCAGTTGTGCTGGGTCGGTAATCCCCCAGAGGGTGAGTTCGAAAGCGAGGGGCGCCAGATCGGCCTGGCGGATCTCCGCCGGCGTGAAAGGGAGCATGGCCCCCTCGGTCCCTGCGGACCAGAGCCGGTAGCACTGCCCCGGGCCGAGGCGGCCGGCCCGGCCGGTGCGCTGTTCGGCGCTAGCCCGGGAGATGCGCGTCGCCTCCAGGCGTGTGCTCCCCCGGCCGGGGTCGAACCGCGGCCGCTTTTCCCAGCCGCTGTCGACGACGACGCCGATCCCTTCGATGGTCAGACTGGTTTCGGCGACATTGGTCGCCAGGACCACACGCCGGCGCGGGCCCGGCACGATGGCGGCCTCCTGATCGGCAAACCGCAGCGAGCCGTGCAGCGGGCGGAGATCGATGGTGTCGGCCAGGTCGTGCAGGAGCTCGCCGCAGCGCGCGATCTCCCCGGCGCCGGGGAGAAAGGCGAGGATATCGCCGCAGGCGGCGGCCAGGGCATGACGCACGCCGGCGGCGGTCGCCTCGGCGGCCGGCAACAAGGCGTACTGCGGCAGGTGATCGATTGTCACCGGAAAGCTGCGCCCCGCGGCGGTAACCACCGGGCAGTCGCCGAGCAGCCGGGCCAGGGGTGCGCTGTCGAGGGTCGCCGACATCACCAGAAGGCGCAGATCGGCACGCAGCGCGCTCTGGACATCGCGACAGAGAGCCAGGGCCAAATCGGCCTGCAGGCTGCGCTCGTGAAACTCGTCGAAAATCACCAGGCCGACCCCAGTCAGTTCCGGATCGGCCTGCAGGCGCCGGGTCAGCAGCCCCTCGGTCAAGACTTCGAGGCGGGTCGACGCTGAACGCCGCTGCTGATAGCGGATGGTGTAGCCGATCGTGGCGCCGACCGGTTCACCGCGTCGGGCCGCCATGAAGTGGGCCGCACTGGTCGCCGCCAGCCGGCGCGGTTCGAGCATGAGGATGCGCTGCCCGCCCAGCCACGGCGCTTCGAGCAGCGCCGGCGGCACGCGGGTCGTTTTGCCGGAACCGGGCGGTGCCTGCAGGATGACGGCCGGCGCGTCGGCCAGGGCCGCACGCAGTGCCGGGAGAACGGTTTCCACAGGGAGGCGGGACGGCAGATCGGGCATAGCGAATCTTTGGCGGCAGTCAGAGGAAACAGTGCGTTACCGTTCGGGCCGGTCACCCTCGAGTTCGGCGCGATCAAGCCCCAGTTTTCGCAGATAACGATAGAGAGTGGCCCGGTGCACGCCGAGCTGCCGGGCGGCCGCCGCCAGATTACCGCCGCTGGCGCGGTAGGCCTGCCGGATCGCGGCGGCGTCGAGACCGGCCGGACGGGTCGAGGGCCGGACAGCTGCTCCGGCGGCGAGCCGGGACGCTGCGCCGGAGTCGGGGAGCAGGATCTGCTGACTGGGCAGCGGCCAGGGCGGGGTGAGCTGGGGCGGTTCACCGATGATCTGCGGCCCCCAGTCGCCGGGGGAGAAATCCTGGCGTTCGCGGACCCACTCGCGAAAGGCGCGGGCACTGATCACTGCGGCGTGGTTCTCGATAAAGACCCGCTCGAGCACATTGCGCAGTTCACGGACGTTGCCCGGCCAGAGATAGGCCTGCAGCAGCGCCACGGCTTCGTTGGTCAGGCGCTCGACCGGGCGGCGGTACTTGCTGCGGAACAGGTCAAGGAAGTGCTCGACCAGCAGCGGGATATCTTCCGGACGCTGCCGCAGCGGCGGCAGATGGATGCGCAGCACGGCGAGGCGGTGGTAGAGGTCTTCACGGAACTGCCCCTGGCGGACCGCGCGCTCCAGCGGCACGTTGGTGGCGCCGATCAGGCGGACATCGACCTGCAGACTGCGTTCGCTGCCGACCCGTTCGAGAACCCCGGTCTCGAGGACCCGCAACAGCTTGACCTGGGCATGGCCGGGCATGTCGCCGATCTCATCGAGAAAGAGGGTGCCGCGATCGGCGCGCTCGAAGCGGCCGCGATGCGGACGCACCGCGCCGGTGAACGCCCCTTTTTCGTGACCGAACAGCTCCGACTCCAGCAGTTCGGCGGAGATCGCCGAGCAGTTGACGGCGACGAACGGCCGGCTCTGGCGGGGGCTCTGTTCATGGAGGGCACGGGCAACCAGCTCCTTGCCGCTGCCGGTCTCGCCGGTGATGATCACTGCGGCATCCGACGGCGCATAGAGTTCGATCTTGCGATAGACCTCCTGCATGCCGGGGCTGGTGCCGACCAGGCCGTAGCGACTGCGCGGTTCGGGACGGCGCGCCTGACCGGCCGGCGCTGGCCGAAAATAGAAGCAGACCTGCGGCCGGTGCGTGCCGGAACGCTCCCCGGACGCCTCGATGTCGGCGAGCAGCGGCGGGGTGCCCTCCCCGGCCAGGCGGATGGCGATGGCGCTCAGTCGGCCGGTTGTGAGGGCTTCACGGGCGAGATCGTCGAGCCGCGGGCTGCTGTCGGTGAACAGTTCGTCAAGGAGCAGGCCACGGACTTCGAGGTCACCGAGATCGAGGCCGGCGGCCAGGCGGGCGGAGAGCGCCTCGACCTGCCAGTCGCCGTCAGGGCGTGAGGAGAGGATTAGGTCGGGTGCCCGTACCAGCCCGCTCTCTTGTTCGGTCAACAGCTCGCTATCAGCCATGGCGTTCGTCCACCTCCTGCCGGCACAGGATAGCCGCTCAGGGCTGCGGCTGCAACTGTTGCGGGGTGGCGATGAAAAATGTCGGCGGGGGTTGGCAACAGAACCGATTCTGCGGTATATTTAAGTCGAAAAGAGAATTTCCCGGGGAGCTGGACGCAGCTTCCTGCTTCGCCCTGGACGACTTACCCTCCTGGTCTCCAGGGTGTTTTTTGTCCATCGTGCCGCCGGCTCAGATCTCCGGTTCGGGCCGGCTGGCCAGCAGGTCGGCGGGGAGCTTGTCGTGGGACTCTGCGGCGAGGCGGGCGAAATCGTAGCGGGCGAGGATCGCCATGAACTCCTCGCGGATTTCCCGCCAGGCGCCGTGTACCGGGCAGAAAAACTCGCGATTGCAGTTCCCTTCGCGAACCAGACACTGGTTGAGATAGACCGGCCCCTCCTCAGCCTTGAGGACATCGAGGATCGTGATCTGCGCCGGCTCCCTGGCAAGGAAGAAGCCGCCACCGACGCCGCGCTGCGAGCCGACGATGCCGGCCTTGATCAGGGGCTGCAGGATTTTGGTCAGAAAGGCGGGCGTGATCTCCTGCTCCTTGCAGATGTCCTTCTTGTAAACGATCTGTCCGCGGGGCTGCCGCGACATATGCAGCACAGCACGAATGGCGTATTCGGTAGCGCGGGTAATAATCACGGGCTCTCTCCCTGAAAAGGCTGGCATGGGCGACGGGAATGACTCTCTGCATAACGATATTTGTCAGCATTGTCAACACTTATGCTGATCGACAGGCCTGAACCGTCGACCGGATCGACCGTTATCGGCCGATTCGCCCCGAGCCCGACCGGCCCCCTTCACTTCGGTTCCCTGATCGCTGCGGTCGGCAGCTACTGCCTGGCGCGCCAGGCCGGCGGTCGCTGGCTGCTGCGCATGGAGGACCTCGACCGCCCGCGCGTCGTGCCGGGCGCCGCCGACCTGATTCTGCGCACCCTGGAACAGCTCGGCCTGCACTGGGACGGCGACATCGTCTGGCAGAGCCGGCGCGATGCAGCCTACCGCCAGGCCCTGGAGCAGCTGACAGAGCGTGGACTGATCTTCCCCTGCGCCTGCTCTCGCAAGGAGATCCTGGCGAGCGCCCCGCACCCCGGCGAGGACGGTCCGATCTATCCCGGCACCTGCCGGGCAGGCCTGCGGCCCGGTCGCAAACCACGGGCGCTGCGCATCCGGGTGCCACGGCAGCAGATCTGTTTCCATGACGGCCTGTTCGGTCCCCAGCAGCAGGTGCTGAGCAGTGCGGTCGGCGATTTTGTCCTGCAGCGCGCCGACGGCCTGTTCGCCTATCAGCTCGCCGTGGTGGTCGACGATGCCGACAGCGGCGTCAACCAGGTGGTGCGCGGCGCCGACCTGCTCTCCTCGACGCCGCGCCAGATCTTTCTGCACGCCATGCTCGGCCAGCCGGCGCCGGTCTATGTCCATTTGCCGCTGGCCACCGATGCCGCCGGCGCCAAGATCAGCAAGCGCCACGGTGCCATCGCTGTCAGCGCCAACCGCGAGGCGGCCGCCGAACTGGTTGCCGCCCTGGAGTTTCTCGGCCAGACGGTGCCGACGGAGCTGCGCCAGGCACCACCACGCCAGCTGCTCGACTGGGCGGTCGAACACTTCGATCTGCGCCGCTCGGCGGCGAGTCCGGCCGGTCTGGACACCGCTTCTGCAAAAAATCGTCAGGCCAGCCATTGACAACCGCGGCAAAAGCCGTTAAATAGACGTACATCGATCAACAAAATGCACCTGCCTCGAACAATCCGGACCAGGACATCATTCCTTTCAGTATAAGATACCCCGGCCACAACGTGGACTAGCCCGACTCGAGCAACGATTCTCAAACACGACACGACGACCCAATCTGACCCTGACAACCAGACGCAACGTCCGGCGCTTTGCCGGTCAGCCCCCTCGTGCCTCCTTTCCTGGCGAGAGTCTTCGGGCGTGCGTCGCAGCGGGCTGTGATGCCCGGTGCCGGACGACAACCGTTCGGCCATGACTCTCTCCAAGGAGACCGAATGAACCTGAAGGAACTGAAAGAGAAGAAGATCACCGACCTCGCCGCCATCGCCAAAGAGCTGGGGGTCGAGGGTGCCGCCGGCATGCGCAAGCAGGATCTGATCTTCGCGGTCCTCAATGCCACCTCGGCAAAAAACGGCGCCATCTTCGGCGAAGGCGTGCTGGAAATCCTTCCGGACGGTTTCGGCTTCTTGCGGGCCCCCGATGCCAACTACCTGCCCGGCCCGGACGACATCTATGTCTCGCCGTCGCAGATCCGCCGTTTCAACCTGCGGACCGGCGATACCGTCTCCGGCCAGATCCGGCCGCCCAAGGAGGGGGAGCGCTATTTCGCCCTGCTCAAGGTGGCCGAAGTCAATTTCGAGAATCCGGCGGTCGCCCGGGAGAAGACCCTGTTCGACAACCTGACACCGCTCTACCCGGAAGAGCGCCTGCGACTGGAGACCACGCCGGACAACATGTCGGCGCGGGTGATCGACCTGGCCGCGCCGATCGGCAAGGGGCAGCGCGCCCTGATCGTCGCTCCGCCGCGCACCGGCAAAACCATTCTGCTGCAGCAGGTCGCCAATTCGATCACCACCAACCACCCGGAAGTCTACCTGATCGTCCTGCTGATCGACGAACGCCCCGAAGAAGTGACCGACATGCAGCGGACCGTCAAGGGCGAGGTGATCTCCTCGACCTTCGACGAACCGGCCACCCGCCACGTCCAGGTCGCCGAAATGGTCATCGAGAAGGCGAAACGGCTGGTCGAACACAAGCGCGACGTCGTCATTCTGCTCGACTCGATCACCCGCCTGGCCCGGGCCTATAACACCGTGGTGCCCCCCTCCGGCAAGATCCTCTCCGGCGGCGTCGACTCCAACGCCCTGCACAAACCGAAGCGTTTCTTCGGCGCGGCGCGCAATATCGAAGAAGGCGGCAGTCTGACCATCATCGCCACCGCCCTGATCGACACCGGCAGCAAGATGGACGAGGTGATCTTCGAGGAGTTTAAAGGGACCGGTAACATGGAACTGATCCTCGATCGGCGCCTGGTCGACAAGCGGACCTTCCCGGCCATCGACATCAACAAGTCCGGCACCCGCCGTGAGGAGCTGCTCATCGGTCAGAGCACCCTGCAGCGGATCTGGCTGCTGCGCAAGGTGCTCTCCTCCATGAACGTGGTCGACAGCATGGAGTTCCTCCTCGACAAACTCGGCGAGACCAAGAGCAACGAGGAATTCTTCAACAGCATGAACCAGTAGTGAAAAAAACGGCGGTCACGCCTTGCAATCGTCACGGAAAAGTGCTAATTACGTGCCTCTTGCCCGATAATCGGCGGCGAGAGTTCCGGCCTGTACCCGCCAGGCGACTTTTTGACCATCGAGGAGCCAGACCATGAGAGAAGGAATTCACCCCAAGTACGAAGTCGCGACCATCAAGTGTCACTGCGGCAGCACCATCGAGACCCGCTCGACCAAAGGTGGTGAGATCTCGACGGAAATCTGTTCGGCCTGCCACCCCTTCTTCACCGGCAAGCAGAAGCTGGTCGACACGGCGGGACGCATCGAACGCTTCCGCAAGAAGTACGGCAAGTCGCAGTGACTCCAGGGAATGTTGTGACGGCCCCAGCGGGCCGTCACTGCTTTTCACTGCCGCCGCACGGACATCACCACTCCGCACCCACACACATTCTGTAGCTCAGGGGCAACAGGAAAACGGCCCACCGGCCGTCGGCTGCTGCCCCCTTGCGGCAAGGGCATGCGCGTTCAACTCCTGACACATACCCCCGAACCGGAACAGGTCGTCGCTGCCGCCGCCCGGCTCTGCTACTCCGATGCCGGCATCGACGAGCTCCTCGGCCAGCAGCCGGCACAGATTGCCCGGCTGCTCGGCAAGATCGTCGCTATCGGCCATTTCTCGGTTCTCGAGCACGCCGCCTTCACCTTCGGCATCGAAGGGATCAGCCGCGCCTGCTCGCACCAGCTGGTGCGTCACCGGATCGCCTCGTTTTCCCAGCAGAGTCAGCGCTACGTCTCCCACGAGAGCGCCTTCGCCGCCGTGACCCCGCCGAGTCTCGCCGCGCATCCCGAGCTGGCGGCCCGGTTTCATGCCCATCTCGACGCCACCCACCGGCTTTACGGTGAGCTGCTCGCCGCGGACATTCCCGCCGAGGATGCCCGCTTTGTCCTGCCGAACGCCGCTGCAACCCAACTGGTTATGACGATGAATGCCCGCGAGCTGCACCACTTTTTCACCCTGCGCTGCTGCCGGCGCGCCCAGTGGGAGATCCGCGCCATGGCCGAGCAGATGCTGCGTCTGGCCAGTCGGGCTGCACCGCTGCTGTTCGCCAAGGCCGGGCCGGGCTGCGTGCGCGGCGCCTGCCCTGAAGGGACCATGACCTGCGGCGCGGCAGCCGAGGTTCGCCGCGAGTATGCAACCCTGACCGCGGGCACAGCGGAGCCGCCATGTCGATGATCGCCAAGCTGGAAGAGATCGTTGACCGCTTCCGTGAGGTCGAGGGGCTGCTGGCCGATCCCCGCGTCATCAGCGATCAGGCGCGTTATCGCGGCCTGACCAGGGAGCATGCCGAACTGGCGGCGGTGGTCAACGCCTATCAGCGCTATGTCAGGGTTGTCGACGAGCTCGAGGCGAGCCGGGAGCTGCTGCGCGACCCGGATGCCGAGGTGCGCGAGATGGCCCGGGCCGAGATCGAGCAACTGGAGGCGCAGCAGACGGCACTGACCGCCGAGCTGAAACAGCTGCTGCTGCCGAAAGACCCCAATGCCGACCGCAACGTGATCCTCGAAGTCCGTGCCGGCACCGGCGGCGACGAAGCGGCCCTGTTTGCCGGCGACCTGTTCCGCATGTACAGCCGCTATGCCGAACGGCAGCGCTGGAAGGTCGAACTGCTCAGCTGCGCCGAATCCGAGGCGGGCGGCTTCAAGGAGGTGATCGCGCTGATCACCGGAGCCGGCGCCTTCGGCCGACTCCGCTTCGAAAGCGGCACCCACCGGGTGCAGCGCGTCCCGGAGACCGAGACACAGGGACGGATCCACACCTCGGCCTGTACCGTAGCAGTCCTCCCCGAGGCTGAGGATGTCGAGGTCGACATCGATCCCGGCGATCTGCGCATCGACCTGTTTCGTGCCTCTGGCGCCGGCGGCCAGCATGTCAACAAGACCGAGTCGGCGGTCCGCATCACCCACCTGCCGACCGGGGTGGTGGTCGCCTGCCAGGATGAAAAGTCGCAGCACAAGAACAAGGCCAAGGCTCTGAAGGTGCTGCAGGCCCGGCTGCTGGAGAGCATGCAGGCCGAACAGCAAGCGAAGATGGCTGCCGACCGCAAGAGTCAGGTTGGCAGCGGCGACCGTTCCGAACGGATCCGCACCTACAATTTTCCCCAGGGACGCTGTACCGAGCATCGCATCGGCCTGACGCTCTACAAGCTCGAAGCGATCATGCAGGGAGACCTCGATGAAATCATCGACGCCCTGCTGACCCGGCACCAGGCGGACCTGATGAGCGGGCAGGAGCCCTGACCCGCCGGTGGAGCGCTGGACCGTTCTGCGCATACTGAAGTGGACGGCCGACTACTTTGGCCGCAGCGGCATCGACAGTCCGCGTCTCGATGCCGAACTGCTGCTCGCCGCCGCCCTCGATCTCGACCGGGTCGGTCTCTACCTGAACTATGACCGGCCGCTGCAGGAAAGCGAACTCGACCGGTATCGCGCCGCCGTGCGCCGCCGCATCCGCCAGGAGCCGGTCGCCTACATTCTCGGCCGGACCGAGTTCTGGTCCCTCGACCTCAAGGTCGGTCCCGACGTGCTGATCCCGCGCGCCGACACCGAAGTTCTGGTCGAGGAGATCCTGGCGGTCACCAGCAGGCCGCACATGCGGCTGCTCGACATCGGCACCGGCAGCGGCGCCATCGCTCTCGCCGTGGCACATGAGCGCCCGGACTGGCGGGTCACGGCCATCGACCTCAGCCCGGCCGCCCTCGCCATCGCCCGCGGCAATGCCGACAATCTCGGCCTGGCGGGGCAGATCACGTTCGCCGTCGCCGATCTAGCGGCACTGCCGGCCGGACCGTTCGATCTGCTGGTCAGCAATCCCCCCTACATTCCGACGGGGGACTGGCAGACCCTGATGCCGGATGTGCGCGACCACGAACCGCGCCTCGCCCTCGATGGCGGCGCCGACGGACTGACCGCCTATCGCCTGCTCGCCGGGCAGGCGCCGCAGCTGCTCGCTCCGGGCGGCTGGCTGCTGGTTGAAGTCGGTCAGGGGCAGGCCGCTGCCGTGGCGGAGCTGTTTGCTGCCGCCGGTCTCGACCGGGTCGGCGTGCGTGACGATTACGCCGGAATCGCGCGGGTGGTCAAAGGTTGCCAAGGATGCACGGATGGATAAACTGGTGATACATGGCGGACGGCGCCTGCAGGGCGAGGTGACGGTGAGCGGGGCGAAAAACGCCGCCCTGCCACTGCTGTTCGCCACCCTGCTCGCCACCGGACCACACCGTCTCGGCAATCTGCCGCGGCTGCGCGACATCATCACCGCGGAACGCCTGCTGGCCGGACTCGGCGTCGAGGTGACCGCCCGCAACGGCGAGACGGTGCTGGTCAGCCGGAGACCGGCCAGTTTCGAGGCGCCCTACGATCTGGTGCGAACCATGCGCGCCTCAGTGCTGGTCCTCGGCCCGCTGCTCGCCCGTTATGGCCGGGCGCGGGTCAGCCTTCCGGGCGGCTGTGCCATCGGCGCACGCCCGATCAATCTGCACCTCAAGGGGCTGGAGGCGATGGGCGCCGACATCCGCCTCGACCACGGCTATGTCGATGCCCGCTCCCGGCGCCTGCACGGCGCGCGCATCTGCTTCGATCTGCCGACGGTCGGCGGCACCGAGAACCTGATGATGGCAGCGACCCTCGCCAAAGGGACCACGGTGCTGGAAAATGCCGCCCGCGAGCCGGAGATCGTCGATCTCGCCCGGGCCCTGCAAGGCATGGGGGCCCGGATCGAGGGGGCCGGCAGCGACACCATCGTCATCGAAGGGGTCGATGATTTGAGCGGCATGCAGCATGCGGTGATGCCCGACCGGATCGAGGCCGGCACTCTGCTGCTGGCCGGGGCGATCACCGGCGGCAGCGTCCGGGTCGCCGGAGCCCGCGCGGAGCAGATGGAAGTGCTGCTGAGCAAGCTGGAGGAGAGCGGGGCGCAGCTGCAGGTCGAAGCGGACGCGGTCACCGTCACCGGCAGCGACGAGATCCGACCGGTGTCGATCCGCACCCAGCCGCATCCCGGCTTTCCGACCGACATGCAGGCCCAGTTCATGGCGCTGATGACCCTGGCCAACGGCAGCAGCGTGATCAGCGAGACGGTCTTCGAGAACCGTTTCATGCATGTCTGCGAACTGCAGCGCCTCGGGGCCGACATCACCGTCGACGGCCATACCGCCACGGTCAGAGGCATCCCCCGACTGCTCGGCGCGCCGGTCATGGCGACCGACCTGCGCGCCAGTGCCTGTCTGGTGCTGGCCGGCCTGGCGGCGAACAACACCACGGAACTGTCGCGCATCTATCATCTCGATCGCGGCTACGAACGTCTTGAAGAGAAGTTGACCCGGCTCGGTGCCGATATCGAACGGCTCCCCGCCTGAGTGCGGGCGGCCGCTCCTGGAGTTGCCCATGAACGATACCCTGACCTTTGCCTTGCCCAAGGGGCGGATCCTGCAGGATTCCATGGAGCTGTTCGCCAAAATCGGCATCACCTGCGCCGAGATGGACGACCCCGGCCGCAAACTGGTCTTCGAGAACCGCGCCGACGGCTACCGCTTCATGGCGGTGCGCGCCCAGGACGTGCCGACCTACGTCGAGCACGGCTGCGCCGATATCGGCGTGGTCGGCAAGGATACCCTGCTCGAACAGGACAAGGATCTCTACGAACCCCTCGATCTG
This sequence comes from Desulfuromonadales bacterium, assembly GCA_032251295.1. GTDB lineage: Bacteria > Desulfobacterota > Desulfuromonadia > Desulfuromonadales > BM103 > BM103. The sequence continues at coordinate 43,082 of JAVVDS010000002.1, read as the reverse complement.
CGTTTCGGCTACTGCCGGCTGGTGGTCGCCGAACCGAAGGAACTGGTGCAGGACGACGATCCGGCCGGCTGGTCGAACATCCGCATCGCCAGCAAATACCCGAACATCACCGAACGGCACTTCGCCGCCCGCGGGGTGCAGGTCGAGGTCATCAAGCTGTACGGGTCGATCGAGCTGGCTCCCCTGGTCGGCCTCGCCGAGCGCATCGTCGACCTGGTCTCCACCGGCGGCACCCTGCGCGAGAACGGTCTGGTCGAGGTCGAGACCATCGCCGAGATTACCAGCCGATTGATCGTCAACCGGGCCAGCCTCAAGACCAAGCATCGCCGCATCCTGCCGTTGATCGAAGGGCTGGAAGCGGTAATCGACAAGCAACCGCGCATTTCCGGCTGAACCGCCGGTCGCCACAAGGAGCCGCCATGATCCGTTTTCTGCGTCTGACCGATGCCGATTTCGACCGGGACTTCGCCGCCATCGCCGGCCGCGGCGAGGCGACCGCCGCCGATGTCGAACCGGCGGTGCGGGCGATTCTTGACGATGTCCGTCAGCGCGGCGACGCGGCACTGTTCGAGTATACCGCCCGCTTTGATCGGGTTGAACTGACCGCCGCCAGCTGTGAAGTAAGTGCGGCGGAGATCGCTGCCGCCCTCGCCGAGGTCGATGCCACCACCCTGGCGCAGCTGCGTCTGGCGGCGCAGCGGATCGGCAACTACCATCGCCGGCAGAAGCAGGAGACCTGGCTCTGCACCGACGAACCGGACGTGCTGGTCGGCCAGATGGTCACGCCCCTCGACCGCGTCGGCATCTACGTCCCCGGCGGCAAGGCGGCCTACCCGTCGTCGGTGCTGATGAACGCCGTGCCGGCGAAAGTGGCCGGCGTCGGCGAGGTGATCATGACGGTACCGGCCCCCGGCGGCAACCTCAACCGGCATGTGCTCGCGGCGGCAGCAATCGCCGGCGTCGACCGGATCTTCAAGGTCGGCGGCGCCCAGGCGGTGGCGGCGCTGGCCTACGGCACGGCCAGCATCCCCCGGGTCGACAAGATCACCGGCCCCGGCAACATCTACGTCGCCACGGCGAAAAAACTGGTGTTCGGTCAGGTCGATATCGACATGATCGCCGGGCCGAGCGAGATTCTGGTGATCAGCGACGGCAGCGGCGAACCGGCTCACATCGCCGCCGACCTCCTCTCCCAGGCCGAACACGACGAACTCGCCTCGGCGATCCTGATTACCACCGACGAAACGTTTGGTCGCCGGGTCGCCGCGGAGGTCGAGACGCAGCTCGCCTTGCTGTCGCGGGAATCGATCGCCCGCCAGGCGATCGACGCTTACGGCGCGGTCATTCTCGCCACCGACCTCGACGAAGCGGCCGCCTTCAGCAACCGGATCGCACCGGAGCATCTCGAACTGGCGGTCGCCGATCCTTTCGGCCTGTTACCGAAGATCCGCCATGCCGGGGCGATCTTTCTCGGCCACCACACCCCGGAGGCGGCCGGCGATTACCTGGCCGGGCCGAACCATACCCTGCCGACCGGCGGCACCGCGCGCTTCTTTTCACCCCTTGGCCTCGATGATTTCGTCAAGAAATCGAGCCTGGTCAGCCTCTCGACGGCCGGCCTGCGCCGGCTCGGTCCGGCGGTGGCCGCGATCGCCGAACTGGAAGGGCTGGAAGCCCACGCCCGGTCGGTCACCGTCCGGCTGAACGACGCATAGCGGCGACTGCCGCGCGGCACCCGGCACCAAGATCCCCATCCGGCACACCGAACTCGGAGGCTCCATGGCACGCACAGCGACCATCACGCGGACCACCAAAGAGACCAGCATCGACCTGACCCTCGACCTCGACGGCGGCGGCCGCAACCGGATCGAGACCGGCGTCCCGTTCTTCGACCATATGCTGACCCAGGTCGCCCGGCACGGCTTCTTCGATCTCGACCTGCACGCCAGCGGCGATCTGGAGATCGATGCCCACCACACCGTCGAGGACGTCGGCATCTGCCTCGGCGAAGCGTTCCGCCAGGCCCTCGGCGACAAGGGCGGCATCTGTCGCTACGGTCGCGGCAGCATGCCGATGCACGAGGCGCTGGCCTCGGTGATCCTCGATTTCTCCGGCCGGCCGTTTCTGGTCTACAACGTGCCGCTGCCGAAAGCGCAGGTCGGCAACTTCGAACTGGAACTGGTCGAGGAGTTCTTCACCGCCTTCTGCAACCACGCCGGCGCCAACCTGCATGTCAATCTCGCCTACGGCGACAACCTGCACCATATCGTCGAGGCGGTGTTCAAGGCGTTTGCCCGGGCCCTTGACGAAGCGACCCGGTTCGATCCGCGCATCGAGGGGGTGCTCTCCAGTAAGGGCAAGCTTGAGTAGGCGGTTAAGGTCGGGGGTGAGCGAGGCGGCATGATTACGATTGTCGATTACGAAATGGGCAACCTGCGCAGTGTCACCAAGGCGTTCGAATCCCTCGGCTGCGCTGTGCGGGTCAGTCGCGAGCCGGCGGATCTGCGCGGGACCGACAAGATCGTTCTCCCCGGGGTCGGCGCCTTCCGCGACTGCATCCGCAATCTGCACGACGGCGGCTTCGTCGAACCACTGCAGGAGCACGTCGCCGCCGGCAGGCCGCTGCTCGGCATCTGCGTCGGCATGCAGATGCTGTTCGATGCGAGCGAGGAGTTCGGTCACCACCAGGGCCTCGGTCTGATCCCCGGGCGGGTGACCCGCTTTCCGGCCGACATGGTCGACAACGGCGAGAAACTCAAGGTGCCGCATATGGGCTGGAACAGCCTGCATATCCGGCGCGCCTCGCCGCTGCTCGCCGGGATCGCCGACGGCAGCTACGTCTACTTCGTGCATTCCTACTTCTGTCAGACCGACAACGAAGACGATATCGCCGCCAGCTGCCGCTATGGCGACGTCGACTTCTGTGCCTCGGTCTGGCGCGGCAACATCCTGGCGACCCAGTTCCACCCGGAAAAAAGCCAGGCCATCGGTCTGCAGATTTTTGAGAATTTCAGCACGCTGTAACTGCGCAAGATAGAGGAGCTGCAATGATTGTCATCCCCGCAATCGATCTGAAAGAAGGCAAGTGTGTCCGCCTGGAACAGGGACTGATGGAGAAAGACACCGTCTACTCCGACGACCCGGCGGCCATGGCCCGCCACTGGCAGGAGCAGGGCGGCGAACTGCTGCACCTGGTCGATCTCGACGGTGCGTTCGCCGGCGTGCCGAAAAACCGGGCGGCCATCGAGGCGATTGTCGCCGCGGTCGACATTCCGACGGAGCTCGGCGGCGGCATCCGCGATCTGGCGACCATCGAAGCCTACCTGGCTCTCGGCATCGACCGGGTGATCCTCGGTACCGTCGCCAAGGAGCAGCCGGCGCTGGTGGCCGAGGCCTGCCAGAAGTTCCCGGGACAGATCGTGGTCGGCATCGATGCGAAAAACGGTCTGGTAGCGGTGCGCGGCTGGGCCGAAGTGACCGAGAAGCGGGCGATCGACCTGGCCCGGGAGATGGAGGACTGCGGCGTTGCCGCAATCATCTACACCGACATCGCCCGCGACGGCATGCTGCAGGGGCCGAACATCGAAGCGACCAGGGCTCTGGCCGAGGCGATCCGCATCCCGGTGATTGCTTCCGGCGGTGTCTCCAGTCTCGACGACATCCGCAGCCTGCTCGCCGTCGCCGATGCCGGCATCGCCGGGGTGATTACCGGCAAGGCGATCTATTCCGGTGCCCTCGACCTGCGTGCGGCGGTGGCGCTGACCCGGCAGGCCGGCTGAGCATGCTGACCAGACGCATCATCCCCTGTCTCGATGTCAAGGACGGCCGCGTGGTCAAGGGGGTCCAGTTCGTCGAACTGCGCGATGCCGGCGATCCGGTCGAGGCGGCCGCAGCCTACGATGCCCAGGGCGCCGACGAACTGACGTTTCTCGATATCACGGCCTCGAGTGACAAGCGCAGCATCATCCTCGACGTGGTTGCCCGCACCGCCGAACGGGTCTTTATGCCGCTCACTGTCGGCGGCGGCGTGCGCGCGATCACCGATATCCGTAACCTGCTGAATGCCGGGGCCGACAAGGTGTCGATCAATACCGCGGCGGTCCACCGTCCGGAGTTTGTCCGCGAAGCGGCCGAGCGTTTCGGCTCCCAGTGCATCGTCGTCGCCATCGACGCGCGCCGGGTGGCGGGGAGCGACCCTCGGACCTGGGAGGTCTACACCCATGGCGGGCGCAACCCGACCGGCATCGACGTTCTCGACTGGGCCGAGCGCATGGCAAGCTACGGGGCCGGCGAGATCCTGCTGACCTCCATGGACTGCGACGGCACCAGGGATGGCTACGACATCCCCCTGACCCGCGCGGTCAGCGACCGGGTCGGCATTCCGGTGATCGCCTCCGGCGGCGTCGGCAGTCTCGAACATATCCGCCAGGGGCTGGTCGAGGGGGGCGCCAGTGCCGCCCTGGCGGCCAGCATCTTCCACTTCCGGGAGTACACCATCGGCGAATGCAAACAGTACCTGCGTGAGCACGGTGTCCCGGTCCGCCCGTAGAGGCGCGACTCCCCGCCCCGGCAAGGAGCGATCATGACGGAACAACAGCACATCCTCGACGCCATCTACCGGATCGTTCTTGAGCGCAAGCAGAGCCCGGCCGAAACCTCCTATGTCGCCTCCCTGTACGCCAAGGGGCTCGACAAGGTACTCGGCAAGATCGGCGAGGAGGCAACCGAAGTCGCAGTCGCCGGCAAGGGGGGAAACACCACGGAGGTGGTCAGTGAGATGGCCGATCTCTGGTTTCACTGTCTGGTCCTGCTCGGCTACTATGAGCTGCCGCCGCGCACGATTTTTGCTGAACTCGAACGCCGCTTCGGCATCTCCGGTCTGGAGGAGAAGGCGGCCAGAACCCGGGAGAGATGAGACATGACCATTGAAGAACGCCTGAACGAGGCGATGAAAGCGGCGATGAAGGCCAAGGACAGCCTGCGCCTCGGCGCTATCCGCATGGCGCGCACCGCCCTGAAAAATGCCGCCATTGAGGCGAAAGGCGAACTGGACGATGCCGTCACCATCAAGGTGCTGTCGACCCTGGTCAAGCAGCGCCGTGAAGCGGCCGACGCCTACCGGGCGACCCGGCCGGAACTGGCCGCCAAGGAAGAGCAGGAGTTGGCGGTGCTGCAGGAGTTTCTGCCGGCACAGCTTGATGAGACCGAGCTGATCGGCCTGGTCGATGCGGCGATTGCCGAGGCCGGAGCCGGCGCGCCGCGCGACATGGGCGCGGTCATGAAGATCCTGACACCGCGCACCGTCGGCCGGGCCGACGGCAAGCTGGTCAGCCAGCTGGTGCGCAGCCGGCTGGGGGGCTGAGCGCAGACCGGTCATGAACGGTTTCGATATCGCCATCCTGGTCATTCTGCTCGGCTTTCTGCTCAAGGGACTGCTGCGCGGTCTGCTCAAGGAGGCCTGTTCCCTGACCGGACTGTTCCTTGGCGCCTTCCTGGCGTTTCGCTATCACGGGCCCCTCGCCGACGCCCTGCTGGGACAGGCCGACCTGCCGGTGCCGCTGGCCCTCGGCATCACCTTTGCACTCTTGTTTCTCGCCACCATGGTGCTGTTTCTCGCCCTCGGCTACCTGCTTTCCAGGTTTGTCAAACTGCTGTTCCTCGGCGGCTTCAACCGTCTGCTCGGCGGGCTGTTCGGCCTGGTTCAGGGGATGCTGCTGCTGGCCGTCGTCCTGTTCGCCCTGTCGCTGCGCCCCCTGCCGGGCGAGTTGAACCGGTTCTTCAAGGAATCGCAGCTCGCACCACCATTTGTCGATCTCGGAGCGGCCGCCCTGGAAGGGAGCCGCCTGGTGCTGCGATGACCGCGTCGGCGAGCGACCGCGCCGAGAGTCTGCACCGGCTCGAATTCGCTAGCGTGGTCGCCGCCCTGGCCGGGCGCACCCAGACGCCTTACGGCCGTGACCTGGCCCTCGCCCTGCGCCCGCAGCGGCAGAAGGCGGCAATCAGCGAGGCGCTGCAGCAGACCCGGGAGGCGATCGCCCTGCTCGTCGAGCACGGTCCGCTGCCGGTCGGCTGTGGCGCTGATCTGCGCGAGCCTCTGGTCGGGCTGCAGGTCGAGGGGCTGCTCCTCGAAGCGGAACAGCTGCGCGACATTGCGGCCGTCGTCACCGCGGCCGCCGCTTGCCGCACTCTGCTGCGCGACCAGGAACGGGCACCGTCCCTCGGCCGTCTGGCCGTTGGACTGACCCCCCTGCCGGAGCTGGCCGGCGCCATCGGCCGCTGCATCGGCCCGCGCGACGAGATTCTTGACAGCGCCTCCGCCGAACTCGCCGACCTGCGGCGGCAGCTGCAGCGCGAGCGGAGCCGGGTCCGGCAGCAGCTCGAACGGCTGCTCGGCAGCGACGAGCTGTCCGGTGTCTTCCAGGACAGCCTGGTGACCGATCGCAACGGCCGCTACGTGGTGCCGGTGCGCGCCGACCATAGCGGCCGGCTCAAGGGATTCATTCACGACGTCTCGGCCAGCGGCCAGACCCTGTTCATCGAACCGGCCGGCGCCCTCGACGGCAACAACCGGATTCAGTCCCTGGAACGTGGCATCGAACGGGAGATCCGGCGCATCCTGACCCGGCTCACCGGTATGGTGCGGTCGGTGCGAGAGAGGCTCCTCGCCAATCAGGAGATCCTCGCCCGGCTCGACCTGCGCCAGGCGGGCGCCCGCCTGAGTCTCGATCTCGACGCGGTCGTCCCGGAGCTGGCCGATGAGCCCCTGCTGGAACTGAGCGCAGCCCGCCACCCGCTGCTGCTTCTCGCCGAGCCGCCGCAGCCGGCAGCGGTGCCGGTCGATATCCGTCTCGGTGCCGGACAGTCGGCGCTGATCATCAGCGGCCCGAACACTGGCGGCAAGACCGTCGCTCTGAAGACCGCCGGGCTGCTGGTGCTGATGGTCCGCGCCGGCCTGCCGATCCCGTGCGCACCGGGGAGCCGGCTGTTTCCGTTCGCCCCGGTGCTCGCCGATATCGGCGACGAACAGAGCATCGAACAGAGTCTGTCGACCTTCTCCGGGCATCTGGCGCGCATGAAGTCGATTCTCGAACAGGCCGGGCCGCACGCCCTGGTGCTGCTCGATGAGCTCGGCACCGGCACCGACCCGAACGAGGGGGCGGCGCTGGCCATGGCGTTCCTCGACCTGCTGCGTCAGGCACGCGCCCGGGTGATGGCGACCACACACCTGCATATCATCAAGGGCTACGCCCAGCTCGAGGACGGCGTCGACAATGCCGCCGTCGAATTCGACCCGGACACTCTGCAGCCGACCTATCGCCTGCAGTACGGCATTCCCGGGGCGAGCCACGCCTTCACCATCGCCAGTCGCCTCGGCCTCCCCGAGGCGCTGCTGCTGCGGGCTGCCGACTATCTCGGCCAGAACCAGCGCTCCGGCGAGGAGATCATCGAGCGCCTGCAGAGCCTGCGCATCGCCCTGGAAGAGGAGCTCGACAGCGCCGGTCAGCTACGCCGCGAGGCGGAGCAGGAGCGCGACCAGCGCCGCCGGCTGCGCGAGGAGCTGGAGCAGCGGCGCGCCGCAATTCTCGAAGAGACCCGCCGCCAGGGGGTCGAACTGCTGACGCGGGCCGAGGCCCGCCTGCGCGACCTGTTCGCCGACGCCCGGCCGGGACGACGCGTCACGGCGAGCGAGCAGGCGCGCCTGACCGGCGAACTGCGCGGCCTGAAGCAGGGGTTGCCGGCGCCGTCCGCGACCGGCCCGGAGCGGGTACCGACCGAAGTGACGGTCAACGAGCGGCTCTATGTCCCCGCCCTCGGCGTCGACGGCCTGGTGGTGCGGAGCACGGGTCGTCAGGTCGAACTCGATATCGGCGGCAAACGCATGCGCCAGCCCCTGGCCGCCCTGCGCCAGTACCAGCCGCGGCGCTTTGTCGAGCGCCAGCTACGGCCGGCGAAGATCCGCGACCGAGTCGAGCGCCAGGCGTTTCGCCCGCGCCTGGTGCTGGTCGGCAAGCGAGTCGACGAGGCACAGCTGCTGCTGGAGCGTTTTCTCGATGACGCCCTGCTGCACAATCAGCTCCAGCTTGAGGTCGTGCACGGCGCGGGGCAGGGGATCCTGCGGCGGGCGATCCGCGAACAGCTCGCCGCCCGGCGCGACGTTGCCAGTTTCCAGGCCGCCGATGTCGCTCAGGGCGGCGACAACATCACCGTGGTGGAGATCCGGCACTGATGGGACTGATCGACGAGGACAAAATCCGCGAAATCCGTGAGCGGACCGATATCGTCGAACTGATCGGCCGCTATCTGCCGCTGAAGAAGTCGGGCGCCAACTTCCAGGGGCTCTGCCCGTTTCACCAGGAGAAGAGCCCGTCCTTCAATGTGAATCCGCCCCGGCAGATCTTTCACTGTTTCGGCTGTGGCGTCGGCGGTAACGTCTTCTCTTTTCTGATGCGCATGGAAGGGCTCTCCTTCCCCGAGGCGGTCCGCCGGCTGGCCGAGCAGGTCGGTATCGAGATCGTCGAAGAGGAGCTGACCCCGCAGCAGCGCCAGGAGCGCGACCAGCGCGAGGTGCTGTTCCGCATCAACAGTGTGGCCGCCGAATTCTACCGGGATCAGCTGCTGCAGGCGCCTTCCGGTGCGGCGGGGCGGCGCTACCTGCGCCAGCGGGGTTACGACGGCGACACCGTGCGCGCCTTCGACCTCGGCTTCGCGCCCGACGCCTGGAGTACCCTCACCGCGTTTCTCGCGACCCAGGGGTTTGCCGCCGCCGATGTTCAGCGCAGCGGGCTGACCCGCTCCGGCCGGCAGGAGCGTGGCGACTACGATCTGTTTCGCAACCGGCTGCTCTTCCCGATCCACGACCCCCAGGGCCGGGTGGTCGCTTTCGGCGGCCGGGTGCTCGACGCCAGCCTGCCCAAATACATCAACTCGCCGGAATCGCCGATCTATCACAAGGGACAGACCCTGTACGGCCTCTACCAGGCGAAGGAGGCGATGCGCCAGGCAGGCGATGTGCTGGTGGTCGAGGGCTATTTCGATGTGCTCGCCCTGCACCGGGCCGGCTTCGCCAACTGTGTGGCGACCTGCGGCACCGCCCTGACCGCCGAGCACGCCCGGCTGCTGAAGCGGTTCGCCGATCGGGTGCTGCTGGTGTTTGATCAGGATGCCGCCGGCCGCCAGGCGACCTTCCGCGCCATGGACGTCCTGCTCCCCGGCGGGCTGGACGTCGTGACCGTCAACATGCCAGGCGGTGCCGATCCCGATTCGCTGATCCTGGAGGAGGGTGTCGACCGTTTCCGCGACTGCCTGCAGAGCGCCAGACCGGTTCTCGATGTCTTTCTCGACGCGCAGCTCGCCGGGCAGCCGGCGAGTGTCGAAGGGCGCGTTCGCGCTGCCGAAGAGGTTCTGACCCGTATCCGCCGCCTGCCCAACGAACTGCAGCGCGATCTGTACCGCAAGCGGCTGGCCGAAGCGACCGGTCTCGATGAAGGCCTGCTGCGCAGCCGCATCGGCACGAGCGCCGCGGCCGAACGGCCGTCGCGACCGGCTGCGGCTGCCGCCCGGACCGCCACGGCCCGTCCGGCCACGCCGGACGGTGTCCGCCGCAGCCAACAGTTCCTGTTGCAGCTGATGCTGCTCGACGACCCGGCGATTCGCCGGCAGGTTCGTCAGGCCGGCACAGCGACGCTGTTTCGCGACGCCGACTATCGAGCCCTCGCCGAGTATCTGCTCGACCGGCAGGACGCCAGCGGCACCCTCGATATCGACCGTCTCGGCGACCGTCTCGACGAGACCCTGCAGCCGCTGCTCGCCGGTCTGCTGCTCAGGGAGGATACGGTAGCCTGGGAGGGGAGTGCCGAGCGGATTTTCGTCGACTGCCGCCGCGCCGTTGAGCGCGATCTGCTGAAGAGCCGGCTCCACGAACTCGGCCAGGCCGAACAGGACGCCCGGCAGCGTGGCGACGACGAGGCGTTACACGCCTGCCTGACCGAGCGCCTGCAAATCAACAGCTCGCTCAAGAAAAATCCTTGAAAAAATCATTGAGTTCTCTATAATGGACCGATTGTCTGATACTGTGGACTTTTTTGTCCGCGGGCAAATGATCAGAGGGAGTATCAATGGCCAAGAAAACCAGCATCGAGGAAGTCCAGCAGCTCATCGACCTGGGCAAGGAGAAGGGCTACCTCACCTACGATGATGTCAACGATGTTCTGCCGTCCGGTATGGTCTCCTCGGAACAGCTCGACGATGTCATGAGCATGTTCGGCGAAATGGACATCGAAGTGATTGACAATGAACAGCAGAAAACCGCCGCCAAGGACCAGGAGAGCGACAGCGACGACAGCGAGGAGGAGGTTGAGCTCGAAGCGGATGCCGTAGGCAGGACCAGCGATCCGGTCCGCATGTATCTGCGCGAAATGGGCCAGGTCTCCCTGCTCACCCGTGAGGGAGAAGTCGAAATCGCCAAGCGCATCGAAGAGGGCGAAAGCCTCGTGGCGCGCGTCATCGTCAAGACCCCGATCGCCTTCAAGGAAGTCTTGACCCTCGGTGACCGCCTCAGCAAGCACCAGATCAGCGTCGCGGAAATCACCAAAGACTATGACGAAGAAGAGGGGAGCGAAGCGGAAGAGCGCCATCGACAGCGGGTCGCCGAACTCATCGAATGCATCCGCGAGCATCACGACCGCTTCCAGGCGCTGCGCGAAGAGGCGGCCGGCCTGGCGAAAAGTAAACGCAAGCCCCTCGACAAGGAGATCGCCCAGCTGACGGTCGAGATCGGCGAGCTGGTCTCTCAGGTGCGCCTGAAAGATCACCAGATCGCCAAGATCGTCGATCGTCTCAAGGAGCTGGCCAAGCAGGTCAAGAAAGCGAAGACCGAGATTGCCGCCTGCGAGACGATGGTCGGCCACCCGTACCCCGAAATCGGCAAGAAGATTCGCAAGCTGCGCAAAAGCGAGCAGGAGGCGTTGCGCATCGCCGAGGAGCTCAACTGCCCGATGGACACGCTGCTGGTGGTCGAGAAGCGGCTGAAGTCGGCGGAACGCAAGTTTCTCAAGGTCGAAGAGGAGTCGGGCTTCGTCCCCGAGGAACTTCTGGAATCGCTCAAGGAAGTCAACAAGGGGGAATGGAAGGCAAAGCAGGCGAAAACCGAGCTGGTCGAAGCGAATTTGCGCCTGGTGGTCTCGATCGCTAAAAAGTACACCAATCGCGGCCTGCAGTTCCTCGACCTGATTCAGGAAGGGAACATCGGCCTGATGAAAGCGGTCGACAAATTCGAATACCAGCGCGGCTACAAATTCTCGACCTACGCCACCTGGTGGATCCGTCAGGCGATCACCCGGGCGATTGCCGACCAGGCGCGCACCATCCGCATCCCGGTGCACATGATCGAGACCATCAACAAGCTGATTCGCACCAGCCGGCAGCTGGTGCAGGAAAACGGTCGCGAACCGTCGCCGGAAGAGATCGCCGAGCGCATGGAGCTGCCGCTGGAGAAGGTGCGGCGGGTGCTGAAGATTGCCAAGGAACCGATCAGCCTGGAGACTCCCATCGGCGAAGAGGAAGACTCCTCCCTCGGTGATTTCATCGAAGACAAGGCGGTGGTCAACCCGCTGGAGGCGGTCATCAAGGGGAATCTTTCCGACCAGACCTCGAAAGTTCTGTCGACTTTGACCCCTCGTGAAGAGAAGGTGTTGCGCATGCGCTTCGGTATCGGTGAAAAATCCGACCATACCCTCGAGGAGGTCGGTCAGGACTTTGCCGTGACTCGCGAGCGGATCCGCCAGATCGAAGCCAAGGCGCTGCGCAAGCTGCGCCATCCCAGTCGTGCCAAGCGGCTGAAAAGTTTTCTAGAAGGCTCCGGAAATTCCTGACATTGACCGACTATCAACCAGACGATTTCCGCAGCGCGGCATGCGGGCCCATAGCTCAGCTGGAAGAGCCGCCGGCTCATAACCGGTCGGTCCCAGGTTCGAACCCTGGTGGGCCCACCACCTCGACGGTACCGGCCGTCCCACTCGCGAGACGACCGGACCACAATCCCTCGACGAAGTGCCCCCGCAGACAGGGGGCATTCCGTTTTTCAAGGGGACACCATGGCTAGCAAGGTCCGGCTGCAGGATCTGCTCGGCCTGCTCAACGGTCTCTACCCGCCGACGCTGGCCGAAACGTGGGACAATGTCGGACTGCAGGTCGGCGACCCGCAGGGAGGCGTGGAGCGGGTTCTGATCGCCCTCGACCCGACCCCGGCGGCGGTCGCCGCGGCCGGCCGCTCCGGCGCCCAGGTTCTGCTCTGCCACCACCCCCTGCTGTTCCGTCCGCTCTCCCGCCTGACTCCCGAAGATGCCGTTGGTCAGACCGTCTGGGCGGCCATTGAACACAGCGTCGCCGTCATCAGCCTGCACACCAACCTCGACCGGGCCGCCAATGGCCTGAACCGCTGGCTGGCCGACACCCTCGGGCTGGTCGACAGCGTGCCGTTGCTGCCGGCCGCGGGCGACTACCTGAAACTGGTGGTCTTCGTCCCGGAAAACCATGCCGAGGCGGTCGCCGCGGCGCTGTTCGCCGGAGGTGCCGGGCAGATCGGCGCCTACGACCAGTGCGCCTTCCGCACCACAGGAACCGGCAGCTTCCGCCCGCAAGCCGGCACCACGCCGTATCTCGGCACGATCGGTCAGACCGAGCGGGTCACCGAGATCCGTCTCGAAACGATCCTGCCGAAGAACCGCCTGACGCGTTGCCTGGAGAAGATGCGGCGGGCACACCCCTACGAGGAAGTCGCCTACGATCTGATTCCGTTGGCCAACCAGGTGCCGGCGGCCGGTTTGGGCCGGATCGGTCTTCTCCCGGCCGAAATTGACCTCGCCGCCTTTGCCGCGCAGGTCAAAACCACCCTCGGTTGCTCCCACCTGCGCCTGGTCGGAGCTCCGGAGCGGACGATCGGCAAGGTCGCCGTCTGCGGCGGCAGCGGTGCCGAATGCCTGGCCGCCGCCCGTTTCCAGGGGGCCGACCTGCTGGTCACCGGCGACCTCAAATATCACGAAGCGCGCCGCGCCGAAGAACTCGGCCTGGCGCTCATCGACGCCGGCCACTTCGCCACCGAGCGGCTGATGGTCACGCACCTGCGTGACGCACTGCAGCCGGCAGCGGTGCAGAAGGGTTGGCAGCTCGAATTTCAGGCGTATACTGAAGAGACGGATCCGTTCCGGATCCTTTGACCCTCGGGCATGGTCCGCTTGCGGGCTGCGCCTGGCACACACCGAACCAAGGGAGGCATCATCGTGCAGGAACAGTTGCAGTTGCTGAGAGATCTGCAGGCATTGGACCAGAAAAAGCTCGATATTGATCAGCAGCGACAACAGCAGTCACAAGAGATGGCGGCGCTGCAGGTCGAAGTCGATCGCCTGCAGCAGATGGTCGACACCCTCGACGGCCAGACCCAGGAGATCGAAGCGGCTCACAGCGAGCTGAAGCTGAGTCTGACCAAGGAACAGGACAATATCGGCCGGGCCGAAGCGCGACTGCCGCAGATCAAGACCCAGAAAGAGTATGTGGCGGTCCTCAAGGAGATCGATACGGCGAAGAAGCTCGCCAAGGAGCTGGAAGAACAGATCGCCGCCAACAAGCAGGAGATCGACGCGCTGCAGGCCGACCGCGACGAGAAAGCGGGCGAGCTGCAGACGGTTCAGGATGCCTGTAGCGAGCAGCGCGACGCCATCGAGGCCAGGCTTGGCGAACTCGACGGCGAGCTGACGACGATGGTCGAGCGGCGCGGCGCCCTGCTCGGCCAGCTGCCGACGGCACTGCGCAAGCGGTATGAACTGCTTCTGAGCCGGCGCGGCGGCATCGCAGTCGTTGAAGCCAGGGGCGGCGCCTGTCTCGGCTGCAACATGCACCTGCCACCGCAGCAGTTCAACAGCCTGTATGTTGCCAGCGAGGTCCAGTCCTGTCCGCATTGCAACCGGCTGCTGTATGTCGAGAATCCAGGCTGAGTAACAGAGTCACGTGGTCGGAGACAACCAGGCGATCGCCGCCCGTCGCAGCAGCCCGCAGGGGTGCGAAGGTGGGGGGAGGAAAGTCCGGGCTCCGCAGGGCAGGATGGTCCCTAACGGGGACCGGGGGCGACCCCAGGGAAAGTGCCACAGAGAGAAGACCGTTTCGACTTCGCCAAAGCTACGTCGCACAAGCCGTTGTTGCTTATACGGCCTGTCGCCGTGGCGCCGCTTGCGGTGCGAACGAGGAATAAGGGTGAAAGGGTGAGGTAAGAGCTCACCAGTGCCGGTGGTGACACCGGCAGCTCGGTAAACCCCATCCGGAGCAAGACCGAATAGGGGAGCGTTTAAGGGCGGCCCGCCCGAGGCTCCCGGGTCAGGTCGCTGGAGGCCGTCGGCAACGGCGGTCCTAGAGGAATGATCGCCACCCCGTCGCGGGCAACTGCGGCGGGGAACAGAACCCGGCTTACGGTTCTCTCCGACCACACTCGCAAGGCGGCACCCGGCAACAGGCCGGGTGCCGCCGCCTTTTGTGTGGCTCCGCATAAGCCCCAGGGAAAAGCCGGCGGCTTAACGGTCTCTTGCTGCCAGACAGGTCGCCGCTGTGCCGAGACAAAAAGCGCCCTCAACCGGAACCGGCGAGGGCGCACAAAGCAGAAACAGCGGATCTGACTAGTTGCCAGGCTGCCGGTCACCGCTGACCGGCGAACCCCAGAAAGTGCCGAGCACACTGCGATCACGCTCATTGAGAACCGCGCCGCGCTCGATCATCTTCTGCAACAGAGTCTCGAGGTCCTCGCCCTGGTCGAGTGCCTGATCGACCCGGTCACGACTGTGACAGGCGGTACAACGTCCCTCGATTGTCTCCTGAAGCTCACTGTTAGCGATCATGCGATGCGGGTCGGCCGGATCGGCCGCCGCCCACAGTACGACCGGCAGACTCAAGATGCCGACGGCGACAAGCGCCAGCAGAGCAACCTTCCTATTCACGAACAAACGTATCGATGTCAGTTTCATGAACCATCCCCATCAGGTGAGCGTATTCCGATTCGACCAGCGCGAAATGGTTTTCCGTCTCTTCCGCCATCCGTTCGAAGACCGCGCGTGCGGCCGGATCGATGATGTTGGCCGCGGTCTGGCGCAAGGTTTTTGCCAGATCCTCTTCTTCCTTGAGCGCCAGCTCCATCGCCTTGCGTTCGTGAACATTTTCGTTCAGAGCTTTCTCCAGCTGACGCAGCATGGCATGCTCCATGCTCGGCGGCCGGGCCATGAACTCCTCAAAGGTGCCGAGATCATCGTCCGGATAGATCTTGAAGAAGTGGCTGGCATGCTCGCGCTCCTCGCGAGCGAGCTGCTCGAACACCTGCTTGCCGCGTGCGTTGTTGGTCAAGGCGGCCGCCTTTGTGTAGAAATCCATGACGTCTTTCTCGGTCTGGACGGCCTGCCTGATCGCCTGTTTCAGATTGAATTCCTGGGGCATTGTTCTACTCCTTAAAGGGTGATGTCATTCGATGACAAAATAGCGTTTTGCAACGAGACGTTTTTTAGCATTCCCGGTCGCTGGCTGTCAATTCCCCTTTCACTCGCCACCGCCCGAGCTATGGCGACTCGCCGCGCACCCATTCATCGATGCGCGCGGCGACCTCTTCGGTCAGGTCGAGGAAACGCAGCCCCATTCCCGGCTCTAGGGGTGACTTGCGCCGGAAGTTGCGGGTCCAGACCACCTCGCAGCGGCACCGCAGCGCCAGCGGCTCCCGGATCGGCAGGGTCATCTCCAGAATGAACTCGTCACCCGGCTGGCGCGGTTTGAGGGTGGCAACGAACAGTCCGCCGCGACTCAGGTTCTTGGCATATCCGAAAAAAGTCTTCTGCGTATCTTCGCAGGGGATGCGCTCGACAAGCAGCGGTCGCCGCAGATTGAGCCGCAGATCGGCCTGTTGAGCCGCATACGAAGGGGGCTGCTCCTCGGGCATGGTGGTCGACTCCAGAATATTTTTTTCTTAGAGCCTAGCACAGAACTCCGTCGTTTCGAACTGTTAACCGTCACGCCGGCGCGAATTCCTCCTGACGCAAACGTTGCAGCGCCGGCGCCACCTCGGCCGGCATGCTCCCCAGTCCACCACGGGCAAACAGCGGCACGAGAATTCCCGGGCTCTCGTCACGTGGGAAAGCTGTATCGCACAGTCGATGCACCAGACGCAGAGTCTGCAGGCCATCGAACCAGGTGTGGAAAGCCCGCAACCGTGCCGCGTCATCGCGATGCTGGGACAACAGCCGCGGCCAGAGTGTTGCCCACCCCGTCGCGACGAGGAAATCGGCGAGTACCGGGCTGAGCTGTTCGGCCCGCTGCAAAAGGACCGTCGGCGGCGCCGCACAGCCGTTCTGCACCAGCCGCAGCCAGTCGCCGAGGATCACAAACGGCTCCAGCGGGTAGAAGCGGATTACGTCGCGCTCCCCGGCCAGCTGTCGGGCGATATTCTGGCCGGTGCCGAACGGCGCCCGCTGCGACGCGCGGGCCGAGGGATGCACCGTCGTGCCGTGCAGCCGCGCCACACCGGCAGTTTTGGCGAGTTTGTTGAGAAAGTGAAAATCCTCGGCAGCAGCGCGGCGGCTCATCCCGTCGCAGCGCACGTAGGCGTCGGCACGGCATGCCATAGCGCTGCCGATACTGGTAAAAGCATAAGGGGAGCCGGCCAGGCTCAGGCCGAGGACATAGCCGCGCAGATAGAGTTCGTAACGGTCGATCGCCTGCTGCTGCCGGAGGTCACCGGCCGGCTGATGGCAAAAGGGGAGGACGGCGCCGCCAGCCGGACTGGCCTGGAAGTGCGTCTCGAGGGCGGAGAGATAGTCCGGCTCGACCAGGGTGTCGGCATCGAGACAGGCGAAAATCGGCCGCAGACTCGTATCCAGGCCGGCGAGGGCCAGGTCCATACCGAGCTTGCGCGCCAGGCCGACCCCCGCCTGGCGCACCGGAAGTCTCCGGCCGGGCGAAGCGGCATCGACCCAGGCGAGGGCAAAGGGATAGTCCGCGGCGCTCGCCGCCAGCCGAGCGAGATCGGCCCGATTCTGTGCGCACACATCGGCAGGACTCGCCTCCGGCTGGTTGACCACAACGACCACCAGCCAGCGCCGACAGAGTTGTTCGGTATTGGTTGCCAGGCTGGCGAGAGTCGCAAACAGGCTCTCCCCTTCCGCCAGGGACGGGATGACTACGGCGCCGGCATAGCGACCGGCCGTCACTCCGGCCAGCCGCCACGGGCCATGGAACGACCGCCTGGCGAGGTAGCGTTGCCACGCCCGGGGCGAGCCGGTCATGGGGCGTGCCGCCGCCAGTCAGCGAGCAGTTCCGCCAAAGGATCGACACGGCCGTCGAGCCAGTGGATCGCCACCCCCTGGCGTTGCATGCGACGGAACCAGGTCTCCTGGCGTTTAGCAAACTGGCCGATGGCGCTGTTCAGCTGCTGAAACAGGTCGTTATGGGTCAGCTCGCCGCGCAGATGCCGGGCAACGAAACGGTACTCCAGCCCGAAAAAATCGAGGGTCGCCCAGCTGACTCCGGCGGCGTGCAGGCCGGCCACTTCGTCGAGCAGCCCGGCGGCGAGGCGCTCCTTGAGGCGCCGGGCAATCCGCCGGCGCAACTCGTCCCTGGGCCAGGTGAGACCATAAACCCGCGGGCGCAGAGGCGGCAACCGCAGCGTCTCGCCGGTGCCGTCGCGTTCTGCCATAGCAATCTCGAGGGCCCGCAGCAGGCGCTCGCGGCTCTCCAGGTCGGTGCGGTTGTGCTGCTGCGGACGCAGTTCCAAAAGTCTGGCGCGTAGCGCATCCAGGGAGAGGTCGGCCAGCTGCTGGCGCAGAGCCGGATCGGGTGGTGCCGCGGTCAGGGTATAGCCGCGCACGACGGCATCTAAATAGAGGCCGCTGCCCCCGGCGAGAATCGGCAGGTGCCCGCGGGCGGCGACCGCGCTGAAGGCGGTGCAGAAGGCACGGATGAAATCGAACAGGCTGAATTCGACGGTCGGTGCGACCAGATCGATCAGGTGATAGGGGACCTCGCCGTAGTCCGCCAGGTCCTTGCCGCTGCCGAGATCGAGTCCGCGGTAGACCTGGCGCGAGTCGGCCGAGAGGATCTCGCCATGCAGAGCCCGGGCGGCAGCGACCGCCAGCTTCGTCTTGCCAGAAGCGGTCGGACCGAGCAGCACCAGCAGCCGCTCAGAGGCCGCAGTCATCAGACGGCCTCCCCCCGGTTCGGTACCGTTGTCGCGCTGTTGCCGGTATGCCGCTGCACAAGACACTCCTTCGGGTTGCGGTTGCCTCAGTATGCGCGAAAGCTCGGCACCGGTCCAGCGTGTTGCCCGGCAATGCCGCTTTTCTCGCCCCGCGGAATCTGCTATACAGGGGAAGACGCAACGGCGCTGCCATCTTTGACCGAAATCAAAGGCATGAATCCACACTCCGAAACCGACCGACAGACCGCCGAGGCGGCGCCGACGATCCTGCCGCGCGCCGGGCATCCCATCTCCCGCACCCTGATTGATGAACCGACCCTCAAGGTGCTGTACCGCCTGAAACAGAGCGGCTACAAGGCCTACCTGGTCGGCGGCAGCGTGCGCGACCTGCTCCTCGGCCTGCAACCGAAGGACTTCGATGTCGGGACCGATGCCACCCCCGAGCAGGTGCGGCGCCTGTTCCGCAACGGCATGCTGGTCGGCCGACGCTTTCGCCTCGCCCATATCCGCTTCGGCGGCGACCAGGTCGTTGAGGTGGCGACCTTTCGGCGCCACCCGCTCCCCGAGGAATTCCCGGAGGACCCGGCCGACCACGCCTTTTTCGTGCAGAATCAGTTCGGCACGCCGCGCGAGGACGCCTTCCGCCGTGACTTCACCATTAACGCTCTGTTCTACGACATCGCCAGCTTTGCCGTCATCGACCATGTCGGCGGCCTGGCCGATCTGGCCGCCCGCCGTCTGCGGGTGATCGGCGATCCGCTGGTCCGGTTCACCGAAGACCCGGTGCGCATGCTGCGTGCCCTCGAATTTGCCGCCCGCCTCGGCTTTGCCCTCGATGAACCGGCCCGGGAAGCGATCTATGCACGGGCACCGCTGATTGCCGAAGCCGCGCCGGCCCGCCTCCGGGACGAGTTGGTGACCCTGTTCCGCTACGGCGTCGGTAGCCCGGTGCTGCGGCGTGCCCAGGCGATGGGTCTGCTGGCGCCGATGCTGGCCGGCTACGAAGCTGATGAGCCGACCTTTGCCCTGCTGGAACAGATCGACCAGCTCGCCAGCAGCCAACGCCAGGTCGATGAAGGGCAGCTGATCGCCGCCCTGTTCCTCAGCCGTTTCTGGCGCAACTGTCCACCGGAGCGCGAGCGGCCGATCGGTGAAGTCCTCGAACTCGCCGGACTGCTGCTCGCCCCCTATGGCAACCAGTTCCGGATTGCCCACGGCCTGCGGCACCAGGCGCGAGAACTGCTGGTCGGCTGCTACCGCCTCGGGCGCGGCCCGGGACGTCGTGGTGAACGCCGCTTTCTACGCCACCCGGCGACGCCGGCCGCTCTGGAGCTGTTTCGTCTCTGGCAACAGGTGCGCGGCGCCGAGATGGAGCTTTGTAAACAGTGGGAGGCCGCGCTGGTCCGGCAGCAGACGACCGCCCCTGACCAGGAAGCTGCCGCCGAGAGTGCGGGCGACCGCCCGGCACGTCGCCGGCGGCGCCGGCCCCGGCGACGCCAGCGTCCCCCACGCACCTAGATCTGCCGCAACAACGCCTTGAGACGTTCGACTTCCGTCCTACCGAGACGTCGATCGCAAAAAACTGCCGCCTGGTAGATGCGGGCGAACTCCCGACATGCCGGCGATTGCAGCCGCTCGGCCAGCTCGGTCAGACCGCTGCTGGTCGGGAAGGCCGTCTCCCCGTAGCGACGCCGCACCCGCTGCCGCAGCCGACGCAGCAGGCGCTCCTCAGGACGCGGCAAGCGGCGACGCCAGCAGAGCCCGGCGACGCCGAACAGCACTACGCCCCCCACCACGAGCCCGAGCGGGCGCCAGTCGACCTGTGGTTTGCGCAGCCGGGCGACACTTCTGCCTGCCTCGCGCAGAAATTCGATTTGCCGGGCCAGGTCGAAAACCACCACCGCCTGTACCCAGTGGTAGTTCAGGCTGTCGATCAGCAGCTGCAGACGGTGGGGACGTACGCCCGCGCGTGCGCCGAGGGTCGCCGCCGCATTGATCGCCCAGAGGCTCGGATCGACCCGCTGCCACTGCCGCTCTGCGGTCAGCACTTCGACCCAGACATGGGCGCGATCCTCGGTCACCAGATAGTAGCCGCCGAGGGGATTGTACTCACCGCCGAGATAGCCACCGACCAGCCGCGCCGGGATCCCCGCTAGCCGCGCCAGGGTCACATATGCCGAGGCGAAGAATTCGCAGTAGCCGCGTCGCTTATCGAACAGGAACTGGCCGATGACATCGTCGCCGGCCGGCAGATCGTCTTCAGCATAGACCAGCTGCCGGCCGCGAAACAGTTCGGCTAGGGCCTCCAGACGAGCCGCCGGCTCCGGTGCTGCGACGATGAGCTGCGCGGCCAGGGCCTCGACCCGGGCCGACACCGGCGGCACCTGCAGATAGAAGGAAGGCTCAAAGGACACCGCGACCTGCTGGCTGGCGCCGGGTCGGGCGAGCACTTCATAGCGCAGGCGCTGGTCGATACTGCGGCGACTGCGATAGGTCTGGTCGCTGGCGACCTGGTGGCGCAGGCCAGTAAGGCTGGCCGGGCGGTCGAGGGTTACCAGGTAGGTGTCGTTGCGCGGCTCAGGATAGATGACCACGGTCACCGGCCGGCCACCGAGCAGACGCCCGGCGGCCGCTTCCGGCGGATCGAGACGCACCCACTGCCCACCGAGCGGTCGATTGAGAACCAGCGCCCGCCAGTAGAGATCTTCCGGCGCCATCTCCGGTGCCTCGGCGCGAAATGCCAGGTTGCGCACGGCGGCGATGCGAGCAAAGGAACCGGGCTGCACACTCTCCGCCAGACCAGTCCGGGCCACCTCTTTGGGGTTGAGGAAATTCCAGAGGGGGTGCTGGGTGCGCGGCAGAATCAGGAAAAAGAAGACCATCAGCAGCAGGGAACCGATCGGCAGCAGCAGAGCGACCCGCAGCAACTTGGCAAGGTCGCGGCGCGTCAACCGCAGGTCGGACTGGCTGACAAAGACCGTCAGCAGCACCAGACCGACGGTGACGGCGAAGATTTGCAGCACCAGATAGGCAAGGAAGCCGGCGTCGAGACTGATCAGGGAGGATCCGGCCAGAAGGATCAGGGCGAGGACGAAGATCTGCAGATAGTCGCGCGCCTGCTTCGGCTGCAGCAGGCGGATCGCCAGCAGCCCCACCAGGACATGCACCAGCGGCGTCGCCACATCGTCGCGGGTCAGCTGCGGCAGATAGATGAGCAGCGAGACCAGGGCGAGGGGCACCGCCAGCCGGTTCGGCAGAAAATAGCGCTGCTGCCGGTCGCACCAGAGACCGGCCAGAAGTGCCAGCAGCACGGCGGCAACCAGCGGCCGGTCGAGGAAGGCGACGACCGGGGCGATGCCGAGCAGGGCGATGGCGCTGCTCAGGCCGTCAAGCAGTCTGCGGATTCTGACCATAGTAGGCGAGGGCCTGCAGTAACAGGCGGCGCTGCTGCGCGCCGCTGTCGGGGCTGAGCTCCATGGCACCGGCCTGCAGGCCGACCGGACGCCCTTCGCGCAACAGCCGCATCACCAGCCAGGCAGCGCGCCCTAGCCGCTCTTCCAGCCCGATGCCGGGGAGCTGTTCGAGATCGATAAGCAGCGGCGCCCGGGTCGCCGCCGACAGCTCTTTCACCTTGAGCTGGTCGTGGCGGGCGCTCAGCTTCCAGTGGATCTGCCTGAGCGGTTCGCCCCCCTGGTAGTCGCGGATTTGACTGATATCGCCGTACGCACCGCGCACCGCCGTCTGACGCTCCCCGCGGTCTCCTCCCGGATCGGCCTGGGTCGGCAGCGGCGTCGGCAACGGCCTGGGGTAGACCAGTATCGCCAGCCGGGTCGCCAGCAGCTGCTCGCGCAGAAAAAAATTGATCGGAAACCTCGAGCGGATCTGCAGGACCGGCGGCTCATGGAGACCGCGCCTGGCAAAGCGTACCGGCAGCGGGCGATGCTGTCGACTGCCGGGCTCGACCACGGGGAACAGCACCCGGTGCCCGTCCAGTGCCACCTCCATGAGGAAGATCGGCAACCAGCGGCGGCGGTTGGTCAGCTCGATGCCGAGGAGGGTCGGCACGCCGGCGAAGATCTCGGTCGGCGGCAGGCAGTCGACCGCGACGCGCGCCAGATTCCAGCGACCGAGGACACCGGAAATCGCCATGAAACCGAGCAGCGCCGACACCATCAGGTAGAGCAGGTTGTTGCCGGTATTGACGGCGGCAAAACCGAGCAACAGGGTGAGCAGGATATAGAGGACGCCCGCTTTGGTCAGTTTCAGGCCAAGGGAACGTCGATCTCGTCGAGCAGCGATTGCAGGATCTCCTTGCGGTCGAGGGTTTCATGTTCCGGTCGGGCGATAATGCGGTGGGCGCAGACCGGAGCGAACATCGTCTTGATATCTTCGGGGAGGATATGATCCCGGCCCGCCAGATAGGCATAGGCCCGGGCGGCATCGGCCAGGCTGATGGCAGCGCGGGTCGACAGGCCGGTCAGCAACAGCTCATTGTCGCGGGTCGCCGCCGTCAGGCGGTAGATATATTCGACCACCGGCTGGGCCAGATGGACGCTGGCGCGGACCTCCCGGCGGGCTGCCAGCAACTGTTCGGTGGTCACCAGCGGCTCGATCTCGCGGATACCGTCACGAATGCTGCCGGTGCTGATGATCGCTTTTTCCATCTCGGCCGGCGGATAACCGATGCCGGTGGTGATCAGAAACCGGTCGAGTTGCGACTCCGGCAGCGGATAGGTGCCGACCTGCTCCACCGGATTCTGCGTCGCGATCACCATAAACGGCTCGGGGAGCGGATAGGTCTTCCCCTCGACTGTTACCCGCCGCTCTTCCATTGCTTCCAGCAAGGCGCTCTGCGTCTTCGGCATCGCCCGGTTGATTTCGTCGGCCAGGACCAGGTTGTTGAAGATCGGCCCTTGCAGGAAACGGAATTCGCTTCGCTCGCGCTCGAAGATCGACAGACCGGTGATGTCCGACGGCAGCAGGTCACTGGTACACTGGATCCGGCCGAAGGAGAGGCCGAGGGCATTGGCCAGGGCGAGCACCAGGGTGGTCTTGCCGAGACCGGGAATATCCTCGATAAGCAGATGCCCGCCGGCCAGCAGTGAGGTCATGGCCCGCTTGAGGGCCTCTATCTTCCCCTGCAGGTATTGCCCGGCCAGAGTGTCGATTACGTTTTGTACCGCCTGTCTCGGCTCCACGGTCATCAGTCGGTTTCGTCCTTTGTTGGGGTATGGTCTCTCACACCATACCATAAAACCGGCTGCGGCCAATATCCCGGCACTCGCCGCCGGGCCGATTCGGCCCCATTGACTCTTGCAGACCACCTTACTCGGCGACACGCTGAGGACCGGGCAAGATCAGATATTGACGCTGCCCGCCCTCTGTGGTTAAATTCGAGCGCAATGGTAGATACAGACCCCCATAGTCAGCGCGTTTTTCTCGGTCTCGGCAGCAATCTCGGCAACCGCCTCGCTTTTTTACGGGGTGGTCGCGACATGCTGGTCGACCGGTTCGATGTTAACCTTGTGGTGGCTTCGGGAGTCTACGAATCGACCGCCCTCGGCGGCCCGGCGGACAATCCGCCTTTCTACAACGCCGTCCTGGAGGTCGCCACGACCCTTTCACCCCGCCAGCTGCTACTCGCCTGCCAGACCGTGGAAGATGAGTTCGGCCGCACGCGCCCGGAGCGATGGGCGCCGCGCACCCTCGATATCGATATCCTGCTCTACGGTGACCTGGTGGTCGACGACCCCGAGCTGATCATTCCCCACCCGCGTTTTTACGAGCGCGCGTTTGTGCTTGCGCCCTTGCTTGCCATCGCCCCGGAACTGGTCTGTCCGCGCCAGCAGCGGCCGATTGCCAGGCTGGTCGACGCGCTCCCCACCGATCAGCAACCGACCCTCGTTCGCGAAACCTGGTAGGGTGATGATCCGCCTGCTTCTCTGGCTACTCTTCGGCTTTCTCGCCTATCGACTGTTCCGATACTGCAAGCAGTCGTTGCACGGTTCTGCGCCGCCCAGCCGTGCCACTGACAATGGCGAGGAGATGGTGCATGACCCACAGTGCGGCAGCTATCTGCCGCGTTCAACAGCTCTCCAGGACCGCATCGACGGCCAGACCCGCTTCTTCTGTTCCGAGAACTGCCGTCAGCACTATCGGCAGACCCATACCAAGCAAGGAGACCGCTCATGAAATTTTTTATCGATACCGCCGAGATCAGTGAGATCAAGGCTGCTCACCAGCTCGGCCTGGTCGACGGGGTCACCACCAACCCCTCCCTGGTCGCCAAAAGCGGCCGCGACTTCACTGCTGTGCTCAAGGACATCATTGCCCTGGTCGACGGACCGATTTCCGCTGAAGTGGTCGCGACCGACTGCGCCGGCATGCTGCGCGAGGCCGAGCAACTGATCCACCTTGCCCCGGAGAAAATCGTCATCAAGGTGCCGCTTACCGAGGAGGGGCTCAAGGCGACTCGGGTTTTCACTGAGCAGGGAGTGCGCACCAACGTCACTCTGATCTTTTCGCCGCTGCAGGCGCTGCTCGCCGCCAAGGCTGGTGCCAGCTACGTCTCCCCATTCGTCGGCCGTCTCGACGATGTCGGTCACGACGGGATGGAGGGCGTCGAGCAGATCCGCACCCTGTTCGACAACTACGGCTACACCACCGAAATTATTGTCGCATCCGTGCGCAGCCCTCAGCATGTCCTGCGCGCCGGTCTGATGGGTGCCGATATCTGTACCATCCCGTATAGCGTGTTGCTGCAACTGATGAAGCACCCTCTGACCGATATCGGTCTCGATAAATTCCTTGCCGACTGGCAGAAGCACCAGCAGCAATAAGCAACAACTCACCGGCCAGACCTGCAAAGGGGACAGGCATACGCCTGTCCCCTTTGTGATTCGCCTGACACCCTACAGCGTGTCCGCTGGTGTCAGATATCGACCCGCGGCAGCCTACGCCCCCCGGCAGCCGTGTCATCCTGACCTTCCTTCATGTTATGAATGAGAACTTCGGCGCCGATGCTGGCGGTTTTGCGCACCAGGTCGTCGGCACGGTCGCCGTCATGCTCGCGAAACGCGGCGATCATCTTCTTGTGTTCCTGCACCGAGATCTGCATGCGCCCCGGCTGTGCCAGGGAGGCCAGCCGCAGCCGATTGAACTTAAGAAGCAGCTGGTTGATCAGCTCCTGCAGCTTGTCATTGCCGGCGGCCTTGATGAACAGGTCGTGGAATTCGTTGTGCACGCGGAAGAAGCTCTTGACATCGCCTTCGCCGGCGACCTCTTCAAGTTTCGCGTTGATCGCTTCCAGCCGCTCGATTTCCCGGTCGCTGAGCTTTTCCGCGGCCATGCGCGCCGCGTAGCCTTCAAGGATGCTCTTGATGGCGTAGAATTCTTCGACATCGCGCTCGGAGAGTGATGCGACCACCGCCCCCTTGCGCGGGACGACTTCCAGATAACCTTCGCTCTCCAGCTGGCGAAACGCTTCACGAATCGGCGTCCGGCTGATGCCGAAACGCTCGGCCAGCTCGGGCTCCGAGACTCTCTCCCCCGGCTTCAGACTGCCGCGCAGGATGGCGTCCCGAATCGTCTCCAGGATCTTTTCCCGCAAAGTCTGATGCCGCTCGATCACTTTTTTTCGCACATTAGCACTCCACGTCGATCTTCGGTAAAGTGTATACAGTATACAAATTATGTCAAGTCATTTCTCCTGTCTGGAGGAGTTAACCCACTTAACTTCTTGCCTTCTTTCGGCCACGTGACTATCATCAGAGTGTACTTTCACAGGTCTGCCATGGATCCGCATCGCCAACTAAAAATCTCCCTGCTGCTGCTGTTCAGTGTGGTCACCTCCGGTTCGGTCGGCTATTCGCTGATCGAGGGCTGGTCCCTGTTCGATGCCCTGTACATGACAGTGATCACCCTGGCGACGGTCGGGTTCAAGGAAGTCCATGACCTCAGCCCGGAAGGAATGCTGTTCACCATCCTGCTGATCATCAGCGGCACCGGCGTCATCGCCTGGAGCCTTGGCAGTCTGATTCAGTACATGGTCGAGGGGCAGCTGCTCAATCTGCTCGGGAGGCGAAAATTGCAATCCAGGATCGGCAAACTCAGGGATCACTACATTGTCTGCGGATTCGGCCGCATCGGCCACATGATCTGTCGAGAATTTCACGCCAAACCGGTGCCGTTTGTCGTTGTTGAGCGTGACTCGCAGATGCTTGACCGGGTTGTCAAGGAGGGGTACCTCTTTGTCGAGGGGGACGCCACCGATGACGAAACCCTGCTCACCGCGGGCATCCAGCATGCCAAGGGTCTGATTACCGCGGTCACCTCCGACACCGACAATGTCTATATCACCCTGACGGCGCGCGGTCTCAACCCGCAGCTGTTCATTCTGGCGCGAGCCGGTGAGGAGGGGTCAGAGAAGAAGCTGCTTCGGGCCGGCGCCACCAAGGTCATCTCCCCCTATACCATCGGTGCGTTTCGTATGGCCCAGGCGGTGTTGCGCCCCTCAGTGGTCGACTTTATCGAAATCGCCACCGGGCGTGAGAGTGTCGAACTGCAGATGGAAGAGATCGTAGTCAGTGCCTCATCCCCCCTGGTCGGCAAGAACCTCCTTAATTCGGAGATTCGGCAGTCGATGGGCATCATTATCGTCGGCATCAAACAGCCGGACGGCCACATGATCTTCAACCCGTCACCGGCCACGGCGATCACTGCCGGTGCCACCCTCATTACTCTCGGCGAGCGACCCGCCATCAATCAGCTGGAACAGATCGCCTCCGGGGCCGAAGCATGATCCTTTCCGAGCCGATCGGGGCACATCTCCCGTGGGGGCGCGCCGACGAATTTCTCGACCTCCTCCTTGAACTGGGGCTGACTGCGGAAATCGCCTTCAAGGGGCCTGATTTC
Source organism: Desulfuromonadales bacterium (assembly GCA_032251295.1). GTDB lineage: Bacteria > Desulfobacterota > Desulfuromonadia > Desulfuromonadales > BM103 > BM103. Next base: position 15,955 of record JAVVDS010000002.1, on the reverse strand, counting down.
GATCATCTCGACGCCGCCGCCGTCGGCCGGCTTACCCGGCGTCTGCAGCAGGCCGGACGCCGGCCGACAGTGCATGCGCCGTTTTTCGATCTCAACCCCGGGGCTCTCGATCCGCTGATCCGCGAGGTCACCCGGCACCGGCTGGAGCAGACCCTGACCGTAGCCGAAACGCTGCATGCCCGACTGATTGTGGTCCACCCTGGCGTCGACGACTGGCGCTATCCCGGTCTGCAGCAGGAGTGGCTGCGCCTCGCCGTCGACGTCCTCCGGCCTCTGGTTGCGCGGGCCGCCGCCGGGCAGTACCACATCGCCGTGGAGAATATTTACGAGCGCACGCCGACCAGCCTCTGTGCTCTGGTCGACACGCTCGATTCCCCCTGGTTCGGTCACTGCTTCGATATCGGCCACTGGCGCCTGTTTGCCGCAACCCCCATGGATGTCTGGCTCGACGCCCTCGGTGAGCGCCTGTTGCACCTGCATCTGCACGACAATCACGGCTCAGCCGACGAGCATCTGCCGATCGGCGCAGGCCGGATCGACTTCGACCTGTTCTGCAGACTGCTGCAGCGCACTCCGGCCCGGCCGAGTGTGACCCTCGAAGCGCACTCTCCCGAGCACCTGCTCATTTCCCTGCGGCACCTGCGCGACCGTCTCGCATAGCCATCTGCAGACGGCACAACGCAACGAGGGCGGCCACTTTCGGGGCCGCCCTCGTTGTTGATACCGGTGGGGCATTATCGCTCTTCGTTCGGTCAGTGCAGCTTTCTGCCGGCGACCTGTACCCGGATCAGGGCGCGCTCCAGTGCCGCTTCCATCACCTTGAATTGCTGGTCGTCGCCGGGGAGCGACTTGAGAGCCTCCTGGGCCCGTTGCAGAGCGGCTTTGGCACGGGCAAGATCGATCTGATCGGCCGGTTCCGCCGTTTCGACCAGGACCGTAACCGTATCGTTTTCGACTTCGACGTAGCCCCAGTTGACCGCAACATGGTGCAACTTATTGCCCTGTCGATAGATCAACTCACCGATGCGCAGTGTGGTCAGCAGCGGTGTGTGTCCGGGGAGAACCCCGAATTCACCGATCAGGCCAGGTGCGGTGACCTCATCGACGTCCTCGGAGAGCACCCGTTTGTAGGGGGTGACCAGTTCCAGTTTCAGCTTTTCCGCCATCTGTCCATCCTCGGCTGCAAGGAGAAAGTTAAAGGGTAACCGATACTACGCGGCCAGCTTCTTCGCCTTCTCCAGAGCCTCTTCCAGAGTCCCGACCATGTAGAACGCCTGCTCCGGGATGTCGTCGTACTTGCCGTCGACCAGATCGCGGAACCCCTTGATGGTGTCCTTGAGTTCGACGTACTTGCCGGGCGAACCGGTGAAGGTCTCGGCGACAAAGAACGGCTGCGACAGAAACCGCTGGATCTTGCGCGCCCGGGCAACAGTCAGCTTGTCCTCCTCGGAAAGTTCGTCCATGCCGAGAATGGCGATGATGTCCTGCAAGTCCTTGTAGCGCTGCAGAACATACTGCACGTCGCGGGCACACTTGTAATGCTCTTCCCCGACCACCTGCGGATCGAGAATCCGGCTGGTGGAGTCGAGGGGATCGACCGCCGGGTAGATGCCGAGTTCGGCGATCTGCCGGGAGAGGACCGTGGTCGCGTCAAGGTGCGCAAAGGCCGTCGCCGGGGCCGGGTCAGTCAGGTCGTCAGCCGGAACGTAGATCGCCTGGACCGAGGTGATCGAGCCCTTGCTGGTGGTAGTGATCCGTTCCTGCAGCTCGCCCATCTCGGTGGCCAGGGTCGGCTGGTAACCGACCGCCGAGGGGATGCGGCCGAGCAAAGCCGAAACTTCGGAGCCGGCCTGGGTGAAACGGAAGATATTGTCGACAAACAGCAACACGTCCTGGCCTTCTTCGTCACGGAAATACTCGGCGACCGTCAAGGCGGAGAGAGCAACCCGGGCACGGGCGCCGGGCGGTTCATTCATCTGCCCGTAAATCAGGGCGGCCTTGTCAAGAACACCGGAGTCTTTCATCTCGTGCCAGAGATCGTTCCCTTCGCGGGTCCGCTCACCGACACCGGCGAAAACCGAGTAGCCGCCGTGCTGCTTGGCGATGTTGTGGATCAGCTCCATGATCAGAACGGTCTTGCCGACGCCGGCGCCACCGAACAGACCGATCTTGCCGCCACGGGCGTAGGGGGCGAGCAGGTCGACGACCTTGATGCCGGTTTCAAACGCCTCGACCGTCGTCGATTGCTCGACAAAGCTCGGCGTCGGCCGGTGAATCTCCCACTCCAGTTCGGAGTCGACCGGACCGGCCTCGTCGACCGGTTCTCCGATGACATTGAGGATCCGGCCGAGGGTTTTCGGGCCGACCGGCATGACAATCTGCCTGCCGGTGTCGAGGGCCTCCTGTCCGCGGACCAGGCCGTCGGTGCTGTCCATGGCGATAGCGCGTACCGTGTTCTCGCCGAGGTGCTGGGCAACCTCGAGAACCAGGTTCCATTCCCGATCGTCAACGGCCGGGTTGGTCACCTTGAGCGCGTGATAGATCTCCGGGAGCTTACCGGCTTCGAACTCTACGTCGACAACCGGGCCGATGACCTGAGTGATCCGTCCTGTATTCATCTGCACCGTTCCTCCATTCTGCCCGTCCGTCTGCCGGACAGGGTGTTCGCGTCTATAGTCGTCAAGTCTGTTTATTTGATCGATTCGGCCCCGGAGATGATCTCCATCAGCTCCTTGGTGATCGCCGCCTGGCGTGCCCGGTTGTACTGCAGCGTCAGTTTGCCGATCATTTCCGAAGCGTTCTTGCTGGCACTGTCCATGGCCGTCATCCGGGCACCGTGCTCTGAGGCCGCCGATTCGAGCAGGGCCCGGAACAGCTGGATTTCGATGTGCTTCGGCAGTATCTGGTTGAGAACCGCAGCGACACCCGGCTCATACAGGTAGTCGGTAACCTGTGCCCCCTCCTCGACCTGCTTCGGCACGATCGGCAGCAACTGGCTGACCGTCTGCACCTGGGTCATTGCACTCTGGAAGGCATTGTAGATCAGAAAAACCGCGTCATATCCGCCGTTCCGGTAAAGGTCGATGACTTCCTGCCCGAGCAGAGCGCCGGTCGGATAGGTTACCGGGCCGGAACCGACCAGATGTTCGTGGACCTTGTAAATGGCCATGCCGTCGCGGCGCTTGAGATAATCGTTCCCCTTGCGGCCGATAATCAGCAGTTCGTAGCCCTGGTAACCGTCCTTGTTGGCGCGGATAAAGCGTTCTGCCGCCTTGGCGATGTTGGTGTTAAACCCGCCACAGAGGCCACGGTCGCCGGTTACCAACACCACCAGGGCTTTCCCTTTACCGCGCTCGGCGAGCAGCGGGTGCGTATCGATTTCGACACGCAACGCCAGACTGGCGAGAACCTCGTCGAGTTTATTGGCGTAGGGGCGGGCAGCAACCACAGCCTCCTGGGCGCGCCGCAGCTTGGCCGCCGACACCATCTTCATGGCCTTAGTGATCTGCTGCGTATTCTTGACCGAGCCGATCCGTTTCTTGATGTCCTTAAGACTTGCCATCTGTCCTTACCTGGTTGCGGCGTTGTTAGGCGGCGAACTGGCCCTTGAATTCATCCAGGGCGGCCCTGATCTTGCCATCGAGTTCATCATCGATCGACTTCTTGGCGGCCAGCGTCGACAGAAGCTCCGCATAACGGCTCTCGAGGAAGCTGATCAACTCCTGCTCATAGCGCTGGATGACCGTCACCGGATACTCGTCGACGTAGCCGTTATTGGCCGCGTAAATCGCCACAACCTGCTTCTCCACCGGCAGCGGCTGGTACTGCCCCTGCTTGAGGATTTCGACCAGGCGGGCACCACGGTTCAGCTGACGCTGGGTGGCGGCGTCGAGATCAGAGCCGAACTGCGCAAAGGCCGCCATCTCCCGGTACTGGGCCAGCGCCAGACGCAGGGTACCGGCGACCTGTTTCATCGCTTTGACCTGGGCGGCACCGCCGACACGGGAGACCGACAGACCGACGTTGATCGCCGGGCGTACCCCGGAATAGAAGAGATCGGTCTCGAGGAAGATCTGACCATCGGTAATCGAGATGACGTTGGTCGGGATGTAGGCCGAAACATCGCCGGCCTGGGTCTCGATGATCGGCAGGGCGGTCAGTGAACCGGCGCCCTCACTGTCGTTGAGTTTAGCGGCGCGCTCGAGCAGGCGACTGTGCAGATAGAAGACGTCGCCGGGGAACGCTTCGCGTCCCGGTGGGCGGCGCAGCAGCAGCGACAGCTGACGATAGGCGACGGCCTGCTTGGAGAGGTCATCGTAGATGATCAGGGCGTGCTTGCCGTTATCACGGAAGTACTCGCCCATAGTCACGCCGGTGTAGGGCGCGATGAACTGCAGCGGGGCCGGCTCGGAGGCCGAGGCGGAGACGACGATGGTATAGTCCATGGCGCCGTGCTGCTTGAGCTTGTCGACCACCTGAGCCACCGTCGAGCGCTTCTGGCCGATGGCGACATAGATGCAGACCATGTTCTGGCCCTTCTGGTTGATGATCGCATCAATGGCGACCGCGGTCTTGCCGGTCTGCCGGTCGCCGATGATCAGCTCACGCTGACCGCGGCCGATCGGCACCATGGCATCGATCGCTTTCAGGCCGGTCTGCATCGGCTCGTGGACCGATTTCCGGGCGACAATGCCCGGCGCCTTGATTTCGACCTTGCGGTAGTCTTCGGAGGTGATGTCGCCCTGGCCGTCGATTGCAATCCCGATACCGTTGACCACCCGGCCGACCAGAGCCTCGCCGACCGGCACCTGCACGATACGCTCGGTCCGCTTGACGATGTCGCCCTCCTTGATGTGCTCGGCTTCACCGAGGATTGCGGCACCGACGTTGTCTTCCTCAAGGTTGAGGACCATGCCCATGGTGTTGCCGGGAAACTCGAGAAGTTCGCCCGCCATCGCCTTGTCCAGTCCGTGGATACGGGCGATACCGTCACCGACCGAGATGATGGTGCCGGTTTCGCTGACCTCGACTTCACGGCCAAAGCCTTCAATCTGCTTCTTGATGATCGCGCTGATTTCTTCCGCTCTGATTTGCATGTTCAAGTCCTCGTCACCCCTTGGTTAAGGATTCTTCGATCCGTCTCAACTGTGTTTTCACGCTGCCATCGAACAGCCGTCCGCCGATCTCGGCCTGAACCCCACCGAGGAGGTCAGCATCGACCGTTACTGTGACGGCGACCTGTTTGCCGGTCTGCTTCTCCAGACTGCTGGCAATCGCCTGCTGCTGCAGATCATCGAGCTCCACGGCGGACGTTATTTTCGCGCTCAAAATACCGGACAACTGGTCAGCCTGCTGCCGATAGTGGTCGGTAATGGTCGGCAGATAGCGCAACCGATCCTTGACAACCAGCAGGCCAAGAAACTTCACCAGACCGTCTGAAAGCTCGAGCTTCGCCGCCAGATCGGCCACCATCGCCGACTTCTTTTCGACCAGCAGCGTCGGGTTTTCCAGCAGCTGCCGGAGCAACGGCTGGCCGTCCATCAGGGCGCAAACCGTTTCCAGTTCGTCACCGAAACGATCGACCATCTGCTGTTCGCCACCGATGTCGACCAGAGCCTTGGCATAGCGTCGGGAAAGGGCACTGATACTCAATGGAGTTCTCCCACTTTCTGCATGTATTCGTCGACCAGCCGTTTTTGATCGTCGGCCGTGACAGTCTTGCGCAACATCTCCTCGGCCAGCTCAACCGCCAGCCGGCTCGCCTCTTCACGCAGCTCGGCACGGGCACGGGTCAGCAGACCGGCGGCCTTGGCCTCCGCTTCCTGCTCGATCTTCGCCGCCTGCTCACGCGCCGCAGCCAGAATTCGCTCACGCTCCAGCTCGCCTTCGCGCCGGATCTCTTCGCCCAGACGGCCAATCTCCTCACTCGCCTTGGCCAGCTTAACGCTGTAATCATTGAACCGCTGCTCAGCAGCCTCTTTGGCGGCATTCGCCTCGGCCAGCTCTTTTGCGATCTGTTCTCGCCGGTTTTTCAGGCCGGTGCGGATCGGCCTGGTGACGAAAAATGCCAGCAGGCCGACCATCAGGGCGAAGTTGATACAGCGATAGATGAAATCCTTGAGCACTGCACCACTATCCACCGGGCCACCGGCGGCCAGCACCAGCGCCGGCAGCAGGAGCAGCCCGCAGGTCAGCAAAAGCGTTTGCTTGGCGTTCACATTCGTCCCTGTTCGCCAGTTCATTGGATCGCCCTCCCGAGGACTTTGCCGGCAATCTGGCGAGCCAGACTCTCCGTTTCGGCGCGCAGCACCTGCCGGGCAGTGGCCGCATCCGCGCCGATCTGCTCCTTGAGCGTGTTCAACCGCGTACCGGCCTGCCGGTTGGCATTACCAAGAATCGTGCCTTCCTCCTGCTGGGCGGCACGGCGCAGTTCGGCCCGCTGCCGGGTCGCCTGCAACCGGGCATCCTGCAGCTGCTGGTCGTAGCGGGCCTGCTGAGCCGTGGCCTGCTCCTCCAGTTCGGCAATCCGGGCACGTGCGCCTTCCATGGTTGCGCGCCGTTCACTCAACACGCCACGCAGCGGCTTGAACAGTACGGCGTTCAGCACGGCCATCAGTATCATGAAGTTGGCGAACTGCAGAAAAAGAGTCCAGTTGAGTTCGATCATCTATACCTCGCGTACCGCCATCGTCACCGGGGCGAAAGAAGATTGCCCGCGGCTCTCGTACAGAACAAAAAAGCCCGCAGGGCAGGCCTAAAACAGGCGATCACTACCACAGCAGGGTTATGCTGTCAACAGCTTTTCCGCAAAAAGCGGGCCCCACCGTGTTACTTCAGGGGCTGCTTGTCGGGCTCGGCCTCCGGTTTCCGTTTCGCCCCCGTCTCCACGGCGGCATTGGTTCCCATGGTCACGGTTCCGTTGAGAATCACACCCTCTTCGACCGATAGCGCCGGGGTGCTGAGACTGCCATCGACCTGCGCCGGGGCCCGCAGCTCAATTTTGCTGCGCGCCCGGACATTGCCCTTGAAGCGGCCGCTAAGAACCAGAGTGCCGACCTCGATTTCCGCCTGAACTTCTGCGGTCTCACCGATGATCAGGGTGTCCTGGGAGCTGATCTCGCCGCGATAGCTGCCATCGAGACGCACGATTTCGTTGAAGACCATCTTCCCTTCAAACTGGCTGCCCGGACCAAGAAACGCCTTGATATCACTTTTTTCCAGTGAGCTGTCCCTGCGCATCGTCACGCGCTCCTTTTCTTTCTCTTTTTTCGCGAACATGTCCTTCTCTTCCGTTAAATCGTTATAAGGGAAATGCCGGTCGCGGCGAAATCAGCTGACCTTGAGCAGTTCGAGCAAACGTTCCAGTTCTACGGCCGAATAGTAGCTGATTTCAATGCGGCCACCGGCATCGTTGTCCGGAACGACTTTTACCTGGGTGCCAAGCTGTCTTTGCAGGCGTGCCACCAGGTCGTTATGCTCCGGCGAGAGTGGGCGCCTGGTCTTGCCGGTTCGCGCGGGGCCGGTCCCGTGCTTCTCTCTTTTGACCTGCTGCTCGGTCTGGCGCACCGACAGCTGTCTGTCGATCACCTGATCGCGAACCCGGGTGATACTCGTTGCCGAATCGAGAGCCAGCAGAGCGCGAGCGTGCCCCATGCTGAGACGGCCGCTGATCACATCCTGCTGGATGATACCGGGCAGGCGCAGCAGGCGCAGGGAGTTGGCGACTGTCGAGCGTTCACGGCCGACCCGACGCGCCACGTCATCCTGAGTCAGATCGAAATTTTCCATCAGGTAGCGGTAGGCGGCGGCTTCTTCTATCGGATTCAGATCTTCCCGCTGGATGTTCTCGATCAGGGCCATCTCGAGAGCCCAGCTCTCCGAGACATCCTGAATAACCACCGGGACTTCTTTCAGGCCGGCTTTTTGCGCGGCCCGCCAGCGCCGCTCGCCGGCAATGATCTGGTAAGCATCGCCCGCCTGGCGCACAATCAGTGGCTGGATCACACCTTTTTCCCGGATCGAGGCGACCAGTTCCTCCATCCTGGCGTCATCAAACTGCTTGCGCGGCTGCTGACGATGCGGCACCAGCTCTTCTACCGGGCAGAGAAAATACTTGTGCCGCCCCTCCTGGGTTGCCGACGAAATCAGGGCACCGATACCTTTGCCAAGGGCTGGTCGCTTTGTCATTTATTCCTGCTCCAGACGGAGAACTTCCCGAGCCAGGTCGAGGTAGGCTATCGCACCGCGTGACGAGATATCGTACAGCAGGGCCGGCAGGCCGTGGCTTGGTGCTTCGGAAAGCCGGACGTTGCGCGGAATCATGGTCTGAAAGACCTCGGCCGAAAAATGCTCATGGATCTGTTCGCTGACCTGGTGCGACAGGTTGTTGCGAGAATCGAACATGGTGAGCAGAATGCCCAGAAGTTGCAGCTTCGGGTTCAGCTCGCGCTGAATCAGGCGGATTGTATTGATGAGCTGGCTCAGCCCCTCCATGGCATAATATTCACACTGCAATGGGACCAGAACGCGGCTGGATGCGGTCAGGGCATTGATCGTCAACAGGCCGAGGGATGGCGGACAGTCAATCAAAATATAGTCAAAGTCGGTTTCAATATCGGCCAGAGCGGCCTTCAGTTTGTTTTCTCTGGCCAGGGCGGATATCAACTCGACTTCGGCGCCGATCAGGTCGGGATTGGCCGGCAGGAGCGAGAGCAGCTCCAGTTCAGTTTTCTGCAGGACCAGGCGGGCCGACTCCAGGCCGAGCAAGGCATGATAGACGGTCCGCTCAACTCTGTTGGGGTCAACGCCAACACCACTGGTCGCATTGCCCTGAGGGTCCATATCGACCAGCAGAGTACGTTTTTCGGCAGCAGCCAGAGATGCCGCAAGGTTGACAGCGGTCGTTGTCTTGCCAACCCCCCCCTTCTGGTTCGCAATCGCAATAATCCGGGCCATCCAGCTTACCTCATCTCAAGCAGATGCTTGTAAAATGTAGAGATTACCACACCCCCAAGCTCCTGCAAAGAGTTTTTGCCCTCTCTTGCGCACCACTATATATAGACAATTCAAAGAATTAAATCGCACGATATTGTGCCTCAGCGGCAGTTTTCTCATACTTCGCTACCTCCGCCACAGTTCGACCAGACAGCGCCTGGCACCACTCTGACAGAGAATCTGGTCATGACAGGCGAACACCCAGCCTTTTTCTTCCAGTTGATCGCCATAGGCCAGCAGTTCGTTCTGCGCTTCCGGGCCTTTCATCGCCAACAGGCGGCCTTCCTGGCGCAGTAACGGCTCGGCCAGAGCGACCAGCTTTGGCAGGGAGGTTACCGCCCGAGCGGTCACCAGGTCGAAGCGTTTGCGATACGCGCTCTCACCTGCCAACGTTTCGACGCGCCCATGCACGGCCTGGAAGTCGCTCAGGCCGAGAACGCGGACGACATGGCGCTGAAAGCGGACCTTTTTCGCAACGGCATCGACGGTCACCACCGTCAGATCCGGGCAGGCAATCTTCACAGGGAGCGCCGGGAATCCGGCACCGGAGCCGATATCGAGCAGTCGGCTGCCGTTGCTGATCAGCGGCAGCAATGTCAGGGAGTCGACCAGATGCTTCTCATCAATCTCGGCAGGGTCGGTGATGGCGGTCAGGTTGTACCGCACGTTCCAGCGCTGCAATTCGACCGCAAGTCGCTCGAGCTGTGCGACGACACTCGCTGACAGATTGATCTGTTGGTGGTCGAGCCGTTCCGCCAGGGTCATGGGTCGTTTACCGTTTCAGCACCACGGCCAGTATCGCAATGGCTGCCGGGGTCACTCCCGGAATGCGGCCGGCCTGACCAAGGGTTTGTGGCTGTCCGTTTTTCAGCTTTTCGCGGACTTCGGCTGACAGACCGCTGATCTGGTCGTAATCGAAACCGGTCGGGATCGCCTGGTTTTCCAGGCGGCGGAATTTGTTGACCTGTTCGAGTTGTCGCGCGATGTAGCCAGCGTATTTGATCTCGGTCTGCAGTTCATCGCGGACGTCGCCGCTCAGTTCTGCCAGTTCCGGCTGGCAGAACAGCAGATCGTCGAGGGTCAGTTCCGGCCGCCGCAGCAGCTCTTCAAGGGTGGCACCGTTTTGCAGCGCGCCCAGGCCGAGCTGCTCGATCGCGGCGCGATCGCCGGGGACGACTTTTCCGGCACGCAAACAACGCCGGCCGGCATCCAGTTCAGCCTGTTTTATTTCAAAACGCCGCCAGCGTTCATCAGGCAACAGGCCGACCCGGCGGCCGAAGGGGCTGAGGCGCTGGTCGGCATTCCCCTCACGCAGCAACAGCCGGTATTCGGCACGCGAGGTGAACATCCGGTACGGTTCCGGCGCTCCCAGAGTGACCAGATCGTCGATCAGGACGCCGATATAGCCTTGGTCACGGCCGATGATCAACGGCTCTGCGTCGCGCACCCGCAGTGCCGCATTGATCCCGGCGACCAGCCCCTGACCGGCCGCCTCTTCATACCCGGAAGTGCCGTTGATCTGCCCGGCATGGTAGAGTCCCGCGATTTTTTTGGTCTCCAGACTCGGTTGCAGCTGTGCAGGGTCGACGTAGTCGTATTCGATGGCGTAGCCGGGTCGGCTGATTTCGACACTCTGAAGGCCAGGGATCGTCCGCAGGTAGGCGAGCTGCACGTCGAGTGGGAGGGAGGTCGACACCCCGTTTGGGTAGATTTCCCGGCTGGTCAAACCCTCCGGCTCGAGAAAGATCTGGTGTTGTTCTTTTTCGGGAAACCGCACCACCTTGTCCTCAATCGACGGACAGTAGCGCGGCCCAACCCCTTCAATCACGCCGGAATAAAGAGGCGAGCGATCGAGTCCGCCACGAATGATCTCGTGGGTGTTCTGGTTGGTATAGGTGATGTGACAGGGGAGCTGCGGCCGGTCGATACCTTCGGTGTCGGCGGAAAACGGCACCGGTTCGAGATCACCGTGCTGCAGTTCCAGCCCGGCAAAGTCGATACTGGCGGCGGCCAGGCGTGGCGGCGTGCCGGTTTTGAGGCGGCCGACCTTAAACCCAAGCTCACGCAACTGATCCGACAGCCCCTCGGAGGGCGGTTCGCCGGCCCGCCCGCCGGGATAGTGCACCAGACCGATATGGATCAGGCCGCGCATGAAGGTCCCCGTGGTCAGCACCACGGCTCGCGCCTTCAGATGCAAGCCCTCACGGGTCTCGACGCCGCGGACCACGCCGCCTGTGACCAGCAGCCGCACCACCTGACCCTGTTTAAGATCGAGCCGCGACTGCTCTTCGAGGACGCGCTTCATGCGCGCCCGGTAGAGATCACGGTCAGCCTGAGCACGGGAGGCTCGGACTGCCGGCCCCTTTTTGGTGTTGAGAACGCGAAACTGGATGCCGCAGGCATCGATATTCCTGGCCATCTCGCCACCGAGGGCGTCGATCTCCCGCACCAGATGCCCCTTGGCGAGGCCGCCGATCGCCGGATTGCACGACATCTGCGCAACGGCATCGAGATTGAGCGTCAACAGCAGGGTCCGGCACCCCATGCGCGCCGCAGCCAGTGCTGCCTCACAACCGGCATGGCCGGCCCCGACCACAATAACGTCATAATCGACGATGAATTGCGCCATGTCACTCTCCGACGTAACTCTTCAGCTTGAACGTTTCTGCTGTGAAAGTGGGAAGCCAGGCTTCAGGATTCATAATAGCGGCCAGACCATGACATCGTCATGAGCAGTGCCTCGGTTGCTCGGTCACCAGAGAATGCGAACCAGTCCCCAGCCATCGCCTTTGCCTGAAAGGGTTAGATGTCAGGTGTTCTCCTGAGTTCAGGATTCTAAATCCTGAATTCCCCGAGCCTCTGCCAAGGCCTCACATTTGCTAAAGAGTGACTCTCCAACTTCCAGCAAGGCGGGTGTTACACCACAGCCGTCCTGCCGCCTCCGACCCGGCTCAAGACGACAACCTTGTCGCTTTGCTGTTGCATGTTCCACGTGAAACATTCTTCCACCATGTTCCACGTGAAACACTCTATTTGCCGATACAGAACCGACTAAAGATCTGGTCGAGGATGTCGTCTGCCGTCGTTGCGCCGGTGACCTCACCGAGCGCATCGAGAGCAGTGCGCAGCTCGACAGCGAGGCACTCATAGGGGGCCGCATCCTCAGCGGCTTGCGGGAAACGGGTCAGCGCCTCGGCGCCACGCAGCAGTGCCTGATAGTGTCGGCGCTCAGTCAGCACCAGATCCTCGCCCTCACTGAGACCTGCCGTGTCGGCGGCAAAGTGGTTGACGACGCCTGCGACCAGGGCGTCGAGTCCGTCACCCCGATGAGCCGACACCGCCACCCGCACAGGATAGTCTTCAAGATCGCAAGGCGCACATGCCGTGGGGAGATCGGACTTATTGACCACCAGAATCGTCTTGTGCGGCGGGCAGAGTCGCGCAGCGAGCCTGTCCTCTGGTTGGAGCGGGCAGGATGAATCGACGACCAGCAAGATCAAATCAGCCGAATCGATCTTGGCGCAGGTCCGATCGAGACCTTGCTGCTCAATAGGATCAGCGGTATCACGCAGCCCGGCGGTATCGATCAGACGCACCGGCAGACCGCCAAGAACCAGTGACTCCTCGATTGTGTCGCGCGTTGTCCCGGGAAACTCGGTAACAATGGCCCGCTGCTCACCGAGCAACGCATTCAACAAGGAACTCTTGCCGACATTTGGTCGGCCGACAATTAACAGATTAAGTCCGTCACGCAACACGCGACCAGTGTCGAAGCTTGCAGCCAGGCGGCGCATGTCGTTGAGCACGGCGAGCGTCGTGGCACAGAGTCTGGGCAGATCGAGATGACCGACCTCATCATCCGGAAAGTCGATATGCGCCTCAAGCAGAACCAGAACACCTCTTAATCGATCGGTCAGGTCGTGAATTTTTCGGGATAGACCACCGGACAGCTGCTCCAGGGCGTTGCGGCTGGCCTGATCGGATCTAGCGCGGATTAGATCGATAACTGATTCCGCTTGAACCAGATCGAGGCGACCATTGAGAAAGGCGCGCCGAGTGAATTCCCCGGGAGCTGCCATATCGGCTCCCGCCCGCAGCAACAGGTCGAGTGCGCGCCGGCGCAGATAGTTGCCGCCGTGACAATGCACTTCGACCACGTCCTCGCCGGTATACGAGTGCGGTCCCGGCATGTAGACCGCCAACACTTCATCAACCGCGGGTTCGTCAGACAAACCGAGGCGACCGAAATAGAGGCGGCGCGGTTGCATGGAGGTCACCGGCAGACGACCGGTAAAAACCTTTGCGAGGACTCTCAGCGCCGCAGGACCGGAAAGACGCAGCACGCTAATGCCACCCTCTCCGGGCGGCGTCACAGGAGCGACAATGGTGCTGGACGACAGAGACATGGCAGGTGGCGCTCAAAGAGATGCTAAGACCTATACTATTTGACGCGCTTGTGAATGTAAAACTGCTGAACAATCGTCAACAGGTTGTTCACCAGCCAATAAATGACCAGACCCGACGGAAAGTTGAGAAACAGGAAAGTGAAAATAACCGGCATCATCATGAAAATGCGCGCCTGCATCGGATCAGCCGTCGTCGGTGTCAGCTTCTGCTGCACGAACATGCTGGCCCCCATCAGCAAAGGGGTAATATAATAGGGGTCCTTGGCAGACAAATCGGTGATCCAGAGGGCGAAGGGGGCGTGACGCAGAGCGATCGAATCAAGGAGAACCTTGTAGAGAGAAAAAAAGACCGGAATCTGCACCAGCATCGGCAGGCAACCGCCGAGCGGATTGACCCGATGGGTCTTGTAGAGTTCCATCAATTCGCGGTTTAAGCGTTCCTTGTCATCCTTGAACTTCTCGCGGATCTTCTGCATTTCAGGCTGCAGCTTCTGCATCGCCTTCATCGATGCATAACTCTTGTGGGTCAGCGGCCAGAACAGCAACTTGATCAGCACCGTCAGCAGAATAATGGCCAGGCCGTAATTATTCAGAAAACCGTAGAAAAAGATCAGGGCGTACAGCAACGGCTTGGCAAGCATATCGAAAAAGCCGAAGTCGACAGCGAGGTCAAGTCGATGGCCGGCCTGCTTCAGCAGGTTGATATCCTTCGGACCGATAAACAGAAAATAATCGAACTGCCGGCGTTCACCGGCCGCAAGTTCGGTATAGGCGGTTTCAACGATATTTTCGACACGGTCGCCATCGATCAGGATGCGGGTGCGCGCAGCAGCGTCGGCAGACGGAACTACGACAGACAGAAAATACTTGGTCTGAAAGGATGTCCATGCCGTCTCCGGCCCGTAGACAACCGGCGTCTTGACCAGATCGTCAACGTCGACTTCCACGAACTTGTCATTAACCAGAGATGCCGGACCGGCAAATGAGTATGTATCTTTATCACGCTCTTTGTCCCAACGTTTTACCAGGGAGAAATCGACCATGCCACGCAGGGGAGCCAAACTGTTGTTCACCAGAACCAGACGAGAATCGAGGGTATAGTCGTTTCCCTTGAATACAAACACCTTGTCGACCTGGAGACCGGACGGGAGCGAGGCACTGAACACCAACTCGCCGGTCGCCGCCCCCTGCACAAGCAGACGCTCATCCTGTTCTACAGAATAGACCAGATCCTCCGGGATATGCAGCCCTTCAAAACCGCTGGTCGTCAGGGTCGCATAATGCAACGGACCGGCTTCGAACAGTTGTACCTGAGGTGCCTGCGGATCGGCGGCTTCCCGGAAGTTTTTAAGCTCATAGGAGAGCAAGCGCCCGCCCGAACTGGTAAAGACGGCGCGGTAGAGATCTGTTTCGACGACGATTTCACGCGCCGATTGAACTGTCACAGGAGCTGGCGTCGATTCGGCAACGACCGGTTGCAGCCGAGAATCAGATGGAATATCAGAGAGTGACGCAACCGGTGCCACCTGTTCTGCAACCGGACTCGACACTGACTCAGGGACTGCTGGCTGCTCGGGCGGAAAGAATATCGAAAAACCGAACCAGACCGCCAGCATTAAGACCATCGCAACGATCAGGTTCTTATTGTCATTTTGATTCATGGTGCATGCTCCTCGAAAGACCAGTCATGTCAGTCAACCGGATCATAGCCGCCAGGGTGCCAGGGATGGCAGCAGAGTAGACGCTTCAGAGAGCGCCTGCCGCCATGCCACAGGCCATGACGGCTAATTGCTTCACGGGCAAAACTGGAACAACTGGGATGAAATCGACAGACGGGGGGTTTCAGAGGTGAGAGAAAATGCTGGTAGAAATTAATCAGCTTGATGGCCGTTCTGCCGAACATTATCACCAGACTCCAGTGTTTGAAAGAATTCCGCAAGTTCGTTGACCATCTCACGATGCGTCAGAGAGGCCGCGCGAGACCTGGCAACGAAAGAATAATCGCAGCTGGTGGTTAATGATCGCAGATTGTGGCGAAAGAACTCACGGAGCCAGCGTTTAAGCTGGTTGCGGCGGACAGCATTTCCAACCTTGCGGCTGACGGTAACACCGAGCCGTGTATGCCCAGAGTTATTGGGGCATAGAATAACGATAAAGTTTCGGGTATGAAAATGCCGACCGAGGCGCCTCGCAGCAAGAAACTCACGAGAGAGCCGCATGCGCCGATCCGGCGGGAAAGACCGATCGACTCTGAACGGGGCCAACTCTATTTGGTCGGTACCGTGACCACCAGGCGTCTACGACCTTTGGCACGGCGACGTTTGATGACACTGGCACCATTTTGCGTGCGCATCCGCTTGCGAAATCCGTGAGTACGTTTACGACTGACCCTGCTCGGCTGATAGGTACGTTTGGACATCTGAACACTCCCGAATAAAACCCTGCAGTCCACAGGGTGTGCTGAAATTGCGTCTGTAATATACTCAAAATTCGTTCTTTTACAAAAAAGATCTTTTATACAGAAAAGAGGCTGCGTGTCAACTAATAAATAAAGG
>JAVVDS010000001.1:0-169264 GCA_032251295.1 Desulfuromonadales bacterium | reverse complement strand
GGGAGCTTCTTGTTTTTCGTGTTTTACATCTGTCGGTCACGTGGGCGACCGGTAAGGAAAGACCTTGTGCCTCGCGGAACGAAATGCTATATAAACGTTTGCACAATACCTGTTTTCAAGGAGAGTGGGCATGCTCGGGCCTCAACAGTCATCCTTCGTCATGTACGACGAGGAGTTCAAGCGGATCAGCGCGGTAATCGAGAAACTGCTGCGTGAAGCGAACGCCAAGGTCATCTTTCTGGTCGACAAGAACGGCCAGCTGATCGCCGGCTGCGGCGAGACCGAAGAGCTCGACACCACCAGTCTCGCTTCGCTGACTGCCGGCAATATTGCGGCGACCGGTGGCCTGGCCAAGCTGATCGGCGAAAAGGAGTTCTCCATCCTGTTTCACGAGGGGGAGAAGGACAATATTCACATCTCTATCGTCGGCCAGCGGGTGATCCTGGTGGTCATCTTCGATCACCGCAGTTCTCTTGGCCTGGTGCGGCTGCGGGTGAAAAAGGCGAGTGACGAGCTGGCGACGATTTTCGCGGACCTGGCGAAAAAGTCCGAGTCCGCCGAACAGTCCGGCGGCGGCGACAGTCCGTTTGCCGAGATTACCGACGACGACATCGACAACCTGTTCAGCTAAGGGACCGGGGCATGTCTTTCATCAACTACGCATCGCGCGAAATCAACTGCAAGATCGTCTATTACGGCCCCGGTCTGTGCGGTAAGACGACCAATCTGCAGTACGTCTACCAGAAGACCGCCCACGAGGCCAAAGGGAAGATGATCTCTCTGGCAACCGAGACCGAGCGGACCCTGTTCTTCGATTTTCTGCCTCTGGCCCTCGGCGAGATCCGCGGTTTCAAGACCCGTTTCCACCTCTACACGGTGCCGGGCCAGGTCTTCTACGACGCATCGCGCAAGCTGATCCTCAAGGGGGTCGACGGTGTGGTCTTCGTCGCTGACTCGCAGGAGGAGCGCCTTGACGCCAACATCGAGAGTCTGGAGAATCTCAAGGTCAACCTCGAGGAGCAGGGCTACGAACTGGAGAAGCTGCCGTTCGTCATCCAGTACAACAAACGCGACCTGCCGAACTGCACCTCCATCGAGGAGCTGCGCGAACTGCTCAATCCGGACGGTGTCCCCGAGTTCGAAGCCTGCGCCCAGAGCGGCGAAGGCGTCTTCGAAACCCTCAAGGCGGTCGCCAAACTGATCCTGCTGGAGCTGAAAAAAGGCGCCGGAGGCGGTTGACGGCAGACGGCACTTTCTGCTGCAGAGAACGTGAAAGCCCGCGGATCGAATGGTCCGCGGGCTTTCACGTTGTTCAGGGTCCGGTCTGTGCGAAAACGGTCGCGAAAGGGATTCAGGCCGAGGCGACGGCGTCGCGGGTCTGCTCCTTGACCCGGTACATCGCTTCATCGGCGAGGCGGATCAGGTCGTTTTTGCTGCCGGCGTCGTCGGGGTAGGTCGCCAGGCCGAAGCTGGCAGTCAGTTTGAACGGCTCACCGTCGTCGTCGACGAAGTCGTACTCGCGGAAAAGTTCGCACAGCTTGGTGGCAAGGGTCATGGCGCCGCTTTTGCCGGTATTGGGGAGGATGATGACGAATTCGTCGCCACCGTAGCGGGCCGCCTTGCAGATTTTGCGGATATTCTGTTTGATCAGCTGGCCGATTTCAGTCAGGGTGCGGCTGCCGACCAGGTGACCGCGGGTATCGTTGACCTGCTTGAAAAAATCGAGGTCGATGAAGATCAGCGACATCTTGCCACCGAAGCGCTTTACCCGCTCAATTTCCTCGTCGAGCAGGGTATGCAGATGGCGGCTGTTGTAGAGGCCGGTCAGGTCATCGGTGATGACGAGCTCTTTGACCTTCTCGAAATTGCGGGCATTTTCAATGGCGATCGCCACGTAGTCGGCAATGGTCGCCAGGATCTGCAGATCGGCATCCTTGAAGATCCGCTCATTCGGGCCATTGACCAGCTCGATGACACCGAGCACGCTCTCCTTGCTGCGCATCGGCACACAGAGAACCGCCTGGGTAATAAACGACGACGCTCGATCGATCTGGTCGGAAAAACGGGAGTCGGTGCGGACATCGGGAATCACCAGCGGTTCGCCGTTTTCTGCGACCCAGCCGGCGATCCCCTGGCCGCGGGCCAGGGTCATCCCCTTGATCTTCTCGGCGGCCGGGGAGACCGAAATCGCGAAAGTCAGCTCGCCGGTCTCCGGGTTGCGCAGCAGCATCGACCAAGCCTGGGCCTTGAGCAACAGGCTGACCTGCTGCATGATCACTTCGAGAACTTCCTCGATCTCGACTGTCGACGTCAGTGTCTTGCCGATCTCGATCAGCGCTTCGAGTTCGCGGTTGCGCCGCTCCAGGGCGTTGAGCAGATGAGTGTCCTTGGCCACAGAATCCCCCGTCACAGATCAAATCGTCCGAAGACTAGCACACATTCCGCCGTGGGTCACTCCCCAAAGTCGCTGTACGACTTCAGATCTGTTGACCGCCACCGGCCGCGGCAGGTCGCAAAGGCAATTCTCTCTGTTATACTGAAGACATTAATGAAACTCAAGGGTTTGCCTGTGACGGACGGACTACTCGCCGAAATCATCCTCCTCGAAAAAAAGTTGCAGGCCGATCTGGCCGCCGAGGAAGAGCGCTGTCGGGTCTGGCGCGACCGGGAGCTGGCCTTGCTCGACCAGGAACTGGCTGCCGCCCGGCAGGCGACGGACCGCTCCGGAGAGGCGAGCAGCGAGCAGGCCAGAAGCGTGGCCAGGGAGGAGGCGGCTGCGCTGTTGCGCCGAACCAAACGCTGGTGCCAGTGCCTGGAAGGACTGAAAGATGCTGATGTGCGCGACAGTCTGAGTCGACATCTGCGGGGGGTGCTGCCGGAGGCGAGCCGTGATCATCCGCATGGCGAAAGTTGACATCATCGGGCCGAAAGACGATCTGCTCACGGTCCTCGACCTGCTGCGCGGCCGGGGGGTGTTCCAGCCCGACCCGCAATTGATCGACGTCAGCGAGTTCGCCGGCGAGCAGCGGCCGACGGCGCTGATCCTGACCGAAGATGAAGTCTGCGAGCGGGGCTTTTTCGAGAACCTGTGCGACCGCATCGGTGAACTCCTCGGCCTGTTGCCGCAGGGTAACAGACGCGACGGCCCACTGCCGCCGTTGCCGGTGATCAACATTCTCGATGACCTGGCCGACCAGCATCTGCCGAAAGCGCGTGCGGCGAGTGAGGCGTTGGCCGAGAAGCGCGAGGAGCTGCATGAACTGGAGAGCGACCTGCGCTTCTGGCAGGCTCTCAAACCGTTGCTGGCCGATTTGCCGGAATCGTCGGGACTGGAGTTGCTCGGGGTGACGATCCGCGACCCTCACCACCTGGACGTGCTGGAGACTCTGCTGCAGGAGAAGACTGGCGGTCGTTGCCATATCAGCACTACCAGTCTGGCCGACGGCACCATGATCGGACTGCTGGCGACCGACAGTGCCATGGCATCGGCTCTGCACCAGGCCCTGACCGACGAGCGTCTGCCGGAGATGCGCCTGCCTGAGAGTCTGGCCGGCCTCAGTCTGAACGGACGGATCGCCGCCCTTGAACAGCGCACCGCGACATGTCGTGCCGACTGCGCGGCTCAGCAGCAGATCCTCGACGACCTCGCCAGGCAGTGGCGCGATATTTATCACCGCGCTTTTGTCTGGCTGGAAGAGCGCATCGCCCTCTACCGGGCGGCGGCCTCGGCCTACGCCACCCGCCAGTGTTTCGTGATCCAGGGCTGGATGGCGGCCGACGATGTCACCGGCCTGCAGGCGGCCGTCGGTGCGGCGACTGCCGGGCGCACCGTGCTCGAACCGCAGGCGATCCTCGAGGAAGATCTCGATCGCGTGCCGGTGCTGCTGCGCAATCCGGGCTACTTCGCGCCGTTCGAACTCTTCTCCCGTCTGCTGCCGCTCCCGCGCTACACCTCTTACGATCCGACGCCGTTTATCGGCCTGTTTCTGCCGGTGCTGTTCGGCATGATTCTCGGTGACATCGGCTACGGTCTGGTCCTGGGGTGCCTCGCCGCGCTCCTGGTCTGGAAGTTCCCGGCCGGGCATCTCGGCAGTGACCTCGGCAAAGTGCTCGGCGTCTGTGCCGGCTATGCCATTCTGTTCGGCCTGCTCTACGGCGAACTGTTCGGCACTCTTGGCGAAGAACTGTTCAACCTGCATCCGCTCTGGTTCGATCGTGGCAAGGAGATCCTGCCGATGCTCGTCTTTGCTCTGACCGTCGGCGTCGTCCATATCCTGTTCGGCATGCTGCTCGGCATCCGCTCGGACCTGCGTCGTCACTATCGCCGCGAGGCCCTGGTGAAACTCTGCATGTTGCTGTCGATTCTGCTGACAGTCCTCGCCCTGGTCGCCTGGCTCAAGCCCCAGCCGTGGCTGGCCACCCGGCCACTGCTGATCGGCGTCGGTATCCTGCTGCCGGTGCTGATTGCCGCCGGTGGGCTGCTCGCCCCCCTGGAGCTGCTCAAGACCATGGGGAACATCGTCTCCTATGTGCGGATCATGGCCATCGGGCTCAGTTCGGTGCTGCTCGCCGAGGTCGCCAATCGACTCGGCGGCATGACCGGTGATCTGCTCCTCGGCATCCTGGTCGCCGGCCTGCTGCATGCCTTCAATCTGCTGCTCGGCGTGTTCGCGCCGACGGTCCACTCCCTGCGGCTGCACTATGTCGAGTTTTTCAGCAAGTTTCTCGAACTCGGCGGCCGGCGTTTCCAGCCGTGGGAGAAGCGCTCGCCCTGAACCCGGGCGACAACCACAGGAGGTGTCTACATGGAAAAAGTCCTGATTGCCTTTGCCGCCGCGCTGGCGGTCGGTCTGCCGGCGCTGGCCACGGCCTGGGCGCAGTCGCGTATCGGTGCCGCCGGGGCCGGCACCCTGGCGGAGAAACCGGAACTGACCGGCACCATCATTATCCTGGTCGCCATCCCGGAGACCATGGTGATCCTCGGTTTTGTCGTCGCCGCCATGATGCTGACCATGTTCTAGGCCATGGGCAAAAGTGAGCTGAAAGACGCACTGCAGCGCAAGATGAACCAGCGCTGCGCGCAGCTCTGGCAGGAGGCCGAGGGCGAGGTCGCCGCACGCCGCGCCGAGATCGCCGCTGAGATCGAGACTTGCCGGGCCGGCATGCAGGCACGGTTGCAGCGCGAGAGTCGGGCTGTGCGGCGGCAAATCCTGAGTGCGGCGACCAGAGAGGCGGCGGTGCTGCGCCTGCAGGCGGAAGTGGCCCTGGCTGTCCGTCTGCGTGCGCTGGCGGCACCGCTGCTCGGCGAACTGTATGCGGCGGCGCGCACCGGCTACTGGCGACAGCTGTATGCCGAACTGCCGGCGAGCGTCTGGCAGCGCTGCCAGGTGCATACCGACGATGTCGCCCTGGCCGAACAGCATCTGCCCGAAAGCGCGGTGGTCGCCCGCGACGATCTGGCCGGCGGGCTGCTTGTCGAACGTGACGACGGCCGGATTCAGATCGACAATTCCCTGGCGCAGCGGTTGGCGCACTGCTGGCCCGAGCTGTTACCGCAACTGCTCGATGACTTGCGCACCCTGGTGGAGCACCATGCAGCTGCTCAATCCGCTACCGCCGAGTGATCTGCCCGCCGAGGCTCTGTATGCACGTCTGCGTAGCCGCCGGGCCGGGCTACGCACCGCCCCCCTGCCAGACGGTATTGAGCCGGTGACGGTGGAGACGGAACTGCGCGCTGTTCTCAACTGGGTCTTCCGGCGCATGGACCGCCGGTTACGCCGGCAACTCGGCCCCTACCTGGAGATTGTCGCCATGCGCCAGCTGATCCTGTGGCTGCGCTATCGCCTGGCCAAGGAGACGCCGCCGGCGGCGGTGCAGCGCAGCACCCTGATAAATTTGGCCCTGCTCGACCGTCTGGAGACGATCGATGCGCCGCTGCGTCTGGTCGAAACCCTGGAAGCGCTACTCGCTGCAGACTATCCGCTGGTCGACGGCCTCGGCGAAACCTGGCTGAAGCAGGGGCCGGGAGGCGTCGAGCAGCAGCTCGGCCGGGGGATCCTTGAGCACGGTCGGGCTCAGGTGCGGCAGCCGACCGTGCGTCAGTTGATCCTCGGTCTGATCGATCTGCGCAATGTGCTGACCATTGTCAAGTCGTGGCACTGGCAGGTGCGTGCGATACCGCGTCTGGTCGCCGGCGGCGAACTTGCCGGTGACGAACTGCTACGGGTCTGGCAACGGCAGGATCGGCGTCGCCTGAGCCGGCTGGTCAGCCGGGTGGCCGGTCACCGGACCGACAGCGGGCAGCCGCGCGGTATCGAGAAGGCGCTTCTCGACGGCTTGACCCGGCGCCTGCAGCGTGCCGGTCGCGATCCGCTCAGTCCGGCCCTGGTCCTCGACTATCTCTGGCTCTGCCAGGTGCAGGCCCATAACCGGCTGATCCGACAGGCGGGGCCGCTGTTGCCCGATGGGATCTTGGCCGAGGCGCTGCTGGCATGAAAGAGATCCTGTTTCTTACCGACGCCGACGCCGTGCCGGGATTCGCCCTGACCGGCGTCCGCCAGCAGGCGCCCGACCCCGGGCAGGTGTGGGAGGCCTTGCTGGCGGCCTGCGACGATCCGCAGGTCGGCGTGATCGTCATCGACGCCCGCCTGCTCACCGAAGTCGATGAAAAGCGCCTGGCGGTTCTCGGCGACACCTGGCCGGGGGTGATCGTCACCCTGCCGGCGCCTGCCGGTACGCCGGGACCGGTGGAAGACGACCTGCAGCGTCTGGTGCGCCGGGCGCTCGGCTATCATGTGCGGCTGGAGACATGAACGGAACGGTGATCAGTATCAGCGGCGCGACGGTGCAGCTCGACTGTCCCGGGCTGCGCATCGGCGACCGGGTCCAGGTCGGCCGGCAGCGTCTGACCGGCGAAGTGGTGCGCTTAGAGGGGGGGGTGGCGACGGTCCAGGTGTTCGAGGAGAACCGCGGTCTCGGCATCGGCGAGCCGGCGGCGAGCGCCGGCGGGCCGCTGACGGTGCAGCTCGGCCCGGGGCTGCTCGGCGGGGTGTTTGACGGCCTGCAGCGCCCGCTGCAGAGACTGTTTGCAGACGGTGGCGCCTTCATCGGCAGCGGCCAGGATGCCGAGCCCCTTGATTCTCGCCGAACATGGCGGTTTACCGCCGAGGTCACCCCGGGGGCAACCATCGCCGCCGGCCAGCGGCTCGGCCGCATCACCGAGGGGCATATCGAGCATCCGCTGCATGCCGTGCAGGGGGGCGAGCTCGAGACTGTCGCCGGAGAGAGACTCTGTCTGGCAGAACCGATCGCCGTTCTCAAGGAAGGCTGCGACCTGTTCGCCCGGCAATTGTGGCCGGTGCGCAAGGCCCGCCCCTACCGACGTAAGCTGGCGCCGGCGACGCCTCTGATCACCGGCCAGCGCTGCCTCGACTTCCTCTTCCCCTTGGTCAAAGGGGGGATCGCCATCATCCCCGGCGGCTTCGGTACCGGCAAGACGGTCCTGGAGCAGTCCATCGCCAAATTCGCCGATGTCGATGTGGTTGTCTATGTCGGCTGCGGCGAGCGCGGCAACGAGATGGCCGGGCTGCTCGAAGAGTTCGCTGAACTCGAGGATCCACGCAGCGGCCGGCCACTGATGGAACGGACCATTATCGTCGCCAACACCTCGAACATGCCGGTCGCCGCCCGGGAGTCGTCGATCTTCACCGCCGTCAGTATGGCCGAATACTACCGCGACATGGGGCTTGACGTGCTGTTTCTCGCCGACAGCTTGTCGCGCTGGGCCGAGGCGTTACGGGAAATCTCCGCCTCCCTCGAAGAGATGCCCGGGGAGGACGGCTACCCGACCTACCTCGGCTCGCGTCTCTCCGGGTTCATCGAACGGGCCGGCGTGGTCGAAACCCTGGCGGGGGAACAGGGCTCCCTGAGCATGATCCTTGCGGTCTCGCCGCCCGGCGCCGACTTTGCCGAACCGGTCACCCAGTCCTGTCTGCGCGTGGCCGGCGCCTTCTACCAGCTCGACACCGAGCTGGCACACCGGCGCCATTTTCCGGCGATCAACTGGACGCACAGCTACTCTCTCTATCAGCAAGAGGCCCTCGCCCATTTCGGCAGGGAACACGCCGACTGGCCGCAGCTGCAGCAGCGCTGCCGGGAGATTCTGCAGGGAGAGGGCGCCCTGCGTGAAATCGCCGAGGTGGTCGGCATGGAAGGTCTGCAGGACCGGGACCGACTGCTGATGCGCACCGCCGAGGCGATCCGGCTCGACTTTCTCTGTCAGAACAGCTTCACCGAGGACGCCTTTGCCGAGCCGGCCGAGACCTGCGCTCAAATCCGCGCCCTGCTCGCCGCCCACGACCGGCTGCTCGCCCGGCTCGAGCAGGGCGACACCCTGAGCGATATCCTGCAGGAGGAGAGCCATGCGTCTGGCCGGACATAACTACCGGACAGTCTGCTCAGTGCGCGGCCCGCTGCTGTTTCTCGACCGGGTGTTTGCCGCGCGCCTCGGCGAACAGGTCCGCATCGAGGTACCGGACGGGCGCTCCCTGAACGGCGAGGTACTGAAGATTGCCGGCGACAAGGTGCTGGTGCAGGTATTCGGCGACACCCACGGTCTCGACACCGACCGCACCCGGGTCAGCTTCAGCGACGCGGTGATGCGCGTCCCTTTGGGTGCCGCCTGTCTCGGCCGGGTGTTCGACGGTTCCTTCACCCCCCGCGACGGCCTGCCGATGTTCGTCCCGGAAGGCTGGCAGTCGATGCTCGGCGCGCCGATCAATCCGGTGGCGCGTGCCCATCCGGTCGAATTCATCGAGACCGGCTTTTCGACCATCGACGGCCTGAACACCCTGGTCAAGGGGCAGAAGCTGCCGATCTTCTCCTGCGCCGGCCTGCCGGCCCGCCAGCTGACCGAGCAGCTGCTGCGCCAGGCGCGCCTGCCGGACGGCGGTCCCTTCGTACTGATCTTTGTCGCCCTCGGCCTGCCGCATTTCGAATACCAGTTCTACCGGGAGACCCTCACCGCCATGCCGGGTGATTTCGTTGCCTTCGTCAATCTCGCCGACGAACCGGTGGTCGAGCGGCTGCTGGCGCCGCGTCTCGGCCTGACCGTTGCCGAGGATCTCGCCTTCAACCGCGGCATGGATGTGCTGGTAGTGGTCACCGACATGACCAACTACTGCGACGCCCTGCGCGAAATCGCCACAGCCCGCGAGGAACTCCCCGGACGACGCGGCTACCCGGGTCACATGTATTCCGACCTGGCGTCGCTGTATGAGCGGGCCGGCCGCATCCACGACCGGCCGGGATCGGTGACCATGCTGCCGATCGTCACCATGCCGGAGGATGACATCACCCACCCGATCCCCGACCTGACCGGCTACATCACCGAGGGGCAGATCGTCCTCTCCCGCGACCTGCAACAGAAAGGGGTCTACCCGCCGGTCGATGTGTTGCCGAGTCTGTCACGACTGATGCAGCACGGCATCGGTGCCCAGCATACCCGCGCCGATCATCGCGATCTGGCCAACCGGCTCTACCGGGCCTATGCCAAGGGGCGCGACCTGCGTCGGCTGGAAGCGGTGGTCGGCCGTGAAGGAATGCTCGCCGAGGACCGGTGCATGCTCGATTTCGCCGATCGCTTCGAGCGGCAGTTCGTCCACCAGGGGGAGCGACGGCGGAGCATCGACGCGACCCTCGACCTGGCGGCGCGCCTGCTTGACGAACTCGATCGAGCGGAGGACGCATGAACCAGCCGACCCGCACCAACCTGCTGCTCCTCAAGGAGCGACTGCGGGCAGTGATCAACTGCACCGCGATCCTGAAAGGGCGCCGTCAGGCGCTGATCAAGGAGTTTCTGCAGATCACCCGACCGTTGCTGCGCTCCCGCGAGGAGGTCAGTCAGGCCTATGCGCGCGGGCTGAGTGCGCTGCATGTCAGTCGGGCGCGTGAGGGGTCGGCGGCGCTTGCCGCCCTGGCCAGCGCCAGCCGTCGACAGCTGGCGGTTGAAGTGATCGAGCGCAACCTGCTCGGCCTGCGCTACCGCGATCTGCTGGCCCACGAAACCGTCAGGCGCGCCTTCGAAGAGCTTCCCTACGACATCTTCGCCAGCAGCGCCTGGCTCGAAGAGGCGATCGACACCTTTGAGACGATCGTCGAGGAGATGCTCTCTCTGGCGAGTTTCGAAGGGAAATTCCGCCGTCTGGCCGACGAACTGGTGCGCCTGACCCGCCGTATCCGGGTGCTGGAAGAGCGGGTCACTCCGGCCCTGCGCGGTGAAATTCACAGCATGGTCCAGTACCTTGCCGAGCGCGAACGCGAGACCTATTTCCGTCTGAAACGGTTCAAAACTCTGGTTGCGTCGACCTCCCGTTGATCTCCTGTCGGACCGGACCGGTCTCCCCCTTGCCGTACTGCCGCGACTGGAGTATAACGGGCTGTCCACAACGGCAGGGAGATCATGAGCCAGACCATCAGTCTCGACCAGGCCCTGGAACTGCGGGAACGCGGTGCCCTCTTCATCGATGCGCGCAGCCCGGCCGAGTATGCCGAGGCGACTATCCCCGGCGCAATCAACATTCCGTTGCTCGACGATGCCGAGCGTGCCGAGGTCGGTACCCTCTACAAACAGCAGGGACGGCCGCTGGCCCGCCGGCGCGGCGTGCAGATCGTCGCGCCGAAGATCCCGACGCTGCTCGACCAGGTGGCAGCCGCCCGCCCGGCCGGGGCCGGACTGACGGTGGTCTTCTGCTGGCGTGGTGGCATGCGCAGCCGGGCCCTGACTCAATTCCTCGAACTGGCCGGGATGCCGGCGCGGCAGTTGACCGGTGGCCACAAGGCCTTTCGCCGGCGGGTCATCGACTTTTTCGAGACCGGAGTCTGGGGGCGGATGCTGGTGCTGCGCGGCCTGACCGGTGTTGGCAAGACCCGTGCCCTGCAGCGGCTGGCCGCCGAGGGCTATCCGGTCATCGACCTGGAGGGGCTGGCCAACCACCGCGGCAGCGCCTTCGGCAACCTTGGTCTGCCGGCACAGCCGGGGCAGAAGATGTTCGAGGCGCTCCTATGGGACCAACTGCACCGCATCGGTCCCGGTGACGACGTGCTGGTGGAAGGGGAGAGCCGCCATATCGGCCGGGTCAGTCTGCCGCCGCGCGTACATCAGGCAATGCAGCATGAAACCAGTCTCTGGCTGAACGCCTCCCTGACGACCCGGACCCGCAATATCCTCGCCGACTATCCGGCCATCACTGCCCTGAAGCAGCAGTTTGTCGCGCCGATCGAGGCGCTGCGCGAACGGCTCGGCCGGCAGGTTGTCGGCGAACTGCTCGTCTTGCTCGACGCCGGTGACTGGCAGCGTCTGGTCGAGGTGCTGATGGTCCGCTACTACGATCCACTCTACCGGCATACCTTGCCGGAGCGGCGCATCGAGATCGATTTCGACGCTGCCGAAGAGGGACATGCCGCCCTGTGCCAGGCGATCGACCGGCTGCGCCAGCCGGCCGACTCACTCGCTGCACCGGCCACGCCCGGCTGGAGCCCGTCATGACACCGCCCACCGACCCCGGCCCGATTAATCCGTTGTGCCGCAAGTGCCTGCGCGAGTGCAAGCAGCCCGCCAACTGTCTGCTGCTCAGCTGCCCGCGCTACCTGCCGCTGCCGTTCAAGATTGAACAGCCGCGTTTCCAGCAGCTCGATCTGTTTCCCCGGAGGAAAAAGCGGGATTGACCTTCCGGCGTTACAGCCGGTCGAGAAATTCCACCACTTTCGGTGTGAACTTCTCCGGTTCGACCAGGAAGGAGTCGTGGCCGTAGGCCGATTCGATCAGGTGGTACTCGACCGGCCGCCCTTTGCGGCGCAGGATCTCGACCACCTCCTCGGTCAGGTACGGGGGGTAGAGCCAGTCCGAGGTAAAGGCGAACCAGAGGGATGGGCAGACCAGGCTGGCGAGCGCCTCTTCCAGGCCGTCGAAGCCCCAGGCGACATCGTACAGGTCGAGGGCCTTGGCCAGGTAAAGGAAGCTGTTGGTATCGAAACGGCTGACGAAGTTGCGACCGTTGTACTCCAGGTAGCGCTCCACCTCGAATTTGCCGAAGAAGTCGAACTGGCCGTCGCGCGCGGAAAACCGCCGGCCGAATTTCAACTGCATCGACGCATCGGAGAGAAACGAGATGTGGCCGACCGCCCGCGCCAGGGCGAGACCGTCCGCCGGTGGATGCTCCGGGCGGTAGTTCCCCTTGCGCCACATCGGATCGTTGTAGATCGCCTGGCGGGCCAGGGCGTTCAAGGCGATCGCCATCGGCGAACTGCATCCACCGCCGGCAATCGGTATGATGGCGCGCACCCGCTCCGGGTAGTGAACACCCCATTCAAGAGCCTGCATCGCTCCCATGCTGCCGCCGATGACGCAGAGCAGCTGGTCGAGGTCGAGGTGATCGATCAGCAGCTGCTGGGCGCGCACCATGTCGCGCACCATGACCACCGGAAAGGTGAGGTTGTACGGTTTGCCGGTGCGCGGGTTGAGGCTGGTCGGTCCGGTCGAGCCGAAACAGGAGCCGAGCACGTTGGAGCAGATGATGAAGTAGCGGTCGGTGTCGAGTACCTTGCCGGGACCGATCATGTCGTCCCACCAGCCCGGCTTGCGGTCCTCCGGTCGGTGCCGGCCGGCGGCGTGGGCGTCACCGGTCCAGGCGTGGGTCACCAGGATAGCGTTGCCGCGGTCGGCGGCGAGTGTGCCGTAGGTCTCGTAGGCGAGGCAGAGAGGGCCGAGCACCCGGCCGCTCTCCAGGCGCAGTTCGAGATTGAATTCGACCTGTTCGGTTCGGGTCAAGCCGACGGAATCCGCCATAAAAACAAGCCCCTTGCTCGATCGATGAGGTAAGGGGCCAGCGATATCCGGGGGTGCGGATACGGGGTGGCTCCGTCCTCATCTTCCCCGTTGCCGAGCGGCCCACGGGTCGGAGTTAGCACCTGACACCCGCCTTGCGGCTGGCCGGTTGCTGTGGCTTCACAGGGCCTTTCCCTCCACCACTCTGGATAAAGACGTTTGCGCTATGTTGTCTTGCTTGTATGGACTCTATCTTAATCCGGTAATTCCTGTCAAATTCGAAGCGGTGTAAAGGTCTTCACAGCTGACTCGCAGGGCGGAATGCCCCTGATCAGGCCTTGAAGGAGCCGATTTCGTGATCGAGACTGCGTGCCTGCTCGGTCAGGCTCTCGACGACCCTGTCGAGTTCCTGGGTACGTGCGGCATTGCTCTCCGCCACTTTGCGCACTGCGGCAACCGTTTCGACCACCTGCTGACTGCGCTCCGACTGCTCTTTCGACGCCTGGTCGATCTGCTGCAGCATACTGCGCACCCTTTCCATGTTGTCGTTGATCTGGTGGCTCCCCTTGGCCTGTTCGCTGGTGCTCAGTTTGACCTGGGAGGCGATATCCTTCATCGATTCGGCCGCTTCAGCCAACTGCTGAATGCCGATTGACTGCTGTTTCACGGCGGTCGAGATCTGCTGCAGCATGTTCGCCACCTGGTTGACCGCTTCGGTGATTTGCCGGCTGCCGCGCGACTGCTCCTGGGTGGCGCGCACGATGCTCTTGACCTGCTCCGCCGATTTGATCGAGCTTTCGGTCAGCTTGTCCAGAGCCTGCTCGGCAACCTTCGAGCGCTCCGCCTCCTCGATGACCCGGTCGTTACCGGCCTGCATCGCCTTGACTGCCTCGCCGGTTCCCGACTGCAGACGTTTGATGATTGAAGCGATCTCCTGGGTCGACGAGGCGGTCCGTTCGGCCAGTTCGCGGATTTCGTCGGCGACTACGGCAAAGCCCTTGCCGTGCTCGCCGGCCTGGGCGGCAATAATCGAGGCATTCAGAGAGAGCAGGCGAGTCTGGTCGGCGACTTCATCGATTACGGTGAGAATGGTGCCGATCTCGCCCGATTGCTTGCCGAGTTCCGTGATCGCCTGGGCAGCCTGCTCCACTGTGGCGCGGATCGTCTGGATGCCGGCGATGGTGTTAGCCACTGCCGTCTTCCCCTGCTCGGCGTCGACACGGGCCTTCTCGGAGAGTTCGTTGGTTTTCTTCGCCGTCTCCTCGACCTCCTTGATCGACGCATCCATCTCGGTGATCGAGGAGGCTGTCACTTCGGTCGACGACGACAGGTTCTCCAGGTTGTCCGAAACTTCCTGGCTGGAGACCGACATCTCGGCGATGGAGCTGGTGACCCCTTCGATGGTGCCGAACAGACGGTCGACCTGGGAGACGATCTCCTCGATGGTGGCACCGAGCTCCAGGGTCGCAGACGAACTGATCTCGACCGCCTCCAGCAGGGTGCTGATGCTGCTGGCCACCTCGGTGGCCGATTCGTCGATCCCCTGAATGAACTGGAAGGAGTCCTCCAGCGCCTCGGCCTGTTGATTGGCTCCGTCGCTGACCCGTTGCGAGGTCTGGCGGATCTGGTCGGTTGCCTGGTTGACTTCGCCGGCGGTGCCGCGCAGGCGCAGCACCATTTCCCGCAGGCGGGCAACGAACCGGTTGAAGTTGTCCGCCAAATCGCCAACCTCGTCGGCGCTACCGACCTGGAGAGTGCGGGTCAGATCGGCATCTCCCTGGGAGATTTCACGCAGATTGGCGACCATCGCCAGCAGCGGTCTGGTCAGATAGCGGCTGAAGGCGAGGGCGGCGACCAGCACAATGCCGACCACGGCGAGGATCAAAACCGACATCAGCTGGCGCAGA
The DNA here is from genome assembly GCA_032251295.1 of Desulfuromonadales bacterium. Lineage (GTDB taxonomy): Bacteria > Desulfobacterota > Desulfuromonadia > Desulfuromonadales > BM103 > BM103. The sequence continues at coordinate 154,534 of JAVVDS010000001.1, read as the reverse complement.
GACTGCAGTGCACGTTGTTCACTGCTCATGTCGAAGGCCATTACCAGCCGGTTCTGCGTGCTGCCGAGCGGTTTGAGCAGTGGCACATAATCGTTGCCGCCCAACGAGATCGAGGTCTTCTCGTCGGCCAGTTTCTGCAGCAACGTCGGATCGCGAAAGCCGGGGTGGGAAGCACCGAGAACTTTTTCGCCTGTCAGGAAGGCGACTTCCACACCGGTCAACTGTTTCAGGTCGTTGGCAAAAATGTCATCGAGCAGGCTGGCCCCGAGCAGATAGCCGACCACCTGGTCCTGCAGCCTGATCGGCGCAATGACCAGAATCGTCAGTTTGTCGAGGTAGCTGGTGAGTTCAGACTGGGGTTCGCCGGTCTCGATGGCGGTTTCCAGCAGAGGGGTCTGATTGCTCTCTTCGGCGAGCTGCAAATCCTCCCTGGTGGCTCTGGCCAGAACCTCCCCCTGGGGGTCGCGCACTTCCATGATGTCGAGGTCGTAGCGTGCCTGGCTCTTGGCGAGAAAATCGACGACCTGTTCCGGGTCGCCGGTCAGGTTGGCATAGTAGACCGCATTGACCAGATCGGATGTGCCGCTGAAGAGTGCCAGGTAGTTGACGAGTTCGTCGCGGGTGTTGCGATTGCTCTGCTCGACGAAGGCGGACGACTTGGCTGCGTACTGAGCCATCCCGCTGCGGATCTGGTCTTGGGTAAAATTCGAAAGGTAAAGCAGGCTGGCAATCAGGGGAACTGCTGCCAGCAGCAGCATGATCAGCAGCAGTTTGCCTCTTAGTTTCAGGGAAAAATTCATCGGAGTATTCCTGATGATGCTGGAGGGAATGATGATGGCGTCGCAAAAACTCACCAACTGCGGCGGTGCCACAATCGGCTCGCTGCTTCGACGTATTTAAAACGACGCCTCATTGCTCGACAATTGCGCACCTTAGCAGTTGGCGTGTTTTGCTTAGCCATCCGATTTCGGATTTTCTGCGAAAGCATCAATCATGCGTGCTACGACCTACTTGACCTGCGTCGCTTCAGCGGCCAGTCCGGGCGGAATCTCAACGCCGAGAGAGGCTGCGGTTGCCCGGTTGATGAGCAGGCTGATTTTTTTTGCAGGACGTACTGGCAGGATATGGGCTTTTTGACCTTGCAGAATCTGCAGGGCCTGTACAGCGACCAGTTTGCCCTGCTCATCCGGATCCGCCTCCAGACCGACCAGAGCGCCAGCTTCGACCAGACCGGGAATTTGTGAGAAAAGGGCCGTGGTTGTCGCCAGTCGGGCAGAGATATCCGCTCCTTGCTGCATGGCCGCGATACTCTCTGTCAGGTAGACAGCATCACAGGTCGCAGCCAGTTTCTCTGCCATGCTCAGAGATTCTTTCGGGTTGCGTGCGTTTTCGGCAATCACACTGAAACCGAGTTGTCCGGAGAGCTTCCTCAGTTCGGCCAGCTGCTGTTCAGAGCCGGGTTCACCTTCGGAAAAAATGACACCGACCTTGGAGATCGTCTGCAGTTGCCGCACGGCCGCCACCAGCGCCGACAGATCGGTTTTGCTGCTCGCCCCCGTTGCATCGGTTCCGGGGGCCTCAAGGGTTTTGACGACGCCGAGAGCCACGGGATCGTAGACATCGGCAAACAGCAGAGGGATCCCCTTCAGTTCCTCCATCGCCGCGGCAGTGGCCCGCGCTCCGAAGGTAACGACCAGATCGACATTGGCTGACTGGCAGCGCCGGAGACTGTTGATCAGCGACATCTTGTCGGCATTCGGTTTCTGAGTGAAAATTTTCAACTTTGATTCGTCAAAACCGCCGGCACGCAGCACGGTGACCATGGCCTGGTAGGCTTGGGCATAGCGCGGCAGGTCGGCGACGATAATCGCGGCCACCGTCTGCTGGGCCTGGGCGCGAGTCGGCAGGCAGACTGGCAGCAGCAGGCTCAAGGCGACAAGGGCTGACAGAGTCATTCTCTTGATCATGGTAAATTCCGTCGTTTCAGATTACCAGCTGCGCGCCAGGCTGACCATGGCTGATTTGGCCGCACCATCGTACAGCTCCGTCCCCTTTTCGTCATAACTGTCGTAGGTCGCTTCCAATGTGCAACTCCAGTTGTCGTCCATCTGCCAGTTGAACCGGGCCCGCGCACCGTTCTGCACGATGTCGACTTTGCTGATTTCGCGCAGACTGGTCGAGGAGATGTTGCCGATACCGTTGGCGTAGCTGATCCCGCTCAGGTAAAAATCGGGGGAAAAATCTGCCTTGGAGCGGATGTGATAGCCTTCAAGGCGACAGCCGAGCCGGTCAGTCGCCTGCCAGGAGAGTCCGGCGGTCAAGGTCTGCACGGTCTGCCGGTATTCAACATTGTTGTCGCGGGCGGTTTTGTTCTCTGTCGGATCCAGGCTGGGGCTGATGCCGAACAGCAGATCCTGGTGAATGGCCGTCCGCAAGTAGCCGTAGTTGAGGTCGAAGGTCACGCCGTTGGCCGGCGAGATCCAGCCACCGAACACCAGACGCTGCTGACTTTGCTCGCGATCAAGATCGAAATCGAACAGGCTTCCGTTCCGACTGAGCTGCTTGATCTCCCAGCTGCTGTTTTCCTCTTCCATGGCCGTCACCGAGGCGGAGAGTCCCCAGTTGTCCCGTGACGTGTACAGAGAGGAAAGGAAGATTTCATGCCGGTCTTCCAGGGAGATGCCGTAAGCCGGATCGTCGCTGTGCACATAGGCGTACCAGCCCTGTAGATTGAGAGCGGAACGGTCGAGCAGGCGACTCTGGAAGCCGAGCTTAAACCGGCTGACCAGTTCCGTTGCGGGCAGATCCCAGGGCTGGCTGGCGTTAAAGTTGCGTTCGATCTCCTCAGCGCGGAACTCTCCCTTGAACGTCAGTCTGTGCCACGGCCGATAGTTGACCACAGCTTCATACCAGGCCCTCTCAATGTCGATCGCCTCGCGCACCGGTAGGTCCGCCGCTGCGCCGGCATATCGGGTCAGTCGGGCGGAGTTGTCGTTGTCCATGTCGAGCCAGCGGTAGCGAAAGCTGTAGGTCCATTGCGCACTCGGCGTATAGGTCAGGTCGGCGGTCACCTTGGTGAAGTCGGTTTCCGCATCGATCGGGCCGTCGGTGGTGAGGTCGGAGCGATTTTCGCGTTGCCCCAGGGTCAGGCTCATGCCGCCGACCAGACTGCCGGACGGGGCGGTGCTTATCTTCAGGGAGACTTCTTTCAGCGTACTGTCGACCGTTTCGTCATGCGGATAGTCGCCGCCCGCCAGCCGGCCATAGCCGCTGAAGGTGTCGACCGGAATCTGCTGCCGCTCGCGAAACTGGCGATACAGGCCCTCCAGAGCCAGGTCGATGTAGCCGACGTGGGCATCGATGCTCGCCTTGACTTCGTCAGTGACGCGATCGACAGGGCGGGTCCGGCTCTGCATGTGACAGCTGGTGCAGCTGCTGGAGCCGTGGTCGACAAAACGGAGCTGTTTGTCCCCCTTCTTTTCGTAGCGCCAGTAGTTGAGATTGAAATGCGCCGGGTAGTCGGGCGCCTTGATCTTGAGTCGAGCCTCGTTGAAGTCGAGGCGTAACCGATAGCTGTCAGCGGGGTTGGCATCGCTGTAAAAAACCGTCTGCCCGCCACGGGCGGAGCCGAAACTGCTGTCGGGACGGCTTCCCTGAGCGTCTGCGGCATAGGGGATATGGTCGAGGTTGTGAACGAAGCGGTCGCTCCGGAGTGTCAGGTTGGCGCGCCCTTTGGCACTGAGACTCGTGATGAGCTGATGTTCGTTTTCGCCAAGATAGTTGCCGTCGAAGCTCAGGGTGAAGGTGGGACTGTCTTGAAAGATGTGAACGCCAAAGGTCGGACCGGAGTCGAAGCTGGTGAACTCGGCGGCGCGCCCCGGCTGGTCCTGCAGGCTGTAGCCGGTGTAGCCGACGCTTAGAGCGACCGGTTCTGTGCGCCTCTGGATCTGCAGATCTTCGGTGTCGGCCTGCACCTCCGGGGGGATAACCAGCCCCAGTACGCCGAGGATGAGCAGGGCGAGACCATGATGCCGATTGGATTTCACAGAAAGACCTCCTGCTTTTACAAAGACAGAACCATTAACGGGCGGTGAACGAGCCTTTGCCGTAAGGTGTCGGGATGTTTGTGCCGTGAATCGTCGAGTGGCAGTCGGTACAGCGGGAGTAATAGGCCTGTTTGCGTGGCGTGTCGTGCAGGGCGCCGCTGGCCATGAAGTTGTCGTTATGTCCGGCATGACACTGCAGACAGAGGAACGGCTGGGCAACCTCGAGCAGGTTGTCATTGGGAGAACCGTGCGGACTGTGGCAGTTGCTGCAGTCTTCAGTCACATCGGCATGCTCATAGACGAACGGTCCCTGGTACTCCATGTGGCAGCGGGTGCAGACCGCCTTGACCTGAAAGCCTCTCAGGTTGGTCGAATTCGAGGAGTTGTGCGGATCGTGGCAGTCGGTACAGGCCATTTTATGTTCCGGGACCGGATGGTGGGAGAACTGGGCGAACTCCATTTTGACGCGAGGATGGCATGCGATGCAGGCATCGTACTGTTCGGTCCGGCCGAGTTTCTGTTGCGGACCGACGTGCAGTTTGTGACAGGAGAAGCAGCTGACTTCGTTGAGGGCGTGGATGCTGCTGTTCCAGTTCGCCAGGTTGGGGGTCGATGCCGCCGAATGGCACTTCAGGCAGAGCAGTGACTGGGCCGCGGCCGGGAAGTCGTGCAAAGGCAGGAGCGTCCGGTAGTCACAGGTCCGGGTGTGGTCGATATTGGCGACGGCCATGCTCCCCGGGCCGTGACACGATTCGCAGTTGACCAGGGGAAGGCCGGTTTCGCTGGAGATCTGGTCCCCATGCACCGAAGCCTTGAAGTTATGGAGAATATTGTCGTGAACATGGCACTGCTTCAGACAGTTTTCATCACCGATGTAGTCGGCTTCGAGATTGCCGACCAGCATCAGTTCATAGTCCTGCACCGTGAAGAATAACGGTTTCGAAGCGCGCAGGGCGTTGAGGTCGCTGCAGGCCGCGACCAGGGCACAGCCGAGAATGAACAGAACGGGAAGATGAAACGAGCGCAAGGCGATACCTCCTTCTCTCCGGAACGCCGCGAGGAACAAAGAAAAGATGTCCCGAGAAATCAATAATCGACATTATGAATTTTTTTTATGAAAGATCAAGGTGTTTTCGGCGCAATTCTAAAGAAAAGCTATGAAAAGCGCTTCTTTTGCCCGATCTTTCCTGGCCGGCCAGTTGTCGTTCTGCTCACCAGCAGCGGTCTGCCTGGATCTGGTCGTGCAAACACGCTTGTGGTCTGTTATAAAAATAGAGTGAGCTTGTTTAAAATAGAGAAGGAGGCCCGGTGTGAAAACACGACAGAAAGTTTTCGCTGATTTCAGCTATCAGGAAGTCCTCGATCTGAAGACCCGCGAACTGATTCGGGTGGCGGTTGCCGTTGCCACCGGCTGCCCCGACTGAATGGCCAAACACTTCGCGGTCGCGAAGGATGCAGGTGCCAGCGAAGACGAACTGCGCGAGGCGATCGCGTATGGGGTGATCGGCCCGGCGGGACGGGCCAAGAATTTTGCCAAACGGATGCTGGCCGATCTCGGTGTGGCCGAGTAGCGGCAAGGCGTCTGCGCAGATACGGGGAGAATCAGGATGATGAGTAAACCCTTCGGCGAGAAAATGCTCGAAGAAAACAGGGTGAGCAAAGAGCAAGTTCGCGAAGCTCTGACCCGACAGAGATTAAACGGCGGCCGTCTCGGTCAGAACCTGGTCGCTCTCGGCTATATCAGTGAGGATCAGCTCGACTCGTTTTTCAAGCGCGAGCCGCCGGCCCCGAAAACGGTCGCGGATACTGGGCTTTCCCTCGATTTTATTGCCGATCTGGCGCTCAAGCATTTGGTCAGCATGGGGGAGTTCCGCCTGAATGACCTCGCCCAGCGCCTCGGGCTGCCGGTGGCGATTCTCGATGAAGCGATCGAGCTGTTGCGCAGTCAGAAACTGGTTGAGGTCCGCAGTGCCACCCAGTTCATCAAGTCGTCGTTCAACTTCATCACCACGGAACTCGGCAAGCAGCGCGCCGGCGAACTGATGGAGGTCTGTCGCTATCTCGGGCCGGCGCCGGTCACCCTCGATGCCTATCGGCAGATGGTGGAAAATCAGTCGATTCGCAATATCATGGTCGATGACGATGCGATTCGCGCCGCGTTTTCCGAGATCGTGATTACAGACAGTCTGCTCAAACGGCTCGGTCCGGCCGTCAGTTCCGGAGCGCCGATTTTCATCTACGGCCCCCCCGGCAACGGCAAGACCACTATCGCCGAGACCATCGGCGAGGTGCTGCCGGAGACGGTCTTTATCCCTTACGCCATCTTTGTCGGCGGCCAGATCGTCAGTGTTTTCGATCCGGTCAACCATCTCCCCACGGCGGCTCACGACGGCCGGTACAACGAGGCGATCGACCAGCGCTGGATCGAGATTCGCCGGCCGGTGGTCATCACCGGCGGCGAACTGACGCTGCGCATGCTCGACCTGGAGTTCAATACCATCGCCAAGTATTACGAAGCGCCGCTGCAGATGAAGTCGAACAACGGCCTGTTCATTATCGACGATTTCGGCCGGCAACAGATGAACCCCCAACAGCTGCTGAATCGCTGGATCATCAATCTTGACCGGCAGATCGACTTCATGTCGATGCACACCGGCATGAAGTTCGAGATCCCGTTCGACCAGCTGGTGATTTTTGCCACCAATCTCGATCCGACCGCGCTGGTCGACGAGGCCTTTTTGCGCCGGATCCGCTACAAGATCAAGATCGACCACCCCACTGAAGGCGCCTACCGGGAGATCTTCCGCCGTGTCTGTGTCATCAACAGCATCCCGTTCGACACGGAGGTGCTCGACTACCTGCTGGAACGCTGGTACCGGCACCACGACATGCCACTGAACGCCTGTCACCCCCGCGACCTGGTCAATCACCTGATCGACATGGCCAGATACTGCAACCGGCCGGTCGAGATGAGCCGTGAGACGATCGACCAGGCCTGTGAAAACTATTTTGTAACCCTGTGACACGCGACTTCTTCCGGTCGTGCGGCCTGCAACGTGTTCCGGTCGTGTTGCGGGGCTGTATGTACCTGGTCCCTCGCGAACGATCCGTCTCCCTTTGTCCATGAACAAGAGTCTCTCCCCAGCGGCGCAGATCGACCTGCGGCAGGCGATTGTCGAGGCCGGCGGCAACGAAGTTTTCTGCCTCGGCCGGATCGGCGAGCAGCAGGTCGTCGCCATCGAAATCCTGGCCCGCGGCAACCGCAGCGCCGTGCCGGCTATCCTGCCCGCCTGCCGACCCGGCGACGTGGTGATCCACAACCATCCCGGTGGCAACCTCGAACCGTCTGCGGCTGACCTGGAGGTTGCCGGCCAGCTCGGGACTCTCGGGGTCGGTTTCTTCATCGTCGACAATGAGGTCGAGCGTCTGTACCGGGTGGTCGAACCCTCGCCTCGCCCGGCGCCGCGGCTCCTCGATCCGGCGCGTATCGGCGAGCTGCTCGGCCCGGCGGGCGGGGTCAGTCGGGCTCTGCCGGCTTTCGAGGATCGCCCTGAGCAGCTGCGCATGGCCTTTACGGTCGGTCACGCCTTCAATGAGGAAAAGATTGTCCTGATCGAAGCGGCGACCGGGACCGGCAAGAGCCTTGCTTACCTGGTCCCGGCGATTCTCTGGGCGCTGGCGAACCGGGAGCGGGTGGTGGTCTCGACCCGCACCATCAACCTGCAGGAGCAGCTGGTGCGCAAGGATCTGCCGTTTCTGCAGCAGGCATCTGGTCTCGACTTCCGCTTCGAACTGGTGAAGGGGCGCAGCAACTATCTCTGCCGTCGTCGTCTGCAGGCGGCCCTGGCGGAACCGGGGCTGTTCGTCACGGCGCAGCAGGCCGAACTCAGCAGCCTGGCGCTCTGGGCCGACCAGACCGGCGACGGCTCGCGGGAAGACCTGCCGTTCCTGCCGGACAAGAGTCTTTGGGACGACGTCTGCGCCGAGGCCGAGCAGTGTGCGCGCGCCCGCTGCCGGTTCTTCGGCAGCTGCCTGTTTCACCAGTCCCGGCGCCGGGCGGCCCATGCCGACCTGCTGGTGGTCAACCACTCGTTGCTGCTCGCCGACCTGGCGCTGCGTCAGGTTAACGGCAGTCCGCATGCCACCGGGGTCCTGCCGCCGTTTTCCCGCCTGATCCTCGACGAAGCCCACCACCTCGAAGACGAAGCGACCCGCTGCTTCAGCACCTGGGTGACCCGCTTCGAATTCGGCCGCACTCTGAACCGGCTGAGTCCGCCGCGCAAACCGCAGCACGGCCTGCTGGCGCGTCTCGCCAACCTGCTCGGCAACTGCCTCGATCCGAGCCAGGACAAGCTGTTTCGCACGCTGCACAGCCAGATCGAAGAGGTCCTGCTCCGCTGTCGGGATCTGCGTGAGCGCAGTATCAGCGACCTCGAAGAGAGCGGCCGACTCTGTTCACTGCTGGTCGGCGAGGAGATCCGCGCTGGCGAGGAGCTGCGCCAGCGGCTGCTCCCCGCCATGACGGAACACCCCCGGTGGGGTGAGCTGTGCAGCAAGGTGCGTGGCCTGGCCGAGGCGACGACCGGCTGTGCCGGCGCGCTGCAGCAGCTGCTGAAACGCCTGCGAAGTCTGCCGGATGAGGTCGCCGACCGGGTACAGTCGCTGGCGACCGACCTGGCCGGCTGTGCCGTGCGCCTGGAAAACCTGGCGATGCAGACACGCGCGGTGACCGCTAACGACCCGTCGGTCTGTGCCTGGTTCGAGGTCGGTTTCGGCCGGGTCGGCTTTACCGACGGACTCATCGTTCGCCTCTGCACCGCGCCGCTGGAGGTCGCCGCCCTGCTGCGCGCGACCCTGTTCGATCGTCTGCAGACCGTGGTTCTGACCAGTGCGACACTGACGGTGGCCGGCCGCTTCGACTATCTGCAGCGGCGCATCGGTCTGGAGGCGGTCGCACCGGCGCGCCTCGACCGGCTGCAGCTCGCATCGCCCTTCGACCATGCCCGCCAGATGTTACTGGCGGTTCCCGATGATTTGCCGGAACCGGGCCGGGCCGGCTTTGCCGAGGCGGTGCGCGATCTGTGCGAGCAGGCCGTCCTGCTCGCCGGCGGCCGCAGCTTCGTGCTGTTCACCGCCTACAGCCTGTTGCGCCGGGTGCATGGTGAACTGGCGCCGGTGCTGCAGGCCCGCGGTTTGCAGGTGCTGCGCCAGGGGGAAGCGGCCCGCCACCAGCTGCTGCAGACCTTCAGTCAGACCCCGGGTTGTGTCCTGTTCGCCACCGATTCTTTCTGGGAGGGGGTCGATGTTCCCGGCCGGGCTCTGGAACAGGTCGTCATCGTCCGGCTGCCGTTCAAGGTTCCGTCCGAGCCGATTCTGCAGGCGCGGGCCGAAGCGATCACTGCCGCCGGCGGTGACCCGTTTCGGGAGCTGACGGTGCCGCAGGCGGTCATCCGGTTCCGCCAGGGCTTCGGCCGCCTGATCCGGCGGCGCAGCGACCGCGGCGTCGTCTTAATCCTCGATGTGCGGGTGGTCACGAAAGGGTATGGGCGAACATTCCTGCGTTCCCTGCCGGAGATGCCGGTTCTGACCCTGCCGGCAAAAGAGCTGCTGGAGCGCTTGCGAGACTTCTGGGAGGAGTCGGGCGAGTGACGTAATTCTCTGATGAGCCGCTCTGCAGAAGGGGTGCAGAGCGTCGGCCTGTTCTGGCCTTAATGACCGGTTCTGTTTATGGCGACAGAACCGCCGATCGCAAGAGCCTCAGTCAGCCGTAATGCTGAACTTGCGGAGTTTATATTGCAGGTTGCTCCGGCTGATGCCGAGCAGGCGTGCTGCCTGAGCCTGAATGCCGTGAGCCTGGATCATCGCCTTCTGGATCAACTCGAATTCAAGATCATTCATCAGCTCCGGCAGGGGCCTGTCCTTTAGGGGGGCTCTGCCTGTGTCGGCTCGGGAGGAGTCAGGCGAAGCTTCCTGCAGAGGTTCCGGGAGTTCCTCGGGACGCAGCTCCTGCCCGCAGCAGAACAGGACACCGCGCTCGATAATGTTCTGCAACTCGCGCACATTGCCGGGCCATAAGTATCTCTGCAGCAGCTGCAAGGTTTCAGCGGCGAGACCGCTGACCGGGCGCCCTAGCTCCCGGGCATAGCGCTGCAGAAAAAAGAGAGCGAGCAGGGGGATGTCTTCCGTCCGTTCCCGGAGCGGCGGGACGTGCAGGGTGACCACGTTCAAGCGGTAGTAGAGGTCCTCGCGAAACCTGCCTGCCGCAATCGATGACTGAAGATCCTGGTTGGTCGCGGCGACGACCCGAACGTCACAGTCGATCTCCGCCAGCCCGCCGACGCGCCGGAAGCGCTTTTCCTGGAGCAGCCGCAACAGTTTCGGTTGCAGGTTCAGTGGCATTTCGCCGATCTCGTCGAGAAACAGTGTCCCGCCATTGGCCATTTCAAGCAGGCCGCGTTTGCGCTCGACAGCACCGGTAAACGCGCCGCGCTCATGGCCGAACAGTTCGCTCTCAAGCAGGTCCTCGGCGAACGCTGCGCAGTTGACCGCAATCAGCGGCGCCTCTCTCCGCTTGCTGGCCCGATGCAGGGCTCGCGCCACCAGCTCCTTGCCCGTGCCGCTTTCGCCGGTGATCAGAATCGAGGTGGGTGCAGGGGCAACCTGCTCGATATCTTCTAGCAGCCGACGCACTGCAGGACTTTCGCCGATAATCTCCCGGTCTGCACTGGCATCGAGCTGCCGCCGCAGCAGTTGGTTCTCGGTCTGCAAGCGGGCATGCTCGAGCGCCTTGTCAACCACGACCAGAATCTCCTCGTTCTTGAACGGTTTCATCAGGTAATCGAAGGCCCCGGCTTTCATAGCCTGGAGTGCCGTTTCAACGGTGGCGAAGGCGGTCAAGATGATAAACGGGATGTCTCCGCAGTTTGCTTGCACCCGCTGTTGAAACGTCATGCCGTCCATGGTCGGCATGCGCAGGTCGGAGAGCACCACCGAGACCTCCTCGCGGGCAAGAAGATCCAGTGCGGCAAAGGGGTTTTCGGCGACGGATACCCGGTAACCCGCTTCCGACAGGAGTCTGGCCAGGACGATCCGGTAGTTCTTTTCATCGTCAACGATCAGGATATGTGCCATTCAAGGGGTCTCCAGGGGGAAGGAGGCGATAAAAGTGCTCCCTTTTGACGGCAGACTGATCACAGACAGTGAGCCATGGTGGCTCTCCATGATCTTGTAGGCATTGGCGAGACCGAGCCCGGTACCGTCGCTTTTTGTCGTGAAGAACGGATCGAATACCTTACCCAGGAATTCCTTGGGAATGCCACAGCCGGTATCGGTGACGACCATGTCAAGGTGCTGATCTTGCTGGCGTAAGGTGACAGAGACCTTGCCTCCAGACGGTGTCGCGTCGAGGGCGTTGAGCAGCAGGTTGAGCAGGACCTGCTGGATCATGTCGGCATCGATCTTTGCCTCGCAGACGAGGGTCCGCCGATGGAACTCGATGACGATCTCTTTCTGTTCCGCCGTGCTCTGCAGAGTCTCGAGAGTCCGCGCGATCAAGGCAGCCAGATCACACGGCTGGCGCTGCGGTTCGAGTTGCCTGCCGAAGGTCAGAAAGTCGGTGATCAGCCCGTTCAGACGAAGAGACTCCTCCTGGATGATGTCTAGGAGTTGACGGCCGTCGGGAGTGGCGGTCTCTCGTTCGAGCAGCTGTGCCGACGAAGAGATAATCCCCAGCGGGTTGCGGATTTCATGAGCAATACCGGCCGACATCTCGCCGAGAGAGGCCAGACGCTCTCTGGTTCGCAGGGTCTCCTCCGCAGCTTCGAGGCGGTACAGCGAGTCTTTCAGTCGCTGCTGGTTCTGCAGCAACTGTTGATTGAGCTGCCGCTGCAGAGCCAGCTGTTCGCGGAGTTGCTGGGCGAAGGTTTGTACAAGAATTCCCACCAGAAAGAACATGACTCCAAAACCGATGAGTTCCGGCAGCTCTTCGATCCGTACGCTGGGGTCAAGATACATGTGGGGCGGAAGATGCACGACAAACAGGATAAGCGTGGCACTGCAGGTGACTAAAGTCCCCTTCAGCCCCAGTTGCGCTGCGGCGATGATGATCGGCAGGAAGTAGACAATCCAGAAAGGGCTCTCGTCCTGATCAGGGACTCTGGTCCCCCAGACGACCAGGCTGCACAACGCGAGATAGACGGCTATATGGATACGGATCAACCCGGAGTTGACCAACCGCTCCATGGTGTAGCGATAGTCGATCCAGAGGTGGTAGGCGATCAGAGCTACGAGAGAGAGGCCGCCGAAGAGGAGAGTCGGCCCCTTTTTGAAAGCGAGCAGCAGCAGAAGGAGCAACAGGACGAGCACGCTCTGAATTAGGGCGAATGTCCTCGAATGTGTGATCTCCTGCATCGGACCCCTCTCCCGGTCAGGGCAGGGTTGTCAAGTCTGCGACCAACGTGTTTTGGTAGACGGCAAGAAGTTGCGACCACTCCGCCTGATTCCAGCAGCGCTGATGGCGGGACAGTTGGGCCAGGTCGCGCTGGCCGGCTCTTTTGATGGTGAGGCGACGTCGCATCTTCTCAAGGTCAATCAGAGCGGCCCCGTAGCCGTCTCCCTGGCGGCTGATAAAAATATGTTTCGGATAGAGTGCGCCGTGTTGCCACCGGTTGCGATGGAGAATGGCCAGTGTTTGGGCCACGGCGCGGATAACCGCGACCATCTCTTGCGGCGCCGGTGTCGCCTGCAGGAGGAACTCTTCCAGGGGCAGGTAGCCGTGCAGGTCTCTGGTGACCAGTATCGTTCGATAGTCCCCGCCGACGCGTTGCGAGTCGCAGAAGATGACATCCGGCACAGTCAGGCCAAGGCGTTTGACCGCCTCGAGGGCTTCGTGCTCGCGCAGTGCGGTCGGCCGCCCGAAAGGATGCCGGATGCTGTAATGCAGATGATTGACCTGCTTCTTGATATAGACGGTTTCGCCGTTGCAGTTCGTTCTGATGACACCACTTATCCCCCCGCGGCGGGAGTTCGGTTTCTCAACCCAGTTTTCGGCATGTGTCCAGAACCGTTCGAAGGCCTCCTCGTGGGCAAGGTCTTGCAGGCGTTCAGCATTTACGCAGGACATAGATTCTCCACATTTGGTAGAGTGGCAGGAAATCGATATGCCCGAGGCTCTCGAAGCCGCTTGCCTTGAACTCTTCCTCGATGGTGCGGCGTGCAACCACAAAGCGATTCTGTCCCCCGGTTTTCCTGTGCTTCTGCCGCTGCCGCTCCAGTCTCTTGCGTCGCCAGGCTTTGTAGTTGCCGTCAACCCACAAAGAGATGATGACAGTCTCCCGTGCCACCCGGTGGAACTGCTCCAGCAAGATCTTGCGGTCTTCGCTGCGACCGATATGATGCAGCAGACGCATGCAGAAAATGTTGTCGACGGCGCTGTCCGGCAAGTCAATGTTGAATGCCGAGGTTTGCAAGCACTGGACACGCCCCTGCATGATCTCTCGATGAACGCTTTGCGCTACCGTGAGCATGTCGGCGGAATAGTCAGCGGCAATCAACGCTCTGTCTGGTTGTTCCAGCAGCAGGGGCCAGAAGCGTCCTGCGCCACACGGCAGGTCGAGGACCGTTTGCGGGTTTCCGGCCAGACGGAGTGCCCGCCGTGCCATTTGCTCTTCGCGGACATGCGACCAGACGCGCAGCAAGCCTTGACGGTGCTTGTGATGATACGCCTCTGCGTGCTGTTTGTCGTATTTCCGGGAAAATTCGAGATCAACGACCTGTGAATCGGTTGATTTCATACCTTAGTATCCATCGAAAGAGAAGTGAACGAAAAAAGAGAGAGACGGCCCATCCCGGGCAATTTCAAGCATACCCTGTGCCATGGGGCTAACCTGCTGGACCTGCTTGATATTTCTTTTTTGGTTATGTTTTTTTGTCGCAGGATTTGAACGAAAAAAAGCGGAGGTGGCATTGTGCAGCCAAAAATTTGTACAGAGGGGAGTCCTCGCAATGCCATATTTCTGTTTGCGGAGGCGGTTGTTGGCAAAATGCCATCTTGACATCGCCGGTCTGCTGTGCTAACAGAGCGCGATAAGTTCGTGAACAGGTGACGAGGCAGGGATGACGTTTCTCCGGCAAAACAGGAGCATTGAGGCAGCACGAGCGAACAGCGCGGCCGCGGCAGCGGTCGCATGCCGCTGTTTTGTCCATTGCCTGTCGCGCTAACCGAGCGTAACGCAAGACTTCGAGGCCATGGGCAACCCCCCATGGCCTTTATCATTTTCAGGGAAGGATACACACATGCGCACCAATATCGTCCACATCGGCGCCGGCGAGCTGACTTACGAGATCCGCGCCATTGTCGAAATTGCCGACAAGCTGAAAGCCCTCGGCATCCACACCAATATGGAGAACATCGGCGATCCGATCGCCAAGGGGGAGCAGATTCCGCTCTGGATGAAGGAGATTGTCGCCGATCTGGCGATGAAGGACTGCAGCTACGGCTACTGTGCGACCAAGGGGGTGCTGGAGACCCGCGAATTTCTCGCCGAGCGCACCAACCGGCGCGGCAAGACGCAGATCTCGGCGGAGGACGTCATTTTTTTCAACGGCCTCGGCGATGCCATCCAGAAGGTCTACGGCCTGCTGCGTCGCGAGGCCCGGGTGATCGGGCCGACCCCGACCTACTCGACCCACTCTTCGGGCGAAGCGGCCCACGCCGGTCAGAAGCCGGTCTGCTTCAAACTCGACCCGGACAACAACTGGTATCCGGATCTCGACGACCTGCGCCTCTCGGTCAAGTACAACCCGGCCATTGCCGGCATTCTGGTGATCAATCCGGACAATCCGACCGGCGCAGTCTGGCCGGAGCGGATTCTTAAGGAGATCGTCGCCATCGCCAGAGAGTACGACCTGTTCATCATTGCCGATGAAATCTATCACAACCTGGTCTACAACGGCGAGTCGACCAAGCCGTTTTCCGACCTGATCGGCGATGTGCCGGGGCTTGCCATGAAAGGGATCAGCAAGGAGGTCCCATGGCCCGGCTCACGTTGTGGCTGGATCGAGGTCTACAACGCCGACAAGGATCCGATGTTCAAGCGCTACATCCAGAGCATCGTCGATTCGAAAATGGTCGAAGTCTGTTCGACCACCCTGCCGCAGAAGGCGATCCCGCTGCTGCTCGACCACCCGAACTACCCGGCTTGGCTGGAGGAGCGGCTCAGCCGCTACGAGAAGTTTTCCAACATCGCCTACAATATTCTCAAGCAAGTGCCGGGCATCCGCGTCAACCGGACCAACGGCGCTTTCTACATGAGCATCGCCTTCCAGGGCGGTGTCCTCAATGACCGGCAGAGTCTGCCGATCAAGAATCCGGAAGTGCGTAAACTGGTCGAAGAACTGGTCGCGGAGCCGCGAACCTCCCTCGACAAGCGCTTTGTCTATTACCTGCTTGCCTCGACCGGCATCTGCGTGGTGCCGTTGTCATCGTTCTACACGCCATTGCAGGGATTCCGCATCACCCTGCTGGAGCGCGACGAAGCGACCTTCACCCGCATCTTCGAGGAGATCGCCGCCAATATCACCCGCTATCTCGGCTCCTGAAAACGCCCTCGACGGGACAACGGCGAGCTCACCACGGGGGCGCGATAAATTCCATCGCGCCCCCGTCGGTTTTTTTGCTAGACTGTGTTGTCAACCTTGCCCGGCAAGTGACCGTGCGAGACAGGAGCCCAATGAACACTCTGCAGAAACCGGGTCTGGCGACCCCTTTGACCAGCGACGAGCAGCTGCTCGACTATTTCCGCGCCGGTGCCCGTCCGGCGGAGGACTGGGGAATCGGTCTGGAGATGGAGCAGCTGGCCGTCGATGCCGCAAGCGGCGAGGCCGCGGGGTTCGACCGCATCGAACTGCTGCTGCAGGAGCTGGCCGCGGAGACCGGCTGGCAGCCGATGGTCGAGGCCGGCCGGACGATCGGCCTGCGCGGACCGCAGTCGTCGATCACCCTGGAGCCGGGCGGCCAGGTGGAGCTTTCCGGGCAGCTCTGTCCGGACCTCTGCTGCAACGAGTCGGATTTTATCCGCCATGTCAACAGCCTGGTTCGGGTCGGCAACCGGCTCGGCCTGGCTTTTCTCGGCCTCGGCACACAGCCGTTCACGCCCCTCGACGCCATCGCCTGGATCCCCAAAGCACGCTACGGCATTATGGGTCCGTACATGCTGCGCACCGGCGACATGGGGCAGCGCATGATGAAGCAGAGCGCCGGTGTGCAGGTCAACCTCGACTACAGTGACGAGGCCGACTGCATGGCAAAGCTGCGCCTCTCTCAGGCGCTGGCTCCCCTGTTGTACAGCCTGTTTGCCAACTCCCCGCTGCTCGATGGCAAACCGAGTGGCTTCCTGTCGACACGTGGCGAGATCTGGGCACGCACCGACCCGGACCGCACCGGCCTGCTGCCGTTTTTGTTCGCAGACCGGGCCGGCTTTGCCGACTATGTCGACTATGCGCTCGATGTGCCGATGTACTTCCTCATCCGCGAGGGGCGTTTTGTCGACCTGACTGGCGAGCGCTTTCCGTTCCGCAGGTTTCTGCACGACGGCTTTGCCGGCCACCGCCCGACCCTGAGCGACTGGGACACCCATCTGTCGACCCTGTTCCCCGAAGTGCGGTTGCGTCCGCAGATCGAAATCCGCTCCGTCGACAGTCTGCCGCCGACCCTGGCGCTGACAGTGGCGGCGCTGCTGAAAGGGCTGCTCTATGACCGTGAGGCGCGTGAAGCGGCCTGGCAGCTCTGCCGACCCGATTCCGCCGACGGACTGTGGCGGAGCTGTCAGGACGCCTGGCGCCTCGGTCTGCGCGCTCCCTGGCGCGACGGCAGCCTGCTCGATCTGGCGCATGCCTGTGTCGAGCTGGCCTGCAAAGGACTGCGTCGCGAATCGGCGCGCCGCGGTCAGGCGGTTAACGAATCGCTGTTCTTGCACGGCCTGGTTCACCTGGTCGACGGTGGCGTGACCCTGGCCGAACAGCTGCTCGGCAACTGGCAAGGTGGGCGAGAGGCCCGAGTGCAGGCGCTGATCAGCCACTGCGGTTTCGCTGCGACCGAACCACGGGCGCCGGCGGGCGGCTGCCGTTAGGCTCGCGCGACCTCGGTCTGCGGGCGAGGGTTGACGCCTGCGGGACTCGCCGGCTATATAGTTTCGTGACTCGTTACGGTGAGCAGTGCTTGGTGCGGGCGGCTGGATGGCGGTTTCCGCGGATAGCGACGGCAGAATGAAGGGTATCCCATGGCAAAAATTCATGTGATCGGTGCGGGCGTGGCAGGACATGAGGGTTTCAGTCAGCGGGCCCTCGAACTGATCGCGCAGGCAGAGCTGCTGGTCGGTGCCCGGCGCCTGCTGGCCCTTTTCCCCGATTTTTCCGGCCAGAGACTGCCGGTTGAAGATAACCACGGCGAGGTGCTGACGGCGTTGCAGACGGCGACCGGTCCGGTGGTCGTCCTCGCCACCGGCGACCCGCTGTTCTTCGGCATCGGGCGCTTTTTGCTGCGCAATCTGCCGGCGAGTGACCTCGAGTTTGTGCCGAATGTCAGCTCGGTGCAGTACGCCTTCTCCAGGATTCGTGAACCCTGGGACGACGCCATTTTCGTTTCGGCTGAGGGTCGCGGTCTGCTGGGGGCAGTCGACCAGATCGTTGCCCATGACAAGGCAGCGATCCTGACTGACGCAACCCATACGCCACAAGCGATCGCCCGCGAACTGATTGAACGAGGACGCGACGGCTACGCCGCCTGGTTGTGTGAGAACCTGGGGACCGCTCAGGAGCGGATTGTCACCACCGATGTCCACGGTCTGCTGGCGATCGAGGCAGCCTCGCTTAACGTACTGATTTTGATCAAGCAGTTCGATGCCGGCGGTGACGGCGTCGGTCCGGCCCTCGGCATCCCCGACGAGGAATTCGCCACGGTCAAGAGTCAGATCACCCGCGAAGAAGTGCGTGCGGTCAGCCTCGCCAAGCTGCGCCTGCGCCACGACATGATCCTGTGGGACATCGGCGCCGGCTCCGGTTCGGTGAGCATCGAAGCCGACCACCTGCTGCCGAACGGCAAGGTGTTCGCCATCGAGCGCAACCCGCAGTGCCTCACGTTTCTCAAGCAGAACCTCAAGACCTTCAACGCACGCAACGTCACCCTGGTCGACAGCGAGGCGCCTGCCTGCCTGGAGGAGCTGCCCGATCCGGACCGGGTCTTCATCGGCGGTTCCGGCGGCAACCTCTGGGGGATTTTGGCGACGGCCGATACCCGGCTGCCGGCAGGCGGACGGATTGTCGTTAACGCCACGACTCTCGACACCCTGACCGCGGCCACCGAGTTTTTCGAGAACGCCGGCTACGGTCTCGAAGTGACCACGGTCAACATTGCCCGCACCCGTCCCCTGACCGACTACAAGATGTTCGAAGCCTTCAACCCGGTGTTCGTCGTCGTCGCAATCAAGGAATAATCAAACGTTTGGAGTCCCCCCCATGCCCCAGTGCAACCTCTCTGCTGAGGCGGTCGGTATCCGGCCGATCCGCTATGCCGATGGCGTGCTGCAACTCCTCGACCAGCGGCGCCTGCCGGTCGAAGAACTCTGGCTGAGCTACCGCGACTATCGCGAGGTCGCCGAGGCGATCCGTCAGATGGTGGTGCGCGGCGCGCCGGCGATCGGTGTCACCGCCGCCTATGCCGCCTACCTCGGCGCCAAACAGATCGACGTCGACGACTTTGAGACCTTCTGGCGCGAGTTCGGCGAGGTCTGTGAGCTGCTGGCGGCGACCCGGCCGACCGCGGTCAACCTCTTCTGGGCTCTGGAGCGCATGCGGAGCCTGGTTCGCGCCAACTCCGAGCAGCCGGTCGCCAACCTGAAGATCGCCCTGGAGTACGAGGCGATGGCGATTGCCGACCAGGACGTGCGCCGCAATATGGCCATGGGTCGGCATGGTGCCGCCCTGTTGCCGGAGCGGGGGCGGATTCTGACCCACTGCAATGCCGGGGCACTGGCGACCGGCGGCTACGGCACTGCCCTTGGTGTGATCCGCGCGGCGGTGGCCGCCGGTAAGCAACTCGAGGTGGTTGCCGATGAAACTCGTCCGTTCCTGCAGGGTTCGCGGCTGACCGCTTGGGAGCTGCAGCGCGACGGTATCCCGGTGACCCTGATCTGTGACAACATGGCCGGCGCCCTGATGGCTCAGGGGGAAATCGATGCGGTGGTGGTCGGCGCCGACCGGATCGCCGCCAACGGCGATACCGCTAACAAGATCGGCACCTACAGCGTGGCGGTTCTCGCCCGGGAGCACGGCATCCCCTTCTACGTGGCGGCGCCGACCTCGACCATCGACCTCAACCTGACCGACGGTTCGCAGATTCCGATCGAGCAGCGCGACAGCCGCGAAGTCACCCATACCGGCGACATCCAGTTGGCACCGGCCGGGATCGCCGTGCGCAACCCGGCCTTCGATGTCACACCGGCGCGCCTGATCACGGCGATCATCACCGAGCAGGGGGTGGCGAGCGCCGACTTCGCGACGACACTGGCCGCCTTTGTTGCCCGCGGCGAGCGTTGACGCCTGCCGATGACGGCGCCGATCGAGCAGATCCTGCAGGCACTGCATGCGGCCGAGCCGGCGCCACTGGCCGACGCGGTCAGCCGGGCCGGTTTTGCCGAGCCGGGCAAGACCGTCGCCAATCTGCAGCTGCTCAGCCGACTGCTCGATGATCCGGCGCTGCTGGCGGCGCTGATCGCCACCGCTCTGGAGACCGCCGACCCCGATCTCGCTCTGAACAATCTGGAGCGGCTCACCGACACCGTCGCTCGCGACGTTCTCCTCCCTCCATTGACCGCCGCCGAACCGCGCCGCTGCCTGCTCACCATTCTCGGCGCCTCGCCGTTTCTCGCCAGTATCCTGCTGCGCAACGACCGCTACCTGGCCGGCCTGCTGCACGACAGGGCGTTGTGGCGGCAACGCGACCTGACGGCCATGCTCGCCGACCTGCGCGCCGCTATCGACGACCGGGCCGATTTCGCGACGCTGCAGCAGGGGCTGCGTCGCTTCAAGGCGGCGGAGATGCTGCGCATCGGCGGCCGGGACCTCTGCCGGCTGGCCGATCTCGAGGAGGTGATGGCCGAGCTGACCGCCCTGGCCGCTGCCAGCCTGCAGCGCGCCCATGAAGTCTGCGATCGTCTGCTCCGCAGTGAATATGGCGCGCCGCTGCTCGCAACCGACGCCGGGGACGCTCCGGCCGAGGCTGAATTCACTATTTTCGCCATGGGCAAGTTCGGCGCCGGCGAACTCAACTTCTCCTCCGACGTCGACCTGATCTACTTCTACAGCTCCGATCGCGGTGAGACCGCCGGCACGGTCGACGCCGCCGGCAACGTTCGCAATCGGATCTCCCTGCACCAGTATTTCGTCAAGCTCGCCGAGATGATCAGCAAAGCGATCGGCCAGCCGACCGCCGACGGCTTCGTCTTCCGGGTCGATCTGCGCCTGCGCCCGGAAGGGCACAGTGGTGAACTGGCGAACTCGTTGGCGGCCGCCGAGATCTATTACGAAAGCTGGGGACAGAGCTGGGAGCGGGCCGCCATGCTCAAGGCGCGGCCGGTGGCCGGGTCGATTGCGCTGGGGGAAGAGCTGTTGCAGCGCCTGGAGCCGTTCATCTACCGGCGACACCTCGATTACGCCATGATCGAGGATATCAAGGTCATGAAGCAGAAAATCGACCATAACCTGGCCCGCGAACGCGAAGGGGCGAGCAACCTCAAACTCGGCCATGGCGGGATTCGCGAGATCGAATTTTTCATCCAGGCGCTGCAGCTGATCAATGCCGGCAAGCGCCCGGAGCTGCGTGAGCGCAACTCGCTGCAGGCCCTGCAACGTCTGTGCTCCGCGGGGCTGATCAGCGACGATGAGTGTGCTGACTTAAGCGCCGCCTACCGTTTTCTGCGTACAGTCGAGCATCGCATCCAGGTGGTGCACGAACAGCAGACCCACAACCTGCCGGCGCGCTCCGCCGACCTGCGGGCCTTGGCGCGGCGCTGCGGGTTCACCGCGGTCGAGGCGTTCCAGACGGAGCTGGCGGGGTATCGCCAGCGGGTCTCGGCGATGTTCCGCGATCTGTTCTACACCAGCGACGAAGAGCTGCCGAGCCGGGTCAGCGCCCGGGTCATGGCCCTGTTCGATGCGAACGCCGAGGCCGATCTCTGTATGGACATCCTCGAAGAGAAGGGGTTTCGCGACCCGCGGGCGGCCTACGACAGTCTGCTGGTGCTGCGGCGTGGCGGCACGCGCGGTTACCTGACCGCCCGGGCCCGGCGGCAGCTCGACCGGATCGCGCCGCTGCTTTTTCAGGAAGTGCTCGAGTCGCCCGAACCGGATATGGCCCTGCGCAACCTGGAGCAGTTTCTCGAAGCCTGCCGGCGCGCCCGTGGCACTTTCTACGCCCTGCTGGCGGAGAATCCGGAGATCGTCAAGCTGCTGGTCGGCCTGTTCGCCACCAGCCAGTTCCTCTCCCGGCAGTTTATCCGCCACCCGGAGATTCTCGATCAGCTGGTCTCGCACGCCTATGCCGAAGAGGAGAAGGACGGCGCCGAACTGGCCGCCGAACTCGAAGGTCGCCTGGCGGCGCTCGGCGAGTACGAGGACCGCCTCGACGGTCTGCGCCGGTTTCGTAACGAGGAGTTTCTGCGCCTGGCGTTCAACGATATCTCCGGCAAGACCTCCCAGGCGAGCACCACCCGACAGCTCTCCCTGCTCGCCGATGTCTGCCTGCAGCAGGCAACGGCGATCGCCCGTCAGGAACTGCTCCCGCGCTTCGGTCTGCCGTTCTGTCGCGGCGTCGATGGCGCACTGCACGAAGCCGGCTTCGTGATTGTCGGCATGGGCAAACTCGGCGGCATGGAACTGAATTACCATTCCGATCTCGATCTGATCTTTCTCTACGAGGACGACGGCGAGACCGTCGCGGTCGACGGCACCGATGCGCAGCGCTTCAAGGGGCAGGGGAACCAGCAGTACTTCGGTCGGCTGGCGCAGCGGATCATCTCGATTCTCACTCTGAAGACGCGGGAAGGGTCTGTCTACCAGATCGATACCCGGCTGCGCCCCTCGGGAAACCAGGGGCCGCTGGTCAGCTCTCTGCCGGCGTTTCGCGCCTACCACGAATCGTCGGCGGCCCCCTGGGAGCGCCAGTCGCTGATCAAGGCGCGGGTCGTCGCCGGCGCTGCCGGACTGGCTGCGGCCGTCGACCGGCTGATCGAGGAGATTGTCTACCTGCGGCCGCTGCCTGAGCAGCTTGCCGGGGAGATCGTCCGCCTGCGGCAGCGGATGGAGAGTGAGTTAGCCAGGGAGGGGGCGGCGCAGTTCAACATCAAGACCGGGCGCGGCGGCATGGTCGATGTCGAGTTCCTGGTGCAGTATCTGCAGCTCTGCCACGGCCGGACGATCCCCGCACTGCGCTGCCGCAACACCCTCGCGGCCCTCGACGCCCTGCTGGAAAACGGCCTGCTGCCGGCGACCGATCACGCCGTACTGGCCAACGGCTACCGGTTTCTGCGGCGCCTGGAGAACAAGCTGCGCCTGGTGCACGACCAGTCGATCAGCGAGCTGTCCGGCTCCCCGGAAGAACTGGCCAAACTGGCCCGGCGTCTCGGCTATCCGGACCGGCCGCGGCCGGCAGCCGAGGCGTTGCGCAGCGAATACGAAACGAACACCCAACAGATCCGTTCTGTGTTTACCCGCCACCTGCCGGTGGTCAGCTCCGATTGATCGCTGTCGGGAAGGGGCAGGCTCGTGCCTGTCAGGGGGTACCGCCCAGGTCGAACCAGCTGGTGACCGGGTGCTGGGGGTCGAGGCCGAGCCGGCTCAGGGCCCGCTCCAGACAGAGGTGTTCGATGTACTGGCGGATCGTCTGGCAGGTCTCGGTGGTGACCGGCTTGAACAGCAGACCGAGCTGCGGCTGCTGCCGGCCGGGGGTGTCACCGGCCGGAATGCTGTAAAGGACGGTGCAGGGTTGTCGCAAGAGCTGTCTGCCGAGCCGGATTTCCAGGGTCAACTCCTGCCGGCTCGGCAGCGTCTGTTCGAAGACCAGGCGACCGCCCCGGTCGGAGAGGGAGATGAGCCGCCCCTGATACCAGCGGCCATCCAGTTTAAGCTCGACACTCAGATTGATGCCGGTTCGGATGTGGCGTCGCGGCGAGGGGTAGAGTTCACTCTCCAGGAGATGATAGAGGCGGGTCAGGGAGAGCGGGACGAGGAGAGAAGCACCGTCGTCCCGTGGCAGAGGGGTCAGCCAGATGATTCGGCTGGCGCCGGCCGGTTCCGGCAGACCGTATTCAACGAATATCACCTCGGGGTTCCGGTCGACTGCCACCAGGGAAAAGCCCCATTCGGCGAAAATCTCGCCGAGCAGGTCGCGCAGCAGTGGATTGCGGCCGGCCACGGCGACCTGTCTGGACGAGCTGTCTTCCCGGTTGTCGAGTAACAAAGCAGTGTCTCCTCCGCCCGGCAGCTGTTGCCATCAAAGTCAGCAGGCACAAACCCTTCGATTATAACCAAAGTCGATCCGGCCGCAATCGCTGCGGATGACGGCTCATGCGACGGTCAGATTCCCGCTGTGAAGTCGGCCCCTTGGTCACGGTCCGTTCCCGCGGACTCGTCGTCACGAGTGAGATGCGGGTCGAGCAGATGGCGTGGCCGGACATTGGCCAGGGCGCGGATCAGGCTGCGCCGCAGGTAGCGGTTCTCCTTGGTCAGCTCGGCGATCAGTCGCTTCATGCGTTGCCGTTTCTGATCGACATCGCCCTCGACCGGACAGCCGCAGCCGATCAAGGGAAAGGCGTTGCGGGCGGCGAGTTTTTTCAAGTCGTTCTCCTCGACATAGACCAGCGGCCGGATCACGGTGTGCCGGCCGTTGTCGGCCAGCAGCTTCGGGCTCATGGCCGCCAGGGTGCCGATGTAGAACTGGTTGAGCAGCAGGGTCTCGATAAAATCGTCGAGATGGTGCCCCAAAGCGATCTTGTTGCAGCCGAGCCGGTCGGCGACGGTGTACAGAACACCGCGGCGCAGGCGGGCACAGAACGCGCAGTAGGAGGAGCCGGGCCGGCGTTTCTGATCGATGATGCCGGCGAAATCGGCGCTTTCGATATGGACGTTGAAGCCGTAGTCGACAAGGTAGTCGCGCAGCACATCCTTGCGATAGCCGGCGAAGCCGGCGTCGATATTGACCGCCACCAGTTCGTAGCGCACCGGCGCGCGCCGGCGCAGCTGGTCGAGGATATGCAGCAAGGCGTAGGAGTCCTTGCCGCCGGAGACGGCCACGGCGATCCGGTCGCCGTCTTCGATCAGGCCGAAATCGCCGATCGCCCGGCCGGTCTGTTTGCGCAGTTTGCGCAGATGGGCATTCTGAATCAACACGGGTTGCCGGATTCCGATCGTTACAGGGGCATGTCGTCCGATTCAGCTGCCGGGCAACCAGTTCGTCGGCGGTTCGCTCGGAATCAGGCTCATGATCGACCTGATTTCGTCGGCGGAAAAGCCGTTGCGCTGCAAGGCGTCGCGATAGCCGTGCAGAAACTGGCTGGCCTGGGCGGGCTGATCGGTGGCGATGGCGAGCAGGTAGAGGAGCCGGACGGTCTCGTCGTCGGTCGGACATTGGTGCAGTGCCGAACGCAGCAGTTTGATCGCTTCACGGGCACGGCCGGTCTCGGCGAGAATCCGGGCGAAGACGTTGCCGGCCTCCAGGTAGAGTTGCTCGAGTTCTGCCTCGAAAACCGTCGCCTGGTCGCAGCCGAACCCCCCGGGCAGAAAAGGCCCCTGCCAGAGGCTGAACGCTGAGGAAAGTGCCAGCTCAGCCTGCCAGAAGTTCTGTTTGCCGGCCTGCTGCAACCCCTTGCGTGCCAGCCGCAGAAACTCCTGGGCGTCGACCTGGTAATTCTGCAGGGAGACAAAGCCGCGCCGGGTCTGTAGATACTGCCTGCTGTCCATCGGCGGCAGCCCCTGTTCGAGACTGCGTCGGACCCGGCTCAGCAGGGTGTCGAGACTGGAACGAGCCCGGGCGCTGCTGCTGTCCGGCCAGAAGCAGGCCTGAATCTCTTCGAGCGAGGTTTTGCCATCTCTGGAGACAATCAGCAACGACAGCAGCTGCCGCTGGGCGGCACTGAAGGCGGCCCCCCAGGGGAGATTTTGTGTGCCGAGGCGCAGGTCGCAGTAGCCGAGACTTCTGATGAACAGCGTCGGCAGTTCGCTGTTTTGGGCCAGCTCCGTCGCCGTCTCCTGTTTCGGCGCCGCATCCGCCATGCGCCGCAGAATGGCCTGCGCCCGGGCCACCAGCAGCTTGGGGGAAAACGGTTTGGTCATGTAATCATCGGCGCCGACCATCAGACCGTCGATCACATTCTGCTCTTCGGACTGGGCCGTCAGCATCATGACCGGGATCCGGCTGGTCCAGGGGTCGCGCCGCAGGTTGCGGCAGACGTCGAGGCCGTTCATGCCGGGGAGGTTCAGGTCGAGGATCAGCAGGTCGGGCTGGCGCTCCTCGATCAGTCGCAGTCCTTCTTCGCCGGTTTCGACAATTGTTGTACGGAACCCGGCTTTGCTCAGGCAGGCGAACAGCAAGGCACAGACACTCGGGTCGTCTTCGATGATCAGAATATACGGCTGTTTCATGACTCTTGCCGCTAGTCGCGCAGCATGATGAACCCCATCTGTCGGCCGGTCCGTCCCTGGTCGCGCCGGTAGGAAAAGAAGGTCTCGCGGGTGCAACAGGTGCATTCCCGGACCAGGTCGATATGGGCGTCGGCGACGCCGGCCGCCTGCAGTTGCAGCAGGCAGCTCTGCTGCAGGTCGAGCTGCCAGTGGCCGAGCCGAGTCTCGCGGGCGATCCTTTCCCAGTTGCCGGCGCCCTGGCGGAAGGCGTCGCGCACCGGCCGATCGACTTCATAACTGTGTGCGCCAATCCCCGGGCCGACGGCGGCGTACAGCCGCTCCGGCCGGACACCGAACTGCTGCTGCATGGCCTGCACGGTATGCCCGAGCAGGCCGGCGGCTGCACCACGCCAGCCGACGTGAACGGCGGCGACCACCCCGGCCTGGCGCGACCAGAGCAGCACCGGGAAACAGTCGGCGACCAGGATGCCGATCAGCATGCCGGACTGGTTGGTAACAATGGCGTCGGCGTCGACCCGCTGAAAGTGAGACAGATCCTGATTGGGCCGGTCGATGATCAGGATCCGGTCGCCATGCACCTGGTTGACGGTCAGCAACAGGTGCGGCGGCAGCGCGAAGACGCTGGTCAGGGCGGCACGATTGGCTTCAACGTGCGCCGCCAGGTCGCCAGTGTGCAGGCCGAGATTCAGCGAATTGAACGGCGGGCGGCTACTGCCGCCATTGCGGGTGCTGAAGCCGGCAACGATCGCAGAGGCCTCGACCCAGTCGGGTTGCAGATAGCTGATCTTGTTGATCCGGACAGTTTGCATGGTTAACCGTTTGCGCCGGCCGGCAGCGCCGGCGAAGGAGGGATGGCCAGTTCCATGGCGTCGGTGCCGTAGCCGGCTTCGAGAAGATCGATAATCTGCTGCAGATCGGTCGGCAACGGACTGTGAAATTCGAGGTTGCGGCCATCAGGGTGCTGCAGACCGAGCAGCCAGGCGTGGAGAAACTGCCGGTCGAGCTGCTCAATCAGACGACGCACCTCCGGATTGCCGATCGCCCGTGCCTTGCCGGGGTTGCCGTACAGCGGATCGCCGACCAGCGGCAGGTTCATCTCGGCAAAGTGCACGCGGATCTGATGGGTCCGGCCGGTTTCCAGTGTCAGGTCGAGCAAGGTCAGCCGTTCGCGGTCATAGCGACGCAGGACCTGCCAGTGGGTAACGGCGCGGCGACCAGCCCGACTCTGGCTGCTCATCTTCTTGCGGTGCACCGGGTGCCGGCCGATGGGGCGATCGATGGTCCCCTGACTGTTCTGTACCTGGCCGTGCACCAGCGCCCGGTAGCGGCGCTGGATGGTGTGCGCCTTGAACTGGCGGGCGAGCGCCTGATGGGTGCGGTCGTCCTTGGTGGCGACCATCACCCCCGAAGTCCCCTTGTCCAGACGGTGGACGATCCCCGGCCGCAGTTCACCGCCGATGCCGGACAGGTCGCGACAGTGATGCAGCAGGGCGTTGACCAGGGTGCCCTGGCCGTGCCCCGGCGCCGGGTGGACCACCATGCCGGCCGGTTTGTCGATCACCACCAGGGCGGCGTCCTCATACAGGATCGGCAGCGGGATATCTTCGGCCGCGGTTTCCAGCGGCGTCGGCTCGTCGAGCATGACGACGATCGGTTCGCCGCCGAGCAGCTTGAGACCGGC
The DNA here is from genome assembly GCA_032251295.1 of Desulfuromonadales bacterium. GTDB lineage: Bacteria > Desulfobacterota > Desulfuromonadia > Desulfuromonadales > BM103 > BM103. The sequence continues at coordinate 127,117 of JAVVDS010000001.1, read as the reverse complement.
CTTGACCGCCCGGCCACCGCAGGTGACTGCGCCACTGTCGATCAGGCGCTTGATCCGCGAGCGGGTCAGTTCCGGCAGACTGGCGGTTAAAAACTGGTCAAGGCGCTGGTCGACAGCGGCGGGCGGCACTGTGAAGTGACACGGCGTGGCCATGCCTACCAGATGGAGCTCTCGATCTTGCCGGCCTGTTTGACCATGATATCGACGATGGCCCGATCATACAGATGATCGCGCTCTGTCAGTTCCGGCGAGACCCGGCCGTGGAAATGCTCACGCCCCTCGGCCAGCTCATCTTGCAGAAGGTCGAACAAGGTGTCGTTCTTGATCCCCTCCTGGACTTTCTCCTGGTTGTAGAGGGCGATATCGGAAACGATCGCCCGGGCCAGGCGAAACGCCAGCTTGGGATTGTCTACCAGTTTGGCCATGTAGCCTCCGTTTGCATCGGAATAGGGTGCTCGACCCCGGTCGTCTAGCCGGCCTCGCCGGGGAGAACCAGGTAGCGGTTCTCTGGGCCGCGACCGAGCAACAGCAGCAGTTGACCGTCCCGTGGCAGGCGGCCACGCAGTGACTGCAGCTGCTGCAGGGTTGCGACATCGTGGCGATTGACGGCCAGGATGATATCGCCGGCGCGGATACCTGCCTGGGCCGCCAGGCTGCCGTCGCGCACCGTACTCACCCGGATCCCCTCGGTGCTGTCGGTCAACTCCATGCCGAGCCAGAAAGATGGTGCCGGCGGTGCGGCCGGTTGGCTGCCGGCCTGTTCGTCCCGGGCGATCAGGGTCACCTGCAGTGACAAGCGGCGGCCGTCGCGCTGCAGATCGACCGGCACCGGTTTGCCGACCGGGGCACTGGCGACCAGCAGTTGCAGTTCGCGCACCGTGCGAATCGGCTCACCGTTGAAGGCAAGCAGGACATCGCCGCGGCGCAGACCGGCGCTCGCCGCCGGGGTTTCTGGCAGCACCTGAGTGACCAGAGCGCCGGTGGCGCGGTCGAGACCGAATGACCGGGCCAGGTCGGCATCGAGGGGCTGGATCGCCACACCCAGCCAGCCGCGGGTAACCTCCCCCTTGTCGAGCAGTTGCTCAGCAACCTGCCAGGCGAGATCGATCGGGATGGCAAAACCGATCCCCTGGCCGCGGGCGACGATGGCGGTGTTGATGCCGATTACTTCGCCGTGGATGTTGAGTAGCGGCCCCCCGGAATTGCCCGGATTGATCGAGGCGTCAGTCTGAATGAAGTTTTCGTAGGCGCCGATGCCGATATCGGTGCGTCCGGTCGCCGAGATCACCCCGACGGTCAGGGTGCTGTCGAGGCCGAAGGGGTTGCCGATCGCCAGCGCCCACTGGCCGACTCTGAGCTGTGTCGAGTCACCCAGGCGGAGAAACGGTAACGGTTCGTCCGTGACGATGCGGATGACGGCGACATCGGTTTTCGGGTCACTGCCGACCAGTTCGGCTCGGAAGGTCCGCTGGTCCGGCAGCCGGACACTGATCTGCTCGGCTCCGGCAATGACGTGCTCATTGGTCAGAATGGCGCCGTCGCTGCTGATCAGGAAGCCGGAGCCGAGGCTCTGCTCGCGCTGCTCGCGGCGCGGCTGGCGGAACAGGTCGCCGAAAAACTCGTCGAACAGCGGGCCGAGGGGCGACTCGTCCCGGCGGCGTTCGGCGCGGATGTTGACCACAGCCGGAGTGATCTGAGTCGCCACGGCGATGAAGGCCTGCTGGGTGGCGAGCAGTTCCGCCGGCGGTGCCCCCGTTGAGATCGCCTCTGCCTGGTCGGTCTGAGGGGCTCCCGGCGGCGTAGCGTCCTGCCGGTTGCAGGCAGCGATCAGCAGGATCACGGCGAGACCGAACAGAACGGAGTGCAATGTCGACAGCATGCGATACATTATCGATCCCCCAGACTTCGCAGAGTAGCGAAAACAGGGGCGAGTGTCAATCGGCACCGCTGCGCCGGTGAGGCCGGGCAGCGTCCCTGTCAATCAGCATCAACGGTGGCGATGCAGCAGCTGCAGCAACTCGGCATGTTCGCCCTGCCAGTCGGGGCGATATCGTCCTTGCCCCCGGTCGATCTGCCAGGTGGTCAGCAGGCAGGTCTGCATGCCGAGTTCACCGGCGGAGAGGTCGTGTTCAGTGTCGTTGCCGACCATCAGACAGGCTTCGGCCCGGCTGCCGAGTGCGGCCAGCAGCTGCTGGAAGTAACCGTTGTGTGGCTTGCAGTGACGGAACTCTTCGTAGGCGGACACCAGACGAAAGGGGAGTCCGGCCAGTCCACCCCAGAGCAGGCGGGCTTCGACGGCGGCGGCGGGGAAGATCGGGTTGGTGGCGAGCACTGGCTGCCAACCGTGGTCGAGGCAGGTGCGGACCAGATCGTGTGCTAACGGGTGGGGGGTGACCAGCGGCTGCAGTTCGGCCAGGTCGTGTGCGAGAAACAGGGCGAGACGCTGCCGGTAGGCGGCGGCATCGATGCCGCAGGTGCTCTGCAGCCTGTCGAGCAGAACCTGTTCCATGGTCTTGTGCCCGTCACTGACATGCAGCATCTCTTCGACCGCCTGCCAGATCGTGCGGGCAACCCGCCGCGATTCCGCCAGATCGTTGAGTCGGGCGGTCAGCCGGTGCAGGTAGGCCGGGATGAAACGCTGCATATCGACATCGATCAGGGTGCCGTCGAGGTCGAACAGCACCGTTGTCACCCGGCCGAGATCAAGAGACGTCTCCCGTTGCCTTTGTAATGGCAGATATTCCGACATGGCGGCAACATAGCATAGTCCAAGGTCTCCAGACCAGTGTGTGCCGCGCTCGTTTTTTGCCCGCCGCCGGTTTTCTGGCCGACTGTTCCTTGACACCGGCCGGTTTTTCTTTAACCTTATCAGTCTAGTGTCTCCGACACGGTCGCGACGACGTTTCGCTAAGGCACAACCCGCATTTTCAAGGAGGCGACAATATGGCTAAAAAGATCGGAGTGATTCTGTCCGGCTGCGGTGTCTACGACGGCAGCGAAATTCATGAAGCGGTCATCAGCCTGCTCGCTATCGACCGGGCCGGCGCCGAGGCGGTCTGCATGGCGCCGAACATCGCACAGATGCATGTGGTCAATCATTTAACCGGCGAGCCGACGGCCGGCGAGAGCCGCAATGTGCTGGTCGAATCGGCGCGCATCGCCCGCGGCAAGATCCGCGACATGGCCACGGTCACGGCTGACGAGATCGACGCCCTGATGCTCCCCGGCGGCTTCGGCGCCGCCAAGAATCTCTGCGACTTCGCCGTCAAGGGGGCCGACTGCTCGGTGAATGCCGAGGTCGCCCGGCTGATTCTGGAAATGGTCAAGGCGCGCAAACCGGTCGCCGCGGTCTGCATCGCCCCGGCGGTGCTGGCGAAAGTGCTCGGTGCCGATAATCTCCCCCACAAACTGACAATCGGCAGCGATGCCGACACCGCTGCGGCGCTCGGCCAGATGGGCGCGACCCACGTCGACTGCCCGGTCCGCGAGTTTGTCGTCGATCGCGACAACAAGTTGGTATCGAGCCCGGCCTATATGCTCGCCGGCAGCATTGCCGAAGCGGCCGACGGTATCGAGAAGACCGTCAAGACACTGATCGACCTGATCGACTGAGGCCCGGGGCTGGCTGATACGCCCGGTGCCGGCGGCCCCAGGGTGGAAGAAGAGATCATGATTTTTGTCGCTATTCGGAATCCTCTGTTCTGACTCCTGCATTCTGCACGAGCAGGCCAACAAGACCATTTGTCAACAGGTATCACCCGCCAGGGAGGCGACCATGAGTCAATACCGCTGTGTCATCTGTGATTACATCTACGATCCGGCCGAGGGCGATCCGGGCAACGGTGTCGAGCCGGGAACCGCGTTCGAGGATCTGCCCGACGACTGGTGCTGCCCGTTGTGCGGCGCCGACAAGAGCAATTTCGAACCGGTCTGAGCCGGCGCGACCGGTGCCGGCCACCGCCGCGCAGGTGCCACGCTTCGCAGCTCTGCGCGCCGGCCTGCTCCCTTATCGGCAGGCCCTGGCGCTGCAGGAGCAGCTGCTCGCCGGGCGTGGCCGGGTCGCCCATGACACCCTCCTTCTGGTCGAGCACCCGGCGGTGATCACCCTCGGTCGTGGTGCCGATGCCACCCACCTCTGCTGGTCGCCGGCGCAGTTGCGCACCGCCGGCATCGACTGCCTGTCGAGTCAGCGCGGCGGCGATGTGACCCTGCACAGTCCGGGGCAGCTGGTCGGTTACCCGATTGTCGATCTCAATCGGTTGGGCCGCGATCTGCACGGTTACCTGCGGCGTCTGGAGCGGCTGCTGATCGCGAGCCTCGCCCGCTTCGGCATCGTTGCCGGTACGGTTTCCGGGCGAACCGGCGTCTGGGTCGGCGAACGCAAGATCGCCTCCATCGGCATCGCCGTGCGCCAGTGGGTCAGCTGGCACGGTTTCGCCTTGAATATCGCCAACGATCTGCAACTGTTCCGCGCCATCGTCCCCTGCGGCCTGCCGGGGGTCGCCATGACCTCCATGAGCCGGGAGCTCGATCAGCAGATCACTGTCGAACAGGTGTTGCCGGTGATTGTTGAACAGTTCGCCGCCGAGATGGACGCCCTCCCGGTTGATGAAGTGGTCACGTCCCTGCCTCCGTACACCCCGGAGCTTCCGATATGACGCAATCCTTGCCGCGCAAGCCGGACTGGCTGCGGGTTCGCTTCCCGGCTGGGCCGAACTATGCGCGTATCGACCGCTACCATCGGCAACTCGGCCTGCATTCGGTCTGTCGCAGTGCCGCCTGTCCCAACCAGGGTGAGTGCTGGAGCCAGGGGACCGCGACCTTCATGATTCTCGGCGACCGCTGCAGTCGCGACTGTGCCTTCTGCAACGTCGGGCACGCGCCTCCCCTGCCGCCCGATGCCAACGAACCCGAACGGGTCGCTAAGGCTGTTGCCGAACTCGGCCTGCGCCATGCCGTGATCACCTCGGTGACCCGCGACGATCTCGCCGATGGCGGTGCCGGCCAGTTCGCCGCTGTCACCCGGGCGATCCGTGCCGACCTGCCCGCCTGCCGGGTCGAGCTGCTGATCCCCGACCTGGGTGGCGACCGGCAGTCGCTGGCCACTATCCTCGAAGCCGGCCCCGCGGTGCTCGGCCACAATCTCGAAACCGTCCCCCGTCTTTATGGGCAAGTGCGCCGTGGTGCCGACTACCGGCGCTCGCTCCGGCTGCTCGCCGCGGTCGCCAAAATGACGCCGGAAATCCCTGGCAAGTCGGGTCTGATGCTCGGCATGGGGGAGGAGCGTGACGAACTGCTCGCCGTGTTCGACGATCTGTTGCAGCACGGCTGCCGCCGGCTGACCCTCGGTCAGTATCTGCAGCCGACCCGGCAGCACTGGCCGGTCGTGCGCTACCTCCATCCCGACGAATTCGCCGAGCTGCGCGAGCAGGGTCTGGCCTGTGGCTTCGTCCATGTCGAGGCGGGACCGCTGGTCCGGTCGTCCTACCATGCTGCTGCGCAGTACGAGGAGTCGTGCCATGAGTGTCGCTGATCCGATCCACGAAATTATCATCCTCGGTTCCGGCCCGGCCGGCCTGACCGCCGCCATCTACGCCGGTCGCAGCCGCTGCTGCCCGCTGCTGATCGGCGGCGTCCAGCCGGGCGGTCAGCTGACGACCACCACCACGGTCGACAACTTTCCCGGATTTTCGCAGGGGATCGACGGCCCCGAGCTGATGGCGGAGATGCGCCAGCAGGCGGAGCGGTTCGGCGTGCGCTTTGTCGAGGGGGAGGTGGAGCGGGTCGAGCTGCGCGAGCGGCCGTTCCGGCTCTGGATCGGCGACACACTCTATCGCTGCATGAGCCTGATTGTCGCCACCGGCGCTTCGGCGAAACTCCTCGGCCTCGCCAACGAACAGGAGCTGTATGGGCGCGGGGTGTCGGTCTGCGCGACCTGCGACGGCTTTTTCTACCGCGAGCGGGATGTGATCGTGGTCGGCGGCGGCGATACCGCCATGGAGGAGGCGGTGTTTCTCACCCGCATGGCCCGCTCGGTGACCGTGGTGCACCGCCGCGACGCGCTGCGGGCGACGCCGGTGCTGGCGGAGCGCGCCCTGACCAATCCGAAGATCCGCTTTCTCTGGGAGAGTGAGGTGACGGAGATCCTGGCCGACCCGAGCGGCGTCACCGGCGTGCGCGTCGCCAACCACAAGAGTGGGCAAAGTGAGGAACTGGCCTGTCACGGCCTGTTCATCGCCATCGGTCATCAGCCGAACAGCCGGCTGTTCGAGGGGCAGCTGGAGATGGATACCGAAGGCTACCTTGTGACCCGCAACGGCACCGAGACCAGTATTCCGGGAGTCTTCGCCGCCGGCGACGTGCAGGATCCGCAGTTCCGTCAGGCGGTGACCGCCGCCGGCACCGGCTGCATGGCGGCGATCCAGGCGGAGCGCTATCTCGATGACCTGCCGTACGATCCGTCCCTGACCTGCCAGCAGGGGGTCTGCTACCCGAAGTTGCGGGGGTAGCCTTTGCCCGAGAACCGGTCGTTGTCGGCAAACAGGGGACGGGTTGATTTGGAGTCAAGTCGCCGGGTGACGCTGGTGATGCCGGGATAGTCGGCCCCGCGCCAGGCATCGACCCGCTCGCGAATGCGGTTAACCAGCTCCAGCGGCTCATTGCGCCGGGTGTTGTAGCGCATGTCGATGATCTCGTAGCCGGCCGGGCGACGGGTTGATGCTAACGACAGGGTACCGTCAGCGGCCTGCTGCCAGTGCTGAGCGGGGACTTCATAAGGAGTGTTGATGATGAGGGAGTCAGGGGCGATCATGGGAGTCTCAATTCCGTCCCGTGCAGAGTTATGCCTTCCTGGGCGGCGCGCCGGTAAGCCGGAGAATTCTTCGGAAGCTGGACATTCTTGGTCCCCAGCCACACAAACCGCAGATGCTCCGGGCTGGCCAGCGTGAGCGTCCAAAGATCCGGTGCATGCTGTCTGAGATAATCCTTGAGCCACTTGGCCTTGCGGGCCAGCGTACCGACCTCTTTGTCCTTGGCGCCATGAACTTCGACCCAGACCGCACACTCCCGCCCCTTGACGGGCAGATAGCCAATGCCGTAGTCCCAACGATTCGCCGTGGCAAATTTCCTAAGCTTCGCCAGGGCCCCGTCCAGATCGATGCTGCCGGTAAACATTTTCCCGCCTTTTCTGGGGCTGGTCACTTTTCGAGAGTATTGGCCAAGAGCCTGAAGCCCTGGCTGGAATACCCCGTTCACAGGTGGATCTGCGGCTTCGACAGCTTGTTTAAAGGTCATTCTTCCCCTCCGGGCCTCCATTCCATGTCATTTCTTTGCCGTATTTTGCCGCTTCGCTTCCTCGGTCTCGAAGCGATTTGCAACCCTGGCAACTATATCCCCGACCCGTCCTGAAAACTCCGTCAAGCCGCCCCACCCAGCTTCGGCTGCGTTCTCTGCTCCCGGATCGAGGGTGGAGATGTCCCTGACCTCTCCATTTCGCCCGAAAAAATAGACTTTGTAGTCTTTTTTTAACCCCGTTTCTGCCAAATGTCGGGTCCCGGCATCAGACTTGATTTCAAATATATTGAGGACATCTTTGACCGACCCCTTCTTTGCCTTTAGGAACTGCAAGGCCCAGACGACATCCAACACGTGGGGCGAGTGGGTCGACAGACAAACCCGATACCCTCGCGAGAGAAGATCGAGAACCATCAGAATGACCGCCGAAATGGCGTTGGGATGAAGGCCCATTTCCAGCTCTTCTATGACCACCCAGTCCAGGCTGTTGCGGGTAGGTGTCGCCGAGGGTGGCATCAGCCAGTAAAAGCCCAAAAGCAAGGGGACAAATTCTCTCTGTCCTGCCGACCAGACCAGATAAGGCAATCCTTTTTCCTGCCCAGGCTTGCTCAGGACGAACTGCTTCTGGAGTTTTTCCGATGAGGTCCGCAAACCAAAACTGCCGAAAATATTTTCTTCCAGAAGTCTTCGTTCCTCCCTTTTGAGTCTCTTTTCCTGAGGAAACAGCTCCGGATTGCGCCCGAACTCGTTCTGAACGAGTTGGTGGAGTTTTTCGCTGAATTCCCGAAGGACAAAAGGGTCGCCCGATCGGTAGACACTGAACGGCTGGGTCAGACCGTCACGAAGACTCATGACCCGTTGGGCCGGGATAAAAAAGAGTCTTTCGTCCTTTTTTCGCAAGTTTTTTGAATAATCGCGCAGATCCTTCTCGACCCCGTCGACACTCAGGGTGCTCATCCCTTCCTGCCAGATACCCGACATCCCTTCGCCAAAGTAGAGTTCCAGCAGGTTCTCAAGTTTCCCTTCCCAATCGATACCGAAGTGTTTGAACTCTTTCTGCACAGATGGAGCATCGACCACTAATTTCAAGAGCTGCAGAAAGATGCTTTTGCCCGTTGCCTGGGGGCCAACGAGTACCGTCAGGTCACCAAATTCAACATCGGCCTGCTTGATCTGACCAACGTTGCTGACAGCTATTCGTTTGGGCATCATATGTCCTCCAACGCTATAATCTTCAAACTCTCAAACCCCCGGTCATCGACGATCTTCACCGCCACCTTGCGGTTGTCGCCGGCCTCGAAGGGGAGGGAGACGGTGCCGTGGTACTGATCGAGCAGCTCCTCGTTCAGTTCGGCGCGGATGTTCTTCTTCAGCTTGTACCACCCCTCCTTGCAGCCGGCGAGGGGGAAGAACACCTGTCGCGGGAAGAGGGAGCGCTCGTCGTAATCGGTGTCGAGCAGCCACAGGGCGATCTTCTTCTCGCCGCCGGAGACCAGCTCTCCTTTTCTGGTGTCGAAGTAGTCGAGGCCGTTGACCTCGATCTCGTATCGGCCGTCCTTGCGTTTGCGCACCTCGACGTCGGGTGCCCCGACTCACTCAGTAGCTTCTTCGCCAGCAACAACCGGTCGCGCAGGCAGGTCAGGCAGAGTGTATCCCCAGCTCCCAGGTATCACGGAATGCCTTGATCTTCTCCGGTTCCAGGGTCAGGTTTTCGTCCTTGCGGCCCTTGACGTCGCGCAGCGGCAGGATCTCGAAGGGGGGTTCGAACAGGCCGGGTTGTCGCAAAAAGATTTTTCCAGGGAGTGGTTGCCGATGCTTGTTCCAACGCAGGTATCAAGCTGGGCAGCAGATCCCGCAATCCCCCTGATTGCCCGGACTCCATCGGCACACCTCCCTTGTCTGTTCATACACGCCATTTAACCCAATCAACATATAAAATTCCAGGGGAATACGCAATAATCAAGGCCATTCACCCTGTGGGTGACCTGCAAAATGGTCACCTCGCGACCTGCATGAACGATTTACTTCATCCGCCTTTTGCCGGCCGTTCATCCTCCTGCTATACTTGTCGCGTTTGTCGGAATCGCCGAATTCGCCCGGAAGGGGAGATGCATGGCCGTGATCGGAAACCTGAGTCCGCAATGGCTCGATGAACAGTATCGCCTCTGGCAAGAAGCGCCGGCGCGGCTTCCCGCCGACTGGCGGGCTTTTTTCGAAGGGTTCGAACTGGCCCGGCAGGCGCCGCAGCCCGATCGCTCCCTGGCCGAGAAGACCTCGGCGGTCGATTCCCTGATCTATCGCTACCGCGACATGGGCCACCTGATGGCGCGCACCGATCCCCTCGCCAGCGAAACGGGTCGCCATCCTGAACTGCAGTTGGCCGCCTTCGGTCTCGACGACGCCGACCGGCAACGCACCTTCTATCCGCTGCGCTATCCGCAAGCGAGCGCGACCCTGGCAGAGATCGTCACTCTGCTGGAAGAGACCTACTGCGGGGCGGTCGGCGTCGAGTTCATGCATATTCAGGATCCGGCGCGCCGCGACTGGCTGAAAAGCCGGATGGAGACGGTGCGCAACCGACCAACTCTGGAGGACGACGAGCAGCTGTGGATTCTCGAAACTCTGCAGCGGGCCACGCTGTTCGAGGCGTTTCTGCACCGCAAGTTTCTCGGTCAGAAGCGCTTCTCCCTGGAGGGGGGCGAGGTGGTCGTGCCGCTGCTCGACGCTCTGGTCGAGTATGCCGCCGCACGCGGCGTTTCCGACCTGGTGATGGGAATGGCCCATCGCGGCCGGCTGAATGTGCTCGCCAATATTTTCCACAAGCCGCTGGCCAATATCTTCGCCGAGTTCCAGGACAACCTCGAACTCGGTTTTGTCGGCGACGGCGATGTCAAGTACCACAAGGGCTATTCGGCAGACCGTAAAGGGGCCGCTGGCAGTGACATTCACCTCAGCCTCACCGCCAACCCGAGTCATCTGGAAGCGGTCAATCCGGTGGTCATCGGCAAGTGCCGGGCCCGGCATACCGCCTACGGTCCCGGCGGGCGACGGCGGGTGCTGCCACTGCTGCTGCACGGCGATGCCGCCTTCGCCGGTCAGGGGATCGTCGCCGAAGTTCTCAACCTTTCCCAGCTCGACGGCTACCAGTCGGGCGGCACTTTTCATCTGGTACTCAACAACCAGATCGGCTTCACTACCGAGCCGGTGCAGGCTCGCTCCACCCCCTACGCCACCGACCTGGCCAAGATGCTGATGGTGCCGATCTTCCATGTCAACGGCGAGGATCCCGAGGCGGCGGTGCATGTCGCCCGGTTGGCCCTCGACTATCGCCAGGAATTCGCCTGCGACGTGGTGGTCGAGGTGATCTGCTACCGTCGCCACGGCCACAACGAAGGCGACGAACCGTTTTTTACCCAGCCGCTGCTCTACGACAAGATCCGCCAGCGGCCGCCGCTCCACGAGATATACGGCGAACGCCTGCGTGCGGCCGGAGTCGACGCCGCCGAAATCGAGAGCCGCGCTGCCGCGATCAACGCCGAACTGGAGGCCGCCCTGACCGCCGCGCCGCGTCCCGAAATCGATCTCGGTTTCCGCGCCGGCTGGGCGCAGATCCGCCGGGAGGTCGACGGTGAGGAGCCGGCGACAGCGGTGCCGGCCGATCAGTTGCGCCGGCTGGCGGAGCGACTGGCGATGGTGCCGGCCAGCTTCCGGGCGCATGCGAAGATTGCCCGGCTGCTCGACAAACGCCGGGCCGCGGTCGAGGCCGGCTCCGGCATCGACTGGGCCAACGCCGAGTTGCTGGCGTTCGCCTCCCTGCTGACCGAAGGGGTGCCGGTGCGCCTGTCCGGTCAGGATTCCCGCCGCGGCACCTTCAACCAGCGCCATTCGACCCTGGTCGACCAGCAGAACGGCCAGCTCTACGTGCCGCTCGCCTTTGTCGCCTCCGGTCAGGCGCCGGTGCAGATCTACAACAGCATGCTCTCGGAGGCTGCCGTCCTCGGCTTCGAGTACGGCTATTCCCTCGATGTGCCGCAAGGGTTGACGATCTGGGAGGCCCAGTTCGGCGATTTTGTCAACGGCGCGCAGGTGATCATCGATCAGTTCCTCTCCGGCAGCGGCACCAAGTGGGACCGCTCCAGCGGCCTGGTCCTCTTCCTCCCTCATGGTTACGAGGGCCAGGGTCCGGAACATTCGAGCGCCCGCATCGAACGCTTCCTCGGACTCTGTGCCGAACAGAACATGCAGGTCGCCTATCCGAGCACGCCGGCACAGCTGTTCCACCTGTTGCGTCGCCAGGTCAAGGTCACCTGGCGGCGGCCGCTGATCGTCTTCACGCCGAAGAGTCTGCTGCGCCTGCCGGAGTGTACCAGTCGCCTTGACGATTTGAGCGCCGGCGGTTTTCACAAGCTGCTTGCCGGTCCGGGCGAGCCGGCCGAGGTTCGGCAGCTGCTGCTTTGCACCGGCAAGATCTATTACGAACTGCTGGCCGCACGCGAGCAAGCGCGGCGCGATGAGGTCGGTCTGCTGCGCCTGGAACAGCTCTACCCGTTGCCGAGCGAGGAGCTGGCTGAAGCCTTGCGGACCTACTCTGCAATGGAGCGGTTGGTCTGGGTGCAAGAGGAGCCGGCCAACATGGGTGCCTGGCCGTATCTGCAGCCCCTGCTGCGGCAGGCGGTCGGTGGCGCGATCGACTATGTCGGCCGCCCGGCCGCCGCCAGCACTGCGGTCGGCTCGCATCGCCGCCATCAACAGGAACAGCGGCAGATAATCGACAAGGCCCTCGGCCTGGAGGCATGACGCGATGGAGATCAAGATCCCGGAAATCGGCGAATCGATCCACGAGGCGCTGGTCGCCAGCTGGCTGAAGGAGGATGGGGCGACGGTCGCCAAGGACGATCTCCTCTGCGAACTGGAGACCGACAAGATCAATGTCGAGCTGACCGCCGAAGCCGACGGTCTGTTGCGGATCGACGTCGCTGCCGGCGAGACGGTCGCCATCGGCACGGTTATCGGCCGGATCGAGGTGACAGTGGCTGACGCGGCGCCAGCCCGGGAGCCGGTTGCGAAAGAACCGGCGAAGAAGGAACCGGCCAGGAAAGAGCGGACCGTTGGGGAGAGCGAGGAGACGCCCCCGCAGCGATCCGGGAAAAAGGGTTCCGAAGCAGAGGATGCCGGGACGGCAAAGTCACGGGACCTGCAGGGTGACGCCGGCACGCCGGCCGAGCCAGCGGTCAGCCCGGCTGCCGCGCGTCTGGCCAGGGAGCAGGGGGTCGATCTGGCGGCGTTGACCGGTAGCGGCCGCGACGGCCGGATCACCCTGGAGGATGTGCAGGCGGCCGTCGGTACGGGCAGGGGGGGCACGGCAGCGGTCGAAGCGGCGCCGGAGCCAGCGCCCGCCCCGGTGGAGGAGGGCGGTCGGCCGGTAACGCGCACAGCCATGTCGCCGCTGCGCCAGCGGATCGCCGCCCGGCTGCTGGAGGCCCGGCAGCAGACGGCGATGCTGACCACTTTCAACGAAGTCGACATGTCGAGGGTCCAGGCGCTGCGTGCCCGGCACCAGGAGCATTTCCGCAACAAGCACGGCGTCAAGCTCGGCCTGATGTCGTTCTTCGTCAAGGCAACCGTCGAGGCGCTCAGGGAGTTCCCGACGGTCAATGCGCGCATTGACGGTCAGGAGATCGTCCATCACCACTACCACGACATCGGTATCGCCGTCGGCACCGAGCGCGGCCTGGTGGTGCCGGTGCTGCGCGATGCCGGCGAGCTGACCTTCGGCGAAATCGAGCAGCAAATCGCCGCGCTGGTCGACAAGGCGCAGCAGCGCACCCTGACCCTGGCCGACCTGGAAGGGGGGACCTTCACCCTCAGCAACGGCGGCGTCTACGGTTCCTGGTTGAGTACGCCGATTCTCAATCCGCCGCAGACTGGCGTGCTCGGCATGCACGCCATCAGCGAGCGGCCGGTGGTCCGCGACGGTGAGATCGTTATCCGTCCGGTCATGAACCTGGCCCTGAGCTACGACCACCGCCTGATCGACGGTCGCGAAGCGGTCGGCTTTCTCAAGCTGATCAAGGAGTTCATCGAAGACCCCTCGGGGCTCTTTCTGGAACTCTGATGGCGAACTCGGGATGGAGAACCCGGAACACGGAACCCAGGATTCAGGATCCAGGATTCGGAATGAAGTCAAAAGGCTTGATGGTCTCTGTGCCTCTGTGTCTCTGTGGCGGGACAAGGGGGACTGAAGTCCTGACCTGAACAAGAATGTCCTCCCCGAACCGACGGAGCGAACCATGAGCAAAACCTATGACCTGATCATCATCGGCGGCGGCCCCGGCGGCTATGTCGCCGCCCTGCGGGCCGCTCAGTACGGCTGGTCCGTCGCCGTGATCGAACAACGCGACGCTCTCGGCGGCACCTGTCTCAACGAGGGGTGTATTCCGAGCAAGGCACTGCTCGATTCCAGCGAATACTTCGCCCTGGCCCGCGACCGGTTCGCCGGGCACGGTATCGTCATCGACCCGCCGCGCCTCGATCTCGGCAAAATGATGAAACGCAAGGCGGATGTCGTCACCCGGCTGACCCGCGGCATCGCCAGCCTGTTCAAGAAACAGGGGATCGAGTGGATCCGTGGCCGTGGTCGGCTGGCTAAGGCCGGTGAGCCGATCGAGGTGGCGGTCGAGAGTGACGACGACACGCAGACGCTTGCCGGCAAGCGTCTGCTGCTGGCGACCGGCTCGGTGCCGGTGGCGCTGCCGGATCTCCCCTTTGACGACGACCTGATCGGCCATGCCCGACACGCCCTCGGCTACGATTCCGTTCCGGAGCATCTGGTGGTCATCGGTGGCGGCTACATCGGCCTGGAACTCGGTTCGGTCTGGCTGCGCCTCGGCGCCCAAGTGACCGTGGTCGAACTGCTTGAGCAGCTGCTGCCAAACACCGACCGCGAAGTGGCGCAGATCCTGATCAAGAGTCTGCAGAAGCAGGGGATGACGATTCATGCCGGCACCCGGGTGGTCGGTGTCGACCGGCAAAACGGAGGTCTGCGCTTGCAGCTCGACGGCGCGCAGCAGGGCGAACTCGCCTGCGACCGGCTGCTGGTCGCCGCCGGCCGCAAACCGGCAACCGAAGGACTCGGCCTGGAGGAGGCTGGTATCGAACTGACCGGGTCGGGACGGGTCGCGGTCGATGCCGATTATTGCACCTGTGTCGCCGGGGTCTATGCGGTCGGTGACCTGATCGACGGGCCGATGCTCGCGCACAAGGCGATGGACGAGGCAGTGGTCTGTATCGAGCGGATGGCCGGGGAGCTCCCCGAGGTCGATCTGCATCTGATTCCCGGGGTAGTCTACACCATGCCGGAAGTGGCCGCGGTCGGCCGCAGCGAAGAGCAGCTCAAGGAGGAAGGGATCGACTACCGGGTTGGCCGCTTCCCGTTCATGGCCAGCGGCCGCGCCCGGGCCCTCGACGAGACCGAAGGGTTCGTCAAGGTGCTGGCGGCGCCAGAGACCGGGCGGCTGCTCGGCGTGCACATCATCGGCCCGCGCGCTTCGGAACTGATCGCCGAGGCGGCCGCCCTGATGGCCTTCGGCGGCAGTATCGAGGACGTGGCGCTGATCACCCACGCTCATCCGACCCTGAGTGAAGCGTTCAAGGAGGCGGCCCTGGCGACGGCCGGGCGCGCCTTGCACGCCTAGTCAGGCAAGCTGTACGCGTGGCGGGACACGGCTAAGCGCTGGAGCCGGGGGGGACGATGACCACCGTGCGGTGGGTCTTGCGCAGGATCTTTTCGGCGACGCTGCCGAGGAAAGCGTAGTGCATCTTCCCCTTGCTGTGGCTGCCGAGGATGATCATGTCGACATCGAGGCGGTCGGCGACGGTGAGAATGGTCGGCGCTGCCTCGCCGTGCAGCACGAGGATCTGCGGTGGCCGGCTCAGGGCGACATCGCCGCGCTCGGTCTCCTCGCGGAGAATGGTTTCGAGCTGGGTGCGGGTTTGCGCGGCCATCGACGACTCGTTCAGCGCATCGACCTCGGCCAGCTTGTCGGCGCCGAGAACCAGAGAGATCATGTTCTGCACCGACTGATCGACTTTCGGCATGACGTGCAGCAGATGAATCTCGGCGTCGAATTTGCTGCCGAGTTCGAGGGCGTAGCGCAACACGCCGAGCGATTCGGCTGTCAGATCTTTGCCGACCAGAATGCGCTTGATTTGCAGACCCATATTCTCCTCCTCTGACAGATACGCAGCGCTGTCAAACTCTCAAAGTCACCAATTGGCTCAGGTCGTTGCTGCGCTGAAACGTTGCGGTCTGGATGTCCCTCAATCCGGCCTTCGGCCCCCTTCTCCCAGGGAAGAAGGGGATCTCTTTCTGTCGAGATGTCAGGTCGTTCCCTCTCCCTGGAGGGAGAGGGTACCCGCAGGGCGGGTGAGGGGGAGCCCTCGCATGCTGAAAACTTGCACCCCGGAAACAATAACAGATTTCCGCCCGTCCTCAAGAACCGCTGCGGCTGTCAAAAGGAATTCAGGCGGCGCAGGAACGCTTTGAGCAGGCCGTAGTTGCGTCGATTGAAAGGGAACGCCAGGCGCGGCAGGTCGAGGAGATCGGGCTGGTCCTGCTCCTCGGGGAGGGCGCCGGTCATGGCCAGGTGCCCGCCCGGTTCGATGATCTCGCTGAACTCTTCCTCCAGGGTCGCCAGCTGTTCCGGTTGCAACGGCTTGTTGAGGCGGATCACCAGGGTCTGGCCGACCCAGCGGCTGGAGTGATAGTTGCGGTAGAAGTCGGCGATCACCTGGGCGGCTTCGAAGGGGTCGCGGGTGATGGTGAACAGACTGAAGTCCTCGCCGGAAATCAGGCCGCGTTTCAAGAGCACTTTCTTGATAAAGTCGAACCACGGCTCCCAGTAGCTGCCGTCGTCATCGTCGATCAGCACCAGAGGAATCGGCGGGTTTTTGCCGGTCTGCACCAGGGTGAGGGTCTCCATCGCCTCGTCGAGGGTGCCGAAGCCCCCCGGGAACAGGGCGACGGCGTCGGCTTCCTTGAGGAAAGCGACCTTGCGGGTGAAGAAGTACTTGTAGGTGATGGTGTTGGTACTGTTCTCCATCACCGGGTTGGTCTCCTGCTCAAAGGGGAGCCGGATATTGACGGCGAAGGAGTTCTCCGGGCCGGCGCCTTCGTTGCCGGCCTGCATGATCCCCGGCCCGCCGCCGGTAATCACCATGTAGCCGAGGCGGACCAGCTGACGGGAGAAGGTGACGCACTTGCGGTAGATTGCTTCGTCGGCGGCGGTGCGCGCCGAGCCGAAGATCGTCACCTTCTTGCGATCGCGATAGGGGGCGAACAGCTTGCTGGTGTAGCGCATCTCCTTCATGGTGGCGCGCAGCATCTTCAGGTCGGCCAGGTAATCGTTCTCCTGGCCGGTGAGCAGAGCGCTGAGGACCATTTCGCGGGTGATTGCAGGGTGATGCGCGCCGGTCAGATCGAGGATCTCGGCGATGAGTTCGTCGAGACGGCCGTTGTCTTTTTTGAAACTGATCTCCATCGGGTCACCTTCGTCTGGATGGCAATGGGGACAGTCCCCGGTGAAATAAAGCCAATATGTAACGCGGAGGCACGGAGACGCGGAGAAAAGAGCTGGGGACGATCAGAAGGCTTTCTCCACGGCTTTAGCGGCTTGCGCGGTAATCAGTTCGTTCTGTGACGGCAGCCCTTTTGATCCCTCAACGAGAGTCTACCACAGCGGCTGGCGCCGGGGGCAACAGCAGCGCATTCTGCCCGTGACGTTCCAGGGCGATCCAGAGGCCGCGCAGGCTGGCGGCCGGGTAGCGCTCGACGACCGCCTGGTAGGCGGCCCGCAGGCGCCGGTCGAGTTCGCTGAGGCGGCTGCGCTGGTCCGGGTCGAGCCGGGCGTCGAGTCCTTCGCAGAAAAAGGTGATGCAGTTGTACGGCCGGCGCGCCACCGGCAGTCGGCAGCCCTGCTCACCGAGAAACGGACAGGCGCGAGTAAAGTCCGGGTGCGGCGGCTCCTCGTCAGCGAGCAGGTAGCCGAGCAGGTTGGTCAGGGTCAGGTGGTGCCGGCCGCAGTCGCAGCAGGCACCGCTGCAGCCGGCGCAGAGCGCGGGGCCTGTGGCAGCATGAAACAGCGCGTCCAGTTCGTGCTGCACGGTGGCGATCTCGGCCAGCTGGCCGGCCAGCCAGCGCCGCTCGGTCTCACTCAGGCTGGTCAGCTCGGCGCGCAGCCGCCGCAGCAGATTTTCGAAAGTCTGTCGGGACATATCTGATCAAGCAGCACAAAGTCAAAATTGCGCGGAGGCACGGAGACGCGGGGAAAAAGCCTCAGGTTAAAAGGTCTCTTCTCGGCCCCTCCGTGTTGTATCGGTCCGCAACTGCATCATGCATGTGTCATGCAAGGGTCAACAAAATGACCGTCGCCAGTGTAGGCAAAACCTGAACGGTTGGCAAGCAGCGATGGTGGCGGCGATTCCCGGTTTACAGGGCGGACGGCAGATTGTACTATGGCTCGGCACTGAAGATTAAGGACTGGTCCGGTATGAAATTTTCCCGTGTCTATGTAGAGTCGGTCGGCTACGAGCTGGCACCGATTGTCGTCACGTCGAATGAGCTGGAAGCCCGGCTGCAGCCGATGTACAAGGCGCTGCACATCCCGCCCGGGCAGCTCGAAGCGCTGACCGGTATTCGCGAACGCCGCTGGTGGAAGCCGAATACGCCGGTTTCAGCCGGCGCGATCGTTGCGGCAAAGCAGGCCTTGCGCGAGCGCAACATCGCGCCGGCCGACATCGGCGCGGTGATCTACGCCGGCGTCTGCCGCGAGCATTTCGAGCCGGCCACCGCCTGCCAGGTCGCCGCCGCCCTCGGTGTGCAGGGGAACGTCGCCGTCTACGACACCTCGAACGCCTGTCTCGGCGTGCTTAACGGTGTTCTCGACATCGCCAACCGCATCGAACTCGGCCAGATCCGTGCCGGGCTGGTGGTCGCCTGCGAAAGCTCGCGCGAGATCAACGAGACCATGATCCGGCGGATGCTCGATAACCCGACCATGGCGACCTTCACCAGCTCCCTGGCGACACTGACCGGCGGTTCCGGCGCCGCCGCCGTACTCCTCACCGACGGCACCTTCACGCCGTCGCGGCGTCCCCGGCTGCTCGGCGGTATCAATCTGGCCGAACCCCAGCATCACACCCTGTGCCGCTGGGGGCTCCATTCCGACGATCCGGAGAATCATGTCCCCTACATGCAGACCGATGCCGTGGCGGTGATGAAGCACGGCGTCGAGCTCGGCAAGAAGACCTGGGACGCTTTCCTGCGCGAACTCGACCTGACCGCTGAGCGGATCGACAAGGTGATCTGCCATCAGGTCGGCGAGGCCCATCAGAAGCTGATTCTGCAGACCCTCGGGCTGACCGCCGCCAAGGATTTCAGCACCTACGAGTTTCTCGGCAATATGGGGACCGTCTCCCTGCCGATCACCGCCGCCATCGCCAAGGAGCGCGATTTTCTCCTCCCCGGCGACATGGTCGGCTTCCTCGGCATCGGCAGCGGTCTGAACTGCCTGATGCTCGCCATCCAGTGGTGACATGCACACACTCCTCCCTTTGCCGGGCCGGTTTGTCGATCTCAACGGCCTGAACTGTCACTGCCTCGATGCCGGCTCCGGCGAGCCGGTCATCATGCTGCACGGCAACCCGAGCTGGTCGTTCTACTACCGCAACCTGGCTATGGAGCTGCAGGAGCGTTACCGGGTGATCGTCCCCGATCATATCGGTTGCGGACTCTCCGAAAAGCCGCCCCTCGATGCCTATCCGTACACCCTGGAGCGGCGGGTCGACGACCTGGAACTCCTCCTCGACCGGCTCGGCATCGACTCGGCCGTCACCCTGGTGCTGCACGACTGGGGAGGGATGATCGGTATGGCCTGGGCCAGTCGCCATCCGCAACGGGTCGCCCGCCTGGTGATCCTGAATACCGCCGCTTTCCCGCTGCCAGCGGCAAAACCGCTGCCGCTGGCGCTGAAGATCTGTCGCAATACGGCCCTCGGTGCGTTTCTGGTTCTCAGGTGCAACCTGTTCGCCCGGATCGCCGCCCGCATCGGCTGCCGGCGCCGGCCGCTGTCAGCAGAGCTGCGCGCCGCCTACTGCGCCCCCTACGACACCCAGGCCCACCGTATCGCCACCCTGCGGTTCGTGCAGGATATCCCCCTGGCGCCGGGCGATCCCGGTTACGAAATCGTCAGCGGGGTCGCCGCCGGTCTCGAGCGCTTCGCCGACCTGCCGATGCTGATCTGCTGGGGGCTCAAGGATTTCGTCTTCGACCGGCACTTCCTGGACGAATGGCGGCGGCGCTTCCCGCGAGCTGAAGTCCACCCCTTCGCCGACTGCGGCCACTATATCCTCGAAGACGCCGCTGCCGAGGTGATCCCCCTCATCGAGGACTTTCTCGCCCGGCACCCGCTGCCGACGGCAGAGGAGCGGCAGTGACGCCGGTCAATGTCGCGGCGCACCTGCCGGCGATGGCTCAACAGCAGCCGGACGCGCCGGCCCTCTACATCCCGCGCAGTGCGCGGCCGCGCCAGCGCGATGACTACCGGGCGTACAGCTTTGCCGAACTCGACCGGCAGAGCAGCCGCATGGCGGCGGCGCTGCGTACCTATGGGATTGACCGCGGCGTGCGTACCGTCCTGATGGTCCCCCCCGGATTCGACTTCTTCGCCCTGACCTTTGCCCTGTTCAAAATCGGCGCCGTGCCGGTGCTGGTCGATCCCGGCCTCGGCCTGCAAAACCTCAAGGGCTGCCTGCACACGGCCGAACCACAGGCGTTTATCGGCATCCCCAAGGCGCATCTGGCCCGGCTGCTGTTCGGCTGGGGCCGGCCGACCCTCCGGCGTCTGGTCACCGTCGGTCGCCGCTGCGGCTGGGGTGGGACGAGCCTGGCGCACCTGCTGGCCCGGAGCGGCGCCAACACCGAATATCCGGTGGCCGACACCGCCGCCGACGAGATGGCGGCGATCCTGTTTACCAGCGGCAGCACCGGCGCGCCGAAGGGGGCGGTCTACAGCCACGGGAACTTTGCCGCCCAGGTCGAGCTGCTGCGGGAGGTCTACGCGATCCGTCCCGGCGAGATCGACCTGCCGACCTTCCCCCTGTTTGCCCTGTTCGCGCCGGCCCTCGGCATGACCTCGGTGGTGCCGGTCATGGATTTTACCCGGCCGGCGCTGGTCGATCCGGACAATATCCTCAGTGCCGTCGAGCTGTTTCAGGTGACCAGCATGTTCGGCTCGCCGGCCCTGATCAACCGGGTCGGCCGCCATGGTGCCGCCCACGGCGTCCACCTGCCGAGTCTGCGGCGGGTCATCTCGGCGGGGGCACCGGTGCCGGCCGCTGTGCTGGAGCGCTTCACCGGCATGCTCGCCCCCGGCGTCGAGCTGTTCACCCCGTACGGCGCCACCGAAGCGCTGCCGGTCTGCTCCATCGGCAGCGCCGAGATTCTCGGTGAGACCCGCGCCGCCACTGACCGCGGTCAGGGGGTCTGTATCGGCCGACCGGTGCCCGGGGTCGATCTGGCGATCATCGCCATCGACGACGGCCCGATTGCCCACTGGCGGCCAGAGCTGGTTCAGGCCGACGGCAAGGTCGGCGAGATCGTGGTGCGCGGGCCGCAGACGACCCACAGCTACGTCAACCGGCCCGAGGCGACGGCGCTGGCGAAGATCATTGATGCCGAGACCGGCACCTTCTATCACCGTATGGGCGACCTCGGTTATCGCGACAACGTCGGGCGCATCTGGTTCTGCGGCCGCAAGGCGCACCGGGTCGAGACCGCCGCGGGGACGCTGTTCACCATCTGCTGTGAGGCGGTTTTCAATACCCATCCCGAGGTGTTTCGCACCGCCCTGGTCGGGGTCGGCCCGCCGGGCCGGCAGCGGCCGGTTCTCTGCGTCGAACTGGAGGCCGGAGTCGCTCCGGCCGCCTGCGCGCGGATCGGCCGCGAACTGCTGGCTATTGGCGCCGCCAACCCGGTCACCACGCCGATCGAGACCCTGCTGTTCCACCCGGCGTTCCCCGTCGATATCCGCCACAACGCCAAGATCTTCCGCGAGAAGCTGGCGCTCTGGGCGGCGGAGAAGCTGGCATGAAGGTGCTGGTCACCGGTGGCGGCGGTTTCCTTGGCAGCGCGATTGTCCGCCGGCTGCGCGAGCGCGGCGACGAGGTGCGCTCCTTCTCGCGTCAGGCGTATCCGGTTCTGGCCGCCCTCGGGGTCGAGCACCGGCAAGGTGAGCTGAGCGACGCCGCGGCGGTGCAGCGGGCCGCCGCCGGCTGTGACATCGTCTTTCACGTCGCCGCCAAGGCCGGCATCTGGGGGGGATGGGCCGACTACTACCAGGCCAATGTCGTCGGCACGGCGAATGTCATCGCCGCCTGTCGCGCCCACGGCGTCCCGCGCCTGGTACATACCAGTTCGCCGAGCGTCGTCTTCGCCGGCGGCGATCTCGAAGGGGTCGATGAGTCGGTCCCCTATCCGTCCCGCTATCTGGCCCACTATCCGGCGAGCAAAGCGGCAGCCGAACGGCTGGTGCTGGCGGCCAACGATACGCAACTGGCGACGGTCGCCCTGCGCCCGCATCTGATCTGGGGACCGCACGACAACCACCTGGTCCCCCGCATCCTCGCCCGTGGCCGGCAAGGGGCTCTGCGGCGTATCGGCCGCCGCCCCTGCCTGGTCGACACCCTCTATATAGACAACGCCGCCGAGGCGCAGCTGCAGGCTGCCGACCGTCTGTGCGCCGGCGCGCCGGTCGCCGGCAGGGCCTATTTTCTCGCTCAGGGGGAGCCGCGCCCCTTGTGGGAGATCGTCAACCGGATCCTCGCCGCCGGCAGCCTGCCGCCGGTCGATAAAAGTGTTCCACCCCCCGTTGCCTATGCCGCCGGCTGGCTGCTCGAACTTGGCTACTGTCTGATGCGCAGCGACCGCGAGCCGCCCATGACCCGGTTTCTCGCCAAGGAGCTGTCGACCGCGCACTGGTTCGATCTGAGTGCGGCGCGCCGCGATTTCGGTTACCAGCCAAAAGTCTCCCTCGACGAGGGGATGGAGCGTCTCGCCCGGTGGCTGGCCGCACGTTAGCTGGCGACCGGCCCGCACGGCGCGGGGCGGCGCCGGGCCGACTCCTCCTCGACCCCTGGCGGCCGGCGCCGGCGTGGCAACCGCCAGCGGCCGTTGACGCCGATCTCTGGCGCTTCCGCCTCGATCTCCCCGCCGTCGATCGCCGCCGGCTGTGCGCCCTGCTCAATGCCGATGAGCGCGCCCGGGCCGAGCGCCTGCGCGCCCGGCGCCAGGCCGAACGCTTCAGTATCGCCCGCGGCCGGCTGCGCCAGATCCTGTCCCGCTATCTCCCCCTGCCGCCGCAAGACCTGGTCTTTGTCGCCGGTCACTACGGCAAACCGGCCCTGGCGCCCGCCAGCGGTGCTCCGGTGCATTTCAACCTCGCCCATGCCGGAGATTGGGGACTGGTTGTCGTGACTATGGCGGCCGAGGTCGGTGTCGATCTCGAACGGATCGATCCGCACAGCGATTATCTGC
The DNA here is from genome assembly GCA_032251295.1 of Desulfuromonadales bacterium. Classification (GTDB taxonomy): domain Bacteria; phylum Desulfobacterota; class Desulfuromonadia; order Desulfuromonadales; family BM103; genus BM103. The sequence goes on along the minus strand of JAVVDS010000001.1, from coordinate 104,235 downwards.
CGATGGCCAGCCGCTATTTCGACGAGACGGAACAGGAGACGTTACGGGCGGTGTCGGCGGCACGGCGCCGGCGGCAGTTCTACCGGCTCTGGACCCGCAAGGAGGCGCGCTTGAAACAGCGCGGCACCGGTTTTGCCGGCGGTAGCGTCGAGGAGGAGGGCGATCCTGTGATCGTGGTGCGTTCGGTGCCGGTGGCCCCCGGCTACCCGGCGGCGGTGGCGCTGGCCGGACCGGTCAGCCGTCTGCGTCGCTGGAGCCTCGACTGATCGCAAGGCTGGCACGCAGTTCGCGCAGCTGCTGTTGACCCGATTCGCCGCGGAATCCGGTTAAAGGCTGCAAGGTCCAACCGTTGCCTGACGGAATCAGACCGAGTACCCGCGGCCGGACGGTGAAGACTGCGATCAGCGCCAGACTGAACAGGATGCTGGCGAACCAGACCAGCGGTTCTCCCGGGTCTTTCGACACCTGGAAGCCGCAGGTCCAGAAGCCGGAGGGGTCGCGGGCGTAGGTGGTCTGATAGATGGCGACGCCGCGATGCACCAGCGGCTGATTGACCTCGATGATCCCCTGGCGCACCGGTTCGCCCCCTTCGAGGATTGTCACCCGGCTGTGCAGCTGTTTGAGCAGAGGATCGCGGAACGCCACCGGCCGGATCTCGACATCGAGCCGCAGCGGGTTCGGGTAGGTGCGACTGCCGCCGAGGGCGTGATAGCTGCCGAGGGAGACGCCGTCGCGCAGCACGTTCAGGACCAGATGTTCTTCTTCAGGAAAGAAGCGCACCAGTTCAACCTGCAGACCGGTGCCGAGATCGACCGTCTCCCCTTCGCGGCCGGTATAAAATTGCAACGGTTCGCGACTGACCGGGTCGACGGTGGCAAAACGCAGGTCGATCGGGTAGTAGCGCGGCTCGAAATGGTCGAGCTGCAGGCTGAAACCGAGGGGCTGCTCGTCTTCGACCTGCCAGTCAAAATAGCTGTCGGTCTGGTGGCCGACGTACATGTTGATGGTGCCGACAAAACCGAGCTCGGCTGCCAGCGCGCCGGCCATGATCGCCAGAATCGCCAGGTGCAGAATCGGCACCGACCAGCGCCCGGCGAGGCCGCGGCTCGCCAGCAGCCGCTCGCCGACCGGCGTGGTCCGGTAGCCGAGGGCGGCCAGCCGGGCGGTCAGTGCAGCGCGGTCTGCTCCGTCCGCCGTGAGCGCGGCGGGGTCGTTGGCGGGCTGCAGCCGGCTCAGCGCTTCCGTCAGGCGCTGCCGGCCGGTGCGGGTGCGCTGCAGGGTCCGCCAGGTGCAGACGGCCAGATTGAGGGCGAGCAGGCCGAGCAACAGGCGGAACCAGAGACTCTGGTAAAAGAGGTCGAAACGGCCCGGTGCGGCCGGTTCGACGGTGCCGAACACCGACACGACTGCCAAGCCGAGGAGGACAGCGAGGGTCAGCTTGACAGAACCGAACAGGTCGAGCAGTCTGGACATCACGGCAACTCCAGGGCGGTATCGAGAATATAGCGGGCGATGCTGCGTTTGGGCGGGAGGGCCGGCAAGCGGTCGATGGCGAACCAGCGGGCGTCCTCCAGTTCGTTCGCGTCGATGCGCAGTTCGCCGCCGGCATACTCAGCGACAAAGCCGCACATCAGCTGCGCCGGGAAAGGCCAGCACTGGCTGCCGAGGTAGCGCAGGCTGTTGATAGCGATGCCGGTCTCTTCGGCGACTTCGCGGGCGGCCGCCTCCTCCAGACACTCACCCATCTCGACGAATCCGGCGACCAGGCTGTAGCGGTTCGGTGCCCAGCCGGCCTTGCGGGTCAGCAGAACCTCGCCGGGGCGCTGCACCAGGACGATGGCGCAGGGGTGAATGTGTGGAAAGTGATGCACCCGGCAGCTGCTGCACGTCTTGCCCCATTCACCGGGCAGCCGCTGCAACGGCGCGCCGCAGGTCGAACAGAAGCGGTTGTTGCTCTCCCAGTGGCCGATCATCCGGCCGAGGCCCGCCAGGGAGAGCAGGTCGATGGCGAGTTGCGGCTCGTCGTCGGTGTAGCGGACGGCGGTCAGGCCGGCGGGCGGGGCGGCGTCGCTCGCCAGCTGCAGCAGGCGACAGGGACGGCCCTGCCAGGCGCCGATATAGAGCGCCGATTCCGTTCCGGCGCAGGGTGGCTTGCCTGTCGGCAGCGACGGCCCGTGTCGGCTGTCGGCGAGCCAGAGGCGACTCCCCTGCAGCAGCAGCCAGCAGCCGGGCTCCCCCGGGTCGCGGTCGGGAGTCTCCAGTCGTAGCCCGACGGCGAGGCTGTGGCGGTTGAACGGCAGGTGCAGCGGCGAGCAGTCGCTGTGCGGCAGGCCGATCATCGTCCGCCCCCTTGCTCCCGCAGGGCGAGGCGCAGCAGGGCGATCTGGGTCTTGCTGTCAGCGATCTCGCCGGCCAACAGTTTGTCCAGGGCCGCGTCCAGAGTCATAGGCGCCAGCTCGACGATTTCGTCCGGCTCCAGCGCCTGGCGGGTTTTCTGCAGACTGTCGGCGAAGAACAGGGCCACATACTCGTCGCAGTAGCCGACCGCACTGAGCATCCCCCCCAGCGACTCGATCCGGCCCGCCCGGTAGCCGGTCTCCTCCTCCAGTTCGCGCCGTGCGCAGTCGCGTGGCGCTTCGCCCGGATCGATCCGCCCGGCCGGAATCTCGTAGACCATGGCACCGACCGCCGGCCGGAACTGCCTGATCAGCAGCAGCCGCCCGTCGTCAAGCCGGGGGAGGACGGCGGCGCCGCCGACATGGTGGACCACCTCGAATTCGGCGCGGCGGCCGTTCGGCAGCAGATGCTCCTCGATGCCGACATCGAACACCCGCCCGGCAAAGACCGGGCGCCTGGTTTGCGGTTGCTGAGCCATCTGTCGCCCTCGTCTCCTTTTCGTTGAGGCCGTCGCAGCAGGAACCCATGAAACGCGGAGACGCTGAAGCGCGGGGGAAATCTCGCTGATGCCGCGCTGTTTTCTCTGTGCCTCCGCGTTAGGCTCTGGCTTTTGCCGTTTTGTCGTCGGTTGCTATGGCGCAGTATGCCTGCGGCCGCCGTCGCGGGCAAGACCGATCCGGTGAAATCGGGTAGAATGTATGGAGAGTCCGTGATCCGTGATCCGTGACCAGTGAGGCGTTATGGTCGTTGCCGGAACGAGGCGGAAAATTGGCCGTCTGCTCGCCATCGGCGACATCCACGGCTGTCTGGCGCAGCTGGCCGCCCTGCTCGACCTGGTCGCCCCGACCGCTGATGATCGGCTGGTGTTTCTCGGCGACTATGTCGATCGCGGCCCGGAGAGCGCCGGCGTACTCGACTGTCTGCTGCGTCTGCGGTGGCAGTTGCCGCAGACGGTCTTTCTGCGCGGCAACCACGAGCAGATGTTCAGTGATTTCCTGACCGGCCGCGACCCGATGCCGTTTCTGCTTAACGGCGGCGACCAGACGCTGCTCAGCTATCAGTGCGACGAGCGCTGGCCAATCCCGCCCGAACACCGGCAGTTTCTCGACAGCCTGGTCAACCTGCATACAGAGGACGAGTTCATCTTCGTCCACGCCGGTCTCAGACCCAAGGTGCCCCTTGCCGAGCAGTCCGTCGACGACCTGCTCTGGATCCGTCAGGAGTTTCTCGCTGCCGGCGACGACTGTGAGAAGACCGTGGTCTTCGGTCACACGCCGTTTTTGGAGCCGCTGCAGGAGCGACGGCGCCTCGGTCTCGATACCGGCTGTGTCTATGGTCGACAGCTGACCTGCTGCGAGGTGCGCAGCCGGCAGTTCTGGTCGGTCTGATCGCCCTGTGCTGCCGCTTATCGCCAGCGGCGCAGCAGATCGCCGGGCCGGCTGCCGGCCGGCAGCGGCAGGCGCACCCGGGCGTTCGGCTGGACTTTGGCCAGCGGTTCGCCGGCTTCCGTGCGCACGTCGCGCACCGCCAGAGGCAGGGTGCGCATCTGCGGCCCGAGCAGTTCCAGCTCCTCGCCGACCAGGAAACGGTTGCGTCCTTCCACCAGTCCCCGTCCGTCGCCATCGACCGTCAGGACCACGCCGACAAAGTCGCAGTCCCGATGATAGCGGCTCTCCGCCCGGTGGACAAAGGCCGGATCGTCGTCGTACAAAAAGCCGGTGCCGTACGGCCGGTGGCTGACCGAGTCGAGTTCGCGCTGCCACGCCGGATCGACGGTGAAGTTCTGCCGATCGTTGCGGCAGGCGTCGAGGGCGGCGCGGTAGACCCGGGTCACGATGGCGACATAGTAGCGGCTCTTCATGCGCCCCTCGATCTTCAGGCTGTCGATGCCGGCGTCGAGCAGGGCCGGCAGCTCGCCGAGCAGACAGAGGTCGCGGCTGTTGAACAGGTAGCTGCCGCTTTTGTCCTCTTCGATGGCGAGGAATTCGCCGGGGCGGGTCGTCTCCTGCACGGCATACTCCCAGCGGCAGGGGTGACTGCAGTTGCCGCGGTTGGCGCTGCGGCCGGTCAGGGCCGACGACAGCAGGCAGCGTCCCGAGTAGGCGACACACATGGCGCCATGGACAAAGACTTCCAGTTCTGCTGTGGTCCCCTGGCGGATCGCGCGGATCTCCTCCAGCCGCAGTTCCCGGGCCAGATTCAGCCGTTTCACCTGCTGCGACTGCCAAAAATTGGCGGCGGCGGCACTGCCGGTATTGGCCTGGGTGGAGAGATGCAGCTCGCGGTCGGGGTCGATGGCGCGCAGCAGGCTGAGCATGCCGGGGTCGGCGACAATGCAGGCGTCGTGACGGAAATCGCGCAGCTGTTCAAGGAGTGCGCGGCATGCACTCTCTTCGTGCGAACGCAAAAAAGCGTTCAGAGTCAAATAGAGCTTCTTGCCGCGCTCGTGGGCGAGGGCACAGCCCTGTTCCAGCTCCACCAGACTCAGATTGCCGGCCTGGGCACGCAGACTGAAGCGGTCGAGACCGCAATAGACCGCGTCGGCGCCGTAATCGAGGGCGGTGACCAGTTTTTCCAGGTTGCCGGCCGGGGCGAGCAGTTCCGGGATCTGCACGAAGGAACCTCCGGGTAGAGTTGGCGCGGCGAGAGAGTGCTTGCCGGGCTTGCCGCATCGTCACGACGATAACATAACTGCTCGCCTGGTGCAGCCATGGTGCTTGACAAGAGGTGAAATAGCCTGTAATTTTTACGAAATTTGACCCTTAAAGCAGGCTGCCCGGACACGTAATGAAGAACGGATTTCACACACCACTTATCGCGCTGACCTCCGTCTGTATTCTGCTGGCTGTTTTACCTGCCTGCGCGCCGCTGCCGTCCGCCCTGCCCGAGCAGGGCAACCTCTCTCTTGAGGTGCGTCGCCTCAGCGCCGAGCTGGTTCGTCAGGAGCGGCAGATGAGCCAACTTGCGCAGCGGCTCGACAATACAGAAGAAGCCCTGAGGCAACAGGACGCCCTGCTGGCTGAGCTGCGTCAACGGTTGGCGGTTGCTCCTGTTGCTCGCCCCAAGCTGCCGGATGCCGTTACAACTGCCGCTGACGCTGGTGGCGGGCAGACCCCGACCGAAATCTATCTGCAAGCCTTTGGTGATTATGCATCGGGGCGCTATTCCCGGGCGATTGAGGGCTTCAGTAACTTTCTCCGCATGTTCCCGACCAACAGTTATGCCAGCAACGCCCGGTTCTGGCTCGGAGATTGCTACTTCAACCAGCAGGACTATGCAGCGGCAATCGTCAATTTCCAGCAGGGCCTTACCGATTATCCCCAGGCACCGAGAAATCCGGATGCCCTGCTGAAGATCGTCATGGCCCATCTGCAGCTTGGTCAACAGGATGAGGCCCGCCAGACAAGTGATCGGCTGCGCCTGCTCTACCCCGACAGTGACGCAGCCAAAAGGGTTGCTGATCTGTTGCAACCCTGAACCGGCAAGAGCCCAATCCAAGGGGGAGTCATGAACCTTCAGCGTGTTACAATGACTGTCTGTATTCTGCTTTTGCTCGTCAGCGGAACGGCATCGGCAGAGCGGGCTCCTTTCCTCTACACCGTCGTCAAGGGGGACACCCTCTGGGATATCTCGGCACGCTTCATCAGCGACCCTTTCTACTGGCCGAATATCTGGAGAGACAATCCGCACATTGAGAATCCTCACCTGATCTATCCGGGACAGCAGCTGCGTGTGCACGACAAGCATATCGAAATCCTCCCCCACGGCGATACCATTCCGCCGGTCGCTGTGGTCGCCGGTGTGCCGGATACGCATGTGGAGATGCCGGGTGAGGCCTGGGACCGGGCTGACGAGGTGCAACTGGTCGCCACCTATGGTGGCTCTCGCAGCTTTCTCGGCGATGACGAACTCGATGCTCTCGGAACCTTGGTCGATGCCAAGGACAGCAAGGTGCTGATCAGCGAACACGATGAAGTCTTCCTGCAGATGCGGGCTCTCGATCAGGTGACCCCGGGCGATCAGTATGAACTGATTGAACTCGGCCCGGAAATCGTTCACCCGGTCAGCCGGCAGAAAATCGGCAATCAGACGGTAAAGCTCGGGACGGTCGAAATCACCGGCCTGGCCGAACATGTCGCCGTCGCTCGTGTGGTCCATTCCGCACGGGAAATCCTGCGCGGGGCCAAGCTGCGCAAGGCTGTCACAACTCCGGAGCGCATCCCTCTGGTGCCGGCGGATCGTCTGCTGGCGGGCTATGTGGTCTCCGCCGACCAGGGGAAGATCGCTCTCGGCCAGTGGGATGTGATTCAGATCGACCTTGGCGCCGGCGACGGCCTGCAGGTCGGCAACGCTCTCAACATTGTCCGCGACCGCTCCGCCACGAGGTTTGCTGCTGAACGCGGCCGGGTGCCGTTGCCGGATCTCGATCTCGGTGATGCTGTGGTGGTCGAAGTCGGTCCCCGCTTTGCGTCAGCGCTGATCACCCGGATCGGCAATGTACCGATCTATCGCGGCGATCGGGTGCAGACCCAGCTCGACTAGCCAAAACGTTTCGCCGCGAGCGTCTGTTATGATGCGGGTGGACCGGCGTACCGGCCCACCCGTTTTTCGGTCCGTAGTCGACCGTATGCTATTTTCTGGAGGGTGTCTGTATGTCCGAGCCTACCGCCTGGCTGCGTCTGCAGCTGACTCCGGGGCTTGGCCGGGTCGGCCAGCTTCGCCTGCTCGAACATTTCGGTGATCTCCAGAACGTCTTGAGCGCCGCGGACGAACGGCGCTGGCCGCAGCTTGCCGGCCTGCGCCGAGATCTGGCCACACATGTACCGACCGCCGATGCTCCGGAAGTGGTACAGGCCCTGGCTCAGCTGGAAGAGAGCGATGCCTGGCTGCTCGACTGCCTCGATCCCGCTTACCCGGCGCTGTTGCGCGAAATTCCCGATCCCCCGGTTGTCCTCTACGGTCGCGGTCGTCTGCCCGATGGCATGGCCGTGGCGATGGTCGGCGCCCGTCGACCGAGTGCCGCCGGCGTCCGGATCGCCGCGGAGTTCGCCGAACAGTTGGCGCAGGCCGGGGTGGTCGTCGTCAGCGGCCTGGCGCGCGGCATCGATTCCGCTGCCCACCACGGCGCCCTGCGCGGGGGCGGCCTGACCGTTGCGGTCCTCGGTTGCGGCATCGACCAGGTCTATCCACCGGAAAACCGACAACTGGTCGAACGCATCGCCGAGCAGGGCGTCGTGCTCAGCGAATATCCGCCCGGGACACCGCCGCTGCCCGGGCACTTCCCCGGCCGCAACCGGATCATCAGTGGTCTCTGCCGGGCCGTGCTGGTGGTCGAGGCGGCCCGCGACAGCGGCTCGCTGATCACGGCCGACTTCGCCCTCGATCAGGGGCGCGAGGTTATGGCGGTCCCCGGTACCATCACCCTGGCGACCAGTTACGGGCCGAACCGACTGCTCAAGCAGGGGGCGCACCCGGTCACCGAGGTCGCCGATATTCTTGCGCTCCTCGGCCAGGAGGGCCCTCGAGCATCTACAGCGCCAGCGGAGGCGCTGTCGCCGGTGGCGCTGGACGAGCCGGCCCGGACGGTCCACGCTCTCCTCGATACTGCCCCCCGGCACATCGACATTCTCGCCCGGGAAAGTGGGTTGACTCCCATGACCCTTTCCGATATTTTACTGCACCTGGAACTTCAAGGGCTTGTCCGGCAGCTGCCGGGAGCCCGTTTTGTGCGCGGTTAGCACGGCTACCGACCGAATTAAGGAGCGCCCTTGCGAGAACGGGTTCTGGCCATCGTCAACCTCATCGCCCAGTATTTTCTTGAGGACAGTCGATTTCTCTCTGAGGCTGACCTGGTTGAAGAACTGCTCGATGTCGGCTTTGCCGCCGACGAAATCGACGCGGCCTTCTCCTGGATGGAAAACCACACGATACCGGTCGGCGAGGCCGAGCCGCTGTTGCCGCCCCCAGAGAGTCACCGGATCTTTACCCGGGAGGAGCAGCAGGTTCTGCCGGTCGAAGTCTGCGGTTACCTGAGCCGTCTGCGCAATCTCGGCATGATCGATGACGACGCCCACGAGGAGATTGTCGAGCGGGTCATCGAACTGGCCGAAGAAGAGCTGACCCTGCAGGATGTCAAGCAGATCGCGGTGCTGGTTCTGTTCGCCCGCTCGCAGCATGACTGGCGCTGCGAATACGACTGTCTGCTCGAAGACGACTGGTCGCCTCTGCTCAACTGAAAACAGTACGGGCCGCGGAATTCGCGGCCTTTTTCATTAGCCCCAAACCTTGCGAATTCTTATATGTCACACTCTCTGGTCATCGTCGAGTCCCCTGCCAAAGCCAAGACTATCGAAAAATATCTCGGTAAGGACTACACTGTCCTCGCCTCCTACGGCCATGTGCGCGACCTGCCGAGCAAGGATGGCTCGGTCGATATCGAGCACGATTTCACGCCGAAATACGTGGTGGCCGCCAAGGCCAAGAAGCAGCTGAGCAGTCTGAAACAGGCCCTCAAGGGGGCCGATCGGCTGATCCTGGCGACTGACCCCGACCGCGAAGGCGAGGCGATCGCCTGGCACCTTCTGGAAGCTCTCGGTGTCGATGAGCAGGGTGACCGCCCCGAGGTGCAGAGGGTGGTGTTCCATGAAATCACCAGAGACGCCATCTCCGAGGCGATGGCCCGGCCGCGCCGCGTCGCCGGCGATCTGGTCGATGCCCAGCAGGCGCGGCGCATCCTCGATTACCTGGTCGGTTTCAACCTGTCGCCGGTGCTGTGGCGCAAGATCCCCGGCAGCCGCTCCGCCGGGCGGGTGCAGTCGGTGGCGCTGCGCCTGATCTGTGAGCGCGAGGCGGAGATCGAGGCATTTGTCCCCCGCGACTACTGGACCATCGAGGCCGAGCTGTCCACCGACAAGCAGGCCCGCCTGGCGGCCCGTCTCTACAGCATCGACGAGAGACCGGTGGCGAGCAGTGCCAAGCACCTCGACGCCGAGGCCGACAAGCCCGGTGCCTACCACGTCATCGCCGACCAGGAGGCAGCGACCCGCCTGGTGGACGAGATCCGGCCGCTGCCGTTTTGCGTCGAAACGATCAAACGCAGCGAAAAGCAGCGCAAGCCGGCCGCACCGTTCACGACCAGTACCCTGCAGCAGGAGGCCAACCGCAAACTCGGCTTCTCGGCACGCAAGACCATGAGTCTGGCGCAAAGACTGTATGAGGGGGTCGATATCGGCGATGGCCCGACCGGTCTGATCACCTACATGCGAACCGACTCGGTCAACCTGTCGAATCAGGCGATTGAAGAGGCGCGCGCGGCGATCACTGACCGCTATGGCGCCGACTATCTGCCGGCCAAGCCGCGTCTCTATGCGAGCAAGGCGAAGAATGCCCAGGAGGCCCACGAGGCGATCCGGCCGACCGGCCTGGCACGCCATCCGGAGCAGCTCAGCCGCTTTCTCGACCGTGACGAACTGCGGCTCTACAAGCTGATCTGGGAGCGGACCATCGCCTCGCAGATGGCCAACGCGCTCCTCGATGCCACCACCGTCGATATCCGTGCCGGCGAACGCTACCTGTTCCGTGCGTCGGGCCAGGTCATCCGCTTCGCCGGATTTATGAAGGTCTACATCGAGGGGCTCGACGAGGCGAGCGACGACCCGGAAGGGATGCTGCCGGAACTGACCGAGCGGGAGCGGCTGGCGCTGGGCGCCCTCGCCGACGAGAAGCACAGCACCCAGCCGCCGCCGCGCTATACCGAGGCCTCTCTGGTCAAAACCCTCGAAGAGTATGGCATCGGCCGGCCGTCGACCTACGCCGCGATCATGGGCACCCTGGTGGAGCGCAAGTATGTCGAACTGGTCAAGCGGACCTTCTTTCCGCAGGATCTCGGCCGCGAGGTGCACCGCTTCCTCATGCAGTTCTTCGCCAAGTACGTCGATTACGATTTCACCGCACACATGGAGGAGGACCTCGACGCCATCTCCCGCGGCGAGACCGATCGACTGACGTTTCTCAAAGGTTTCTGGTCGCCGTTTATCGATCAGGTCGAGCAGACTCGCGGCCAGTCCTTTGTCGGCGAGACTCTCGACGAGAAGTGCCCGGAGTGCGCGCATCCCTTAAGCAAGAAGTTCGGCAAGAACGGCTACTTCATCGCCTGCACCGGCTACCCGGACTGCACCTACACCCGGCCGGTCGACGGCAGTGCGCCGGCGGAACCGGTCTACTCGGACGAGACCTGCGAGAAATGCGGCGCGAAAATGCTGATCAAGGACGGGCGCTACGGCAAGTACCTCGCCTGTTCGGCCTACCCGGCCTGTCGCAACAACCAGCCGCTGGTCAAACCGAAGGCCCTCGGTATCGCCTGCCCGCAGTGTGGTGAGGGGGAGATGATGGAGAAGAAGAGCCGCTACGGCAAGATCTTCTACTCCTGCAACCGCTATCCGCAGTGCAAATACGCTCTCTGGGACGAGCCGAAAACCGAGCCCTGCCCGCAGTGCGCCTTCCCCCTCACCGTGGTCAAGACCACTAAGCGCTTCGGTACGGTGCAGAAGTGCCCGCAGGAAGCGTGCGACTACCAGACGACCCTGGTGGCGCCGGAGAAGGCACCGGCCGCCAAGGGGGCGGTGGACAAGCCTGCGAAGAAGACGGCCCGGAAAAAGGCCTGACAGGCGGTTGTCCGGAGGCGGTTCTGCGTGGCGCGTTGCCCAGGATCCGGGTGTAATATTTTGCTGTAAGTTATGCCAATTGCGAATGGAGGGGAGATTTTCATGACAGCAACGGATATTCAGGCCATCAAAGAGGATGCTTTCGCAGAAAGTCCGAGATTGGATGGCTAAGCAAAAAACGCCAAATGCAAGGCGCGCAATTGTCGAGCAATGAGGCGTAGTTCCATACGTCGAAGCAGCGAGATGATTGTGGCAACGCAGCAGTTGGTGAGTTTTTGCGACGCCATCAAAGAGATTTTCAGGCACGAAGTCGGTATTTATGCTGAAGACATGCAGCACAATCTCGACCTGGTTGTCGAAGGACAGCAGATGCTGGCCGAGAGGGTCGATCGCCTGGAAGGCCAACTCAGAGGCGAGATCTCAAGGGTCGACCAGCGGCTGACGGCGGTTCACGCCGATCTGGTCGCGCACCGGCGCGATACCGAAGCGCACACGGTCTACAGGGTCAAGGAATAGCCAGCCGCTCGACTGCGGGCTCCGCTCGCTGCAAAAAATAAAAAGTGAGGAACAAAGACGCCCGCTGCCGGTTACGCCGGAAGCGGGCGTCTTTATTTAGCGGTTCTGGAGCGGCGGGGGGAAACCTTCTGCCAAACGGGGAGTTGTTCTTTTGTCAGAAATAATTTACCGTCTCTCCGCAGGCGAACAGCTTGCGGCATTGAGCTGTTCATACAGCTCGATCTGCTCCGCCATCGACAGCTTCTTGCGGCAGCCGCTGCCGCTCTTCAGGCAGAGCCGGCAGCGGTCGTCACCGCACCACTGGCACTGCCGGCAGTCGGGACAGGGGTGTTTTTTGCGGGGCTCACCAGGGTTGGCCATCTGCTGACCTCCAGCGTCTTTATTTTTTTTTTAGGATAGCACAAGGGGACCAGTTTGTGCAGGCGACTGCTCCGCGCCGCTTGCTGACCGTCGTTGCCCTGCTATGCTTGGCAAAACGTCAGGCAAACCACGAAGGAGTCGAGCCATGCCCCATCTCCAGTTCGAACTGAATTTCACCCCGGACCCTGCTGAAAAGCGCGCCTTCGCCGCTGCGGTCAAGCAGCACTTTGCCACCATCATGAGTACCGGCACCGACCATATCGGCATTACTTTCCGTTGTTATGCACCCGGCGATCTGGTATTCGGCCGGGCCGGCGAGGAGGGGCGCATCGCCTTTCTCAACGCCGACATCCGGGTTGGTCGGACGGCCGAGCAGAAACGCCGGCTCAGTCTGGCGATCATGGCGGAACTGGAGCAGCGCTGGCAGATGCCGCAAGCCCATGTCTATGTGATCTACACCGAGCACGATGGCCCCGATTTTCAACTCAGCGACCGGGTTCTGCCGAGCTGGCAGACCGGTGAGGATCCCCTCGCCGAGTGACGGCCAGCGCCCTTTAACCCGGGGGATCTCCCCTTGACTTGACCACCACTGAGGCTGCGATGTCCGTTCGTGTGTCCCTGTTCTTTGTTCTGCTTGTCCTGCTTGCCGCCTGTGCCGCGCCGCCCGCCCAGGTTGACCGACCTCCTGCGCCGCACCGGGTCCTCGCCTACAACTGCGAACCTGTTGATCCGGTCGCGGCTTTCTATGCCGACCATGTCCGGCTGTTCCTCCCCGGCGACAACCTGCGCCTGCCGCAGCAAACGAGCGCTTCCGGCGCCCGTTATGGCGACGGTCGCACGACATTCTGGACCAAGGGCGAGAGCGCGATCCTGGAAAGTCGTGCTGCTGGCCGCCTGAACTGCCGGGTCGACTCCATGCGGAGCATCTGGGAGGCCGCCAGGCTGCGCGGTATTCACTTCCGTGCCGTCGGCAACGAACCTGGCTGGTATCTCGAGATCGGTCCGGAACAGAGCCTGTTAAACCTCGACTACGGCCAGCGCGAGATCCCTTTCGCCACGCCCTCAGCCGAGAACGATGTGATCCCCGGCAGCACCAGCTATCGCGCCACGATCGACGATCGGCCGCTGACCATTCTGCTCGAACCCCGCCGCTGCAATGACACCATGATCGAGCGCAGCTACGAGACCACTGTGACGGTCAGTTATGGCGATGAGATCTATCGCGGTTGCGGTCAAACACTGCACTGAGGATGCGATCGTTGCAGGCGTCTCTGCCGGCGACCATCGACGGGTTGTGCACTATCGGGTGCCGCTGCCGGTGTCCATCCGTTGATCACTTCTGAGCAGGACCCGGCGCTGCCGGTACAGATAACCCATTTCACAGAACTCCGCGCCGAGCAGCAGGGCGATGGCGACGGCGATCCCCGGCAGTGGCAGCGGTGACAGGACGACCAGCGGCCAGAGCGCAACGATCAGCAGCGCCTTGTAGAGGGTGGAGCGGCCAAGGCGGCCGGTGAGGTGATTGGCGGCAAACCAGCCGCGCAGCAGGTTGGCGGCACCGTACAGAAAAGGGAAGAGGGCGCAGGCGGTGAGTGGCCAGGCGAGGTAGAGGCGCATGGTGTCGTCGAGGCCCATGACGGTGCCGAGCACTGACCGGTTCAGCGGCCAGGCGATCAGCAGCATGACCAGGCCCATGCCGCCGCTGACGCGGCGGAAAAAGATCGTCAGGGCGTGGCTGTCGGTGGCGTTGCGCACCAGGGTCAGGTAGGCCTGTTGCAGGTTGCGCATCGGCCCGGCCAGCAGGAACAGGAAGCCGCGCAGCACGCCGAAGGCGGCCAGGGCCAGGGTGCCGTCCGGCAGGCGGCTGATAATGGCGTTGATCAGTAGCGGCACGGTCTGCTGCAGGCCGGACGAGTAGGCGAGGGGGAGACCGTAGGCGAGGAGTTCGCTAAAAGTGCGGTTATCATCCGGGTCGGCCGGCAGCTTGACTCGCCAGGCGAACCAGCCGATGACCGCGGTTTCGGTGGCAACGCAGCCGAGCAGGGCGAAGGCGGCGACTTTGGTGCCGTCGTACCAGAACTGGCCGAGCCAGAGATAGACAAACAGCATGCCGATACGCACCGCCGTGGCGAAGGAGACCAGGCTGGTACGGCGGGCGCGGATCACCAGCCCCTGGAACAGGCCGCGCAGGCCGGTGATGAACGGCAACAGCACCAGCAGGCCGAGGGCGTCACGGGCGCCGCGGGCGACCTCCGGGTTGACCCCGAGGAGGCGATCGAGAACGAAATTGCCGACCGGGCTGAAGGCGAGCAGGCCGAGGAGGATCGACACCCAGACGGCGATCAGCAGGACGAACAGAAGCATGGCGCGCAGCGACCTGCGCCCGCGCACCATGGCGATGGTGATGGTGTGGTTCTGGTAGGAGGGGGAGGCGACGAACAGGTGCAGGACCATCGCCACCGAGAACGCCGCCAGCACCGTCACCGCATCGTCCAGGCGCGCCAGGCCGGCGTTGATGATCGAGTGCGAGACACTCATGAACTGCACGTTGAGGACCAGGGGGAAGAAGAACAGCGCGATGCTCTTCTGGCTGAGAGGCGTGTCGTTGCGCACAGGGTCGATGTCCGGAAGGAAAGGGGGGTGAAACGGCTAGCGCTCGCCGAAGATCGCTGTGCCGACGCGGACCAGGGTCGCCCCTTCCTCGATGGCGACCGCGAAGTCGTGGCTCATCCCCATGGAGAGTTCGTTCATGGCGACCTTGGCGAGGCCGAGGGCGTCGATCTCCGCTGCCAGCTCGCGCAGTCGACGGAAGTACGGGCGGGTCTGCTCCGGATTCTCCGCCCAGGGGGGGAGGGCCATCAGGCCGCGGATGCGCACATGGGGCAGAAGCGCTGTCTGGCGGACCAGGCCGATCAGTTCGTCGGTCGTCGTTCCCGCCTTGCTCGCCTCTTCGCCGAGGTTCACCTGGATCAGGATGTCGGCACAGCGACCGTCCTTGCGCCACTGGCGGTCGATCTCCTCGGCCAGACCGAGTCGGTCGACGGAGTGGATCATGGCGACCCGGCCGCGCAGGTACTTGACCTTGTTGCTCTGCAGAGCGCCGATGAAATGCCACTCTGCCGGCGTGCGCACTGCGTCGATCTTGGCAACACACTCCTGGACGTAGCTCTCGCCGAACAGCGCCTGTCCGGCGGCGAGCGCCGCTTCGATGGCCGCCGCCGGTTTCTTTTTGGAGACCGCGACCAGGCGCACCTGGGCCGGGTCGCGGCCGCAGCGGGCACAGGCGTCGGCGATCTTTGTGCGGATAGCGGCGATGTTGGCGGCAATGTCGGTCATTGAACACAAACCTTGAGGCAGTCTCGGCGAGAACCGATTTAACGCGAGACGCTGAGGCGCGGAGAAAATCCTCTTGTAATTTCAGGTATCTAACCTGGTGGCCCTGGTGCCTTGGTGATTTCTTTGTAACTGTCCAGCACATCCAGGGCTGCTGATTCCAGCCTTCTTCAGTGAGAGGCCATCTCTCCTGCCTTGCTCCTCCCTCGCTGGGGGAGGGAATGAACGGAAACGCGAACCAAGCCGAAGGACGTGCTCTGGCTTTCCGCTGCGGTGTTTCCAGAGGTGTCAAGCTGAATAGTTACATTCAGGCAAACAGTTCAATAGCGCCCAACTGCTCGAGGGCAGCGATCACTTCGCAGAGCGGCAGGCCGACGACGTTACTGTAACTCCCCTCGATGCGTGGCACCATGAAGGCGCCGATCCCCTGAATGGCATAGGCGCCGGCCTTGTCGAACGGCTCGCCGGTGGCAATGTACCCCTCGATTTCCCTGGGTGTCAACGTCTTGAAGAAAACCCGGGTGGCGACGACCCCGCTCAGTGTCTGGCCGCTCTGCCGGTCGTGGACGGCGTAGCCGGAGAGCACCCGGTGGACGCGTCCGGAGAGACGCCTGAGCATGGCGGCAGCCTCGGCGGCATCCTTTGGTTTGCCGAGAATGATGTTGTCCTGCAAGACGATGGTGTCGCTGCCGATGAACCAGCGGCCGCCCTGCCCGGACCGGCTCGCGACCTCCAGAGCCTTGTCCCGACTGAGCCGTTCGGCGTGCTGCTCCGGTGCCTCGCCGGCCCGTTCGGTCTCCTCGACCTGGCTCGGCACGACGGCGAAGGCCAGGCCGATCCGGGCGAGCAGTTCCTGGCGGCGCGGCGATGCCGAAGCGAGAATGATGTCAGTCGTTGTCGCGGTCACAGGCTCCCCCCGGGGAGCAGCGTCTGCCAGGCGCCGAGATCGGCCAGGGCCCGCTCGGCCAGCGCCTCGCGGCGCTCGCGGCGCTTGCGCCGGCGCTGGTCGAGGGGGGGGAACAGTCCGTAGCTGATGTTCATCGGCTGGAAACTTTCGGGCGGTGCCGTCGCCAGAAAATCGAGGAGGGCACCGAGGGCGGTGGTCGCCGGTGGCCGGCTGATTTCGCGGTCGGTGACCTGCCAGCCAGCGAACAGGCCGGCGAGCAGGCCGCAGGCCGCCGATTCAACGTAGCCCTCGACGCCGGTGATCTGCCCGGCAAAAAAGATGCAGGGCTCGGTTTTCAGGCGCAGCCGATCGTCGAGACAGGCCGGGGCGTTGATGAAGGTGTTGCGGTGCATGCTGCCGAGGCGGGCGAAGCGGGCGTTCTCCAGGCCGGGGATGGTGCGGAAGATCCGCTGCTGCTCGGGGTAGGTCAGCTTGGTCTGGAAACCGACCAGGTTATAGAGGCTGGCGTGTCGATCATCCTGGCGCAGCTGTACCACCGCGAACGGCGGTCGGCCGGTGCGCGGGTCGCGCAGGCCGACCGGTTTCATCGGTCCGAAGGCCAACGTCATCGGTCCGCGGGCCGCCAGCTCCTCGATCGGCATGCAGCCCTCGAAATGGATCGCCCGCTCGAAGTCGCGCGGTTGCACCTTGTCGGCCGCACCGAGGGCCGCGACAAAAGCGAGATAGCCCTCGCGGTCAAACGGGCAGTTCAGGTAGTCGGCGCCCCCCTTGTCGTAGCGCGACGCGGCGAAAACCTGCTCCCGGTCGATGGACTCGGCTTCGACAATCGGCGCGATAGCGTCATAGAAGTAGAGATGTTGGGCGCCGGTGAGGTCGGCAATGGTCTGCTCCAGGCTCGTCGAGGTAAGCGGGCCGCTGGCGATGATCACCGGGCCGGCAGGGAGGCTGTCGATCTCCCGACGCTGCAGATTGATGCGTGGGTGGCTCTCGATGGCCGCGGTGATCTCCCTGGCGAAACCGTCGCGGTCGACGGCCAGGGCGCCGCCGGCCGGCACCGCATGGCGATCGGCGGCCTGCATGAACAGGCTGCCGCAGCGCCGCAGCTCCTCCTTGAGCAGGCCGACGGCGTTGTGCAGGCCGGCACCGCGCAGGCTGTTGGAGCAGACGAGTTCGCCGAGCAGGCCGGTCTGGTGAGCCGGCGTCATCTGCTGCGGGCGCATCTCGAACAGGTCGACGTGCAGGCCGAGGTGGGCCGCCTGCCAGGCCGCCTCGCTGCCGGCCAGGCCGGCGCCGATAATGGTCAGATCAGACATGAGGTGAAGTCGTTCTGCCGGTTACTTCGGCCGGACAACCAGCAGGTTCCCCTTGCGGTCGACGACCCGGAAGGCCTCCTGCAGGTCCGCAAGCGTCCGGTCGCGGTCGAAGCGGCGCTTCTCCGGGGCTGCCGCGCTGATCCGGTAGCCTTGATCCTGGTCGTCGGCGAAAAACCAGGCTTCGAAACTGTGGTGGTCGTCTGGCAGCCAGAGGTAGACCTGGTAGGCAGCGCCGGTCAGTTGCTGCAGATACTCGCTGTCAAAGAAATAGTCGCTGTTGTCGAGTTCGGCGAGACTGGTCGGGTAACGGCCGTACAAGGTCTGGTAGCCGCCGAACACCTGCAGGTAGCTCTCGACCAGTCGACCGAATGCCTGGCTCTCCTGCCAGATGCGGCGCATTTGCACGGTCTTCAGCTGCTGGCGGGCCGCCGCGCCGCGCCGGCTGTCGGGGTAGCGGGCGATCAGTTCGGCCAGAATCGCTTCCGCCTGCTCGCTTTCACCATCGGCCAGCAGCCGCTCGGCCTGCAGCTGAAGCTTGAGAGTCTGCATTTCGTCGAAATCGCTGCAGCCAGTCAGCGCCATGGCAAGGGCCGTTGCGCTAAGCAGAGCGGTCAGAAGTCGGTTACGCACGGCCAATCTCCTTGATTGCGGGTTGCGCCGGCAGGCCTGCCCCGGTCAGCCGGACAGTCTGCTTTTTAGCAGGTCGTTGACAATCGCCGGGTTGGCTTTTCCCTTACTCGCCTTCATCACCTGACCGACAAAGAAGCCGAACACCTTCTCCTGGCCGTTGCGATACTGCTCGACCTGGGCCGGGTTGGCCGCCAGGATCTCCTCGACCATGGCGGCAATGGCGCCGCTGTCGGTGACCTGTTTCAGCCCCTCCTGGTCGATGATTGTGTCGGCATTCGCGCCGCTGCTCCACATCTTGTCGAAGACGGTCTTGGCGATCTTGCCGGAGATGGTGTTGTCGGCGATCCGGGCCAGCAGCCCGGCGAGCATCGCCGGAGTGACCGGGGCCTCCTCGATCGCAGTGCCGTCTTCGTTGAGCTTGCGGGCCACCTCACCCATCACCCAGTTGGCGCAGCTCTTGGCGTCGCCGGCCTGTGCGAGGCAGGCTTCAAAGTAATCGGCCAGGGGGCGCTCCGCCGACAGCACGCCGGCATCGTAGTCGCTCAGGCCAAGCTCGGCGACAAATCGCCGCCGCCGGGCGTCGGGAAGTTCGGGGAGGTCGGCCTCTGTCGCCGCGATCCAGTCGGGACCGATCACCAGCGGCACCAGATCGGGGTCGGGGAAGTAGCGGTAGTCGTGGGCCTCCTCCTTGCCGCGCATGGAGCGGGTCATGCCGGTGTTGCTGTCGAACAGACGGGTCTCCTGCACCACCCGGCCGCCGTTGTCGAGGATTTCTGCCTGGCGCTCCACTTCGTAGTCGATCGCCTGCTTGATGAAGCGGAACGAGTTGATGTTCTTCAGTTCGGCGCGGGTGCCGAACTCCTTCTGGCCGAACGGGCGCAGGGAGACGTTGGCATCACAGCGGAAGTTCCCCTCCTCCATGTTGCCGTCGGTGATGCCGATGTAGACCACAATCTGATGCAGTTTCTTCAGATAGGCGATCGCCTCGTCGGCCGAGCGCATGTCCGGCTCCGAAACGATCTCCAGCAGCGGGGTGCCGGCCCGGTTGAGATCGACAAAGGAGTTGCCCGATGTCTCGGCTGTGTCGCCATGCACCAGCTTGCCGGCATCCTCCTCCATGTGGATCCGGGTGATGCCGATCCGCTTGCTGGTGCCGTTGTCAAGGTCGATATCGAGGTGACCGTGTTCGCAGACCGGCAGTTCGTACTGGGAGATCTGGTAGCCTTTCGGCAGGTCGGGGTAGAAGTAGTTCTTGCGGGCGAAGATCGAGCGCGGCGTAATCCGGCAGTTGGTCGCCAGACCGGCGCGGATGGCGAACTCCACCGCCTGCCGGTTGAGGACCGGCAGGGCACCGGGCAGACCGAGACAGACCGGGCAGGTCTGGGTGTTGGGCGGCTGGCCGAAGGCGGTCGAGCAGCTGCAGAAGATCTTGGTCTGCGTGGTCAGCTGGGTATGGACTTCCAGTCCGATGACGATTTCGTAGTTCATCTCAAAGCCTCGGTTGTGCGTGGGCTGGCTGCTGCCGTCGCGCGGCTAGATCTCCGCCCGGCGGCGGTGCCAGTCGGTCGCCTGCTCGTAGGCGTGGGCGGCGCGTAGCAGGGTCGCTTCGTCGAAGGGCCGGCCGATCAGCTGCAGGCCGATGGGGAGCCCGGCGCTCGTAAAGCCGCAGGGGAGGCTCAGGGCGCAGGTGCCGGCGAGGTTGACCGGGATGGTGAAGATGTCCGACAGGTACATCTGCAGCGGGTCGGCGGTCTTTTCGCCGAGGGCGAAGGCCGCGGTCGGTGCCACCGGCGTCAGCAGCAGATCGACCTTGGCGAAGGCGTCGAGGAAGTCCTGACGGATCAGGGTGCGGACCTTCTGTGCCTTCAGGTAGTAGGCGTCGTAGTAGCCGGACGACAGGGCGTAGGTGCCGAGCATGATGCGGCGCTTGACTTCCGTACCGAAGCCGGCGGCGCGGCTTGCCATGTACATGTCGAGCAGACTGCGCGCCTCGGCGTCGCGTCGGCCGAAACGCACACCGTCATAGCGGGCCAGGTTGCTCGACGCCTCGGCGGTGGCCACCAGGTAGTAGCAGGCGACGGCGTAATCGGTATGCGGCAGCGACACCTCGACCGGCTCGGCGCCGAGCTGGCGGCAGACGGTGACCGCCTGCTCGACAGCCTGGCGAACCTCCGGAGCGACACCGTCGATGAAATATTCCGCCGGCAGGCCGATCTTCATGCCGCGCAGGTCGCTGCCGAGGTTCTCGCTGTAGGCCGGCACCGACGTGTCGACCGAGGTCGAGTCGGCCGGATCATAGCCGGCAATCGCTTCCAGCAGCAGAGCGCAGTCGCGCACGTTGCCTGTGACCGGACCGACCTGGTCGAGGGAGGAGGCGTAAGCGATCACGCCGTAGCGGGAGACCCGGCCGTAGGTCGGTTTCAGGCCGACCACGCCGCAGTGCGCGGCCGGCTGGCGAATCGAGCCGCCGGTGTCGGTCGCCAGAGCAGCGAGCGCCTGGCGGGCAGCGATGCAGGCCGCACTGCCGCCGGAGGAGCCGCCCGCGACATAGTCGCGATTCCACGGGTTTCTTGCCGGACCGAAGGCGCTGTTCTCGTTGGAGCTGCCCATGCCGAACTCGTCCAGGTTCAGTTTGCCGAGCAGGACAGCATTCTGTGCTTTGAGACGGCCGACTGCCGTGGCGTCGTAAGGGGCGATGTAGTTGTCGAGGATGCGCGAGGCGCACGTCGTGCGGATCCCGGCGGTATTGATGATATCCTTGACCGCCAGGGGGATGCCGGTCAGCGGGGCGCTGTCGCCGACTGCGATCCGACGGTCGGCCTGCTCGGCCTCGGTCAGAGCCGATTCGGCACAGACGGTGATGAAGGCATTGAGCGTCGGGTCGGTGGCCGCGATTCGTTCGAGAAAGGCGCGGGTTGCTTCGACCGCCGAAAGCTGCCGCTGATCGAGCAGGTCGCGGAGCTGGTGAAGACTCAGATCTGTGGGGTTCATGACGTGGACCTCTGGGGCAAAATCGCCCGGATCATTCGATGACCTGCGGCACACGGAAACCGGCCGGTGCCGGATCCGGCGCATTGGCAAGGGCCTGCTGTGCCGAGAAGCTGGTGCCAGGCCGGTCGGTGCGAAACGCGTTCTCCATCGGCACGGCGTGACTGGTCGGCTCGATACCGTCGGTGTCGAGCCGGTTGAGCTGCTCGACATAGGCGAGAATCGCATCCATCTCACCCTGCAGGGCGTCGATTTCGGTGTCGCTCAGGGCCAGTCGGGCCAGTCTGCCGACATGCTCCACCTGGTCGCGGGTTATTTTCATAGCGGGTCAACCTTTGTTCCGGATTGTCGTCAAAAGAGCAGTTAACGCACTGTTTCCGGACGGAAACTAGCATGGGCTCCGGTCTGTATGCAAGCGCCGACATTGTCGGGAACGACTGTTTTTGCCGCGGGCCGGTTGCAAAGACGTGCTCTGGATGGCAAAGTAACAGATATCCACGGGAAAGGGAGAAACTACTGGTCGAGTTCTTTCACAGACTGTCAACGTACTGCATAGGGAGTCAAGACGATGGTGTTACGGAAATTGAGTGTTCTGGTTCTGAGTGTCCTGCTGATCTGGGGCTGTGCGCAGCCGATGTCCCAAACGCAGAAAGGGGCCGCGGTCGGCACCGGTGTCGGTGCGGCGGTCGGCGCTGGCCTCGGCCAGGCCATTGGTGGTGATACCAAGGCGACCCTGATTGGCGCCGGTATCGGTGCCGCGGTCGGCGCGATGGCCGGCGGCGGCATCGGCCGCTACATGGACAACCAGGAGAAGGCGCTGCGCCAAAGCTTTGCCGCTTCCGAGGCGGCCAATATCCAGCGCAACGCCGACCTGCTGGCGGTCACGTTCAAGTCTGACATGCTCTTCGATGTCGATTCCGCTACAATCAAGCCGGGGGCCGCGCCGGAGATCAACCGGGTCGCCGATGTGCTGGTGAATTATCCGCTGACGACGATCCTGATTGCCGGCCATACCGACAGCACCGGCAGCGAGAGCTACAACCAGGGGCTGTCGGAACGCCGCGCCCTGAGTGTGCACAACGCCCTGCTCAACCAGGGGGTCGCCGCGCAGCGCATGACCACCGTCGGCTACGGCGAGACCCAGCCGATCGCCGACAACACGACCGCCTCCGGCCGGCAGCTGAACCGGCGCGTGGTGGTCACCATCACTCCGCAATAAGTCTAGCCAACCGTGGCAGGAGTGGATCTCTGACTGTGAGGCAGCCCGGATCCCTCCTGCCCCGCCTGTCATAAAAATAGTTGTTTGCTGCCTCTCCTGCCGGGAAGTCCAGGGTCGATGTTTGTTCTTGTCTCCGGGCCGTTAAGCCTGCTCAGCCTCTATCTTGCCTATCTCTGCTATCGACAGGCGCGCTACCGGCATACCTTGGCGCTGGCTCTGGTCGCACTCTTCATGCTGCTGGTGAGCATCGGCGTGGTCGGTGCCGGCTACCTGACCGGCGTCGCCATCCGTGCCGAAATTGCGACGACCAACCCGGCCGGCGACGCCGTCTTGTCTTTCCACCATCCTGTCTCAGGAGTTGAACGATGAGCCACTATGTCGATGAGCGCGATGCACTGCTGAAAAAACAGCTGGTCGAGAAGCTTAAGCGCGCTGAAAAAGAGGCCCGCCGCAAGGCGATCAAGGAACGGGAGTGTTTCCGGGGGCTGCAGATCAGACCGACCGCATCGTTTTTCGATGACGCCGAAAAGAAAGAGCCCGGTGAGGACAACTGGGTCGGGCTCGGCTTTGACATCCACCCGCATGTGACTTTTGTCGCGCTGCGCGCGGTACTGATCGGCCGCCGGTTGCAGTAGACGGCTTTACAACAAAAAACGCCCCCGGTATTGACCGGAGGCGTTGCAGTGACATCGAGTGAGCCGGCAGGTCGAGATCAGCTCTTGTGGTTGTCCCGGTTGTCGATCTCGTCCTTATCGGCTTCGTCCTTCTCTTCAATCCCTTCGTGCATGCCGTCCTTGAAGTTGCGCAGCCCCTTGCCGAGCGCGCCGCCGACCTGGGGCAGCTTGCCGGCACCGAAGATGATCAGGACCAAAACCAGAATGATGATCAGTTCCGTTGTGCCGAGTCCGAACATGGATCAGGCTCCTTGGTTGTTGTCTCTATGTGGCCGAAAGTTACTGCCATCATAGCGCCGTCACCGGAAAAATCAACCTTTTTGCTCCGCTCCTGCCAGCGGTTGCAGGCTCGGACCGCCCGCCGTTTGCGACCTGCGGCCACCGCGGTCTGCAGAATCGACAAGCTGTGCAAATCCTTGCACCAAACCGCCCAGTTGTGCTAATGAAATCTTGCCTGAATCAGGCCCAATCTGATCGATCTCCCAAAGGAGTCTGCCCCCGCCATGCAACTCAAGGTTCTTCCTCTGGACCGCCCCAAGCCGCGTGTCGATGAATCCAGTCTGGTGTTCGGCCGGCAGTTCACCGACCGCATGTTCGTCATGGACTACCAGACCGGCCAGGGCTGGCATGACGCCCGCGTCCAGCCGTACCAACCGTTCGTGCTCGATCCGGCGGCGATGGTGCTGCACTACGCCCAGGAGATCTTCGAGGGACTCAAGGCGTTCCGCCGCGCCGATGGCCGGGTCGCCCTGTTCCGGCCGCTGGACAATGTGCGTCGCCTGAACTGCGGCGCGCAGCGGATGTGCATGCCGCAGGTCGACGAGCAGTTCACCCTTGAGGCGCTGCGCGAACTGGTTCGTCTCGAAGCCGACTGGGTGCCGCGCGCCGAGGGGACCAGCCTGTATATTCGACCGGCGATGATCGCCACCGAGCCGATGCTCGGCGTGCGTCCGGCCGACCAGTACAGCTTCTTCGTGATCCTCAGCCCGGTCGGCGCCTACTACAAGGGGGGGCTGGCGCCGGTGAAGATCTGGATCTCCGACCATTACGTACGCGCCGCCCACGGCGGCACCGGTGAAGTCAAGACCGGCGGCAACTACGCCGCCAGCCTGTACGCTGCCCGCGAGGCCGCCGCCAACGGTTTCGATCAGGTGCTCTGGCTCGATGCCAGGGAAAAACGCTACGTCGAAGAGGTCGGCAGCATGAACATGTGTTTCATCCTCGACGGCAAGCTGGTGACCTCGCCGCTGCACGGCACCATTCTCGACGGCATCACCCGCCGCTCGGTCCTGACCCTGGCGGAAGAGATGGGGATCGAGGTTGAGCAGCGTGCCTTGAGCGTCGACGAGATTTTTGCCGGCGTCAGGGAAGGGCGGCTGACCGAAGCCTTCGGGACCGGTACGGCGGTGGTGATCTCACCGGTCGGCCAGTTTACCTGTCGTGACCAGACCGTGGTCCTCGGTGACGGCAAGACGACCGGGGAGTTGACCCGCACCTTCTACGAGACCCTGACCGGCATCCAGTACGGCCGTCTGCCCGACAAGCACGGCTGGGTCGACCTGCTCTGAACAACCCGCCGCGCAAATTCCCGATCTCTAAAAATCAGGGGTGCCGCCGACGACGGGGCACCCCTTTTTTAAAGCCTTCTTCGCAGGGCTGTCGACGGCTTTGTCGAAGGTTCAGGACGCCGTGGTCGTGACGTACTCCTGCATGCCGCGCAGACTGTTACCGAGGAACTGCCGTTCGCGGGCGCGGATATCCGGCGGCAGCTGCACGAAGGTGCCGAAGTTGGGGTCGTGGTCGAGCAGCCAGTGGAAAAAGGCCGTGTCGAGATCGTCGGCCGCTGTCCCCTGCAGGCAGCGTACGCCGTCGACCCAGAGGCCGAGCTGGTCGCGGGCGATGCGCAGGTGGTCCATGGCGGTTGCGACCAGCCCGTAATGGGCGAAGACCATGCGGCGCGGTTCGAGGGCGAGCATCTGCTCGATGGAGGTGCGGGCGACGTCGAGGAGGAACTTCGGCGGGGTCGCCGGTCGCAGGTAGATGCCGTTTGCGACGTCACAGCGCACGCCGGCGACCTCGCCGGCAAACAGCAGGTCGCCGAGCAGGTAACAGCAGTGGTGCGGGGCGTGGCCGGGGGTCAGAAAGGCGCGCAGGCCGCTGGTGCCGATCTCCGCGGCGAAAGCGATGCGTCCGGCCGCAACCGGCAGGATCTCGCCGTAGTCGTCAGCCAGGGTGCCGAGAACGCTGCGGCTCCCCTGCCAGAGCCGGGCCGGGTCGACCAGGTGGCGGATGCCGTCGGGGTGGCAGATCACCCGCGCGTCCGGGTAGTGTTCGAGAACTGCGGCGGTGCCGCCGGCATGGTCGATGTGGATGTGGGTCAGCAGGATGTAGTCGAGGCGGTCGACGGCCAGTCGGCGCAGTTCGGCGAGCAGATGCGGCGTGGTCGCCAGCGGCCCGGGGTCGACCAGGAAAGCGAGATCGCGGTCACGATAGAGCCAGGCACTCATGAACCGGCGGAAGCCCGGCCGGTTCATGAGGTCGAGATCGATGCAGTGAAGCTCTGGTCCGGCCATCAGGCGCCGCTGCCGCGGACGTCACACTGCCGGCAGTTCTCCCCTTTGCTCCGACAGCCTTTCTTGTCGCAGGCGCGCTGCGGCTGCAGGTCGCGCAGCTGTTGGTGTTTGCTGCGCTGCTCCGCAGTCAGCACGGCATCGATCTGCTGGCGAGACTGATGTTTGATCGCCTGCTTGGCGACCTTGAGGTCGGCCTGTTCGGCGGCGAGCCGCTCTGCCTGCTTACGATCGAAATTTTCGGCTTCCCCCAGCTGCCGCAGCTGCTGTTGCAGCTCGCGGCACTGGCGATGCAGCGGTTCCAGCTTTTGCTGGCGCTCGGTCAGGATCTGGCTGATCTGTTGCTGCTGCTCGGCGCTCAGGTCGAGCTGCACCTGCAGCCGCTGCAGATGGTTGTCGGTCGGCTCCGCGCCGCACTTGCCGCAGTCGGCACCGTGGCGACTGCCGCCGAGCGCCGGCAGGGTGAAGGCGAGGAGCAGCAGGCTGGACAGGGCGATGACAAGACTTTTCATGACGATATTCTCCTTGGTCCTTGAGGTGGTGGTCGCAGGCGACCGGATGCCTGTCTGGACGGACCATGCGGCAAAAGGTTTACCGTGCAGGTCGATCATCGTTAACAAAACAGGCCACCCGCGGCTGACGGATGGCCTGTCTGTTCTCGCCAGGCGGGCTTGGGGGGGGCTGACGTCGTCAGGCCATGCCGAGCATCGCCTTGTAGTCCTCTTCGACCATCTCCAGGTGATGATGGGTTGAGCTGGCGTTGGCCAGGTAGACCCGGGCGACCTCCGGATCGGTCATGCGTGCGGCGATTGCCCGCAGCTCCTTCTCCAGCGCCTCCTCCTGCTCGATGGCCAGCTCCAGAGCCTTGCGCTCATCGAACTCGCCGACCAGCAGTTCCTGAAGATGTTTCCACCAGCTGGACGCGGTGTTCGGCGGTGCGCTCATGAACGCCTCGAAAGAGGGGATGTCGGCCCCCTGATAGATCTTGTAAAAGGACTCGGCGTGCTGGTGCTCCTCGCGCGCCAGCAGTTCGAAGGTGCCGCGGGCCCGTTCGTCGGCCATCTGTTCGGCACCGTACTTGTAGTAGTCCATGGCGTCCTTTTCGGTCTGGATGGCGTCCTTGATCGCCTTCTGCACGTCGACTGCTTCCATGTCGGTCTCTACCTCCTCAAAACCAGAGTCACTTGATCGGGTCAACTCTTAGCATATTTTCACGGCGCGGTCTCGCTTTTTTTGCGTGTCGGTGCCGGCTCACCGGGGTCCGCCCGGCTCTCAATCGATGACCGTAACTTTTTCGATCAGCACCGGGGTCTGCGGCACATCGTCGTAGCCGGCCACACTGGTGGTCGGCTGTTGTTCGATGCGGTAGACGATGTCCATGCCGTCGACGACCTGACCGAACACGGTGTAACCGAACATTTCCGGCTTGAGCCCGGCGTGGTCGAGATCCCGGTTGTCGGCGGTGTTGATGAAGAACTGCGCGGTGGCGCTGTGGATGTCGGCCGTGCGGGCCATGGCGACGGTGCCGGCTTTGTTGCGCAGACGGTTGGTCGCCTCGTTGACGATCGGCTCGCCGGTCGACTTCTCTTCCAGCGCCGGTGTCAGACCGCCCCCCTGGATCATGAAGCCGCGAATCACCCGGTGAAAGATGGTGCCGTCATAATGGCCGGCGCGGGCGTAGCCGATGAAATTGGCAACGCTCACCGGGGCTTTGGCTGCGTCAAGTTCCAGGAGAATTTCGCCAAGGGAGGTTTCGATCTGCACCAGGGGTTTGTCGCTCATGACGGCCTCTTCAGGGATGTTTGCCTGCGTCTCCGGATGAGCAACATCAGCACGTCAGCAGTTGCCTGTGGGCTGTGTCGTTGAATATCGGAGCTGAACAGTTACCCGGATTATAGGGAAAGCTGTTCGGCAAGGCAACTCGCAAGCGGTCAGGTGACGGCTTACATCGTCCGGCGATTCAGGTATAATGCCGGAAATTTTTCACAGGGAGATTGTCATGTCGAGTTCTTTCGGGACCCTGTTCCGGGTCAGCACCTTCGGTGAATCCCATGGTATCGGCGTCGGCGCCGTGGTCGATGGCTGCCCGCCCGGGCTCGCCCTGAGCGAAGCCGATATCCAGATCCAGCTCGATCGCCGCCGGCCGGGGCAGAGCGACCTGACCACGCCGCGCGACGAGGCCGACCGGGTCAGCATCCTCTCCGGTGTCGAGGACGGGATCACCCTCGGCACGCCCCTCGGCCTGCTGGTGCACAACCGCGACCAGCGCCCCGGCGATTACGGCGAGATGGACCGGGTGCCGCGACCGTCCCATGCCGACTATACCTATCAGCTCAAGTACGGTCTGCGCGCCTCCAGCGGCGGCGGCCGCGCCAGCGCCCGCGAGACCATCGGCCGCGTCGCCGCCGGCGCCATCGCCGAAAAGATCCTGCGTGAGCGCTGGGGGGTGGAGATCGTCGCCTGGGTCGACGCCATCGGTGCCGAACAGGCCGGTGCGGTCGATGCCGAGTCGCTGAACCGGATTGAGGTCGATGCCAATCTGGTGCGCTGCCCCGATGCCGACGCCGCCGGCCGCATGATCGAGCTGGTGCGCAACGTGCGCGATGCCAAAGACTCCATTGGCGGCGTGGTCTGCTGCGCCTGCCGCAACCTGCCGGTCGGCTGGGGCGAACCGGTCTTCGACAAGCTGGAGGCGCTGCTCGCCCACGCCATGCTCTCCCTGCCGGCGACCAAGGGCTTCGAGATCGGCAGCGGCTTCGCCGGCACCCGCCTGCGCGGCTCCGAGCATAACGATCCGTTCGTCGTCAGAGACGGGCGGCTTCGCACCCTGACCAATCACGCCGGCGGCAGTCTCGGCGGCATCTCCAGTGGCGAAAGCGTACTGTTCCGGGTCGCCTTCAAGCCGGTGGCGACCATCGGTCTGCCGCAACAGACCTGCGACTTTGCCGGAGAGACCGTGCAGTTGGCGGCGAAGGGGCGTCACGACCCCTGTGTGGTGCCGCGTGCGGTGCCGATCATTGAAACGATGGCCGCCCTGGTGCTGGTCGATCTGGCCCTGCGTCAGGAAGCTCGCGTCGCCGCCCGCCCGGTCGGGCAATGAGGCCGGCCGGCGCCGCTGCGTCGCCGCGACAGACGCTGCGGGAGGTCTTCGGCTACAGCGCCTTCCGCCCCTGCCAGGAGGAGATCATCGCGTCCCTGCTGGCTGGCGAGGATGCGTTTGTCCTGATGCCGACCGGTGGCGGCAAATCCCTCTGCTACCAGATTCCGGCCCTGCATCGCCCCGGCGTCGCCATCGTCGTCTCGCCGCTGATCTCGTTGATGAAGGATCAGGTCGATGCCCTGACCGCTAACGGTGTCGCGGCCGCCTGCTACAACTCCTCCCTCGGCGAAGCGCAGGCGCGACAGGTCCTTGCCCGCCTGCATGCCGGCACCCTCGAACTGCTCTATCTTGCCCCTGAACGGCTGCTCAGCAACGGCTTCCTCGAACGCCTGCGCACTCTGCCTCTCGCCCTGTTCGCCATCGACGAGGCGCACTGCATCTCCCAGTGGGGGCATGACTTTCGCCCGGAATACGTTCAGCTCGGCCAGTTGCGCCAGCACTTTCCGGATGTGCCGCTGATCGCTCTGACCGCCACTGCCGACCCGCAGACCCGGCAGGATATCGTGGCCCGTCTCGGCCTGCGCCAGGCACCTTCCTTTGTCGCCGGTTTCGACCGGCCGAATATCCGTTACCTGGTGGTCGAAAAACAGAAGCCGTTCCAGCAGCTGCTCGCCTTTCTCGACGGCCACCGGCAGCAGGCCGGCATCGTCTATGCCCTGTCGCGCAAGCGGGTCGAGGAGGTCGCGGCGCGGCTGGCGGCGGCCGGCTGGCGCGCTTGTCCTTATCATGCCGGCCTGGCCGATGCCGAGCGCAGCCGGGTGCAGGAGGCCTTCCTGCGCGATGAACTCGACATCGTGGTGGCGACCGTCGCCTTCGGTATGGGGATCGACAAGCCGAATGTCCGTTTCGTGGTTCATTACGACCTGCCGAAGAACATCGAGAGCTACTACCAGGAGACCGGCCGGGCCGGACGCGACGGCCTGCCGGCCGAGGCGCTGCTGCTGTTCGGCTACGGCGATATCGCCGTCAGTCGCAGCCTGATCGACAAGGGGAGCAATGTCGAGCAGAAGCGCATCGAGCTGCACAAGCTGCAGGCGATCGTCGACTTTGCCGAGGCTCTGACCTGCCGGCGGCGGGTACTGCTCGGCTATTTCGGCGAGCGGCCGATCGCTGACTGCGACAACTGCGATCTCTGTCTGAACCCGCCGGAGAGCTACGATGCCACGGTCGACGCCCAGAAGGCGCTCTCCTGCGTGTTCCGGGTCGGCCAGCGCTTCGGCGTCAAGCATATCGTCGATATCCTGCGCGGGGCACGCAGCCAGAGGATCCTCGACCTGCGCCACGATCAGCTGTCGACCTACGGCATCGGGCAGGAGCTGCCGGTCGACGCCTGGAGCAGCCTGCTGCGCCAGCTGATCCATCGCGGCTACCTGCGCCAGGATGTCGCCAACTATTCGGTGCTCAAGCTGACCGAGGCGGCCCGGCCGCTGTTGCGCGGCGAGGAGCGGCTGGTGCTGGCCAGGCCGCGGATCCGGGTCAGGAGTCAACCGAAACGCGGGCGACCGCAACTGGCCGACTTCGCTTATGACGAAGGTCTGTTCGAAATGCTGCGTGCCCTGCGCAAACGTCTGGCCGATCAGGCCGGGGTGCCGCCGTACGTGGTTTTCGGCGATGCCACCTTGGCGGAGATGGCCGCGAAGATGCCGACCGACGCTGACGCCCTGCTGGCGATCAGCGGCGTCGGCCGGCACAAACTGCAGCGCTTCGGCCAGGAGTTTCTCGACGAAATCGTCAGTTTTCTCGGCCGATAGAGGTCGCGGCGGCGGCCACTGCAGATGCGGACGTTAGTGCGGGAGATGGTTAGCGCGTCGCTGGGCCCAGCCGAGACGGGACTTGCGACCGACACTGATGTCGAGCCGGAGCGGCTGCTCTTCGGCGACCGGCGGCTTGACCCGCAGGTGGTCGGGAACCCAGCCGCTGGCCTGGCGGGCCATGTCGTCGTAGGCAACCGCCCGCAGCCAGTGGTGGAGCTGTCTGGTGACGCTGTACAGGGTGATGGGCAGGGAGGGCATGGCGGAACCTCGTTTCTTTAAGGGTTATCCCTGGATCAATGGTAAGACCAGAGCAAAGGCTCGTCAATAGGCCATTTTTTGTAAAATACTGTTTTTAAAAGAAAAAACCTGTAAATATCGGGAAGGTCTCGGGAAACGGCGGTCTTTGCTGAAAAGAAAAAATGTAAAAAAATACCTTTTCGGGTTTCCGAGACAGTGTATTCCCGTTTTTCCGCGCGCTTGCTGCATAATGGGACCTGGCCGGCCTTTCTGCGGGCGTCGCTGTCAACCTTTTGGGGTGCTCGACCGTCTCAGCGAGCGGGTAATCACAGCAACCATACAGGAGAGGCCGATCATGATCAGCATCCTTGGCTGGCTGTCCGTCGCTGTGCTGGTGGCGGCCTGCGCTCCGACCAGTTACTACACTCCAGCAACACCCATCCCCCGCCAGCCACCGGTGGAGACGGAAGTTTTCTTCTATCCGCTGCACGGGCAGAGTGGCGAGCGGCAGGATCGTGACCGGTTCGAATGTTACCTGTGGGCGCGGCAGCAGACCGGCTTCGATCCGAGTTTGCCGGCCTTGGCTCCGCATCAGCGCATTCATGTAGTCGCCCGACCACCGACGGGCGAAGAGACTCTGGCCGGGGCATTCACTGGTGCCGTACTCGGCGCGATCATCGGTGCGCCGCACAGCAGCGGGGAAGGTGCCGTGGTCGGGGCCATTGCCGGCGCCGCCCTCGGCGCGGCGGCGGAATCGGCCCGCTATGCCAGCGAAACACGCAGTCTGCAAGCCCGCCATGATCGCTACAGCCAGGAACGCTACGCCGAGCAGGATCGCCGCTCCCGGCTGTACCGACGCGCCATGAGCGCCTGTCTGGAAGGGCGCGGCTACAGTGTCCGCTGACGTGGCGGGACGCCGTAAACGCCGCATCCGGGGAGAGAGATTATGAAAGTCACGAGAATCGCCGTGTTCGGCCTGATATTCTGTCTGGCGATCATGCTGAGCGGGGTCCCCGTCTGGGCCGACCGTGGACGGCAGCAGCACGACCGGGGCCGCGACTGGCGGTCGTCGCCGGCCAGGGAATATGTTCTCGATCAACGCCACCTGCACAACCGCTACTACCCGCGTCCCGGGCACACGGTCTCGCGACTGCCGCAGGGAGCGATCGCCTTCGACTATCATCGCAGCCGCTACTATTACAGCAGTGGCATCTGGTATCGACCGTCCCGCCTGCATTTTTCCGTGGCTCTGCCCCCGGTCGGTCTGGTGGTCCCGATGCTCCCCCATGCCTACACCACAGTCTGGGTCGGTACCGTCCCCTACTACTACGCCGCCGGCGTCTACTACACCTGGAGCCCGCGCTATCAGGGCTATCTGGTAAGTGAACTGCCGGCCGAGACCAGGGTGGCCGAGGAGCCGGAGCTGGCCGATCAGCTGTTCGTCTATCCGAAGGGCGGGCAGAGCGCCGAGCAGCAGTCTCTGGACCGTTATCAGTGTCACCAGTGGGCAGTCGGCGAGACCGCCTTTGACCCGACCCGTCCCGGCGGCAATGTCCCCGCGGCGCAGAATGCCGAAAAGCGCGTCGACTATGCGCGGGCGACCAAGGCCTGTCTGGAGGCGCGCAACTACAGTGTGCAGTGAAACCCGCCATAACCTCGGCGACGGCGGGTAAGCGGTATCGGTGGTGGACTGGAGACAGGGGCGGACGCCCTGCGGTGCTCTGGTGTCTGGCTTGGGATGGGGACAGGCCGGTCGGCGGCTCAGAAGTCGGCGAGGAAATCCTTGGCGTCTTCGACGCTGTCGAACATGTAGAAGCGGCGTTTGCTGAACATGGAGACGGCGCTCATCACCACTTTGTACAGGCCGGTGATGCCGACGACGGCGGCCGCTTTGACATGGGGAGCGTTGCCCCTGGTCAGCTCCTTCAGCCTGCTGACCGTTTCACTATCGAACCCGGTATTATCGCCGGCAATGGTCAGGGTCAGCACTGACTGTTCCGGTTGCTGCCGGACCACCCGGGCACATTCATCGATCACCTCGAACATCTGCTGCCGGTCGATGCCACGGCAGTCGAGCACAAAGATCTGTTTCCCCTTGTGGCTGACAAAGCAGGATCGTTCCATCGCGCAATCCTCCCCTCGTTCATCGAGGCAGAATCGTTGAGTTGTTGCCAATGTTCACCCCGTTGCTCCGTTTGCTGGCGGGCGGCCATCAGGTGGCGGCCGGGACAGGCAAAAAACTCTCTCAGCACCAGGTCAACAGCGGTCACCATCTCCGTCAAGTCCCAGCTCCACACCAGGGTGTCTTGCCTTTTAGAGCGGCTAATTTACCGACATTCTCCACGGATGTAAATCTGAAAGTCTTCCCGGATCAGGAGCTGCGGGGCTGGCAGAGAAAACCCGTGGTTGGTACTGTGAAATGACCCTTTAGACAACCCAACGACACCCAAGCGATCATCCTGCTCTGTGGCATCCTGGGCAAGGATTGCTCAGCCTCTTTGATCATCAACCACAACAGGTGAGCGAAGTCCGTGAAGACGAGGAAATAGATGCAGCTACAGAAACTCTAAACGTCAACGCACAAAGAAAAGCGGACCCTAAGGCCCGCTTTTCAGGTAGACGGGGAGAATGAGGATTCAGTCTCCCCTGCAATTAAGCTCTGCAGCGATGCCGGACGGAGCGTCAGAGACGCCTCAGGCTTCGCTCTGCCGACAGATGCGCGCGGCGACCTGCGCCACGACAATGATCGAGATGTAGCCGAGCAGCGGCATCAACAGATAGTCGGCGGGGCCACCGACCAGGCGCGGAAGTTGAAAGCCGGCCAGCCAGCTGCTGAAGAAGAAACCCAGGGTGCCGATGAGTACCGAGAACTTGAACATGGTCGACTCCTTTGATTCTTGGCGGCTGTAGGTCGTTGGTGCGCCAGCCTTTGCGCTGACTCACTAAATAGCATCGTCTGTGCCAAAAAATCACAAGTGTGGTCGAACAGAGCAGCCCCCTGAAATCCTTGAGATTTTTAACGTGTTTTAATGACTAAGATACTGTTTTGTCGCGATTTTTTTGCATTTGTGCCAAAATGATACAGGCCGACTCGGCCTTTTGACACAACCAGGGGAGTGTCAGGGAATGTGAGGCAAGAGCGGCGGCGCGAGCGTGTCAGCAGATGCGTGGCAACTGGTCGCCGGCGAGCATTTCGACAGCGCGCAGACCGCCGATCGCTGTCTGCAGCCGAACCCGGCCCGCTTCGCCGGCGGTCACTTCGCCGATGATCGCCGCCTGCCGGCCGAAGGGGTGGTTGCGCATGATGGCCAGCGCCTGATCGGCAATAGCCGGCGCGACCACGGCCAGCAGTTTACCTTCGTTGGCGACATAGAGCGGATCGAGGCCGAGGATCGCGCAGGCGCCGGCGACCGCCGGCGACACCGGCAGGGCCGCTTCGTTCAGGTCGATCTGCACCGCCGACTGCCGGGCTATCTCCTTGAGGGTGGTGGCGACGCCGCCGCGGGTCGGGTCGCGCAGGCTGTGCAGGCCGGTGCCGAGGGCGGCGATCAGGTCGGCCACCAGGCCGTTGAGGGGGGCGCTGTCGGTCTCGATCGCGCTCTGCAGTTCCAGCCCCTCGCGGCAGGCGAGGACTGCCATACCGTGATCGCCGATGGTGCCGTTGATCAGCACTTTGTCTCCCGGCCTGGCCCGGTTGCCGGCAATGTCGACGCCGGCGGCGACCAGACCGATACCGGCGGTGTTGATGAACAGCCGGTCCCCCTTGCCGCGCGGCACCACCTTGGTGTCGCCGGTGACGATGGCGACGCCGGCCCGGTCGGCGGCTCTGCGCATGCTCTGCAGGACCTGTTCGAGTTCACTGGTCGCCAGCCCCTCTTCGATGATCAGGCCGACACTCAGTGCCAGCGGCCGGGCGCCGGCCATGGCCAGGTCGTTGACCGTGCCGTGGACCGCCAGATCGCCGATGTTGCCGCCGGGGAAAAAGAGTGGATCGACCACATAGGAGTCGGTGGTGAAGGCCAGGCGCTGGCCGGCAACATCGAGGATCGCAGCGTCGTTCTGCTCGTCAGGGGTAACGCCGGAGAGCAGTGGTACGATCAGTTCGTCGAGCAGGCGGTGACTTAAGGTGCCGCCGCTGCCGTGGCCAAGGAGGATCAGGTCCGATTTCACGTCAACTCCAGGGGGTTAGTTCGGGGCTGGAGACCAGGATGGCAAGGTCCGAGCCAGGATCATGCGGCGTCGTACTTGTAGGTGGCGGCGCAGGTCCCCTCGCTGGAGACCATGCAGGCACCGACCGGGTTCTCCGGACTGCAGACAGTCCGGAACAGCGGACAGTCGCCGGGCCGGATCTTCCCCTTGAGGATCTCGCCGCACAGGCAGCCGGCTGGCTCGCGGGTCGGTTCGATAGCGACCGGCAGCTGCACGGTGGCGTCGAAGCGGGCGTATGCGGCACGCAGCTGCAACCCGCTCGCCGGGATGTCGCCGATGCCGCGCCAGCGGGCATTGCACGGTTCGAACACACGCTGCAGGATGTCGCGTGCCTTGCCGTTGCCGCCGGGTTTGACGACCCGTCGGTACTGGATTTCGACCTTTGCTTCGCCGGCAACCAGCTGGCGGGCGAGCATCAGCACCCCTTGCAGGACATCGAGGGGTTCGAAGCCGGTGATGACGCACGGGGTCCGGTAGCGTTCGACCAGCGGTCGATAGGCGTCGGCGCCGATGATCGCCGAGACGTGGGCCGGGCAGAGATAACCGTCGACCTCCAGCTCGGGATCGTCGAGCAGCGCGGCCATCGGCGCCGGCATGGTCTTGTGCGCACCGAGCACGAAAAAATTGGCGAGGCTTTTGGCCGCAGCGTCGAGAATGGCGCCGGCGACGGTCGGCGCAGTGGTCTCGAAGCCGACGCCGAGAAAGACCACGTCGGTCTGCGGCTGCTGCTCCGCCAGGCGCACGGCATCCAGCGGAGAGTAGACGATTCTGACCTGGGCACCGCGGGCCTGCTCATGCAGCAGGTTGGTGGAGGAGCCGGGCACCCGCAGCATGTCGCCGAAGGTGGCGACGAGGGTGCGTGGCCGGCGGGCAAGGGCGATGGCATGGTCGATGTAACCGACCGGGGTGACGCAGACCGGGCAGCCGGGGCCCGAGATCAGGCGGATCGTCTCGGGGAGCAGGCTGCGCAGGCCGTGCTGGGAGATCGCCATGGTGTGGGTGCCGCAGACTTCCATCAGGGTCAGCCGGCGCGTCTGGCCGGCCACGGCCTTCCGGATCGCCGCCAGCTGCAGTTGGGCCAGCTGCGGATCGCGGAACTCCGTCTGATACTTCATTCGACGTCGAGCCCCTGGTCGAGAGCGTCGCGCAGCGCCTGCAGGGTCAGCTCCGCTTCGCCGTCGTCGATCTTCTCGATGGCGAAGCCGGCATGGATCAGCACGTAGTCGCCGATGGCGACGTCGTCGAGCATCATCAGGCTCGCCTCGCGCTGCACACCGTCGATTTCACAGAGGGCGACCTGGTCGTCAATCGACATGACCTGCATCGGGACACCGAGACACATAAAGGAACTCCTGGGGACGGCGGGCTGGTGAGGCGTTGGTGAAGCGTTGCTTCGTTGCTTCGGTTAATCGCTTGTCAAATAACCGGTCAAGGCGTACAGCTCCCGATCAGGCAAGCGGGGCCTGGCGCTTGGCGTCGACGCCGCGGGCCAACCAGTCGTACCACTCGTGCATACCGCTGCCGTCATGGCACGACAGCTCGATAATGACGATCGCCGGGTTGACCCGGCGGGCGAAGCTCTTGCACTGTTCCAGATCGAAACGCAGGTAGGGGAGCAGGTCGATCTTGTTGATCAGCAGCAGATCGGCGGCCTGGAACATCTGCGGATACTTGAGCGGCTTGTCTTCGCCTTCGGTGACCGACAGGACCGCGACCTTGTGGTCCTCGCCGAGATCGAAGGCGGCCGGGCAGACCAGGTTGCCGACGTTTTCGATCATCAGGATATCGGTGGCCGGCAGGTCGAAGTTCTCGACGCCGTGGCCGACCATGTGCGCGTCGAGGTGGCAGCCGGCGCCGGTGTTGATCTGCCGTACCGGCACGCCGGTGGCGGCGATCCGCTCGGCATCGTTGGCGGTCTGCTGATCCCCCTCGACGACAGCGAAGCGGTAGCGCGCCCGGCATTCGCGCAGGGTGCGCTCGAGAATCGAGGTCTTGCCGGAGCCGGGCGAACTGACCAGATTCAGGACCAGCAGCCGCTCCCGGGCGAAGCGGACCCGGTTGGCGGCCGCCAGCCGGTTGTTCTTGGCGAGCAGATCCTCCTCGATCCGCAGGGTGCGCGTCGCCCCGGCTGTTGCCGGGTCATGAGTGTGCCCATGGGCGTGATCGTGGTTGTGCGGGTGGGAATGGTCCTCGACCGGCGTGGCGCAGCCGCAATTGATGCACATATCACTCGATCTCCATCTCGATCAGGGTCATCTCCTGCCCTTGCCGCACCTCGAGAGCGAACGCGCCGCATTGCGGACAGGGGTCGGTCAGGTTTGTCATCGGCCACTCCCGGTCGCAGTCTCGGCAGTAGCCGAGGCCGTCGACGGCCTCGATCCGCAGCAGCGCGCCTTCGGCCAGGGTCCCCTTGCTGCACGCCTCGAAGGCGAATTCGACCGCTTCCGGGATCACTCCGGAGAGAGCGCCGATCTCCAGAGTGACCGCCGTGATGGCGCGCGCCCCTTCGCGGCGCGCATGCTCGACGGCGATTTCGATCAGGCTCTGGGTCAGACTGAGTTCATGCAAAAGAGGGCATCCGGGAACGGCAAGGGTGCGAAGTCATCGTCAGCTTCCTCTGTGACTATAAGGAAGAGGCGGGTTAAAAATCAAGTTGCTCTGGCGCCGGTTACTCAACGGTGACGCTTTTGGCCAGGTTACGCGGCTGATCGACGTCGGTCCCCTTGAGGACGGCGATGTGGTAAGCGAGGAGCTGCAAAGGAATGGTGGTCAGCACCGGCAGCAGCTCGTCGGCGCAGTTCGGCACAACCAGCAGGGTTTCGACCTGGTCGCGCAGGCTGCTGTCGGCGCGGTCGGTGATCGCGATCACCCGCCCGCCACGGGCCTGGACTTCCTCGATGTTGGCAGCGACCTTGTCGAAGGTGGTGTTGTGCGGGGCAATCACCACCACCGGCAGATGCTCGTCGATCAGGGCGATCGGGCCGTGCTTCATCTCGCCGGCCGGATAGCCCTCGGCATGGATGTAGGAGATCTCCTTGAGCTTGAGTGCGCCTTCCAGAGCGATCGGGAACTGGTTGCCACGGCCGAGATAGAGAAAGTCGCGCGCCTCGACCAGCCCCTGGGCGGCCTGTTCGATGGCGCCATCGAGTTCCAGGCACGCCTCGACCTGGCGCGGCAGACTGACCAGGCCGGCGAGCATCTGCCGGCGCCGTGCCGTGTCGAGAGTGCCGCGTACCCGGCCGAGATGCAGGGTCAGCAGAAAGAGGGCGATCAGCTGGGTGGTGAACGCCTTGGTCGAGGCGACGCCGATCTCGGGGCCGGCGTGGGTGTAGATGACGCCGTCGCTGGCGCGGGCAATCGACGATTCGACCACATTGCAGATCGCCACGACCTTGCCGCCGCGGGTCTGGGCTTCGCGCAGGGCCGCCAGGGTGTCGGCGGTCTCGCCGCTCTGGCTGATGACCACGGTCAGGGTACGCGGGGTGATCACCGGGTCGCGGTAGCGGAACTCGCTGGCGATATCGACTTCGACCGGCAGCCGGACCAGCTTCTCGATCAGGAACTTGCCGACCAGGGCGGCATGCCAGGAGGTGCCGCAGGCGACCAGGCAGATGCGCTCCACTGCGGCCAGCTCGGTATCGGCGAGCCGTAAATCTTCGAGAAAGACCTCGTCCCGCTCTTCGCGAATCCGTCCGGCGATGGTATCGGCAATGGCGCGCGGCTGCTCGTAGATCTCCTTGAGCATGAAGTGGCGGTAGCCGCCCTTCTCGGCCATGACCGGGCTCCAGGTGATGGTCTTGGCCGCCCGGCTGACCGGCGTCCCGGCCAGGGTCGTCAGCTGCATGCCGGTCGGGGTGAAACTGACCAGTTCGCCGTCTTCGAGGAAAATCATCTCGCGGGTGTGCGACAGCATCGCCGGGATATCCGAAGCGACAAAGAATTCCCCCTCCCCCTGGCCGACCACCAGCGGCGAGCCGGACCTGGCGGCGATCAGCCGCTGCGGGTGGCGACTGCAGAGAATCGCTACGGCGTAGGCGCCGCGCACCTCGCCGAGGGCGCGACGAACCGCCGTGTCGAAATCGCCGCACTCCTTGAGATGCTGCTCGACCAGGTGGGCGATGATCTCGGTGTCGGTCTCGGAGCTGAAGCGGTGGCCGAGGCCGGTCAGCTTCTCCTTGAGTTCCAGGTAGTTTTCGATGATGCCGTTGTGCACCACGACCACATCGCCGGCCAGGTGCGGATGGGCGTTGATCTCTGAGGGGCGGCCGTGGGTCGCCCAGCGGGTGTGGCCGATGCCGACCGTGCCGATCAGCGGCTGCTCGTGCAGCAGGGTTTCGAGCCGGACCAGCTTCCCCTCGGCGCGGCGGATGGTGACCCTGCCCTGATCGAGGGTGGCAATCCCCGCCGAGTCGTAACCGCGATATTCGAGGCGGCGCAGCCCGTCAAGGATGATCGGCGTCGCCTGGTTCGGACCGATATAACCGACAATTCCACACATGCTAAACTCCTGTGAGGCGTGAGGCGTGAGGCGTGAGGCGTTAGGAGTGAGGTGGCAAGACCAGCAGGCCGTTACGCCTCACGCCTCACTCCTTACATGTTTTTTCGCGTTTACGCGCCGCCCAGCCTTCGACGTTCTTCTGCTCGCTGCGGGCGATGGCCAGGGCGTCGGCGGGGACGTCCCTGGTGATGGTCGAGCCGGCGCCGATCAGGCTGCCGCGGCCGACGGTGAGCGGCGCGACGAACTGGGTGTCGCTGCCGACAAACACATCGTCCTCGATCACCGTGCGGTGCTTGTTGACGCCGTCATAGTTGCAAGTGATGGTGCCGCAGCCGATGTTGACATTGCGGCCGATGGTCGCGTCCCCCAGATAGGTCAGGTGACTGGCCTGGGAGCGCTCGCCGAGCGTCGCTTTCTTGGTCTCGACGAAGTTGCCGAGCTTGTTCTGCCCAGCCAGTTCCGTCCCCGGCCGCAGGTGCGCCATCGGCCCGATGGCGCAGTCGTCGCCGATGTGCGATTCGCTCACTACCGAGCCGGCCTTGAGATGCACCCGCTCGCCGATGACAGAGTCGCGGATGGTCACGCCGCTTTCGAGGAGACAGGCGCCGCCGATACGGGTTTCGCCGCCGATCTGCACGCCGGGATGGATGACGCTGTCGGCGGCAATCGTCACACCGGCATCGATGTAGGTGGCGGCCGGATCGATCAGGGTGACGCCGTTCTCCATGTGCTGCCGGTTGAGCCGTGCGCGCAGCAGCCGGGTCGCCTCGGCCAGCTGTACGCGGTCGTTGATCCCCATCGCCTCGGCAGCGGCGTCGACCTGATGGGCGGTGACCCGCTCGCCGGCGGCGCGGGCGGCGGCAATGATGTCGGTCAGGTAGTATTCGCCCTGGGCATTGTCGTTGCGCACGCTGCGCAGCAGGTCGAAAACGTGCGGTGCCCGCAATAGATAGATGCCGGTGTTGATCTCCTGCAGGCGTTTTTCGGCGGCAGTGGCATCCTTCTCTTCGACGATCCGTTCCACCCCCTGCGGACCGCGTACGATCCGGCCGTAGCCGAACGGATTGACGAGCCGGGCGGTC
The DNA here is from genome assembly GCA_032251295.1 of Desulfuromonadales bacterium. Taxonomy (GTDB): domain Bacteria; phylum Desulfobacterota; class Desulfuromonadia; order Desulfuromonadales; family BM103; genus BM103. The sequence goes on along the minus strand of JAVVDS010000001.1, from coordinate 63,725 downwards.
AACACGCTCACCGTGGCGCCGCTGTTCACATGTTCGTCGTGCAGACTCCGCAACGTCTCGGTGCGCAGCAGCGGCACATCGCCGCACAAAAGCAGCAGATCGCCGCAAAAGTCGCGCAGTTCGCCTTCTGTACAGAGCAAGGCATGGCCGGTGCCGAGCTGTTCAGCCTGCAGGGCGAAGCGCAACGCCTCGCCGGCAAACTGCCGGCGGATCTGCTCGGCGCCATGGCCGATGACCGGCACGATCGGGTCGCAGTCAAGCTCTTTGGCCGTGGCGATGACGTGGCCGAGCATCGGCCGGCCGCAGAGCGGGTGCAGCACCTTGGGGAGTGCCGATTTCATGCGCGTTCCCTGGCCGGCGGCCAGGATCACGCAGGCGAGAGGCTTCTGCATGGGGAGATCTCCTTGGACCGTCTGCTTGAACGCGGAGGCGCTGCGATGCAGAGGAAGTCGGCTGCCGCTAGGGTCCATTCCCTCTGCACCTGTGTGCCTCTGCGTTGAGTTCTGATCGGTAGCATATCAAGCCGGCAAGACCGGGCATTATCGACATAAAATCGCGACAAGATCAAGGTGCGATCTCTGCGGCCGGCGGCGGTTGTGACGGTTGCGGCGAAGATAGATCTTGATTTTTTAGTCGACTGCTTTATATTTGGAAAGTCCTATGTTTGCAAGGCCGTTCCGTCATCCATCCCAAGGAGAGTGCTTTATGGCGAGTGATAAAGTGGTACAGCTGACTGACAGCAGCTTTGAGAGTGAAGTGAACCAGGCGACCGTGCCGGTGCTGGTCGATTTCTGGGCCTCCTGGTGCGCGCCGTGCAAGGCGATCGCGCCGGTGATCGACCAACTGGCCGATGCCTACGACGGCAAGGCGAAGATCTGCAAACTCAACGTCGACGAGAACCCGGCCACTCCCGGCCAGTTCGGTGTGCGCGGTATTCCGACCTTGATCCTGTTCAAGGACGGCCAGGTTGTCGACCAGGTGGTTGGCGCCGTGCCGAAAAACCAGCTGGAAGGGATGCTCGACAAGGCGGTCGGCTAAGGGCGCCGCGCCTCCGTCATCGACAATGCCTTCACCAGAGGCCCGGTTCTGCCGGGCCTCTGGCCGTTCTGGTCGTACATTTTCCAGAGTATATATCGTCTCACACCTCTTGCCGTTTCCGCTCAGCTGTGCTAGAAAATGGTCATACCAAATGCCGTCTGGAGAAAAGGCATGACCATTTCCTTTCAACCGATCCGTCCCAAGAAAATATCCGAAGAGATCGCCGCGCAGATCAAGCTGTTGATCTCTCAGGGAGAACTCAAGCCGGGAGAGCGTCTGCCCTCGGAGCGCGATCTGGCGACCATGCTCGGCGTCAGCCGCCCCTCGGTGCGCGAGGCGATCATGGTGCTCGAGGCGATGGGGTTCCTCGACTCCCGTCAGGGCGGCGGCACCTTCGTGCGCGCCCTGACCGAAGGGAGCATTACCGACCCTCTGGCCAGGCTGATTGAGAACAGGGATCCTCAGCTGCTACGCTCCCTTGCCGAGGTGCGCATGGGGCTGGAGAGCTGGTCGGCCTATCTGGCGGCGCAACGGGCGACAGAGGCGGAGATCGCCGAAATGCGCCGCACCTACGCTATCATGGAGGAGCAGGCGGCCACCGGTGGCTGGGGCGCCGACATCGACGCCGAGTTTCACTATGCCATTACCGTGGCGAGTCACAACAGCGTGCAGATGCATGTCCTCGACTCCATCCACAGCCTGTTTCATACCAGCGTGCAGGTGGCGCTGATGGAGTTCTATCGGCAGGAAGGGCTGGTCGAACGGCTGCTGACCCAGCATCGCGAGATCATGGAAGCGATCATCGCCCGCGACCCGGAACGAGCACGCAGCAAGATGATGGACCATCTCGCCATGGTCGAGGAGAAGATGGCGGAGCTGCTCAAGGGGTAAATCACAACAAAGTCGAAGGCTTGACAGCAGACGGGGACAGCATTTTATGCTGTCCCCGTTCGTGTCTGGTGTTGCTATGGCGCCTGTCTGCCGGTCAGTCCGGAGTCGCCATGCCGAGCAGTTCGGTGATGTGCACCACCTGTTGCGGCAGGCCGGCCTGTTGCAGGCCCCAGGCGAGCTGCAGATGGCAGCCGGGGTTGGCGGTGACCAGCAGTTCGGCATCGGTCTCCCGGACGTTTGCCAGCTTGCGGTCGAGGATCTGCTGACTCTCGCTGGCGAACTTGAGGCTGAAGGTGGCGGCGCTGCCGCAGCACCAGTTCGCCTCGCGCAGCTCGACGTAGTCGATCCCCGGGATCGCCCTGATCAGTTCGCGAGGCTGGCGGCTGACACTCTGGGCGTGGCAGAGATGGCACGGCTCGTGGTAGGTGACCCGCTTTGCGACCGGGCGCAGTCCCTCGGTCCGTAGCTCCTGTTCGGCGAGGAATTCGCTGATATCCTTGACCTTGCTGCGGAAGGCGGCGAGCTGGTCGTGGTCGCCGGACTCTGCGAGCAACTCCTCGTACTCCTTGAGGGCGGCGCCGCAGCCGCCGCAGTCGGTGACGATCGCGTCGACATCGAGGGCCATGAACAGGTCGAGGTTGTGGCGGGCCAGGGCGCGGGTGGTCGGCCGGTCGCCTTCATTGAGGTGCGGTGCTCCGCAGCATTTCTGCTGCTTCGGCGTGACCACCTCGAACCCTTGGTGGGCCAGGACCCGGACCGTCTGTCGCGACACCTCCGGATACATCAGGGTCATGATGCAGCCGAGGAAGAACCCGACCCGGCCGCGCTGCTCACCGACCGCCGACACGATCTCCGGCAGCTGCGGGCGCAGCGGCGCGTGCAGCTCCGGCAGCATCCCCTCGGCCTTGGCGATCCAGTCGGGGCCGAGCTTGAGGATTCGCGAGTGGCGAACCAGCCACTGGATGCCGAGCTTCTGGTAGAGGCGCACCGGCAGCAGCGACGTTTCCAGAAGGTCGGGGGACGGCAGCATCCTTTCGAGGATGAACTGACGGAACAGCCGGATCGGCGCGGCCAGCGGGAAGACCTCCTGGGCCTGGTTGCGGCACGCTTCCATCACCTGGCCGGCATGCACTCCGGAGGGGCAGGCGGTCGAGCAGGCCCGGCAGTCGAGACAGAAGAACGCCTCCTCCTTCAGGGCTGCGGTGAAATCGAGTTTCTGGTCGGCAACCGCCTTGGCCAGAGCGACCCGACCGCGCGGCGAGGAGCGTTCGCGGTCGGTCAGCACATAGGTCGGGCAGGTCGGCAGGCAGAAGCCGCAGCGCATGCACTGTAACAGTCCCTCGTAGTGCGGCGCGTCAGCGAGGGGGAAGTTGCCGAGGCAACTCTTGTCAGCCATTGCCGTCCTCCTCGTCGTCGGTGAAAATTTTCCCCGGGTTGAGGAGGCCGTCCGGGTCGAAGCTTCTCTTGATCCGGCGCATGACGTTGACGCCGCCGGCACCGATCTGTCGCTGCAGATAGTCCTTTTTGGCCAGGCCGATACCGTGTTCGCCGGAGACGGTCCCTCCCCAGCTTAACACCTTGTCGTAGAGTTCGTGGTAGAAGGCGTGGGCGCGCTCCATCTCGTCGCGGTCGCGTTCGTCGCACAGGACTGTCGGGTGCAGATTGCCGTCGCCGGCATGGCCGAACGTGCCGACCTTGAGCCGGTATTTGGCGCTGAGGCGCTCGATCTCGTCAAAGGTTTCCGCCAGGCGGCTGCGCGGCACGGTGGCATCCTCCAGCAGCGTGGTCGGCGAGACCCTCGCCAGGGCGGAAAGCGCCGTGCGTCGGGCCGCCGCCAGCTGGTTGGCGTGTTCGGCGTCGGCGGCTTCCTCAATACGGGCGGCACCGACTCTCTCCAGCACGGCACGCACGTCGTCGGCCTCTTCGAGCACTGCGGCATGATGACCGTCGACCTCGATCAGTAGTAACGCGGCCATCTCGCGCGGCAGGCCGATTTTCACGTAGTCTTCGACGCAGTTGATGGTCGCCCGATCCATGATCTCCATGGTCGACGGAATGATCTTGGCCGCAATGATGTCGGAAACCGCCGCGCCGGCACTACGGGTCTCCTTGAAATAGGCGAGCAGGGTGCGCTTGGCTTTTGGCGGCGGAATCAGCTTGAAGGTCGCCTCGGTGATGATGCCGAGAGTCCCCTCGCTGCCGACCAGCAGATCCTTGAGGGCATAGCCGGCGACATCCTTGACGCTCTTGCCGCCGGTGGCGAATTCCAGGCCGTCACCGAGCACGCCGTGCAGTGCCATCACATAGTCGCGGGTGACCCCGTATTTGAGCCCGCGCAGGCCGCCGGCATCCTCGGCGATGTTGCCACCGAGGGTCGAGATTTTCTGCGAACCGGGGTCGGGCGGGTAGAACAGCCCCCGGGCGGCGACCGCGTTGAAAAAGTCGAGGGTGACCACGCCGGCCTGGGCGGTGGCGGTCAGGTTCTCTTCGTCGATCTCGAGGATTCGGTTCATCCGGGTCATGCAGATCACCACGCCGCCCCTGGCGGCGATGCTGCCGCCGGAGAGTCCGGTCCCTGAGCCGCGTGCGACCAGCGGCAGCCCCTCGTTGCGAGCAAAATTAACCAGCTCGACGACCTGCTCGGAACTGGTCGGAAAGACCACCACGTCGGGGAGATGCTCGATCGCCGGGGTGGCGTCGTAGCCGAAGGTCAACAGGTCTTCCGGCTGGTAAAGAACGTTCTCCCTGCCCAGTTTGGCGAACAGGTGCTGCAGCGCTTTGTCAGATAGCATGGCGTTTAGCCTTTCTCGACTCGATGCAGGGGAGCCGCTGCCTAACGGCCGAAGAACAGGTCCGGCAGCCAGGTGATGATCTGCGGGAAGGTCACCATCAGCATCAGACCGACGATCTGGATGGCGACGAAGGGGAGGATCCCGCGGTAGATGTCGCCCATGGAGTACTCCGGTGGCGCCACCCCCTTGAAGTAGAAGAGGGCATAGCCGAACGGCGGCGTCAGAAAGGAGGTCTGCAGGTTGATGCAGATCAGCATCGCGAACCACAGGGGGTCGAAACCGAGATCGTTGGCGATCGGGGTGAAGATCGGGACCACCACCAGCAGGATCGCCGCCCAGTCGATGAACATCCCCATGATGAAGACCACCGCCATCATGATGGCGAGGATCACGTAGTCGTTGACCTCCATGCCGAGCAGCAGATCGGCGACCACGTCGCCGCCGCCCATGGAGAGGAAGACCACCGAGAAGAGCTTGCCGCCGACAAACAGCAGCATGATCATCGCCGTGGTGCGCAGGGTGGCGTTGCTGGCGGCGGCGAGGACCTCACGGTTCAGCTTGCGGTTGGCAAAAGCGAGGATCAGTGCGCCGACGCACCCCAGGGCCGCCGCCTCGGTCGGGGTGGCCACTCCGGCGAGGATCGTCCCCATAACGATCAGAATCAGACTGAAAGGGGGGACGAAGCTCTTCAGGGTCATCGCGACTTTCTGGCGCAGCGTTGCGGTCCGCTCCTCTTTCGGGATCGGCGGACCGAGTTTGGGATTGATGCCGCAGCGGATCGCCACGTAGGCGAGATAGATGGCGGAGAGCATGACCCCCGGCAGGATCGCCGCGGCGAACAGGTTGCCGACGGAGGTCTCCTTCATGCCGGTCAGGCCACCGTAGACCACCAGCATGATCGAGGGGGGGATCAGGATGCCGAGGGTTCCCGAAGAGCAGATGATACCGGCGCCGAGTCCGGTCTGATAGCCACGGCGCAACAGCGCCGGTCCGGCCATCAGCCCCATGGCGACCACCGAGGCGCCGATGATGCCGGTGGTCGCGGCAAAGACCGTCGAGACGACGATCACCGCCATTCCGAGTCCGCCGCGCAGACCGCCGAGGACGATGTAGAGCGCGTCGAACAGGCCCTCCGAGACCTTGGAGCGGTCGAGCACCTGGGCCATGAAGATGAACAGAGGGATCGCCACCAGCACATAGTTCTGCTGCAGGCCCCAGGCGTTGTTGACGAACAGGTCGAGCAGGGCGCCGACGTCGCCGCTGTATTCGATCAGGCCGAAGAGGGTGGCGATCGCTGCCAGGGTGATGGCCAGGGGGTGTCCGAGCGCGATGGAGACCATCAGCGCAACGAACATGAGAACGGTCATGAGTTCAACGCTCATAAGAAGACGCCCTTCTCCATGCGGGGATCATTGACACGAATCGGCGCCGCCCAGGGCGCGAAAGTCGGCGATCAGTTTGGCTACCCCTTGCAGAAAGAGGAGGATAAAGCCGATGGCCATGATCGTCTTGAACGGATAGAGGGGCGGCGCCCACGAGGTGGCTGCCCGCTCCCAGTCGCGCCAGGAATCGGCCGCATAGATGACCGACCAGACCGCAATCAGACCGACGGTCGGCAGAAAAAACAACAGGTTGGTGGCAATCCGCAGCAGCACCCGGGGACGCGGCGCAAGCCGCGCTTCGAAGACATCGATGGCGACATGCCCGTTGTGTTTGTGGGTGAAGGCAAAGCCGAGGACGAAGTGCATGCCGTAGAGGAAGGTGGTGAGTTCGAAGCCCCAGGTGGTCGGGGCGTTGAACAGGTAGCGCATGAACACCTCGTAGACCACCACCAGGACCAGGGGGACGATGAGGTAGGCGGTCAACAGCCCCACCTTGTCGTTCAGCATATTGATTGAACGCTCGACCTTGAGCATGGCGTCTCTCCGCGAAACGGGTGGCGACCCCGGCCATTTACAGACCGGGGTCGCAGTGAACGTCCGAATAGTCGGCTACTGCAGGTGATGCCCCTTCGATTGCTGCGCGCCGCCGATGTACTTGTCATGCGGCCAGGGGGCGACACGGCTGCGCACCTCGCGCCAGAGGGCGAAGTCTTCCTTGAACTTGTCCTGGGAATCGAGGGCTTTCTTGACATCGGGATGCTTCGCCTTGACACCATCGAGATACTCTTTGGTCTTTGCGGCAAAGGCGTTGAGGGTCTCGTCGTCGAGAGTGACGAACTCGACTTTCTCCTGGAAGCGCTTGATGGCGTCGGCGTTGAGATTTTCGATCCAGGCGTTCGACCAGAGCTGGGTCTCCTTGGCGGCGATGTTGACGATCCACTGCAGGTCGGCGGGGAGGCTGTCCCAGGCCTTCTGGTTGATGATGATGTCGCACTGAAAGCCGGGCTGGTGCACGCCGGGGGTGATGACGTACTTGGTGATGTCGTCAAAGCCCATGGGATAGTTGATGGCCGGGGTTGAGTACTCGGCGGCGTCGATGACGCCACGCTCCAGGGCGAGGTAGACTTCGCCGCCGGGGAGCGGGCTGACCGAGGCACCGAGGCTGTTCATGATGTCCATGTACCAGCCGGGGGTGCGGATGCGCATCCCCTTGAAGTCGGCCATCGAGGTCGCCTTCTTGTTGGAGAAGAGCCCCATCTCCTGGCCGGTCTGGCCGGCGGGGAGAGCGTAGATGCCGTAGGGCTTGTAGAGATCCTGCAGCATTTCCAGGCCGCCGCGCTCATACAGCCAGATGTTGTAGCCTTCCGCGTCAAGACCGAAGGGGACCGAGGCGTAGGCGACGAAGGCTTCGTTCTTCCCTTTCCAGTAGAGGGGCGAAGAGTGCGCCATTTCCACGGAGCCCTTGCTGACGGCGTCGAAAACTTCGTTGGCGCCGACCAGTTCACCGGCCGAAAAGAGCTTGATGTCGAGCCGGCCGCCGGAAGCGAGTTTCACCGAGTCGGCGAAATGCTGGGCGATATCGTAGAAGAGCAGACCCTTCGACCAGGGCATGACCATCTTCCACTTGAACGTCTCCTTGGACGGCTTGATGGTGCGCAGCTCTTTCTTGACCCCCTCGTGGCGTTTGTCGACGCCGAACTTGTCGCGTTTGGCGGCAAAAGCCGCTGGGGCGAGGACCAGGCTGGCCACCACCAGAAAACTGACCATCAGTGTGAATCTCTTCATCGTACTGCCTCCTTGCGCTGCGGGGGTTGTCGGTCAGGGTCTGGCCGGCGCTCTGTCCCGGTGACCCTCCTTGAGAACAAGACCAAAAAATGGTAAGACCAATTTTTGGTCGACCATAGTCCGGAGGCAAAGTCGATGTCAAGAAAAAAACAAACGCCGTTTTCGATTGCTGTCGACCGCGACGCCTGTCCACCCACGTTGAGCATGATGCTGTTTGTTTTCTTCCGGAATTCTTGATAGAGTCATAGAAAACCATTTGATGCGGTGACGCGTTCATCGCAGAACATTTGCCTGGACAGACACCAGGAAGGCTCGGGTCTGTTAAAAGCTGAGACGTTTCGATTTTCATACTTTCATAAGGCGGTTCGCTCATGCCCCCGCTGACCGAACAATTTGTCGCCGCCCTGCGTAGTGTCGGTGGCCGGGCCGTCACGGTGACCAGTGCCGCGGCGGCGGCTGATTACCTGGCGGAACATCTCGACGGAGCGCTGCTCCTGCCGACGTCGCCGAGCCTGCAGCGTGTCGATCTCCCCCGGGCGCTGATGGCGGCCGGCGTCACACTGCTCGATGTCGACTTCCGCTCCCGGGGTGCCACCGCCCGGGGCGGTCTCACCGGCGCCAATTTCGCCATCGCCGCCACCGGCACGGTGGTTCTGGAGAGTACCGACGAAGATGTCCGGCTCGCCAGCACCCTGCCCGAACAGCATTTTGTCATCCTCGATCCGCGCAAGATCGTCGCCGACAGCCGGGCGGCGGCGCCGACTCTGCGCGCGTTCCACGAGGGTTCGCCGCGCTGCTACCTTGCCTGGATCACCGGCCCGAGCCGCACCGCCGATATCGAACGCGTGCTGACCATCGGTGTGCACGGCCCGCGCGATCTGCATGTCCTGCTCTGGGAAGGGCTGTCGGACGATCCCTTGGAGCGGTAACACTATGAACAAGCAGCAACGCAGTCGGCAGTACCAGGAGCGGGTCCGCGACGCCCTCGACCAGCCGCGCCTGCAGGACGCCCTGCACCGCTTCGCCGATGCCTACAGTCTGGCGCGCGAGAACGCTTTTGCCGGGCAGGACTTCGAGGCGCTGCGCAGCGGCATCGCCGCGATGAAGGATGATGTGCGCGCTAACCTCGATCGCTATCTCGCCGAATTCACCGCCCATGCCGAAGCGGCCGGCGCCACGGTCTATCTCGCCGACAACGCGGCTGAGGCCAACGCCTACATCGTCGATCTGGCACGTGCCAGGGGTGTGAAAAAGGTCGTCAAGAGCAAGAGCATGGCGAGCGAGGAGACCCACCTCAACCAGGCGCTGACCGCCGCTGGCCTCGAAGCCCTGGAAACCGATCTCGGCGAATGGATCATCCAGCTGGCCGGACAAAAGCCGAGCCACATGGTGATGCCGGCGATCCACATGTTCAAGGAAGAAGTGGCCGAACTGTTCGGCAGGGAGACCGGGCGGAGCGAGCCGGCCGACATCGAGCATCTGGTCAAGGTCGCCCGGCAGCAGCTGCGCCAGGCTTATCTTGACGCTGACATGGGGATCTCCGGTGCCAACCTGGCGGTGGCCGAGACCGGCGGTCTCGCCCTGGTGACCAACGAGGGGAATGCCCGTCTGGTCACCACCCTGCCGAAGATTCATGTCGCCCTGGTCGGTATCGACAAGCTGGTACCGCGCCTCGAAGACGCCCTCGACGTCATCAATGTCCTGCCGAAAAACGCCACCGGCCAGCTGATCACCTCCTACATCACCTGGATTCGCGGCGCGGTCCCCTGTGGCGACGGCGACAAGGAGCTGCACATCGTCCTGCTTGACAACGGCCGTCGCCAGCTGGCTGCATCGCCCCACTGCCGAGACGCGCTGCGCTGCATCAAGTGCGGTGCCTGCGCCAACGTCTGCCCGGTCTACCAGACCGTTGGCGGCCATGTTTTCGGCCACATCTACATCAGCGCCATCGGTATCATCCTCACCGCGTTCTATCACGGCCTGGAGAACGCCGCCGAACTGGTGCGCGCCTGTATCGGCTGCCGGGCCTGCGTCGCCGTCTGTCCGAGCAAGATCGATCTGGAGAGCATCATCCTCCATCTGCGCGAAGTGCTTGGCGACAAGGAGGGGATCGGCGCCGGCAAGGCGCTGGTCTTCCAGAAGGTGATGCGCAACCGCAAGCTGTTCCACGGTCTGCTGCGTGCCGCCAGCCGCCTGCAGAAGCCGGTCACCCGCGGTGAGCGCAGCATCCGCCACCTGCCGCTGTTCTTCTCCGGGCTGACCGCGTGGCGCACCCTGCCGGCGATCGCCGATACGCCGCTGCGCGATCAGTGGGCGCAGTTGCCGCAGCGGGTGAAACAGCCGACATACCGGGTGGCCTTCTTCGCCGGCTGCCTGAACGATTTCGTCTATCCGGAACTCGGCCACGACCTGATGCGGGTGCTCAATCGCCTCGATGTCGAAGTCAGCCTGCCGCTGGAGCAGAACTGTTGCGGGGTGCCTGCCCTCTATTCCGGCGACCGGCAGACGGCGATCGCCCTGGCGCGGCAGAACATCGCTGCCATGCTCGACAACGACCCGGACTTCGTGGTCACCACCTGCCCGACCTGTACCATGGCGCTGCAGCGCGATTTTTGCGAGCTGCTCGGCGACGATCCGGTCTGGGCGGAGCGGGCCAGGCGTCTGGCCGATATCACCCTCGATGTCGCCCGCTTCATTGTCGACAAGCTCGATGGCCAGGCGGCGCTGTCTGGCGACAACGACACCGTCACCTACCACGACTCCTGTCACCTCAAGCGCGGCGCCGGCGTCTGGCAGCAGCCGCGCGCGCTGCTCACCGGCTCCGGCCGGCAGCTGGTCGAGATGGCCCACAGCGACCGCTGCTGCGGCTTCGGCGGTTCCTACTCGTTCACCAGTCAACCGGAGATCGCCCGACGGATTCTCGGTGACAAACTCAGGGACATCGAAGCGACCGGCGCGAGCTGCGTCGCCATGGACTGTCCGGGCTGCCTGCTGCAGATTCGCGGTGGCCTGGAGAAAGAGGAGACGCCGATCCGGGCGGTACACACTATCGAACTGCTGGCAGAAGGACTCGACTCGTGACCGATGCAGAGCGACCCGCCGGCTCTGGGACTCCTGCTGCGGACGCCCCGCCGGTCAGCGCGTTGCACCCGTCGGCAAGTTCGGTCAGCCGGATCGCCGTGCCGCTGTCGCGGCCTGCGCTGCGCCAGATGCTCGCTCTGGTGCGTCTGCTGCATCGACTGACGCAGCAGAGCGCCTATCGTGCTCTGGTCTATCCTTTGGTGCCGGTGTCCGCCCGTTTCGATCCCGGTCACGATGCCGTCATGATGGGCTACGATTTTCATGTCACAGCCGACGGTCCGCATCTGATCGAGGTCAACACCAACGCCGGTGGTTTTCTGCCCGCCAGCGCGGCGGCCTGCCCCGGGCTGGGCGCGTTCCCCGACAATCTGCCGGGACGGACCAGAGAGCGGCTGCTGGCCAGTTTCGCCGCCGAGTTCGCCGCCTTCAGCCGCTCGCAAACGACGCGTCCCCGACGTATTCTGATTGTCGATGAAGATCCGCCGTCCCAGTTTCTTCACGCCGAAATGCGCGGCTTTGCCAGCTTGCTGGCAGACTGGGGCGTGACAACCGCGCTGGCTGACCCGGCGGAAGTGGCTGCTGATGAACAAGGGGTCTTCTGGCGGGGGGAGCCGGTCGATCTGATCTACAACCGGCATTGCGATTTCTATCTGGAGACAGCGGCCATGGCCGGCCTGCGCGCCGCCTATCTGGCCGGCAAGGTCTGCCTGACGCCGAACCCGCACACCTACGGGCTGCTCGCCGACAAGCGACGGCTGGCCCTCTGGTCAGATCCGCAGACGCTTGCCGGTCTGCAACTCCCGGCGGCGGCACGTGAACTCTGCCAGCAGCTGATCCCCTCCTCGCAGCTGCTTGCCGACATGCCGCGCGAACAGGCCTGGGAGGAGCGCAAAAAGCTGGTGTTCAAACCGGTCACCCACTACGGCAGCAAGGGAGTACTGCTCGGCACCGGCATGAGCCGGCGGCGCTTCGAGGCTCTGCCGGCCGAAGAGACCCTGGTCCAGCAGCTGGTCCCCCCCGCCCTGACCGAGTCGACCGAATTCGGTCCCATGAAGACCGATTTGCGTCTCTACGCCTACCGCGACCGGCTGCTCGGCATCACCGCCCGCCTCTATCGCGGCCAGGTCACCAACATGCGCACCCCGGGCGGCGGTTTCGCCGCGGTGCAGCTGGTCTGAGGAAACCCGGTAGCGATCTACGAGAACATCCGCCGGAACAGACCCTTTTTCTGTTGCTCGCGTCGCTCCTGGATGGCGCGCAGCCCCTTGCGGGCCAGCGGGTGGCGGGCGTCGAGCTTGAGTGCTTTGGAGAATTCGGCTTCGGCCAGGCTCTCCTGGCCGGCCTCGAACAGCAGCCAGCCCTTGTAGGCGAACGCCTGCGGCTGACGATCCAGGGTTACCGCCTTGTTCAGCATCTGCCGCGCCTTGGTGCGCATCGCCTGACTGGCAGCGTATTTCGGGTTGCGGTAGATCGCCCAGGCGAGGCTGGCCAGGTAGTCGCCGTTGTCCGGATCGAAGTTGACCGCCTCCTGCAGCGCCTTTTCAGCACTGTCCCACTCCTCCATCTCGATGAAAACCTTGCCCGATTCGGCCTGCACCTCGGCCTGGAAGCGGTCGTCCCCCTCGCGGCCGAGACCGACCTGGTCGGAGCCGAGCCGCTCGTCGTAGCGCTCCTTCTTGACCACATCGGAGAGGGTGTCGTAGGCGTTGGCGACGGTCGCCAGGATCTTCTCCACCAGCAGCGCCTCCTCGCCGCCGAGCTGCATCAGGATGTCCGGCCCGAACTTGCGGGTCACAGCGAAATAGCGCTCTTTGAGCAGGTCGATGGAGAATTTCGCCGGCTTGATACCGAACACCTGGTAGTGATTCTGGCCCTCCAGGCTTTTCGCCATCAGGCGCACCTCCTGGGCGAGATCGTCGTTGCCGCTGACGCTGCTCCCCACCTCCGTGCCGGCCAGGCCGGCAATCGCCTCGACCATCTCGGCGTCGGTGTCGGCCAGTTCGGCAAAGCTCTCCAGCGAATCCTCGACCTCAACGGTGAACTCCTCTTCGACCATATTGAACAGCGTCCGGACCGGCAGGTCGCCCGGTTCGGCGGCGCGCCCCGGCTCGGCCGTGAAGGCGAGCATATTCAGGCTGGTCAGGGTCAAAAACAGCGGCGCGAGACTCGCGCCGTCGCCGAGCAGTTCGCCGAGACGCTGTCGGCCGTCAAGGCGCGGCAGCAAGGTGCATTCCGCGTCGTCGAGACGCAGGAAATTGATGTAACGATAGAAGTTGTCGCCGCTGGCAATGTAGTGTGACCGGTAGCGCTCGATCAGATGATCGCCGGCACTGCCGAGATGGCGACGGTAGCCGTCATGAAAGAGCTGCGGCACATTCAGGCGGGTCGGCTGTTTCAGCTTCAGCTGGGGAACGGCGAGCCACTCCGCCCCGGTCCTCAGCAGAGCGAAGGCGGTCAAAAGCTCCTGCTCCAGATATTCCAGCTCGGCCTGCGCCAGAGCGTCGCTGTCGAAACAACCGATCTGGACGAGAAACAGGTGCCGGCCGCCCGCCCGCTCGCGGAAATAGCGCTCTTCGTCGGCGTTGAGCAGTTTGCCGCTGGCCAGAAATGCGGCGAAGTCGTGGTGGCGAAAGCCTGGCTGCAGATCGAGAGGGATGCCGTTGGCGAAAGTCAGAAGATGTGTGGTCTCGGCCGCGGTCAGCCGCAACTGGCCGGAAAAGTTTTTCAGGAAGGCGGTGCGCAGGTGCTGGGCGAAGGGGCGCGGCGGTGCGGCGGCGGGGGCGGCCATCGGCTCGGGGAGGGCCCGGGAGACCGCCTGCAGCAGCGCTTCGGCCTTGAACGGTTTCTCCAGGTAATCATGAACGCCGAGTTGCCGGGCGAGTTGCTGATACTTTTCGCCCCGATAACTGCCGCTGAGGATGACCACCGGCAGCTGTCTGGTGCGCGGACTCCGCCGCAACTTGCTGAGCAGATCGAAGCCGTGCAGACCGGGGAGATTGAGGTCGAGAAGCAGCAGGTCGGGCGGCTGGGCGGCAATCGCTTTGAGCGCGCTGATGCCGTCGGCATGGTGTTCGACCAGGCAGCCGCGGCGGGTGAGCAGGTCGCTGATCCCCCGGGCGAGCTGCTGATTGTCTTCCGCCAGCAGGATGCGTCTGGTCATGACGTTGCAGCTCCTCCGGTTCGCCCTAACGTCCCAGCTGGTAACGGCGCACAGCGCGGTTGTGTTCGCTGAGCGTCTTGCTGAAAACGTGACTGCCGTCGCCCCGCGAGACGAAATAGAGGGCGTCGGTTTCGGCCGGATGGGCCGTCGCATGCAGGGCGATCGACCCCGGACTGGCGATCGGTCCGGCCGGCAGGCCGCGCATCTGGTAGGTGTTGTACGGCGTCGGTGTCGCCAGATGCTTGCGGGTCAGGTTGCCATCGAAATCGGCGATGCCGTAGATGACCGTCGGGTCGGCCTGCAGGGGCATTCCCCGTCGTAGCCGGTTGTGAAAGACCGCGGCGATCAGCGGCATCTCCGCGTCATGGCCGGCCTCTTTCTGGATGATCGACGCCAGGATCACCAGCTGGTGCCGGTCGAGGCCGCGGGCGGCCGCCGCTGTGAGCAGCTCCGGGGTCAGGTGCCTTCGGCTCTGTTCGAGCATGGCGGTCACCAGTTCGGCGGCGTTACTGTCGCTGCGCAGGGTGTAGGTTTCCGGAAAAAGGTAGCCTTCCAGGCTGGTTGCCGGGATCTGATAGCGCCGTGCCAGTTCAGTGTCGTTCAGCAGTTCCATCACTTCAGATTCACTGGCCAGCCCAGCTGTGGCAATGCGCGCCGCCGTCTCCTTGAGACTCAAACCTTCGGGGAAGGTGTAGCGGACCATGCGGACATCGCCGCTCACCAGGCGGTGCAGCACCTCGGCCGGCCGGGCCGGTTCGACAAACAGGTACTCGCCGGCCTGCACCTGTCCGGCCAGCCCCTGCCAGCGGGCCAGCAGGACGAAGCCGCGGCCGTTGCTGACTATCCCGTGGCGTTCGAGTTGCGCGGCGATGCGCAGCAGCGGCGTGCCGGCGGCGATCCGCACCTGCTGCTCGCCCGACGGCGCCACCGGCGTCTGCAGGAACCGGCTGGCAAGCAGCCCGCAAACCACGGCCGCCACAGCCAGGCCCACCACGATCGTGCGCAGAACCCAAAGGAGTGGTCTCTTCATGACAGCGATTGTTGGGCAGCCCTCGGCAAAAGTCAAGACGTGCGGCACCCTCATCGTGACGTTCCGTCATTGACAATCGGGGCGGGTACGATAGAACGGTTAGGAGATGTCGTCGTTTCGTGCCTGGTGAAGGTGAGCGGCTCACAGGAGGTTATGTCCGATGCTGGAGAGCCTGTCGGAACTGGTTGTGATCTTCCTGGCGATTTTTGTGCTGATCGGCCTGAACCCGGCCCTGCAGCGTGCCGGCGTCAGACTGCGCAAATTTCTGGAAGAGGCGGAACAGTCGCAGGACCGGCTGGTGGCACACGTCGAATCCGACCATGCTGCTCTCTTTGCCGAGCATTCCGGCAACGAGCCGCTGAATGACTTTGAAACCATTGTCCTGCGCCGGATCGCCCAGGCCCGTGGCAAGGCACTGTCGCGCCGGCAGATCAACGAATCGCTGCTGTTCGGCGATGCCGTTCTCAAGAGAACACTCCGGTCACTGCACCGGCGGGGGCTGCTGAGTCTGCAGCTCTCCAGACTGCTCGGCCCGCGCTTTGCTCTCTCGGCGAGCGGGCTCAGCTACGCTCGCGAGCAAGGCTACATTGTCGAACTGCACAGGCCCTGAGCTACTCCCGCTCTTTCTTGTCCAGAAACGGTTTCAGCAGGTCGAGCGGCACGGGAAAGACAATCGTCGAATTTTTCTCGGCGGCGATCTCGGTCAGGGTCTGCAGAAAACGCAACTGCAGCGCCCCGCTCTCTCTGGAAATGATGCTGGCGGCTTCGGAGAGCTTCTGCGAGGCCTGGAATTCCCCTTCGGCATGGATGACCTTGGAGCGGCGCTCGCGCTCGGCTTCGGCCTGACGGGCCATGGCCCGCTGCATCTCCTGGGGCAGGTCGACATGTTTGATCTCGACGTTGGAGATCTTCACCCCCCAGGGGTCGGTCTGCCGGTCGAGGATCTCCTGCAAGTGCATATTGATGCGTTCCCGCTGGGACAGCAGCTCATCGAGTTCGGCCTGGCCGAGGACACTGCGCAACGAGGTCTGCGCCAGCTGGCTGGTGGCATACAGGTAGTCCTCGACCTCGATCAGCGCTTTTTCCGGCTGGACGACGCGGAAATAGAGGACGGCATTCACCTTCACCGAGACGTTGTCCTTGGTGATGACGTCCTGGGGCGGCACATCCATCGCCACGGTGCGCAGGCTGACCTTGATCAGCTTGTCGACCACCGGGATGATAAAGCGCAGGCCGGGCCCCTTGACGGTCGCGAACCGGCCGAGGCGGAAAACCACGCCGCGCTGGTATTCATAGAGGACACGCACCGCGCTGCTGACAAGAATGAGGAGCATCAGGGCAAACACGGCCCAGCCGATCAGGTTAAACGGAATCATTGTCAGCCTCCTTGGCAGGCGTCGCGGTCCTGGCCGGCACGGCGCGGACCAGCAGTTTCAGGTTCGCTTCGCAACGGACCACTTCGATGTCGACCCCTTTGGCAATCTCTTCATTGGCCCGGGCATCCCAGTACTCCCCGTGCAGGTAGACCCGCCCCTCAGTCGTCAGGGCCGTCACCGTTTTGCCGCGCTCGCCGATCATCCCTTCCAGACCCGAGACATAGCCCTTTTTCTGTACGCGGACCACACCATAGAGGGCGAGCAGGATAAACCCGCCGCTGACCGCCACCGTGGCGGCGATCACTGCCCGCGAGATCTGCAGGTAGGGGAGTGGACTGTCGACTAAAATCAGCGAACCAAAGGCCAGGGAGATCAGCCCGCCGACACTGAGCATGCCGTACGAGGTCACCTTGATTTCGAGAATGAAGAGGATGATCGCCAGCAGGATCAGCAGCACCCCGACATAGTTGATCGGCAGCATCTGCAGACCGAGAAACGCCAGGAGCAGCGCCAGGGCGCCGATGGCGCCGGGGAGGATGACGCCGGGCTGGGAGATTTCGAAGAAGATCCCGAGCATGCCGAGCATCAGCAGCAGGTAGGCGACATTCGGGCTGCTGATGGTGTTGAGAATCTCCTGACGCCAGTTCATCGTCGCGTAGGCGATGACCGCCCCGTCTGTCTCCAGGGTTCGGCGCTCCCCCTGCCGCAGGTAGGTGCGGCCGTCGAGTTTTTCCAGCAGTTCCTGCGGGGTGTCGGCGAGCAGGTCGATCACCTTGAGTTCGAGGGCTTCGATGGCGGCCGTCGAGATCGACTTGCGGACGATATCCTCGGCCCAGTCGCGGTTGCGCCCGCGCTGTTCGGCAATGCTGCGCGCATAGGCGACTGCGTCGTTGACCACTTTGTCGCGCATCACCTGACTCTGGTCGCCATCGCCGCCGCCACCGGTGCCGATGGCGACCGGATGGGCCGCACCGATGTTGGTGCCGGCCGCCATGGCGGCGAAATCAGCCGCCAGGGTCATCAGCGCACCGGCCGAGGCGGCCCGGGCCCCGGACGGCGAGATGTGGATGATCACCGGAATTCTCGAGTTGAGAATTTTCTGGATGATGTCGCGCATGGCGGTATCGAGGCCGCCCGGAGTATCGAGTTCGATCAGGAAGGCACGGTACGGACCGGCATTGGCGGCATCGAGTTCACTGCCGATAAAGTCGGCAACCACAGGGTTGATCACCCCGGCAATACGCACCCCCCTGATCTGCACCGCCTCTTCGGCGGCGCAGAAAAGGATGGTCGTCCCCAGCAAGGCCAGGAGGAGGAAGCTGCCGATGGCAATCCGTGAGCGCATACGCCTATGATATCAGGGCGCTGTGGGCTGTCGAGTCGTTGCAGTGAAAAATCGGGACGATGCCGGCGGGTTGCTGGCAGGGATTCAGAACGTGAAGCGGTTTTCGGTGCCGGCGAGCAGTCGCCGGATGTTGCTCCGGTGGCGCCAGATCACCAGCAGGGCGATCAGCAGGGTGCTGACCACCAGCGGCTGCGGTCGATCGAAGGCCAGCACGAACAGCGGCAGCGAAGCGGCGGCCAAAACCGAGCCGAGGGAGATGTAGCGGGACAGGCCGACCGCCAGCAGGAAGACGATCAGCGCGCCGAGCAGGGCCTGCGGAGCGAGGACCAGGAAGATGCCGACGGCGGTGGCGACCCCTTTGCCGCCGCGGAAGCGCAGGTAGACCGGATAGCAATGACCGGCAATCGCAACGACCCCGAGGAGTCCGAGCTGGCCGGGCGTCGGCGCCAGCAGCCGATCGATGAGCAGCAGCGGCAGCCACCCTTTGAGGATGTCGCCGAGCAGGGTGAGGACGCCGGGGAGCTTGCCGGCCACCCGGTAGACATTGGTTGCGCCGATGTTGCCGCTCCCTTTCTGGCGGACATCGTCATAGCCGAGCAGGCGGGCCAGCACCAGCCCGGTCGGGATGGCGGCGACCAGGTAGGTGGCAACGGCGATCAGCAGCAAGTGCAGTGTGCTCATGGCAGGATGCAAGTCCCGGTGTCGGTCAGGGCCGCCAGGCGGCGATCAGCTGTTCGGTGGCGCGGCGGTCGGCCGGCCGGTAAGGGCCGACGGCGACCAGGCAGAGCCGCTCCGGTGTCAACAGGGTTTGCGCTGTCCGCTGCAGGCCGGCGGCGTCGACCCGATCCAGATTGGCAAGATCGGCGGCGATGGTCCGCCGGCAGCCGGAGAGTTCGCACCAGGCATAGCGCAGGGCCATCTCATCGACCTGGTCCCGGGAATAGTCGAGATCGTAGCGGTAGCTCGCCAGCAGATGAGCGAGTTCGTCGCTACCGACCTCGTCCTGATGCAGCTCCCGCAGCAGGTCGAGGATCGCCCGCACGGCCGGCACCAGGTTGTGCGGCGACACCGCCAGGTCGATGGCCAGCAGTCCGGCATCGGCGTACTGGGCGAGCATCGCCTCGACAGCATAGGTCAGACCGAGCTGTTCGCGCAAGCGCAGCATCAGCCGGCTCATCCCCCCCCAGCTGAGTAGCCGGCGCAGCACCCGCAGGTTGATCGCGTGCGCACTCTCCCGACCGGGCAGAAGGAAAGCGAGCTGCAGGCTGACCTGGGAGCCGGCGTCGCGCACCCAGCGCAGTTTCGGGGCCGTCAGCGGCGGTTCCTGCCAGGGCTTGCCGGCTGGCGGCGGCGCCCCCTGCCAGCCGGCAAAAAACTGTTCGGCGGCGGCCAGCACCCGGGCGTGTTCGACCGGGCCGGCGACCGCCATTACGGTGTTGGCCGGCACGTAGTGGCGCTGATAATGGCGCCGGATCTGGTCGGGGTTCAGTCTCTGGATGGCCGTGCGGTGGCCGACGGTCGGCAGACCGAGGGGGTGGGCGCCGAACAGCAGGGCGGCGACGATATTGTCCGGGTTGACCTGACGACCGTTCTCGTTGAGGTCGCCGAGCGCTTCTTCGAGGATCACCCGCCGCTCCAGATCGAGATCGCATAACAGCGGCCGTAGCAGCAGCGAAGCGAACAGCGCTGCGCCCTTCTCCAGGTGGTCGGGGTGGATGCGCGAGTGGAAGGTCGTGCTCTCGCTGTCGGTGGCGGCGTTGGCCGAGCCGCCGACAGCTTCGAAAGCGCGCTCCAGGGCGAGACCGTCCCGATAGTCGACCGTCCCCTTGAACAGCAGGTGTTCGAGGAAGTGGGAGATGCCAGACTGCCGTTGCGATTCGTGGCGGCTGCCGACTGCCAAAGAGACCAGCATCTCGCAGCTGTGGTGGTGCGGCATCGGCACGCTGACCACCCGCAGGCCGTTGTCGAGTGTGGTACAGAAATATTCCATAGAGTCGGGGGGGGGCAGGGGCTGGAGGTCAGGGTCTGGGGGCTGGTGAATTGCCAGCTTCGAGTCCCCAGCCCCCAGACCCGGTCACTTAAGCAGCCGTGCCGCTTCCTTGGCGTGGTAGGTGATGATGAGGTCGGCGCCGGCGCGTTTCATGCCGATCAGGGTTTCGAGCATGACCCGCTCGCCGTCGATCCAGTCCTTGGCGGCGGCCGCCTTGATCATCGAGTATTCGCCGGAGACGTTGTAGGCGACCAGCGGCAGGTGAAAGCGCTCTTTGAGATCGCGCAGGATGTCGAGGTAGGCGAGGGCCGGCTTGACCATGAGGAAGTCGGCGCACTCCTGGACATCGAGTTCCGCCTCGCGCAGCGCCTCGATGCGGTTCGGCGGATCCATCTGGTAGCTGCGCCGGTCACCGAACTGCGGCGTCGACTCGGCGGCGTCACGAAACGGGCCGTAGTAGGCGCTGGCGTACTTGACGGCGTAGCTCATGACCGGGATGTGGGCAAAGCCGTTGGCGTCGAGGATCTCGCGGATTGCCGCGACCCGGCCGTCCATCATGTCGCTCGGCGCGACGATATCGGCGCCAGCCCGGGCATGGGAGAGCGCTTCGGCGGCGAGCAGCTGCAAGGTGGCGTCGTTGTCGACGTCGCCGTCCTTGATCACGCCGCAATGGCCATGGTCGGTATATTCGCAGAGGCAGACGTCGGTGATGATCAAAAGCTCCGGCACCTCCGCCTTGATGGCGCGGATCGTCTCCTGGATGATCCCTTTTTCGGCATAGGCGTCCTGGCCGACCGGATCCTTCTGCTCGGGGATGCCGAACAGGATCACCGCCGGAATGCCGAGGTCGCGGACCTCTCTGGCTTCGGCGACGATATGCTCGATTGACTGCTGATAGATGCCCGGCATCGAGGGGATCTCTTTGCGGATCCCGCTGCCGAAGGCGGAGAACATCGGGTAGATCAGGTC
The DNA here is from genome assembly GCA_032251295.1 of Desulfuromonadales bacterium. Lineage (GTDB taxonomy): Bacteria > Desulfobacterota > Desulfuromonadia > Desulfuromonadales > BM103 > BM103. Next base: position 42,886 of record JAVVDS010000001.1, on the reverse strand, counting down.
ATCGACCCGCAGGTGGGTCTCACGGACCATGCGGCGCAGAGCGTCGCTGCGGCGCAGGCGGCGACCGCGGTATTCAGGAAAGAACATGGTAAACCTCCGGATTGTGACGATGAGGTGCGTTGTATGCGGCCGAGTTGCCCAAGACAAAACCGCGGGAATCGTGATTGAACGCGGAGGCGCTGAGGCGCGGAGAATAACAGGCACGCCAATGCTTTTTTCTTCGCGTTTCCGCGCCGCCGCGTCGTATGGGTTGTCCGCTGCCGGCATCTACAGAGATGTCGGCCATTGTGTCGCATCATCGGATTCATGGCGAAGTTGTCGCATAATAATCGACGATGGCGGCGAGCAGGGCGTCGACGGTCGCAGCGGGCGGCTCGATGACGACGCGCAGGCCGAGTTCGCGGCAGGTTCTGCTGGTCAGCGGGCCGATGGCGGCGACCGGGATCTGCTGGGCCTGACTGCGCCAGGGCTCGTCGAGCAGGTCGACCAGGTTGCGTGCCGTCGACGAGGCCGTGAAGGTCAGCAGATCGAGGCCGTCGGCCAGGGCCTGACGCAACTGGTCGGCCGCTTCGGGCGGCGGCCCACTGCGGTAGGCGACCGGCGCGGTGAGCAGTGCGCCATGCCGGCCGAGTTCGCTGATGATCAGGTCGCGGGCCAGTTCGGCGTGCGGATAGAGGATGCGTTTGCCGGCGACGCGTCCGGCGAGCAGGGCGACCACCCCCTCGGCGCGGTAGTCGTCCGGCACCAGGTCGGCCTGGCGACCGTACGCCTGGAGTGCTTCGGCGGTTTTCGGCCCGACCGCCACCACGCAGAGCGCCGCCAGGGCGGCGGGTTCGACCCGGCGCGCGGTGAGCCGGCGCATGCAGGCGTCGACGGCGTTACTTGAAGTCAGAATGAGAAATTCGAAGCGGTCGAGCGCGTCGAGCGCCGCATCGAACTCCGTGAAGTCGGGCGGATCGAGGATGGCAATGGTCGGGCAGAGGCACGGTTCGGCGCCCAGCGCTTGCAGCGCGGCGACCATCTCGCCGGCCTGGTCGGCGGCGCGGGTCACCAGGATTCTCCGGCCGGCGAGCGGACCGGCTGCCGGCGTGCCGGTAGCGACTCCCCGGGTCATCTCAGCCGCGCTCAGACATCTTCCTTGCCGACGTTGAAGGTCTCGTGCTGATAGACCTCGTTGAGGATCTTGCCGGCCCCCATGATCAGCAGGTCATCGCCCAGAGAGGTGCCGAGCTGTTCGGCGTTGTCGACCGAGCCGCTGACGGTCTTCTTCAGACAGCGCACGCCCTCGCAGTCGGCGACCAGGCCGGTCAGGGTCAGGTCGCGGCCGTTGACCACGCCGTGACAGGCGATCGGTACCTGGCAGCCGCCTTCCAGGCGTTTGAGGAAGGCGCGCTCGGCACGCACCGCCCAGTCGGTTTCGGGGTGGTTGAAGAAGTCGATCAGGGCGTTGGTGGCGTCGTCGTCGGTGCGGCTTTCGATGCCGAGGGCGCCCTGGCCGATGGCCGGAATCGAAACCTCGACCGGCAGGTATTCGCCGATCTGGCCGGTGAAGCCGAGGCGGTGCATGCCGGCGGCGGCGAGAATCACCGCATCGAGATTGTCCTCGGTCAGTTTACGCATGCGGGTTTCGACGTTGCCGCGGATATCGATCATCTCCAGGTCGGGGCGGATGTGCAGCAGCTGGGCCTTGCGGCGCAGGGCGCTGGTGCCGATGCGCGCTTTCAGCGGCAGGTCGCGCCAGCTGGCGACGCCGGGGCGCAGGATGACGATGTCGCGGCAGTCCTCGCGTTCGGTAATGCAGCGCAGGGCGAGCCCTTCGGGGAAGATGGTCGGCACATCCTTCATGGAATGCACGGCGATGTCGATCTCGTCGCGCAGCATCGCCTCCTCGATCTCCTTGACAAACAGCCCCTTGCCGCCGACCATCGCCAGCGGCACGTCGAGGATCTTGTCCCCCTGGGTCTTGATCTTGGTCAGGGTCACCTCAAGGTCGGGGTAACGCTTTTCCAGTTCACTCCGGACCCAGTTGGCCTGCCAGAGAGCCAGCTGGCTGGCACGGGTACCGATACGTAGCTGCCGTTTACTCATGAACTCCACTCCTTGGTGTGGTTTAGTGATCGCGGTTTTTTGTCGCAAGCGGACCGAGCCGTCAGTCGTCGAGGGGTCTGATCTCGCCGTCATCGGCCTGCGGCGCCGGCAGGTCGAACAGGGTGCGCACCGCGTCGACATAGTCGGCGCTGCCGTCGTGTTCCGGACTCTGCTTGAGCACGGCGATCGGCTGGTGCAGGATCTTGTTGATCAGCGCACTGCTCATCGCCTCGATCCCCTTGCGCTGCTTGTCGCTGAGATCCTTGAGGTTGCCGAAGGTCCGCTCCAGTTCCTGGGCGCGCAACTCCTCCAGCCGCCGGCGCAGGGCGACGATGGTCGGCTTGACTTCGAGGTTGCCGAGCCAGACCGAGAACTGACCGACCTCCTGATCGACCAGAGCTTCGGCCTTGGCCGCTTCCTTCCTGCGCTCCTTCAGGTTGGCCTGCACCACCTCCTGCAGGTCGTCGACATCGTACAGGTAGGCGTTCCCCAGGTCGTTGACCTTCGGATCGATATCGCGCGGCACGGCGATGTCGATCAAAAACATCGGTTTCTGTTTGCGGCGCTTGAGAACGTCCTCCATCGCCTCGCGACCGAGGATGAAGTGCGGCGCACCGGTGGAGGTCATGACGATATCGACTTCGACCAGGTGGTCGACGAAGCTCTCAAACGGCACCGCCCGCCCGTTGAACTCGGCCGCCAGCTTCTCGGCGCGTTCGAAGGTGCGGTTGGTGACCAGGGTCTTGCTGACGCCGTTGCTGATGAAATGCTTGGCCGCCAGTTCGCACATTTCGCCGGCGCCGATGATCATGACCGCCTTGTCGTCGAGCTTGTCGAAGATCTTGCGGGCCAGTTCCACTGCGGCGAAGGAGACCGAGACGGCGTTGCTGGCGATACCGGTCTCGGTGCGCACCCGCTTGGCGACGGAAAACGCCTTGTGCAGGAAGCGGTTCAATACCAGGCCGGCACTCTTGAATTCGACGGCATAGCCGTAGGCGGTCTTGATCTGACCGAGGATCTGTGGTTCGCCGATCACCATGGAGTCGAGGCTGGAGGCGACCCGGAACAGGTGGCGGATGGCGTCTTCCCCCTGGTAGTCGTACAGGTGGCTGTTGATCTCGTCGAGGTCGAGGCCGTGGTGGTCGGCGAGGAAACGGCGCATGGCGGCGACGGCGGCATCCGGCTGTCGGGTCGCGGCGTACAGCTCGACCCGGTTGCAGGTCGAGACGATCAGCCCTTCGGCGACCGCCGGCAGGTCGAGCAGCTGGCGCAGAGGCCGCTCCATGGCGGTCGGCGCGAAAGCGAGGCGTTCGCGGATTTCTACCGTGGCTGTTTTGTGGCTCAGGCCGAGAGTGACGATATGCATGCTCTGCTCCTCTCCTGCGTCCGCTCAGTTGCCGGTAAAGCTGCGGAAGCTGTGCTCCCCGGACAAAAACAGGTTGACGCCGAAGAAGGTGAACAGCAGGAAGATGAAGCCGATGATGGCGAAGATCGCCGCCCGGCGGCCACGCCAGCCGATGGTCAGGCGCCCGTGCAGCAGGGCGGCGTAGAGAAACCAGCTGATCAGCGCCCAGGTCTCCTTCGGATCCCAGCGCCAGTAGCCGCCCCAGGCCGAATTGGCCCAGATCGCCCCGGAGATGATCCCCATGGTCATCAGCGGGAAGCCGAAGGTGAGGCACTTGTAGTTCATGCTGTCGAGGGTGTCGAGGGAAGGGAGGCGGTAGAAGAGACCGGAGAACTTCTTGCTTTTTACCATCCGCTCCTGCAGCAGATACATGATGCCCGCCATGGCCGCGATGGCAAACACCGCATGGCCGAGAAACGCCAGGGTGACATGGACCGGAAACCACCAGCTGTCGAGCATCGGATTCAGTTTGGGGGCTTCCTTGGGGGCCGTGGCGCCGATGATCATCAGAGTGGTCGCCAGCGGACTGACGAAGGCGCCGAGCATCGGCATCTTGTAGCGCAGGTCGAACAGCAGGTAGATGGCGACCAGCGACCAGGCGAAAAACGACAGCGATTCGTGGAAACTGGCGACCGGCGTGATGCCCGAAGCGATCCAGCGCACCTTGAAGGTAATGGTGTGCAGAATGAAACCGGCGATCAGCAGCCACTTGGCGTTGCGGCTGAAACGCTCCCTGCGGCTGATGACGCCGACCAGATAGCAGATGGTGGCGACAAAATAGACCAGCAGGGTCACTTTGAACAACAGAACGTTGACGATCATGGCGGCATTTCTCGCGACGGTTCTCCCCGGCGGTCAAGGGGGACACCGCAGGCTGCGGTTACCGGAATTGGGTAGCTAACATATGACAACCTGCGAAATATAGATGCTTTGCGGTTGTCCTGTCAATTTTGATCACAAGGAAAAAGCTCGAAATTTAACGTGGAGGCACGGAGGCGTGGAAAGGAACCGGGGATCAAGGCGGTTTACTCTGTGTCTCCGCGTCGCGTTGAACGATTTTTATGTGACTGTCTCCCCATGCAGAAAAGTGCGTCGTTGACTGGAGACCGGTTCAGATGCCGAACAGATCACCCTCCACCAGGCTGCAAAGCAGGTTGCCGATGGTCAAGGTGCATTCCAGCAGCCGGGGTTCCGAGTCGCTGGGAATCGCCAGGGTGATGTCCGGCAGGGGGACGCCCAACTCGACCTGTCTGCTGGCGATCAAGACCACCCGCCCGCCGGTCTGACGGACGGTCGCGATCACTTCCTGGTCGGCGCGCCCCAGGTAGGTGCCGGCCAGCAGCAGCACCACGTCCCGTTCGGTGGTCAGGGCACGCAGCTGGCGGCTGAAATAGCTGTCGCTCTGGTCTTCGGCCGCCAGAAAAGTGGCGAGCCCGGCGTCATTGCTCAGAGCGAAGGCCGGCAGGGCCGGCCGCTCCAGGGTCTGCCGAAAGAGAAACGCCTGGCCGAGCAGGCTGGCGAGTGCGCCGAACGGACCATGCCCGCAGATAAACAGGCGCCCGCCGCTGTGAAAGCAATCGAGCAGCAGAGCGGCAATGTCATGCAACAGAGCCTGCTGCTGCCGCAGGAAACCGTCGGCAAGGGCAACCTGCTGCTCGATGGCCGTAGTGATTTTGTTTTCCGGCATCGTTTCGTGAAATATCCAGAGTTCAGGCGAAACCAGCGACACACCAGTCTTCTGGGCGCCATCTTAGGAGGCAAGAGAGCGGCTGTCAAGGCGCCGTTGCACCGGCAGGTGTGAGCCGTTGATCTGTCGAGCTTTCCGTTTGCTTTGCGTGGGTCGCTTCAGTATATTGGCGCTTTAAGAGGGGGTTTATCGTCGACAGAGTTCCCGGCTCTAAGCGCCAAAGGTTGTCTTGCATGACCGGCCGAAATCACATCACGGAACTGCTCAATCGTCTCGAAGAGGATCTCAAGGCCCTCGAGATCAGCTACGAGCAGTATTTTCTCGGGATCGAGAAGAGAGCTCCTGACCTGCAGCGTCAGAAGCTCGAACGGCTGTTTCGGCAGATGCTCACCAAATATATCCCGCAGACCGATCTCAAATTCCGCCTGCGCGGCCTGACCAGCCGGTTCCACAGCTACGCCGGCTACTGGGACCGGATTCTCCGCCTGATCGACGAAGGGCGCTACGAGCGCCATGTCTCACGCCTGAAGCGGGCGGTGCCAGCGTCGCCGGCCGCTGCTGCGGCAGCGGCCGGTTCGACTGCCGACCCGCTCGACGATCTGTACCGCAAGATCGCCGCGGCTCACGAGTCCTGCTCCCTGAAAGTTCCCTCTCGCCAGCAGGTGGCCGACTTTATCGCCAGACAGCAGGGGATGCTCGGCGAGAAATTCGCCGGTCGCCAGGTCGAGTTCGATGTGGTGGTCGACGGGGCCAGGCCGAAGATCAAGGTTCGCGCCAAAAACTGATGGCGTCGCTGAAACCGCCCTGTCACTCCGGCCGTCGTTGACGGACCGGATTCCGGCCGCTATGCTGTGTCGCACAGGGGAGGCAGCCATGGAGATCCTGCTGGTTACATTGCATGTCCGCCGTTCGGCCCAGTCCGTGCCGCTGGCCGCCGGCTGCCTGGCGGCCGCTCTCCCCGCTGTCGTACAGCGCAAGACCCGCCTGTTGGACGTTTACCCCGATCAGACCGATAACGAGATTCTCTCCGCCATTCTCGCCGATCCGCCACAACTGGTCGGCTTTCCGGTCTATGTCTGGAACCGGCTGCGGGTGGTCGAGCTGGCGAACCGCCTCAAGGAAGCCGCCCCGCGGCTGCATCTGGTTGCCGGTGGCCCGGAAGCGTCCGGCGACCCGCGCGGACTCGCCGCGGCGGCGCCCTGGTCGGCCCTGATCCTCGGTGAAGGCGAACGGTCATTCGCGGCCCTGGTCGACCGTCTGGATGCCGGCCGGGCGGAGCCGTTGCCCGGGATCTTTTTCCCGGGAGAGGATGCCGGACCGCCGTCGTTGAGTGAGCTGACCGGCCCCGATCTCGACAGCCTCGCGTCCCCCTGGCTGCAGGGGATTCTGGCGCCGACGCCGCAGGGGGGGGTGCTCTGGGAAGCGTCGCGCGGCTGCGCCTTCAATTGTGACTACTGTTTCGAGGCGGGGAGCGCCGACCAGGGGGTGCGCACCTACCCGCGTGAACGCCTCCAGGCCGAACTGGAGCTGTTCAGCGAGATTGGCGTCAGCCAGGTCTGGGTCCTCGATTCGACCTTCAACTTTCCGCCGCGGCGCGGTATCGAACTGCTTGAGCTGCTGCTGACGACGGCACCACACCTGCACTACCATCTGGAAGCCAAGGCCGACTTCCTCGATCGCCAGACCGCCAACCTCCTCGGTCGTCTCTCCTGCTCGGTGCAGCTCGGCCTGCAGTCGACCGACCGGGAGGTGTTGCAAACCGTGCATCGTTCCCTCGACCTGACCAGCCTCGCTGAAAAAGTCCGGCTGCTCGATGCCAATGGCGTGACTTACGGCTTCGACCTGATCTTCGGCCTGCCGCGCGACAGTCTGAACGGATTTCTGCAGAGTCTTGATACCGTTATCGAATTCTTGCCAAATCATGTACATGCCTTCCCGCTGGCACTGCTGCCGGGAACCCGTCTGGCCCGGGAGCGTCAACGCCACCAGTTGATCGCCGCGGCACAACCGCCTTACGAAATCATCAGCTCGGCGAGTTGGCCGGCGGCCGATCTGGAGCGCTGTCGCCTGCTGACCGCAGCTCTCGAGGTCTTCTACAACACCGGGCGGGCGGTCGCTTTCTTCCCCGCCCTGCTGCACCTGTTCGACGAGTCGCCGCACCGGTTTTTTGCCGGTCTGACCGACTGGGCAGTGGCGCAGCCGGACATCGGTGCCGCACGGCTCCTCGACAGCGACGCCTGGGATGCCGCCGACGCCCACCGCCTGCAGCAGAGCTACCTCGGCTGGCGCCTCAGGCAGACCGGCCGGGAGCGTTTGATCACGGCCGTTTTCGACCTGCTCTGCTATCACTACCATTATGCCGAGACCCTGCTCGGCGAGGAGCTGCCGGCGTCTCTGCACGAACTTCCCGGCGGGGACGCTCTCTGGGAACGACCGTGGCAGCGTGCGCCGCAGTTACGTCTGGTGCCGTTCGCCTATGAGGTGGTCGATCTGCTGGAGATGGAGGGGCTCGACCTCGATGAGTTCGTCGAGCTGTTCCGGCCGGTCGGCTCGACCGCGCTGTTTTTACGGCGGGGGGGGGAAGTGATCTGTGAGTCGCTCGGCGAGGATCTGCTGCGCCTGCTCAGGCAGAGTGACGGCCGGCGTTCCCCGGCAGAGATCTTTGCCGGCAGTGTTGCCGAGGCAAACGGCCGCGAACTGGTCGCCTTCGCGGTCGGCGAGGGGCTGCTGCTCGCCGCTGAGGGTGACGGCGCTCAGTCGCCCTCAGCGGCCTGACGCAGCCGGCGGAAAATCTCGCGGGCGGCTTTTTTGTCGGCCGTGAGCCGCGCCGCGCGGGCCAGGCTGGCCAGTTTGCGCAGATCAACAGTCGGCCAGAGCCTGCCGATTTCGGTGAGGGCCGCAGCGCTGGTCTGTTCGGCGCACAGCTGGTCGCGCAGCTCCTCCAGACGGTGGAAGTCGTGGGTCTGTCGGGCCAGCGCCTGCCGGTAGCTGGCCAGCTGTTGTTCGATCGCCAGCCGTTGCACCTCGTCGCGGCGCAGACAGCCGGCGAAATGCTTGATCTGCCGCCGTCGTGAGCCTTGCCCCCGCGTGGCGCGGGCCAGGGCCAGCTCGCGGCGCAGGTCGTCGCTGAGCGGCAGTTTGCCGAGTTCGCTCTCCGGCAGTTCGACCAGGTCGAACGCCAGCTCCTCGACCGCCTGGGCCGCCCGCTTTTTGGCGCTGCGTCCGCGCCCTTCCTGCAATGGTTCCCTGTCGTCCATCCCGCCCATCCGTCGTCTTTGTGCTCGATTGTCCGGTTCGCATCCTTGCGCATTGTAGCATGTCAGCCGCTTGCGGCCAGAACTCTTTGCGCCGCATCAATGAACCGGCGTTCTCCGCAAAAAAAAAGGGACCGGCTGTTGGGCCGGTCCCCGTGGTCACGATCCAATAAGATTTCAGGAGGCTTATCGGGAACGTGCGTGCTTCGGGTTGTCCATCGGATCGCCCGGGTAACCGAGGGCGGTCCAGTTCATCCGGCCGTTGTCGCCGTGGCAATCGAGACAACCGAGGGCCTCCTCCGTGGGGGAGACCATGTGGTTGATGCTCCAGTACATCTCCGTCGGCGCGAAGCCGTACTCGCCGCTGTAGGGCAGGCCGCTGGCTTCCATGCCGAGGCGGGCCGCCTTGTCCCAGTCGTAATCCGACCAGTAGCCGCCCTCGCCGAACACTTTGGCCGTAATCAGATACTTGTTCTTGCGGTCGTAGATCTGTTTGCCGGAATGCAGCTTGAACGGGTGAATTTTGGCGTTTGCGTCCTTGATACTGCCGTTCGGCAGGGTCAGATAGGTCACCTTGTCCGGGTCGATTCTGCCGCCGCGATTGTAGGCGCTGGCGCTGCCGTTGTACCAGAGATACTCGGGGACGACCATCTTCCCCCAGGTGAAATGCCCCTTCTTCTTGTCATAGGCCTGCTTGCCGTATTCATCGGTCTCTGCCGGCAGTGACTGCCCGGTGGTCGACCAGTCCCAGGAGAGCTTGGTCGGCACCTCCTTGGCGTAGAACGGAATATGACAGGTCTGGCAGGAGATGTCCGCGGCGTGCCGGTTCAGACGGCTCTGGGCGTGCGGTGCTTCGCCGTGGCAGTTGCCGCAGGAGAAATGGCTGGTGCCGCCCGGCGACACCGCCAGGGAACTGCCGGGGATCGCATGCTTCTCGGTGACATGACACTCCTGGCAGGTGAAGTCATTGCCGTCAGCATCCATGTGGACATCAACGGCACGGCTCGGATATTCCATGGAAGAGTCGAGGTCGCCATGCTTGACGGCATCGCCGCCGCCGCCGTAGAAGTGGCAGGTGCCGCAGTTGAAACGGCTCGGCTTGCCGACGCTCTGGGCCACATAGACCAGGTCGACCCGCTTGGCCGGGTTGCCGGCGCCGGTCGCCTCCTTCACGTAGGTGCCGGTGGTGTCGTGACAGACCAGGCAGTCGACATTCTCGGCCTTGCCGAAATCAAAGCTGTCGTCACGCCAGCCGTAGCCGGCATGGCAGCTGGTGCAGCGCGGCTCGTTGCCGGCGATCGAGGTGCAGAAGTTGTTGATGGCGTTCTTCTTGCCGCGCACCACCTCCTTGCCGTCGACGGTCTGCTTCTGCGCCCAGGTCCAGTGGACGGTCTGCATGAAGTCGACCGCAATCTTCTCGTGACACTTCAGGCACTGCCGGGTGACATCCTGGCCGGTCTCCATCGGCCCCTGCAGGTAGTAGCTGTGATCGTTCTCCGCTGCGGCGACCGGCACGGCGGTCAGGGCGAACAGGGCACAGACCAGGCCGAGGGCGACCAGGCCCGTTTTTTCCATCGGTTTCATAAGAGGAACTCCTTCACTGTGTTAGAACTGTACAGTCAGGGACGCGTTCAGATCGTAGGCCGTGTCAATGACCGGCAGCATCGAGTAGGCGTTCCCTTTCTCGATGTCGTCAATCTTTTTCGGCTTGCCGACCGGCGAGCCGCTGCCGCTGTACTCGTAGTCGTAATAGATGCCGCTCATCTTCAGGAACATGCGCGGGTTGATCTCGACAATGTAGTACGCTTCGCCGACATGGCCACGGGTTGCCAGTTTGCTGTCGACCGGATCGTCCTGTCCCTGGGTGAAGGGGGTCCAGTACTTAGAGCCGTAGTTGTATTCCAGGCCGAACTTGCCCATCGGCGCCGGCACCTGCATACCGACATAAACGCCGTAGCCGTTGCGGTTTTTGTCGTCGTCGGCACTTACCGGTACCATCATGATCTCCGTGCCGGTGCTGTTCAGCTGTGCCTGGAAGATGGCGTCACTCCCCATGCCGCCGAACATGCCGGCCTTGCCGTTGGGGCGCAGCTGGGTCCAGCCGGCTGAGGTAAACCACTTGAGGCCGTTCTCTTCCTCGCGGGAGAAGACCAGCCCGGCCAGGTTCATGTCGCCGATCGTAGTGCTCGGCTGCACCCGGGTGACGAAATTGAAGTTCGGGAACTTCTGCATGTCGTTGTAGAGGGTCGGCGCGAAGAAGGCACCGTACTCGGTCGGGAAAGCGATCAGCCCTTTGAAGCCGTCGTTGATATCCTGGGCGGTGAAGATGGTCGCCTGCAGGAAGTTGCTGCCATCGTTGTACAGGTCGAAGTTGAAACCGGCGAAATGGGTGTCCTTGAGTTTCTCCAGGTTGTTGAACAGCTCGCCGTTGCCCCACTCCGACTCGAAACCCTGGCCGTAGCAGAAGCGGGCGACCATCCCTTCGATGCCGGTCCAGTCCTCGAGGCTGCGGCCGATGGTGATGCCGTCGAAGTTGAGGTTCATGACATTGCCGGTCGGGGTGCCGCCGCGCATCTCATTCTCGCGGAATTCAGTGGGCGGACCGTAGGTCGAGGGCCGACGGCCGATGGAGAGATAGACGCCGCTGCCGCCGATGTTGCTCCAGTCGAAGTAGGCGCGGTCGACATGCAGACCGTCGCCGGAGGTGCTGCTGCTGCTGGTGCCGTCCATGGTGAAGCTGTTCCAGGAGTCGAACACTTTCACCCCGGTAGAATCGCCCCAGTTCTTGTACATGTTCAGCCGGCCGGAGAACTTGACGTTATCCCAGACTTTGGCCTTCATATTCAGACGCAGTCGGGAGTTGTAGAGGATGTCGTTGTTGATGTTGTAGGTCTTTGGCATGGCGAGAAACGGGAACGGGCCGATACCCTGCAGCTGCCCATTGGCAAACATGGACGCCAGGCCGGGGTTGGCGGCCATCATCTGCGCCAGTGGCGAATTCGGGTCGGCCGGACTGCCGAAGGCACCGCTCATGGCGTCCGCGCCAAACCGGTCGAAATCGACCTGAACGCCAGGGTTGAAGGTCACATCCTGGTAGTGCAGGCTGTGTACCCGGCCGCGCAGGTCACCGGAAAATTCGATGCGGTCGAGGGTCGCGTGCCTCTCGACCTTGTCGAGGCGCTTCTCCAGCTCCTTGAACTCGTCCGGGGTCGGTTGTGCGGCGGCGGTCGGCTGTTCGCCGGTGCCCTTGCTCGCCTCGACCTTTTTCGACAGCGCCTCCAGTTCGGCGCTGAGTTTCTCGATCTGCTGCTGTAGCTGCTGGAGGGCAGCCTCTTCGGGGGTGGTGGCCAGGGTGGTCGCCGGAAGTGCCAGCAGGGCGATCAGCCCCAGGTTTACAAACCGTTTCATCAGTCTCCTCCTCGAACAGTCGTCAGGTTAAAGATTAACCGCAGGTCTGCGGCTGCGGCGAATCGGCAGCGTGGTCGTAGAGGAACTGCTGGATGTCCTTGAGATCCTTCTCCGACAGCTTTTCCCAGGCCTGCTGGTCATGCTGGTTCTTGTCGAAGAAGCGGTCCCATTGTGCCTGAGTCTTCGACATCGGCGTCAGTTCACCGCCGGCGCCGTCGGCGCTGTGGCAGTCTTTACAGCTTTTTTTGTACAGGTGCTTCCCTTTGCGCGGGTTGCCGCCGTCGGCGGCCAGGCTGGTGCCGGCCATAAAGGCGAGTAGCGCACAGATTGCGACAGCTTTGACGATTCTCTGCATGGTAGACCTCCTCAGTCGAGAGTGGTGTTGGTTGTTGTGCGTACGAGATGTGACTATATGGATATATAGTTATCAATATGTATGCCAAGCAGGAAAAGGTCGATTTTGCAGCGATTTTTGTGTGGGATGTCGTCGGGCTTAGCGAAAATACGTTTTTCCATATAGTGTAATGACCGAATTTTTTTTACAGCAAATGGCCCGGGAAATGCATTGAAGTTGCAGTTCGTATTAAAACTGCGTGGTATGCCCCGGTTTTTTCGGTGGTATGCCGGTGAATGGTCGCCGAGGGTGGGTTTTAACGTAAGCTTGCCCCTGGCGAGCGGGCGGTTGCGGTTGACGTGTAAAGAAAAAGTGGTGAAATCGTGCAAAACCTGGCCGACCTGATTGGACAAAGTATGCAGGCGCAGTCTGCGCAATCGAGCCTGTTGAGCCGGGTCGAGCGCTACCGGCTGGTCGCCCGGGCACGCTACTTTTTTGTCGGCCTGATCATGGTCTACGGCATTGGTGCCGCGCTCAGCTACCTGTTCAGCGAGTACGGCTTCTTTCTCGCCCCCGGGCAGGTGGTGGGCGGTCTGGTCAGTCTCTGTCTGCTGGTGACCTACACCAGTCTCTGCTTTGTCCGGGCCGAAGCCGTGGCGCAAAAGGCCGGCAGCGATCATCTGCAAGTCCTCCTCGACCTGACCGTCGTCTCCTTGCTGATCCACCTCAGTGGTGGCGCCGGCAGTTGGCTCTGGCCGCTCTACCTGATGGTCACCCTGGAAGCGGCCATTCTTCTCGAAAAACCGTGGCAGGTTTGGGGGCTCGGCCTGGTCGGTGGCGCCTGCTACGGTCTGGTGCTGGCCGGCGAGTCTCTCGGGCTGCTGGTGAACTATCCGATGCCGTTCACCGACCTGAGTCTGCACCATGAGGGGTTTTACCTGAGCCTCAAGTGGCTCTGGGTCAGCCTGCTCTGCGCGGCCACCGCGGTCATCGGCACCTACCTGATGGAGTCTTTGCGGCAGGTTCATTGGCGGGTGCATGAATCCGAGAGCCGGCTGAAAGGTTTTCTCGATGCCGCCAGCGATCTGATCTTCAGCGTCGATGCCCAGGGGCGCTTTCTCTACACCAACCGGATCTGGGGTGAAACCCTTGGCTACACACCGGACGACCTGACGGCGATGCGCATGGCCGACATCATCGATCCCGCCTTGCGGACCAAATGCATGGACGAAGTCGACAAGGCGCTACGCGGTGAATCGCTGGAGATTCTGGAGAGTCGTTTGATCAGCAAGTCCGGCGCGACCATTGCGGTCGAGGGGTCGGTGACCTCCGGGACAGCGTCCGGGGAGCAAAATGCTCTCTGGGTCATCTGTCGCGACGTCAGTGTTCGCAAACAGATCGAGGAACAGCTCTACTTCATGGCCCATCACGACCCGTTGACCGGGCTGGTCAACCGGCTCAGTTTCAACGAGAGTCTGAAGCAGGCCGAGGCCCAGGCGCAACGGCACCGGACCGGTTTTGCCCTGCTCTATCTCGACCTCGACCGCTTCAAGATCATCAACGACACCCTCGGCCATGCGGCCGGTGATGCGCTGCTCCAGGAGGTTGCCCGGCGGCTGCAGGACTGTGTGCGCCAGGTCGACACCATCGGCCGCCTCGGTGGCGACGAGTTCGCCATTCTGCTGGTCGACATGGAGCACCCCCGTGACGCCGTCAGGGTCGCCGAGAAGATCGTGCGGGCGGCGGCGGAACCGATCGTCATTCAGGATCACGAACTGTTCATGACCACCAGTATCGGCATCAGCCTCTACCCCGAGCATGGCAGTCATGGACTGCAGCTGCTGAAGAAAGCCGATGCGGCCATGTACCGGGCCAAAGTTCTCGGCCGCAACACGTACCAGGTCTACGATGCGTGCATGGATGAACAGGAGGAGCGGCGGGTTCTGCTGGAGAATGGTCTGCGGCAGGCTCTGGAGCAGGAGCAGTTCAGCCTGCTCTACCAGCCGAAGGTCAATATGGAGACCGGGGAGATCTCAGCCCTCGAGGCGCTGATCCGCTGGCAGCACCCCAAGCTCGGGACCCTGACGCCGGCCGACTTCCTCACGCTGACCGAGGAGAACGGCATGATCCTGCCGATCGGTCTCTGGACGATCCGCCAGGCTTGTCTCGACAACGCCTGCTGGCGCAGCCAGGGACTGCCGGCGGTGCGGGTGGCGGTCAATCTCAGCGGTTATCAGCTGCAGTCCGGCCGGCTGGTCGAGGAAGTCGCCCGGATCCTCGAAGAGACCGGTCTGCCCGGCGAGAGTCTCGAATTCGAGGTGGCCGAAACCGTCGTCATGCAGTCGCCGCACCTGGCGGCCAGAGTCCTCACGCAGCTGCGCAAGCTCGGTGCGGAGATCGCCATCGACGATTTTGGGACCGGTTATTCGTCCCTGGCCCACCTCAAGGGGTTTGCCGTCAACACCCTGAAGATCGACCGGGCGTTTGTCCATGAGATCGAGTCGAGTCCGGCCGGCGCCGAGATGACCAGTGCCATCATCGCCATGGCCGGCAGCCTTAACCTGCGGGTTATTGCCGAAGGGGTCGAGACCGACGGCCAGTACCGGATTCTCAAGGAGAAGCACTGCGACGAGATGCAGGGCTATCTGTTCAGTCGACCGGTGCCGGAAGCCGAAGTCGTCGCCCTGCTGCGCCGCGGTCCCGGGTTGACGAAGGTCAACTTGAACGGCACGGGCGCGGGGAGACCCGCAAGCCTTTGCCAGCCCCCGTCGCCCAGCCCCTAGCCCCCAGCCTCAGCCCCCAGTCTCAGCCCCCAGTCCCCCAAGAAACTCCCGCCAGATCTCCAGATAGCGCGCACCACCGACAACCAGGGTGTCGTTGTGGCCGGCGCCGCGCAGCCATTCGAGGCGTTTCGGTGACGGTGCGGCCTGGTAGAGCTGTTCGGCCATGGCCGGCGGGCAGATGGTGTCGCGGTCGCCGTGCAGGATCAGCAGCGGACTCTGCAGGCGGCCGATTTTGCCGAGGTTGTCGTATTCGGCGTCGAACAGCCAGCCGAGCAGACGATAGAGGAGCGGGTAGTGGGTCAGCCCCATGACGCGGATCGAGGAGAAGGGGGCTTCGAGGATCAGTCCGGCGGGTCGGTAGCCGAGGGCGACCTCGAGAGCGATGGCAGCGCCTAAAGAGCGGCCGAAGAGGATCGTCCGCGGCGGCGGAAAACCTTGCTCGGCGAGCCAGACGACGGCGCCGCGCAGGTCTGCGTAACTGCCGGCCTCGGAGATGTTCCCGCCGCTCTGCCCGTAGCCGCGATAGTCGAAGATGAAGAGACTGACGCCGAGCTGGTGCAACAACCGCAGATTGTCCAGGCGGTGCGACATGTTGCCGTAATTGCCCATGCAGAAGACGACTACCGGCGCGCCCTCCTGGCCCGGGATCAGCCAACCGGCCAACGGCTGGCCATCACTGGCGGCAAAGGCGACTTCCCGGTAGTCGAGACCGACCGTGGCTGGAGTGCCGGTCAGATCGCTGGTCGGGAAGAACAGAAAACTCTTTTCCAGGAAGGCGTGGAGCGGCATGGCATAACCGAAGCTGACGAGCAGCACCAGAAGCAGGACTCTCCGCAGCCACCTGTTGTGCAGCATAGCGCAGCCGACCCCGCTACTTGCGCCAGAACGAGGGGAAGACCAGCACCAGCACAGTGTACAGTTCCAGCCGGCCGAGGAGCATGCAGAAGCTGAGGACCAGTTTGCCGGTCTGCGGCACGTGGGCGAAATTGTCGACCGGGCCGACCGTGCCGAGCCCGGGGCCGATGTTGCTCAGGGTAGCGATCACCGCGGCTCCCGCTGAGGTCAGGTCCATACCGAGGCCGGCCATGATGAAGGAGGCGGTGACGAACACCCCCATGTAGAGGGCGAAGAAGCCGAGGATCGCCTGCATCACCTCCTTGTCGACCGGGCGCTCGCCGATTTTTACCAACCGCACGGCACGCGGATGAATCAGCCGGTAGACCTGTACCTGGGCGTGTTTGAACAGCAGCAGGATCCGCGCGACTTTCATGCCGCCGCCGGTGGAGCCGGCGCAACCGCCGATGAACATGCTGAACACCAGCAGATACTGGCAGAGGACCGGCCAGAGCTCGTAGTCGGCAGTACCGAAGCCGGTGGTGGTCATAATCGAGACCACCTGGAAGGCGCTGTAGCGCAGGTTGTCGCTGAACGAAGCGTAGGTCGACGGCAGGTTAAGGAGGGTGATCAGCAGAGTGAAGCCGAGCACCAGACAGAGGTAGAAGCGGAACTCCTCGTTGCGCAAGTAGTCGCTCGGTCGGCCACGCAGGGCCAGGTAGTGCAGGGAGAAGTTGACCCCGGCCAAGAACATGAACAGAGTGATCACCCATTCGATGTAGGCGCTCTCAAAACCGGCGATTGAGGCGTTGCGGGTCGAAAAGCCGCCGGTCGCCATGGTGGTGAAGGCGTGATTGACCGCTTCGAACAGGCTCATGCCTCCGAACTTCAGCAGCACGACTTCGATGGCAGTCAGCAGCAGGTAGACGCCCCAGAGCAGCTTGGCGGTGTCCTGGATGCGCGGTTTAAGGCGGTCGGCGGTCGGCCCGGGGACTTCCGCCTTGAACAGCTGCATGCCGCCGACGCCGAGCATCGGCAGAATCGCCAGCGACAGAACGATGATCCCCATGCCGCCGAGCCACTGGGTCATCGACCGCCAGAGCAGCAGGCTCTCCGGCATGCTTTCGATGTCGGTCAGAATGGTCGATCCGGTGGTGGTGAAACCGCTCATGGTTTCGAAGAAAGCGTCGATCGGTGACGGGATCGCTCCGGAAAAGAGGAAGGGGAGCGAGCCGAACAGGGCGAACAGGGTCCAGCCGAAGGTGACCACGGCGAAACCGTCGCGGATCGACAGCTCCTGGCCGGAGCGGCAGAAGTGGACCAGCAGTCCGCCGCAGCAGGCGCTGACCACGGCCGCCAGCAGCAGGGCCGGCAGCGCACCGTCGGCATAGAGCAGCGAGCAGGCGATCGGCAGAGTCAGGGCGCCGGCCAGGCAGAGGAGGATGGCGCCGAGGATCCGCAGGGTGAGAAGCTTGTTCATCTACTCAAAAAACCTTTCCACCCGGTTCAGAGCTTCGGGGAGAGCGAATACCATGACTCGGTCGCCGACTTTGAGCCGGCTCTCGCCGTCGGGGATCTCGTACCCGTCGGCATGGACGATGGCGCCGATGATTGCGCCGCGCGGGAAATGCAGATCCTTCAGGGGGATGTCGACCCGCTTGCTGCCGCTTTCGATCTCGATTTCCAACGCTTCCGAATTGCTCCCTTCGATGGTCGCCAGAGAGACCACATTGCCGCGTCGGACAAACTTGAGGATGGCGCCGGCAGCCGACAGCCGCGGCGAGACGCAGGCGTCGATCCCGAGGGCCGGCGCCAGTTCGAGAAACTCCGGCCGGTTGACCAGACAGAGGGTGCGCTGGGTGCCGTGATGGCGACAGAGGAGCGAGCAGAGGATGTTGGTCTCGTCATTTTCCGTGGCGGCAATGAAGACATCGGCATGCTCAACCCCTTCGTCGAGAAGGGTGTGGATGTCGGTCCCCTCGGCCTGGATGATCATCGATTTTTTCAGCTCGGCCGACAGCTTCTCGCAGCGTGCCAGATCGCGCTCGACCAGGCGGACATCGAAATCGCGCTGTTCGAGCTGACGGGCGACCCGCACGCCGATGCGGCCGCCGCCGAGGATGAATGCCCGGCGCCGGCGCCGCTCGGTGTCGTCCTTGATCTCGAGCAGGTACTGGATGGACGGCAGCTCCTTCTTGTGGGCGAAGATGAAGATGCTGTCGCCTTCCTGAATGGTATCGTCGCCGCGCGGGATGATAGTCCGCCCGTGGCGGCTGATGGCGACGATGATGAAGCGGTACATGCCGCGGATCTCGCCGAGCTCTTTCAGGGTCAGATTGCACAGCGGGCTGTCGGCGTGGATCCGGTAGCCGAGAAACTGGATCTGCCCCTCGACGAACTCGGCGACATCGAAGGTCCCCTCGCGGCCTGCCAGGTTGGCCAGTTCGTCGGCGACGGCGTCGTCCGGATTGATCAGCAGATCGATGCCGAGCTTCTCGCGCGACAGGACCGCGCCGCGGCTCAGGTATTCGATGCTCTTGATGCGGGCGATCCGGCGTGACACGCCGTATTCTCGGGCGAGCAGGCAGGCGAGGATGTTGACTTCGTCGAGATCGGTGACCGCCATGACGATGTCGGCCTGCTTGATGCCGGCCTGCTCCATGGTCTCGGCGCTGGCGCCGTTGCCGAGAATACCGAGAACGTTGAGCCGATCCTGGGCGGCGCTCAGATGCTGCTGGTCGCGGTCGACCAGGGTGACATCGTGCCCTTCCAGCGACAGCCGCTCACAAAGAAAGAAGCCGACCTGGCCGGCACCGACAATCAGTATGTTCATAAGGAACGGTCCTTGGTGGTTTGGCGATAAAGACCCGATTCAACGCGGAGGCGAGAGATGCGGGAAAAATCTCCGTGGCATCAAGGTAGCTAACTCCGAGTCTTCGTGCCTTCACGTTACAATTCGATGTGTTGCGGTTTTTGCAGCCCCTGTTATTCCCGGAATAAATCGGCTATCCTTGCAGCCATGACCTTTTTTGTCGAGATCGATGAATCACAGCTGCGTCGGGAGCGGCGGAAGGCGCGGGAACTGCGGCGCAGCCAGTGGTGGCAGAACCGCCTCGCCCGGGGCGTCTGTCACTACTGCGGCCGACAGGTGGCGCCGGCGGAGTTGACCCTCGATCATGTCGTGCCGCTGGTTCGCGGCGGTCGCAGCAGCAAGGGGAACTGCGTGCCGGCCTGCAAGGAGTGCAACAGCCGCAAGCAGAGCCTGCTGCCGACCGAGTGGCAGGACTATCTCGACCGCCTCGCCGCCGGCGACCTCTGAAGTCGCCGCGCTACAGCTCCTCCCCATCCGCCGCCGCACTCTCTGCCTCGTCCGGCTCCTCCTCGTCCTGAAAATCCTCATCGAGAAACCGCTGCAGGAAACGCTGGTTGTTGCGGATGCGACGCTGAATCTCATCCTGCAGTTCCTGCAGCTCCGGAAAGCGTGGTGCCGGTTCGTGCGGTTCGGCAGGGGGCGTCGCGTCGTCGCGCCCGGTCGGTGCGGTCGGAGTGTGATTGTTGTCGGTCATGGCCGCTCCCATCGGGTGAGGGGGGCTCGGGTGAATAGTTACAACGTTTTTTCTCTGCTCACCCTCACTCCTTACTCTTTTCGTATATGGGAACCTCGCGACAGCGGCGGTAGAGATCGACATAGTCGCCGGCCGCCCTGCTCCAGGAGAAATTCTGCTGCATCGCCTGGCGCCGCAGCTGTTGCCAGTGCGCCTGCTGACGGTAGAAATCGAGGGCGCGCTCGACGGCGGCGAGCAGTTCGGCGCGGCTGAAGATCTCGAAGGTAAAGCCGTTGGCCCGGGCCGGATCGTGTTGCGGGTCGCAGATGGTGTCGCGCAGGCCGCCAGTGGCATGCACCACGGGGAGACTGCCGTAGCGCAGAGCGATCAGCTGGCCGAGGCCGCACGGCTCGTAGCGGCTCGGCATCAAAAACAGGTCGCTGGCGGCGTAGATCCGGCGCGACAGCCGATCGTCAAAGCGCAGCAGGACCCGCACCTTGTCGGGGTAGAAGCGGGCGCACTCGGTCAGGCGCCGCTCGTAGTCCGGACTGCCGGTGCCAAGCAGCACCAGCTGCACATCGTGCTCCAGCAGCCGGTCGAAGGCGTCGAGGAGCAGGTCGATCCCTTTTTGCGGGTCGAGGCGGGTGATCAGGGCGAGCAGCGGCGTCCTGGGGCACTCCGGCAGATTCAGCTCTCGCTGCAGGGCGAGCTTGCAGTCTTTTTTGCCGGCCGGCCGGTCGGCGGCGTAGGGGGCGGCCAGGGCCGGATCGTTCGCCGGATTCCAGAGGTCGGTGTCGATGCCGTTGAGGATGCCGTGCAGCTGTTCGCCGCGCCAGCGCAGCAGACCGTCAAGGCCCATCCCCTGTGCCGGCGTGCGGATTTCGTCGCAGTAGCTTGGCGAGACGGTGTTGACCCGGTCGGCGTAGCGGATCCCCGCTTTGAGCAGGGAGATCCGGCCGAAGAATTCGAGACCGTCCGGTCCGGCCAACGACGAATCGAGACCGAGGGGGTGCAGGCTGGCAAAGGGAAACAGGCCGTGGTAGCCGAGGTTGTGGATAGTAAACAGAGAGCGGCTGTCGGCGAAGAACGGATCGGCCCAGAGCTGCTCGCGCAGGTAGAGAGGGGTCAGGCCGGTCTGCCAGTCGTGGGCGTGAATTACATCGGGGCGGAAATCGATGCGCCGCACCAGTTCGAAGGCGGCCCGGCTGAGCAGGCCGAAACGCAGGTCGTTGTCCGGGTAGTCTGTCCCCCCCTCGCCGTACAGCTGCGGCCGGTCGTAATAGTCCGGCACGTCGAGAAACAGCAGACGCACACCGTGTTGCACGGCACTGCGAAAGCGGACGGCGGTCATGCGGCCGGCAAACGGCACAAGCACCGGTGTACGGCTGGCGCGCGGCCGGATCCCGGCCTGGCGGACACAACGGTACCAGGGGAGCACCAGTACCACCCGGTGGCCAAGAGCCGTCAGCGCCGCCGGCAGGGAGCCGGTGACATCGCCGAGCCCGCCGGTCTTGGCGAACGGCGCCGCTTCCGAGGCGACCAGCAGTATGTTGAGGGGTCTAGCGGTCATGATCGTCCGTTGTCGGGAGTTGGTGGTATTCTACTGCAGGGCGAGGAAATTATCCAGCCGGTAGCCGACCGCCGCCGCGCGGGCCAGACGACGGCGCAGGCTGGCGAGGATCGCGTCGCTGCTCGCTTTTGTGCCGGTGGCGGCCGGGTCAGCGGCGAGCGCCAGCCAGCTGGCCTGCAGCGCCAGGGCGCCGCAGAGGGCGGTCATCCCTTCGCGGTTAAACCAGACGACTCCCTGAGAGCGGTTGATGCCGAGCAGTTCAGCAGCGTCCGGTGCTGACATCAGTCCGGCCAGGGCGGCATCGTCCAGAGCGGGGGGCGGTGTCGATTCGGCCGCGGCGAGCAGCAGCCGGCCGAGCAGCAGGTCGCGGCGGCGGTCGCTCGCGACCGCATGTTCCTGCCAGGCGAGGTCGAGGCCGAAGCGGCCGAGCAGCTCTGCCGGCGGCAGCGGTTGTGCCACCGTGGCGGCGAGCAGGTCGAGCAGCGCCCAGCTCAGCAGTGGCACCCCGAGACCAGCGGTATCGCTGCGGCCGAGCCAGAGTTCGCCGAGCAGTTCGCCCGGCAGACCGTAAGCGTCGAGGCTCTCAAGCCAGGCACCGAAGCCGGTCAGCCGGTCAAACAGGCGCTCTGTCGCGTCGGCAGCCGGTGCGCTCTGGCCGGTCGCGGCGGCGATCGCCGCCGCCAGGGCGACGGTTTCGGCGGCCAGCTGCTCGCCGGCCTTGGCCCCGGGGGCGACCAGCGGTGTCTGCCCGAGGGTCGCTTCGAGTACCAGCAGCCGGTTCGGTTCGAGCAATTCCGCCAGGGCACTCCAGAGCGGCGCATGGCGCAGGCGCAGCAGGGCCTGATCGAGACGGGCGACCGGCCGGCCGTGCAACTCGTCCGCCAGTCGGCCCCAGGCGCCGTCCGGATCGTCGAGGAGGCGGAAATCGCAGAGGACCGTCGCCTGGTAGCCGGCGAGGCTCCAGTCAAGTCCGTGGCGTAACTCCTCGCAACGGCGCAGATACTCCTCGTTGCGGCAGAGGTCGCGGAAGCGGCAGAACGGCGCAGCGCTTTCTGCCAGGCCGAACTGCACGGCAAACGGTGCCGGCGGTTGCGCCTCCCCTTCGGCACCAGCGATCGCTTTGGGCACCGCCTGGTCGACGCGCCCCCGGACCGGCTGCGCGCTGTTGTTGACCAGCACCAGATGACGGTTGCCGGCCGGTCCATTGCTGAAGGCGTAGAGCGACTCGGCCACGCCGTCGCCGGTCTGCAGGTCGTACAGGACGAAATCGTCGACCCCGGCAAACAGCGCGCGACGGCGCAGCAGCGGGAAGACGGTGCGCTGGTGATGGTCGCTGAAGCCCTGGTCGGGCTGCTCGTCGCGGTAGGCACGCCGGTACTCCATGCCGTATTTCTCTTCCAGTCCTTCGATCTGGCCGTGGCCGAACATCGGCAGGCCGGGCAGAGTCGCCAGCAGCACCGCCACGGCGAAGTACTTGTCTCCCTTGCCGAACTGGGCGACCGCCGTCGCCTCGTCCGGGTTGTTCATGAAGTTGACGTAGCGCTTGAGGATCTCCGGGTTGAAGGCGAGGGTCTCCTTGAGAATCCGGCGGTACTTGCCGTTCTCCTCGCGCTTGAGCATGTTCATGAAGGCGCTGTTGTAGACCCGGTGCATGCCGAGGGTGCGGACGAAATAGCTCTCCATCAGCCAGAAGGCTTCGGCGATCAGCAGGGTGTCCGGCACCTCGCGCTGGATGCGGTCGACCACTTCGCGCCAGAACTCGTGCGGAAAGGCGCGGTTGAAGTCGCTGTCGCTCAGCCAGTGCAGCGAGCGCGACGGCACCCCGGCGCTGCCGCCGGGCGGCGGGAACCAGAGGCGCCGGTAGTGCTTGCGGGCCAGGGTCATGGCCGCGTCGAAGCGGATCAGGCGGAAGCGGCGGGCTGTGGCGACAATCAGGTCGCTCATCGCCTGGCGAACCTCCGGCAGCAGGAAGTTGAGCTGGGCGGTGTCGTTCCACGGCATGTGGGTGCCGTCGTTGCCGTGATAGATGTAGCGCCGCCGGCCGCTGCCATGGTCGTGATGCTCGAAGACCACGGCGGCGTCGCTGTGGT
Organism: Desulfuromonadales bacterium; assembly: GCA_032251295.1. GTDB lineage: Bacteria > Desulfobacterota > Desulfuromonadia > Desulfuromonadales > BM103 > BM103. The sequence goes on along the minus strand of JAVVDS010000001.1, from coordinate 19,888 downwards.
CCCAGTAGCCGTCTTCGATGCGCAGGCTGATCCCCGGCCGGTCCGACAGGTCGGGGCCGCTGAAACGATAGCCGGGGTAGGGGGGGGCATCGCTCTGCAGGAACCAGTCGGGCTGCTCCAGCAGCCAGTCGGAATCGATACCGGTATGGTTCGGAACGACATCGCAGGCGAGGCGGATGCCGTGGCTGCGGCAGCGTTCGGCCAGACTGTCGAGGGCCGCCTCGCCGCCGAGGTCGGCGGCGACTCGATAGGCGCGCAGGGCGTAGGCCGAGGCCTCGGCCTCGGGGTTGCCGCTCAGCTGCTTGATGCGACGCGAAGCGGGTGACCGCTCCCAGATGCCGATCAGCCAGAGGGCGTTGAAGCCGTAGCCGGCCAGCCGGGCCAGTTCTTCTTCGGGGATGTCGCTCAGCAAAGTCAGCGGCCGGTCGTAGCGGCGGCTGAGCTGATCGAGCCAGACGTAGATCGTCTTGGCGAGCAGCACGCAACTCGCCATCCAGTCGCTGTCGGCGGAAAATGCGGCCGGCGCATCGTCACCGAGGGACAGATCGGCCGCGGTTGCCGGCCCCGGGCCGCCGCCACCGCGCGGTGTCGCCTCCTCGGCCGCCACGGCCCGGGCCAGATCGACTTCGGCGAGCAGCTCGGCTGGCAGCCAGGCGCCCCAGTGCTCCCGGACGAAAGCGAGCTGGCCGCTCAGACTGTGCGGCGCGGCGCGCAGCGGCTGGCGCAGCAGTTCGCCGAGTCGTTGTTGCCACGGCCCGGGCGCCGTCGGCGTGTGCAGCAGGCGGTCGAGTTCGTCGAGCAGCGGACGATAATCGAACTCGCTTTGCAACTGCCGGTCGTCGAACAGCGGCCGCCAGGGGACGACGGCGGGGTTATCGAGCTGGACACTGAGCAGAAACAGCTCGGCAAGCAGGATTTGCCGGGCCTGCTCACCGGCCGGACCGACGGTGTCAGGTTTGCCCGGCAGGTCGGTGCGCGGATAGTGGTGGCGCAGGGGAGGCCAGAGTCTGGCAAGGGATGTCGGGGTGTGTTTTTGTCCGGCGACCGCGAGTTCGGAGAGCCCGACGTGCGGTTCGAGCTGTCGCAGGTAGCGCTCGATGGTCTGGCGCAGCGCCGCCAGCAGCAGGCTCCAGAGGTAGCAGCCGGTGCCGTCGGTGCCGCTGAACAGACCGAACCGGCGCGCGTCGATCAGGCGCAGCGGCCGGTCGGTCAGGTCGGCCAGGCCGGCGGCGCGCAGGGACGCGACCGCCTCGCGGTTGAGCAGAAGCCGGCGGTGGTTCAACGCTCCAGGGCTCCGGCGATGTCATCGAGCCAGCCGGTCACCTTGGTGCGGTAGCTGGCGAGCAGGCTGTCGGCGGTGGCGGCATCGGCCGATTCAACAAAGATATGGGCGAGGGGCCGATGCTGGTCGGGGAGCACCAGCACCCAGCCGCGCTCGGTGTCGATGCGTACGCCGTCGATGAACGAGGCGTTGCGGTCGACGGCGTCCTCGCTCATACGCCGCATCAGGCCGCCTTTGCATTCCCAGGAGCAGGGGAGCTGGATATGGTGGTAGCTGTGCTGTGGCAGTTGGGCGAAGGCCTGGTCGAGAGTCAGCCCGGTGCGGCAGCTCAGCTCCATGATTTTGGCGACCATAAACAGTCCGTCGAAGTTGGCCTGAAAGTCGGGAAAGCCGAAGCGACCGTCCATGGAGGCGACCAGGCGTACCTGGCGCTTGCGCGCTGCTTCGACCAGGGAGCGGCCGTCGAGGCGGGTCCGTTCCACGGTCAGGCCGTTGCGCGTGGCCAGCTCGTCGATCGCCTGGGGGGCGGCGATCGGCAGTGCCAGGCTGCCGCCGTCCTTGGCCTGGCAGACCAGGTTACAGAGCAGACCGAGGGCTTCCCGGTTGCTGAAGACCCGCCCGTTGCGGTCGATCAGCTGCACTTTCTCCCCGGAGGGTCCGAGCCAGAAGCCGGCGTCGGCCTCCAGGCTGACGACGATCCGGCTCAGCCGGTTGAGCGCCGCAGGGCGCTGCTCGGGTGACGGGTCGAGCCCCTTCTCGTGGACGTGGGAGTTGAGTTCGGTGACTTCGAAGCCGAGATCGGCCAGCAGCTCCGGCAGCAGCTCGGCCGCCGGCGAATGGTTGACATCAATAACCACCCGCGGTGCCGCCTTGCGCAGCAGGTCGCCGTCGAGCTGGCGGAGAAAACCTTCCCGGTAGAAATCGTACAGGCGCGGCAGCTCTTCAATGCCGCCCGGTTCGGAATGATGGGCGCGCCGGAAATTCTCCTTGAAATAGATGCGCTCGATCCCCTTGGTGGTCGCCGAGGAGATCTCGTTGCCGTCGCCGTCGAAGAACAGGATCTCCGTGGCGGCCGGATCTTCTGGCGACTGGCGAAAGTGGATGCCGCCGACCTCGCCGAAGGAGGTCAGTTTGTAGCGGAGCACCGGCAGGGGGATCATCTTGACATCGCGCACATTGACACCCGCCGAGAGCAGCCCGCCGACAAAGGAGCGCTTCAGCATGCGTGAGGAGCGGACGGCGTCGCGTCCGGCCAGCACATAACTCCCCTTCGGCAGAGTCGAGCCGAAGGCGGCGCCGAGACGGGCAGAAAACTCCGGAGTCATTTCGACGTTGGTCAGACCGCGCACCGTCGCCCCTTCGAACAGACTCTTGCGCCACTTTTCCCCCCAGATCAGGTTGGCGGTGACCGTCGAACCGCTCTCGATCACCTTGCGCGGCCAGATTTTTACATCGCGGCGGATCTGGACATCGTCGCCGACCAGGGTCTCGTCGGCGACCACCACCTGCGGTTCGATCTGCACGTTGCGGCCGATGCGCACCTGATGGCCGAGGACCGCTCCCTGCACCCGGCTCCCCGCCTTGACATAGACGTTGTCCCAGAGGACCGCCTCTTCGAGAATAACGTTCTCTTCGATCTGGCAGTTGCGGCCGATGACGCAGTCGCGCAGGACGACGTTCTCCGCCACCCGCGAGTTGTCGCCAAGAACCACCGTGCCGTCGAGACGGGCCGACTCGGCGAGCACCGTCTCGCGGCCAAGGTGGATGCGCGGTGCCGCAGGACTCGCCGCTTCGGCGATCCGTACCCGCACCCGCTCGTGGCAGATGTCGCTGCATGCTTCCAGGTAGGCTTCGGGGTTGCCGATGTCGGCCCAGTAGCCGTCGAGGCTGCAGCCGTACAGGGCGGCACCGGTCTCCAGCATCTTCGGGAAGACATCCTTTGACCAGTCACGGTTCTCCCCCGGTGGAATCAGGTCGAGGACCGTCGGTTCAAGGATGTAGATGCCGGTGTTGATGGTGTCGGAAAAGACCTCGCCCCAGCCCGGTTTTTCCAGAAACTTGGTGATCCGTCCCTGCTTGTCGGTGATCACCACGCCGAACTGCAGCGGGTCGGTCACCGAGGTCAGGGTGATGGTCGCCTCGGCCTGCTTCTCTTCATGGCAGGCGATCGCTTGCGACAGGTTGAAGTCGGTGAGCAGGTCGCCGCTGATGATCAGAAAACGTTCGTCGAGATGGCGGGCCGCCGCCTTGACCGCCCCGGCGGTGCCGAAATCCTCCAGCGGGGTGACGTAGGTGATATGGACGCCGAACTCGCTGCCGTCGCCGAAATATTTCTTGATCACTTCCGGCTGATGATAGAGGAGCAGGATCAGATCGGTGATGCCGTGTTCCTTGAGCAGGCCGACGATATGTTCGAGGATCGGCCGGTTGATCAGAGGGATCATCGGCTTGGGCAGGTTGATGGTCAGGGGATGGATGCGGGTGCCGAACCCGCCCGCCATGATCACAGCTTTCAAGTGAGCCTCCTCAAGGGACGTGGGAACGATGGATCTGGGTGCATGAATGCAAATTTTAACGCGCAGGCGCGAAGACGCCGAGGAAAAAGTACAAAGTCAAAAGCTATTGTAACTATGTTGTAACCATTCAGCTTTTCGCGAGGGGGAAGCCTCGCATGCTGAATAGTGACCGAATGCTTCTCCCGCGCCTCCGCGTCTCTGCGTTAAATGCACGACCTTGGCAATGGCGATCCAGATCGCGGCAATCAGCTGCGGGCGAGGACGCGCGCCACTTCGTGTTTCAGTTCGTCGAGATTCGAGCTTTTCACCACATAGGCGTCGGCGAGCCAGGAAGAGAAATCGTCCTTGTAGCTGCTGAAGGCGCTGCAGAGGATCACCGGCAGGTCGTCGAATTCGCCGGCGATCTGCTTGAGCAGGACAAGCCCGCTCTCCTGATCGAGCTTGATGTCGAGAATCACCAGGTCGGGCCGTTCCCGGCGCAGCAGGTCGAGCGCCTCGGCGCAGGTGCCAGCGGTGACGACCCGATGCCCTTCGTCTTCAAGTTCCGCGGCGTACAGGTGGCGGATATCCCCCTCGTCGTCGACAACCAGCAGGTAGGCCATGCTCTTTTCTCCCGAGAAGATGAATTGCGCCGGGTTGGTCAACCACATCGAAACTCGATCCCGATCCCGATCCCGATCCCGATCCCGATCCCGATCCCGATCCCGATCCCGATTTCGATGCAGGGGCGTACGGTCTTGGGCCCGATTCTGGTTCCGGGCAACGGCAAAACCGGGCGCACAGCGGTCCTCCCCTACGAAAAACTAATCCCGATGCTGTTGCTCTGACCGGACACCATTATAACAACGCCGCCGGCGGCTGCAATACGGCCAGTCGGTTTCGGCGCGGAATGCTGTGGGCGGTGTCGCGGTGCAGGAGAGTGTTGTCTGGCTCACCCGCCGGTGGCATAGTGGCGGCATGAGCGAAAAACGCTATCGACTCTTCTCCGCAGAGCTGAAACGCCAGTTCGGCACACGGGTGCACAAGATTTCAATCGACGCCGGCTTCGGCTGCCCGAATCGCGGCGGTGGCCGGCAGGGGAGCGGCTGCCTGTTCTGCGATCCGAACGGCTCCGGCGCGGTCGGCCTTGACGGCCGGCTGCCGGTCGCCGCGCAGCTTGAGGCGGGCAAGGAGGTCATGCGCCGCAAGTACAAGGCCGGCCTGTTCATGGCCTACTTCCAGCCGTTCTCCAACACCCTGGCGCCGGTGGCGACGTTGCGTCGACTGTACGACGAGGCGTTGGCGGTCGCCGATGTGGTCGGTCTGGCGGTCGGCACCCGGCCGGACTGCCTGCCGGACGAGGTTCTCGATCTGCTCGCCGACTACCACCGACGCACCTGCTTCTGGCTGGAGATCGGCCTGCAGAGCAGTCACGACGCGACCCTGCGCGCGCTCAACCGTGGTCACGACCTCGCCTGTTTTCTCGACGCCTGGCGGCGGGCGAAACAACGCGGCCTGCGTGTCTGCGTCCATCTGATTCTCGGCCTGCCGGGCGAGGATCGGGCGGCGATGCTGGCGACCGTCGACCTGCTCGCCGAACTTGCCGTCGACGGCGTCAAGCTGCACCTGCTGCATGTGCTGCGCGGCACACCCCTCGGCGAACGCTATCTGCGTGGTGAAGTCGGATTGCTCGATCTGGAGGAGTACGTGGCGGTGGTCGCCGACCTGCTCGAACGGCTGCCGGCGTCGACGCTGATCCACCGACTGACCGGTGACGGGCCGCGCGATCTGTTGCTGGCGCCACTCTGGTCGCTGAACAAGTGGCAGGTGCTCAACGCCATCGATGCCGAACTGGAGCGACGTGGCAGTCGCCAGGGGGACGCCTGCCGGGTGCAACGCACAACGCCTCCCGATGGGTCAGGAGGCGTTGTCAGCGTAGCTGGCCATCGGCAGGGATGACGGGCTCTCGGGCGCGCCGCTCCAGGAGATGAGCAGCAGGGAGGCCCAGACGACACAGCCGATCAGGAAAATCATACGAATCATGGTCGCAAGGCTAGCCGAACCGTCCGCTAAATGCAAGACGATTTTGCCGCTGTTCGGTGCGGTATGAGCTTCCCTCTTCACTCGTCCTGCGGACACCCTCAGCCCTCCAGGGAGAGGGGAATGCAAAGACTCTGCTAACCTCGCCAAGGAGGCTTCCTTCTCTTTCGGGGAGAAGGTGGCCGAAGGCCGGATGAGGGGAGCAACGAGCTGTCACTGCCAGGCGACAACCATTAAATTACGCTCTGCCCAACAGTTGCACGGATTTCTTTAATCTCAACTACTTGAAAAGAAAAACCAGCAGGGCGATGCCGATCAGTGCCGCCAGCACCAGAGTGACCTTGAGGGAACCATTGGTCTCAGAAGACTCCCCGGCCGTCGTCTCCTCCAGTGTGCCGACCACCGGAAACCTCTCCACCACCGCCCGCACATGAGGCGCGCTCTTCAGCTCATCGGTCAGATCCATGCCGGCCTGGTGGTCCGGGGGGTGCAGGCCGTTCTGCCAGCGCGGGCTGTCGGTGACGTCATAGACAGTGCCGCCTACGGCGATATAGGCACGGCGGCCGTCGCGACCGTCATGTCTGGCCAGTTCGTCACGGGTCATGGTCTCCCTCTCCTTCTGCTTTTTTCGCTTCCGCTTGTTACGCAAACAATCTTACCCGATTTGTGACTGTTCAGCACATCCAGGGCTGCTGATTCCAGCCTTCGACAGTGAGAGGCCATCTCTCTTGCCTTGCTCCTCCCAGCGGGGGGAGGGAATGAACGGCAACGCGAACCAAGCCGGAAGGACGTGTTCTGGCTTTCCGTTACGGTGTTTCCAGACGTGTCAAGCTGGATAGTTCCCCCGATTTTGCATCGCGGACAACCGGGACGGCGCTCAGAATCTGTGCCTCAGGGTGAGCTGCATGACCACATCGGGGGAGGCGTTGACCTGCAGATCCTCGCCGACACCGATGTCGAGTGTGGTGGCATCTGTCAGTGCCAGACTGCCGCCGACGGTCAGCATCAGAGCGGCATCGCCCAGTTCCCGCAGCTTGCTGTCGTACAGGGCGCTGTGGCTGTCGATCTGCAGTTTCAGGGCGAGCCGCTCCAGCGGGCTCCAGCCGGCGCCGAGCCAGCCGTTCACCGCCCAGTCTTCCGCCTGCCTTGCCAGCAGGTCGCCGTCACCGAGCCAGGTGGCGCCGATGCCGCCCCAGACGGCTGCACCCCCCCGGGCCAGGGCAAAATCGCGTTGCACCGACAGGGCGAGGGAGATGTCCCAGGCGCCGCTGCCGGTCAGGTCATCGGCATCGCCGGTCGGTGCTTTCAGGCTGCCATAGAGACTTGCTGCCAGCTGTTCGCTGGCGTGTGTCTGCCAGGCCAGGTGCAAACGAAGATCGCCGAAGCCGCCGTCGCCGTTATCGAGCAGGAAGTCGTCTTTGCCACCGCCGGCATACCCATAGACGAGCTGATCTTTGGGGAGGCGATTGCGGTCGCCGTCGGGGAGGCCGAACAGGTCGTGCCAGGAGTCGATGAAGCTGTCGAGAAAACCGCTGCTGTGGCGGACCCAGGGGAGGTCGATGCCGATCTGCAGCCGTTCGCCGATGCCGCGCCGCAGGCCGAGAACGGTCACGTAGCTCTCGCCGTCAAAGCGCAGCGCTTCGCCGTCGCGCGCGCTCAGGCTGGCATTGCTGATGATGGCCAGGTCGACGAGGGCGGTGGTCTGTCCCGGACGGTTGAGGCGTGCCGGCTCGGCAGTCGCCAGACCGTGCACCAGCGCCGCTGGCGCCAAGTTGCGGACCGCAAACGGGGTGAGTTCCACGGCCAGGGCCGGCCAGGCCGGGACCAGGGCAAACAGCAGCAGGCAGAGCAACAACGATCTGAACATGTCAGCCTCCGAAATTGATGGACGGTTTCGTCAGGGAACCGTTGATCTGCAGGGTGTAGCGGCCGTCCGCGTCGGGCCGGCCGGCCAGCTCAAGCAGGGCAGCGAGGTTCGGGTCGAGCTGCTCCGCCGGCCGGATCCGCAGGCTGAGTTGCAGCCGGCTGGCGTCCGCGGTGCGGCCGACCAGGAGCGACCCGCCGCCGTCGATATCGAACAGACCGCCCGCGGCGCGCAGTGCGCTGAGCCGCAGGGTGCGGCCCTGGCCTTCCACGGTGAGGGTGATCGTGCCGAAGTCGAGGTCGACGGGGCCGGCGCCGGTGAGATCGAGACCGACAACGGTCACGCCGGTCAGCCGCAGTGTCAGGCGGGTCTCGGTGTCGCTGTCGAGGCGCGTGCCGGAAGCGATCTCCGCAGTGTCCAGCGTGCCGGCGATGCGCAAGGTGAGCGGCGCTGTCAACGGCAGCTCGAACCGCAGTCCCTCCGCTCGGGCGCTGAATCTGCCACTTTGTCGCCAGGAGGTGGTGACAACCCCCTGTAGCAGCCGGGCCTCGGTGCGGACGCCGGGATCGCCGGAGAAAAGCGTTGTCCAGTGCGGCGAGGCCTGCAGGCGATCGATTACCACGGGCCAGGGGAGGTCGTCGTTGCCGATGCTGATGCGGCGGGCGCTGAGGCTCAGGAGCGGATAAAGGCTCAGGCTGTCGATTCGGGTTTCGGCGCCGGTCTGCCGGCTCGCCTCCTGGATCAGCCGCTGCTTCAGGGCTTCGTTGGGGAAAAACAGGTAGAGACCGGCGAGCAGTGCCAGCAGAAAGAGTCCAGCGGCGCCGGCCAGAAACAACCCTGGCCCCTGCCGGCCGCTTGCCTGGCCGGGCGTGGGCATCGGCGGCTGCTTCCGGCGCAGCCGGTCAACGAAGCGCAGCCCTGTCACGCGTTCCTCCGCAGCGCCGCGATCGTCATGCTGGCGTCGAGCCGGGAGCGGTCGTCGAACCGTTGCTTCAGCTGCAGACTCCGAACCTGCATCGGCGTTTTTGCCCCTTCAATGCCGCGCAGCAGCTCGACAACTTCGCGGAGAGTCACTCTTTCCAGCTTGATCTCGACTGCCTCGGTGGTCAACCGGTTGCCGACGACCGGCGCCTGCGGCCGCATGGAGACCAGTCGCTCGCGGCCGGCGCTGCTGACGGCCAGATTTTCAATGAACGTCAACGCCGAGAAATCACGGCGGTTATCGAGGCGCCGTTCCACTTGGGTGAGCTCGCGCTGTCGTTGCAGATAGTCGAGGCGCAGAGCCCGAACCTCCTCAAGTTGACGGCTCCGTGCGGCAATCTGGTTGTCGAGCCGCTCCAGGGCATTCTGGTAGGGGAGCAGGATGGCGATATAGAGCAGGACGAGGATCACCATCAGCCCGCCGCCGATGACGAACAGCCGCTCCCGCTGGCTCAATTGCTGGAATTTCTCAATCATTGCGGGCCTCCCTGTCCGGCATGGAGCAGGGTCAACCGGAAGTCGATCCGGCTGCCGTCCAGGCTCATTTTCGCCTCGGTGACGCGAGCTTCGGCAAACAGCGGCGACGCTTCGAGACGCTGCGCCATCGTGTTGACCGCCTCAAACGAGTCGGTGCGGCCGGCCAGTTTGCTATCGTCGGCGCCCATGACCAGCTCCTGGATCTCGACCGTGACCTGTTCCGGCAGACCCGACAGCTCGCTGAGAACGTGCAGGGTGGCCGGGGGGGCGCCGGCGAAGAGAGCGCTCTGCTCGCGCAGATCACGCAAGGCGCTTTTCAACTGCAGCGGCACATCGACAATGGTCGCCGCCTGCGGGAACAGTGAGCGGTACAGGTCGGTCATCTCGGCCTGCAGCTGCTCGGCCCGGTGGGCCCGGTCGAGGTAGTTGAACGTCATCGAACCGCACAGAGTCAGGACGGTCAGGGCAAACAGGGTGGCGAGCAGGGCCAGCTTCCCCTTGAGGTTGGCCCATTCCCCCTTGAGGGCGAAGGCGCCCTGCCGGAAGTTGAATGAGCGTTCCCGGCTGTTGGTGCCGGCTTGCAGTGCCAGGGCGACAGCGGGGAGAAAGCCGGCTTCGATGGTCTGGCCGCCGAGCTCCATGGCGAGGGCCTCGACGCGGAAGCCGGCGGTCTGCAGTGCACTGGCCAATCGGTTGTCTGCCGCTGCGCCGATCAGACGGACCGGCAGATCCTCCCGGTTGGCTGCATGGACCAGCAGGTTGAGTTCCCGCTGCAAAATCTGCTGCCCGGGCGCCGCCGGCAGGACGCGATAGTCGCGCAGCCGGCCGTTCTCCAGCAGACTGATGGTCGTCTCCCGGTCCGTGGCGCAGAGCAGGATGCCGCTGCCGATCTGGTCGCCGAGGCCGGCTGCGTAGGCAAACGGTGCCAGGTCGATGCGGTGGACCGGCAGATTCGCCGTTTCGAAAACGGCCAGCAGCCTTTGCAGACTGGCGAGTGGAACCGCTGCGGCCGTCACCGCGGCGCCCTGTTCGTGCGCTTCGACCTTCTGCATCGCCGTGGCGCAGTCGTCGATCGCTACCGGCAGCTGCGCGGCAAGTTCGAAGCCGATAGCAGCGGCGATCTTCCTCTCCTCGCGGAACGGAAATTCCAGGCGGCGCACATAGGCGCTGCCGGCCGGCAGGCCGGTGGCCAGTTGATCGCCGATGCGAAATTCACCGGTCAGCAGCTCGCCGAGATGCCCGGCCAGTTCCGTTTCGTCCGCGTAGTCTCGGGCGGCCAGCTGCTCGACGCCGACCTCCCCCTTCTGTCGATGAAGCACCGCGATCCGCAGGGTGCGGGCGCCGATCTCGATGCCGATCAGTCGTTTGCTCATGACCTCAATTCACCTTGAAGAACAGCAGGCTGTTGTTCTGTTTGTCGACATCGGCCAGCAGGCGCCGGCTGCCGTCGTTGACCAGGGATGATGCTTCGATCCGGTAGTAGCGGCTGGTCGTCCCGATTTGCTGCAGATTGGCCAGCGTCTTCAGGACCGGGTAGGCCTCGGCAGCGAGGATCTCCTCCAGCTGTTCGATCGTCCGGATCGGTTCCTGCTGCCGGTAGGCGACGATCGCCTCGGCGGTTGTCCGGTCGATCTCCCGGTCAAGAGACATCAAGACCGGGAGACTGGCGGTGTTGAGATTGATCTGCAGAGCGCCGTTGATCGCCAGATGCGGATCGAGCAGCCGGACAATCTCCGGGGTGAAGCCCTTGATCAGGGACAACTCCTCCAGAGTCTCGAGCGGTCCGTTCTTGCAGGGATAAGGCTCGACCAGACTCCGGTAGTGGCTCTCCTCGGCGCCGGCGGTCGGGATGTTCAGACCGTCGGTGCGGATCTCTGCGTACGGGGTATCGTCCGGGTCGAGCCAGTCGAGCAGGGCCGCGGTCAGTTCCGCCGGATCGGCGCGGTCGCCGATCTCCATGGCGACCAGCAGTCGGTAGAGACGGTCGACCATGACCGTCTGCGGGTTGCTCCCCTGCACCAGCCGGTTGAGCGCCAGCTTGCCGTCCTGATCTTCGATCTGAATGGTGACACTCCCCTGCTCGCCGACCGGGTAGTTGACCACTCCCAGACTCCACGGCTCGCTGCGTGCGTCGTAGTCGTTACGATCCTCCTGCAGCAGCATGCGGCCGGCGTTGATCCCCCCCTTGGCCAGATAGTAGGCACGGGTGCTGTCGCGGAAGGTTTCGGTCAGACGCAGATCGACCAGGGTCGAATAGCCGAGCTCGACCAGCAGCGAGGTCAGCAGGGCGATCACCACCAGCACCACCAGCAGGGCCATCCCCCTTTCGGTCGGTGCCGCGTTCACTGCACGGTCACCCGCGGCAGTTCGAAGGCTGAGACGAAGCGCACCGGCTCCGGCCGGCCGGTGCGTAACCGCAGATCGACTTCGACCAGTTCAGGGAGTCCGGTGGTCTGTCCGTCCCACTCCTCGCGCCACTGGCCGGCGGCGTAGAAGCGCAGCCGCAGCGCTTCGATCCCCGGCGCCAGGCGCATCATGTCGGCGAGGTCTGACGGCGCTTCCGGTGCATGGGCCGGTTGCTCGCTGCGCAGCAGCACCCGGCCGGCGCCGTCCTGCTCCGGGTCTTCAGCGAGCAGATAGCGGACGCGGGCGATGCCCGCCCCGCGGCTTAATGGGGAAGCGGCGGTGGTCGTCAGGAGCAGTTCGGCACTGCCGTCGGCCCGTGAGTTGCCAGAGAAGGCCAGAGCCGGCCGGTCTGCCCGGAAATAGGCGCCGCGCAGTTCACGGCCGAGGCGGTCGAAGACGACTCGCGCCCGGTGATAGTCGGCGCTGTCGGCCTGCAGCCGCTGCCCGGTCGCGCTGACCGAGGCGAACATTCCGTAGACCGAAGTCAGCACGACCGCCAGGATGCTGATGGCCACCAGAATCTCGACCAGGGTGAAGCCGCGGCTGGCGTCATGAATCCGTGAGGGGGGAGGGGTGAGAGGTGAGGAGGAAAGCCAGAACGCGACGTTTTTATCTCGGGATTGACGCCCCACTTTTCGCACCTCACTCCTCTCCCCTGGCAGGTGGTAGAACATCCCGAGCCCGCCGGAAACCGCTAACTCCAGGGATGCATGGTCAAAAAATGAACGATGTGAGGTCGACCTGCTCATGCTTCCCCCCGTCCCCCCAGGTGACGGTGACGGTCACCATCCGCACCGACGGCAGCGGTGTGGCGGCGTAAGCGATCCGCCAGCGATAGTCGCCGTGCGGTGGCGCGAACTCCCCCTGGCTGCCGGCCCCCCCGAACGCCTCCGGCCGGGCGCCGGCCTCGGTTTCGGCCATCACCTGCTGGGCGAGCAGGGTTGCTGCGGTGACCCGCTGCAGGCGGTCATGCACGCCGATGGTGCGGTTGACCAGGCCGAGCAGCGCCACCATGGCGGTGGCGACGATCGCCAGGGCGACCATGATCTCCAGCAGGGTGAAGCCGCTGCGGCGGCGGTCGCGTCGGGAAATGTGCGTTCTGCGCGGAGTCAAAACCAGGATTTGGGCCTCGTATCCTTCAGCGGCTGCCGAATTCGCGGTGACCGCTGTAGATCTCGGTGGTGCCGGTCAGCGGCATGATCCGCAGGGTCCGCTGTTGCCGGTCGTCGCTTAAGTGAATCACGGTCTCGTCGACCCAGCCGGTCGGGGCGAAACGGATCGTCACCTGTCCCATGGTGAACCGGCCGCGCCCCGGCACCCGGATCGCGTCGAAGCGGGTCGCCCCCTTGAGTGCCGCTTGCCGCCCCTGGTCGCCGGCGGCCACCAGCTCGCCGTCGACCTCGATAACCCGACCGTGATAGCTCCCTTGCTCGAAGTCGAAGGTCAGCCGATGCTCGCGGCCGGTCATGGCCGCTTCATTGTACAGAAACTTGACGGTGCCGGCGAGCCGGCGCGCTGAGCTGTCGAGACGGCTGGTGCCGATGTTGCCGAACAGCGGGATGCTGAACACCATGAACAGGCTGATCAGCACTATCACCACTGTCAGCTCGACCAGGGTGAAACCGGCCTGTGGCCTGCGCTGGCCGGTCGGCGCACCCGGTATCATGCCGGCTGCGCCCGGCCGCTCAATCGAGCTCCCAGCTGTTGATGTCGGCATCGAACCCTTCACCGCCGGCCTGGCCGTCGGCGCCGTAGCTGATCAGATCGTAGCTCTTGCTGTGCAGTCCCGGCGACAGGTAGACGTAGCTGTTCCCCCAGGGGTCGGCCGGCACCCGTTTCAGGTAGCCCTCCTCCGGGTATTTGCCCGGAATCCTCCCGGTCTGCGGCTTTTCGACCAGCGCCTTCAGCCCCTGGTCGGTCGACGGGAAGAAGCCGCTGTCGAGCTTGAACAGGCCGAGGGCCTCCTCGATACTCTTCATGTCGACCTTTGCCTTGGTCACCCGCGCCTCGTCGGGGCGGCTGAGCAGACGCGGCACGACCACCGCCGCCAGAATCCCGAGGATGACGACGACGACCATGATCTCGATCAGGGTGAAACCGCGTTTACTACGAATCCTGGTCATATCCATAAGCTTTTCTCCTGAATCCTGAACCCTGTATTCTGACCCCTGAATCTCCTACCCGAACCCCTGGCTCGCCTGGAAGATCGGCAGCAGGATGGCGAGGACGACGAAGCCGACCACCCCCCCCATCACCAGGATCATCAGCGGTTCGAGCAGGGAGAGCAGGCCGGCGATCGACAGCTCGGTCTGGTTCTCGTAGCTGTCGGCAACCCGGAACAGCATCTCCTCGAGCTGGCCGCTCTTCTCGCCGGCGGCAGCGACCTGGGCGAGCATCGGCGGGAAGACCGCCGTCTGCTTGAGGGAGGCGGACAGGCTCCCCCCTTCGCGGACCGCGTGGCCGGCGGTTTCGATCGTCTGGTTGAGGACCCGGTTGCTCAGGAGATTGCGCGCGATGTCGAGGGCTCTGAGCAGCGGCACACCGCTCTGCAGCAGGGTGCCGAGGGTGCGGGCGAAGCGGGCCGTGGCAATCAGCAGCTGCAGCCGGCCGAACAGTGGCATCTTGAGCAGCAGCCGGTCGGTGTACAGCCGGCCGGGGCCGGTTTTTCGGTAGCGTTGCAGGGCGACCAGCGCCAGCACCACCAGCAGACCGCACAGCCACCACCAGCGGGCGAGGAGTTCGGTCAGGCCGATCAGTAGCAGGGTCGGCCAGGGGAGTGCCTGTTCCAGCTCATCGAGCATGCCGACAATCTTCGGCACGACGAAGGTGAACAGGAAGACCAGCACACCGCTGCCGACTAACGTCATCAGCAGCGGGTAGGCGAGGGCCGCCTGGATGCGTGCCCGCAGTCGCGCCTGGCCTTCGAGAAAGTCGGCCAGCCGATGCAGTGCCTGATCGAGGGTGCCGCTGTCTTCACCGACCTGGACCATGTTGATGAACATGTCGGGGAAGATCTGCTGCTGCTCGGCCAGGGCCTGGTGCAGCGTGCCGCCCTGGATGACCTTCTCGCGGATACCGGCGAAGGTGCGCGCCAGCAGCGGCTGGTCGGCCTGGCTGCCGACCGTCTGCAACGCCTCGTCGAGGGCGAGGCCGGCGCCGAGCAGGGTCGCCAGCTGTCGAGTGGCCGCGGCCAGCGCCCCTGCTGGCAGGCGGCGAGGAGCGAAACGGAAGGACGGCCGGCGGCGCTGTTCGGAGGCTTCACGCAGCTCGGTGGGGAAGATCCCCCGGCTGCGCAGCTGCTGGGTCACCGCCTTGCGCCCCGGCCCGTCGACAGTGCCGGAGGTCTTGCGTCCCTGGTGATCGAGACCGGAGTACTCGAACAGCGGCAACTCTAGACCTCCTCCTGGGTGACGCGCAGGACTTCTTCCAGCGAGGTCTCGCCGCGCAGCGCCTTGGCCAGTCCGTCGGCGCGCAGCGACCGCATGCCGCCGCGCGTCGCCGCCCTTTTGATGGTCGCTGCGTCCTTGTCCTGCAGCAGCAGTTCGCGCACCTCGTCGTCGATCTTCAGCAGTTCGTAGATGCCGCAGCGCCCCCAGTAGCCGATGTTCATGCAGCGGGCGCAACCGCGTCCGCGGTAGAATTGCGGATTTTCGGGCAGGACACATTCGTCGCCGAGCTGGGCGAGCAGTTCCGCCGGCGGTGCGACGACCTCCCGGCAGTGCGGGCAGATTCTGCGCACCAGGCGCTGGGCGAGGATCCCGACGATACTCGACGCGGCGAGAAACGGCTCGATGCCCATCTCCACCAGACGGGTCAGGGCGCCGGCAGCGTCGTTGGTGTGCAGGGTCGAGAAGACCATGTGGCCGGTCAGGGCCGACTGCACGGCAATCTCGGCGGTCTCGCGGTCGCGGATCTCGCCGACCATGATGATGTCCGGGTCCTGGCGCAGAATCGAACGCAGGCCGTTGGCGAAGGTCAGGTCGATCTTCGGGTTGACCTGGATCTGGCCGACACCGGCCAGCTGGTACTCGATCGGATCCTCGACGGTGATGATGTTCTTCTCGCGACTGTTCAGCCGGCTGAGCGCCGCGTACAGGGTGGTGGTCTTGCCGGAACCGGTCGGGCCGGTGACCAGGAAGATGCCGTGGCTCTTGCCGATCATCGCCTCGAACTGGCGCAGCAGAACGCTCTCCAGACCGATCTCCTCCAGGGAGAGGACGCTGGCGGCCTTGTCGAGCAGGCGCAGCACCACCCGTTCGCCGAAGGCGGTCGGCAGGGTCGAGACGCGGATATCCATGTCGCGGCCGGCGACCCGCACCCGGAAGCGGCCGTCCTGGGGGAGCCGTTTTTCAGCAATGTTCAACTGCGCCATGATCTTGATGCGCGAGACGATGCCGGCATGGGCCTTGAGCGGCGGGCGCAGCACTTCGTAGAGGATACCGTCGATGCGGTAGCGGACCACCAGGTCGCGTTCGAACGGCTCGATGTGAATGTCGCTGGCGCGCTCCTTGTAGCCCTGGGTGATCAGGCTGTTGACGAAGCGGATGATCGGCGCCTCGTCCGAAGTGTCGATCAGGTCGGCCGGCTCGAAGTCGCGCGCCAGGTCGCCGTCGGTCTTCCCCTCGATTTCCTCGATCACCTCGTCGGTGCCGCCGGCCTGCTTCTCGTAGCCGCGGTTGATGGCGCGCAGGATTTCCTCGGGGGCGGCGACGCAGGGTTCGATGCTCTCACCGGTCAAGACAGCCAGGTCGTTGAGCGGCCGGCTGTCGAGGGGGTCGGCAACGGCGACCCGCAGTCGGCCGTCCGTGCGTCCCAGCGGATAGACCCGGTATTCCTTGGCAAAGCCGATCGGGATCAGCTCGAGCAGGTCATCGACACCCACCTCGTCCGGGAACGCTTCCAGGAAGGGGAGGTCGCATTGTGCCGCCAGAGCCTGTGCCAGGGTCGCGCTGTCGATCACCTTCTTCTTCAGCAGTCGCTCGCCGAGGCGGTTGTCGTCCCGCTGCGGCTCAGCCAGCGCCGCCTCGATCCGCTCGCGGGGGACCCGGAAGTCGTCGTGCAGAATGTCGCCGAGGCGTCGCCAGGTGTGCATGCTCTTCCTGATGCCGGCTGTCGCAGGTCGTCCCGCTGACAGCCGCAGAATCGTTTGAAAGGTTCACGGTCCGGGCTTTGCCGGCCGCCCGGTTCGGATTGTTACTCGTCTTTGGCCGGTGCGCTCCCGGCCTCTGCTGCCGGTATGGTGGCCTCATCGAAAAAGCCGTCCGGCAGGGCGCCCTGCACCCGCCCGGTCAGCAGGCCGCCGGCCGCCCGGCGGTTGCGGCCGGTCACCCCGGCAAGGTCGTCGGCCGACTTGATGATGGTCGGATTGATAAAGACCAGCAGGTTGGTCTTGCGCTCCTGAGTCGAGGTGCGCTTGAACAGCCAGCCGAGCAGGGGCAGATCACCGAGCAGCGGCACCTTGGTTACCGATTCGATCACATTGGTGTCGATCAGGCCGCCGAGTACCACGGTCTTGCGGTTTTCTGCCAGCACCGTATTGCGCAGCACTCGCTTGGTGAAGGTCGGACCGACATCGTTGACGTTGCCGACACTGCTCGAGGCGATGTCGGTGATCTCCTGGTAGACGTTCAGGCGCACCAGGTCGCCTTCGGTGACCTGCGGGGTGAAGCGCAGAATCAGGGCAACATCCTGGCGCTCCACCGCAACGCTCTGCGCCAGGCCGTTGCTGGAGCCGGTGTCGGTCAGCCGGCTGGTGATGATCGGCACGTTGGCGCCGACGATGATCTCGGCCTCCTCGTTGTCCGAGGTCAACAGGCGCGGCGCCGATAGCAGGTTGACGTCGCGGTCGGTCTTGGAGACATCGATCAGCACCGACAGGGCCGGCACCGTGATCGCCGTGCCGTCGGGGCCGGTGACGGTGACCGGGTTGAAGAAGCCGCCAGCGAGCAGGCCGTCGACCGCCGCAGTCAGCAGGTCGGGAACGCCGTTGACGGTGTTGAGGGCATCACCGATGCCGACCGGCCCGGTATTGAAGTTGCTGCTGCCGAAGGCCAGACTGTCGCCGTTGATTTCGCCGGCGCCTTGCAGGGAGACGCCGAGGCGTTTGGTGGCGTCCATCGACAGTTCGAGGATCAGCGCCTCCACATAGACCTGCTTGCGCTTGATGTCGAGCTTCTCGATGATCTCGTGGATTGTCCGGTAATCTTCCGGACTGGCGTTGATGATCAGGGCGTTGGTCGGCTTGTCGGCGGTGATCGAGACCGGCCCGGCGGCCAGGGTGCCAGACCCCTGGCCAGCCGCCTGCGGCGAACGGGCTTCGCGTTTGATGCCGGTCAGAATCTCGTTCAGCGTCGCCGCCAGGGCGACGGCATCGGCGTTCTCCAGGTAGTAGAGGTTGATGTTGGAGCGGCTGCCGTCGATCTCCCGGTCCATGCGGGCGATCAGCCCCTTGACGATCGCCATCTCGTCCGGGCTGGCCATGACGATCAGGGTGCGACCGACCGGGTAGGGGATGATCTTGGTCGCCGCCGTCGTGCTGGCGGCAGCCGTTGTGGACCGCCGGCGGGCAACGGTCTGCGGCAGCGACTGGGCCATGATCTCGTTGAGGATTTTGGCCAGATCTTCGGCGCTGGAATTTTCCAGCGGGATGATTTCGATGCTGCTGTCGCTGTCCGGCTGGTCGAGTTCGCGGATGATGCGGGCCAGGCGCTCGATGTTGGCGGCGGTATCGGTGATGATCAGGCTGTTGCCCGGCGGGTAGGCGGTCACCAGCGAGGTCGACGGGACCAGGGGGATCAGCACTGTCGGTGCAACCACCGCGGCGTCGAGGTGCTGCAGGCGGAACACCCGGGTCACCACCTGTTCGCCGGTCCGTTCACGGGTCAAGGTCGGCAGGTTCGATGATTTGGCGTCCTTGAGCGGCACAATCTTGTTGACCTTGCCCGACGGCACCACCGTGTAGCCCTTGACATTGAGCACGGTCAGAAAGAGCTGATACGCCTCGTCGAGGGTCATGCTCTCCGGCGAGATAATGGTGACCTTCCCCTTGACACTCTCATCGTACAGGAAGTTGCCGCCGGTCAGCTCGCTGATGGTCTGGATCAGGTCGGTCAGCTCGACATCCTTGAAATCGAGGGCGACCCGGCCGTCAAAGGGCGGTTCCGTCGCCGCGCCGCCGATCGCCGAGCTAAAAGCGACTGCAACCAGCAGGGCCAGCAGGACTCTCCTCAACAGCGCAGCTCCGGCGTATCCTCGGCTCATCGGCATGACCTCCTTCAGTAGCCTAATTGATTTCATACTGAAAATTCAGCGGCTGGCCGTTGCGTTCAACCGCCAGGGTGATGCGGCGCGCCTCGCGCAGCTGCTGGAAGATCTGCAGCGCTTTCTCCGGGCTGTCGAGCTTGATGTTGTTGACGTCGATGACCACGTCGCCGCGCTTCAGCCCCATCTTCGCCAGCACCGAGCGCGGGTTGAGGAGCTGCACCAGGAAACCGTCGGTTCTGTCATCGACCAGGCGCGGCTGCATCTGCGCCAGGCGCAGTTCGGCGGCGAAGTTGTCGCGCACCGACTCCACCAGCTCGCGGGAGACCAGCCAGCGGTTGTCACCGACCGCGCGAACTCCACCCGCGGAATCGCCCGGCTGCGCCGCCGGTCGGGCCGGTCTGGTGCCGGCGTCGGTCGGCGACGGCTCGTGCAGGACCAAGGTCGTCAGGCTCCGGTTGCGGTTGCGCACCGTCACCCGGTTGCGTTCGACCGTCTCGATGACGCCGTCGTCGCCGAGCTCGGCGCCGAGGCGGTAGATCTGCAGCTTGCGGTCGCTCTCCAGCAGCGCCAGCGACTCGTCGCCGGCGACCACGGTGCCGACCAGTTTGAGATCGCTGCGCGTCGCCCGGTCGCTTCCCCTGGCAGCGCCGAAAACCTGTGACTCCCTGCCGATGCTGGCGGTGGTCGAACGGCTGTTGGTATCGAACAGGTTGTTGCGCAGGATCCGGTTGAGGTCGGCCGTGGCCGTCGCCGTCGGCCCTGTTCTGGCCGGCAGTGCGGCAGCCAGATCGGTCTGGGCCGGCGCGTGCAGCTGTGTCCGCAAGACGGTGGCAGCCAGGTGGCCGCCGGCCAGGCCGAGCAGGATGAGCAGCAGCAGGACGAACTGACGATGATATTTCTGCAGCAGAGCGATCATATTTTCAAGCGGCGGTCTGCCCGGCAGGCCGGGTTGTATGGCGATTGCGGTCAGTTGCCCGAAACCCGGCTATGATATTGTGCCCTGACCGCTAAAGCAAGAGAATCAAAAAAATATCGACCCTCACGTCCAGCTCGCCGCTGACAAAAAACGGGGGCCGGGGT